>CANPXV010000007.1 GCA_947586855.1 uncultured Clostridia bacterium
CGCTCGATGGTGGTGCGGTCGCCGTTCGCTTTCTCCCTCATCGCATGCTTTTGTCTCCGTATTCGCCCGTTACGGCCGATTTTCTCCCGCTTCGTACGCTTGGTTGGCAGGATGCCTGCGCAAAATAAATTTCAAAAAATCATAAAATTTGCAAAAATTATTTTGCAAAGTATTGTTATTTTTTCAGGTAAATGATATAATATTTTAGTAAATTATTTAACAAAGGAGACAAATATGGAAAACAAGTTGTTTCAGATAGGTACCACCGATATTTTGGTATGGCATCTGTTGGTGGCGATCGCCATTTTGGTGATCATCGCCCTGTTTGTTGTCATCGTGTTGTTGGCCCGCAAAAAGCCCTCTGCCGACGCAGCCGAGCCCGTTGAGGAGCAGCCCGCCGACGTCGTCGAGGACGAACCCGCCGAGGAACCCGCCCCACAGCCCGTTGCCGATACGGCCGAGGATCAACCCGCAGCCGACGAGCAACCTGCCGAGCAGCCCGCCCCCGTCGAGGAACCCGTTGCGGAAGAGCAGCCCGCCGATGTTGTCGAGGACGAACCTGCCGAGGAACCCGCCCCGCAGCCCGTCGAGGAGACAGTTGCCGAGGAGCCTGTTGCTGAGGAGCAACCTGCCGAGGAGCCTGTTGAAGAAGAGCAGCCTGCCCCCGTCGAGGAAAAACCCGCTCAACCCGTCAAACAGCCCGCCAAGCAGCCCACAAAACAACCCGCAAAACAGCCTGCAAAGCAACCTGCAAAGCAACCCGCTAAACAACCTGCAAAGGAGGCTGCCGCTCCCGAAAACAAGGAAGAGCCCAAGCAGCGTCCCAAAAACTACCATATTTCTATCCGCGAGGACGGCAAATGGCAAGTCAAGCTGAGCGGTGGCGCTCGCGCTCTCAAACTGTTTGATACGCAGGCCGAAGCTATCGAGTTTGCCAAGGAAAAGGCCAAGAGTCAGGACGGCAACTACACCATCCACAAGGTCAACGGCCAGATCCGCAAGCAAAAGTATTGATTTTGGCCAAATCAGGTGCGGCCGACGCACTCCAAAGGATAACCTATGAACAAATGGGATAAACGTTTTATGGAGCTTACCGAACAGGTGGCTTTGTGGTCAAGCTGTTTTAAGGAGGACCGCCAAGTGGGCGCCGTCATTGTCAGGGACAAGAGGGTGCTTTCCACGGGCTACAACGGTGCGCCGGAAGGTATCGTCAGCTGCAAGGAGAAGGGCGAGTGCCTGCGCATCAAGTTGGGTATACCCAGCGGCCACAATCTGGAACTGTGCTACTCGGTGCATGCCGAGCAAAACGCCATCGTCAATGCCGCCCGCATGGGCGTTTGTCTGGACGGCGCCACCCTGTATTGCACCCACCAACCCTGCGTGATCTGCGCCAAACTTATCGTCAACGCAGGCATCAAGCGGGTGGTGTACAAGGAGGGCTATCCCGACGAGTTTGCCAGAGAAGTGCTTGGCGAGGCCAAGGTGCAGGTGGACAAATACGCCGACCTGTAACTTTGCGCCGTGCGCCGATTTGCACATAATGGCTTGCAATCTCCACTTTGCACAATTTGCGCCTTGAAACATTGGTGCAATTGGCACATTTTGCGCCGCTTTGCCCCTTGCGCCGATGTGCAACTTTTGCACTGATTTGCTCTTTGTGCCTATGTGTACCTTTGCACCTATTTTGTCGCTTTCGCATATGCAATTTCCGCAAAAAACTACGCCGACTTTTCACAGTCGGCGTTTTCATATCACACGGATTTTTTGCTTTTTGCTTGCAATTTGCACAATTTGTGCCTTGTGCCTATTGGCCCCTTTACTCCGAAAAGCAATCTTGTGTTGATGTGCCCCTTTGCGCCCACTTTGTCGCATTCGCACATGCAATATCCGCAAAAACCACGCCAACTTTTCACAGTCGGCGTTTTTCATATCACACGGACGTTTTATCCGCTTTCCCCGTTTCCAGACGTTTTTTATTCGCCATCTTATCCTTTCTAAGCGCAATATATTTGTCTATTGTAGTAGAGTTTACTCATTTTTTTCTACTGCTCTAAAATCGGCGTGAATAATTTTGTTATAATAACATTTGTATATCAACTCTACTGCGAGTAGAAAACCATTATTCTGCATAGCGGCAGTTGCCCAATACCTTGCGCTTGATCCTTGTCCCCCAAAAAGTATTCTCCTGAAAAGGTGGTGCAATCTCTGCGAAATTGCGGACAAATCACACCTGATGTGTTGTTTTTGTGCTGCTTTGCGTTTGTTAGCCGGCTTCAAGACAAATCATTCGAGCTCACAAGATGTTCGGTCAATATTTAATTTTTATACCACAACTTTTTATAATTTTTTACTTTGTAATGCGAGAACTTTTGGGGATTTTGTTGTATTTTCTTTTCTTATTTCAGGTGTTCTCTAAAATTGGCGTGAATAATTTTGTTATAATAACATTTGTATAGCAATTCTACTGCGAGTAGATACTTATTGCAACTGCGTTTTTTAATTTTTCGATTTTCTATTCTTTACCACGTTTATCCGATTTTGACATGATTTTATTCGCAATTCTATTTTCGTAATACCCTATACCAAATCATTGTTTTTACTTCCGGATTCTTTTTTGTCTTTGCAACTTTTATTAAATTCAACTGTTTCTCTATCGCCATAGCATTGACCTTGTTATCAATTTAATTTTCAAAATTTATATTTACATTTATGCAAGTGGCTTATTGTACAAGTTGTGAATGGTTATTTTTTTTCTTGTTCTTCGATCTATTTTTTTATCAACCCACCTAACGTTCAATATTTTTTTCTAATGTAGTGAAACTCACTTATTTAGCACATGCTCTAAAATCGGCGTGAATAATTTTGTTATAATAACATTTGTATATCAACTCTACTGCGGGTAGAGGACAGATTTTCCCAAAATACAAGCAAAAAGTGGTGCGCTCTATTGAAAAAACATTGGTGCGCCCGTTGGATTGTTGTGCTCTCCACATGCAAAACGCCGACCCCCAAAAAGTCGGCGTGTCTTTTGTCGGACATATGCAAGGCGTTTCGATTGTCTTATGCACCTGTTTTCTGTTTGTTCGCCCACACAACCCAAAGTTTTCTCACATGGCTTTGCCGATGTCCCGACCTCACAGGCAGTGGGGCGGGGCAAGATAGCGCAGTGGCACATCCAGCACGTCCACGGCGCCCCGATAGCCGTCGGCCAGCAGCAGCGGCAACGCTTTTGCGTAGGCCAGCATAATTTTTGCGGTGTAGTCGGCGTTGTTGTCTATGCGGACGGTGCAATTGGCCTCAAACCCCTCGCCCCCACACAAAACCTGTCCGCTGTGATGGGTACGTTGGCGCAATTTTCGCACCTCCTGCGGCGACGCAAAGTGCACCTCGGTGCGATACCCCTCAAAGTAGTTGGGCATCTGCGCAATCTGTTCGGCGATACTTTCCCTGTCGCTCTCCACGCAGGCCACGTAGCAGATTCGGTCGTGCAGCAGCCGTCCGTCCGTCACGCCCTCGGCCACAAGTTGCAGCGCATTGGGCTTGGGCACGGTAAATTGCACGGCGTCGATCACCCCCGCAATGGCCCTGATGGCGTTGCTGTGTCCCTGCGATACCCCCTCGCCCCACAGCGTCGCCACGGTGTTTGCGCCCAGGCCAAACGTCGCCCTCGCCACGGATAGCAGCCCGGGGTCCCAGCCCACCGACACAATGGCCAGGCTGTCCCGCTTGATTTGCGCAAGTTGAGCCTTGTATTCGCCTATTTTGGCGTGCGTGTCAAAGCAATCCACGGTGTTGAGGTGCGCCGTTTGTTGGCAAAACCCCTCTATATCCCGATAGCTGCCCAGCGCCAGCAGCGCCACGTCGAAATCTCTCTGCACCCCAAGCTGTGTCATCGGCCGCCACATCGGCAGGTCTATCCTCCTGCGAGAATACACGGCCGCCACCTGCACATCGGCCGATTTTGCCTGCGACAGCAAACTTTTGCCCACATTTCCGTAGCCCACAATTGCAATTTTTAGCATAATTTCCTCCGACATCATTATATGACCCGATTTTGCCAAAATGGCCGCCGTCCCAGCAAAATTTGTCCGATTTGCCCCGTCATCGCCCCCTCGTTCCCGCTCCCTGCCCCCTCGCTTATCTCCGCACCAACAATCAAATTAAACGGTTTTTGTGCAATTCTCCCGAGCATTTTTCTCATTTTTGCCTTTTCCGCCCTTTTTCGATTGTCACCACGTCCCAACTCCGCCTTTTATTTCGATTTGTCCCGTTCTCTGACCCATTATTTTCCATTCTTCGCCCCTTCGTTGCTCTCCCGTCGGCGATATGCCGTCCCATCACCTGTCCCTCGTCTGTCTCTCGCCCTCGTCGCCCGCAAATTTATCTAAAAAAAATCTTGAAAAATACTTAATTTATACTTTATTTTTTTGCAAAAGTATAGTATTATATAAATAAGTATAATATACTGACTATATAGCTCACAAAAACTATATAGCGCACACAAAGCGACAAGGTAAACGGACATGCTGGACTTTTTGAAAAATATCTTCACAAACGTAGATACAAAAGCGCTGGTGGCAAGGATAATCTTTGCGGTGGTGCTGACGTTTGTGTATTATTTGTTCTTCTTTTACGCAAAAAAGCGCAATTTGCAGCTATACACCTACATAGTGACGGGCACGCTTGCAGTGTTGTTTGCCCTGTCCTTTTTGGTTGCGCCGCAGGAGCTAAGCGTGTATGTCTACCTTGCATTGGGATTGTTGGCGGCGTTGGGCCTGATGTTGTTTATATCGGATATCAACCGTCACATCTTCCGCCTCTCGCTAAAACGCAAAGTCTTTCGGGATAGCCTTGCCGACCACTACGGCAGCGAGGACCTGTCCAAATCGGTTGCGGAGATCGTCAAATCCTGCTTGCGCCTTTCCAAAACGGATACGGGTGCGCTCATCGTGCTGGCCGACCACATGTCGGACGAAATTTTGGATAGCGGCATCAAGATCAATTCGGAAATCACCGCCGAGCTTATCGAGACGCTGTTCTTCCCCAAGACGCCCCTGCACGACGGCGCCGTGATCATCACCGCAAACAAAGTGGTGGCGGCAGGCTGCTATTTGCCCCTTACGCAGGCGCAAAATCTGCCCCGAGAGTTTGGCACTCGTCACCGTGCGGCGATAGGCGTTTCGGCCGCCTTCCCCGATTGCACAGCCATCGTTGTCAGCGAAGAAACGGGCATCATCTCTGCCATGCACGACGGCAAGATCAAGCGCTATCTGGATAGCCGCCAGCTGCAAGACCTGCTTGATTGCGCCATGGGCTTGTCCGACGAAAGCGCCGAAGAAAGATTGTGGGGAGAAAACAGACAATGAAAAAGAAAAAAAGCGTACCGCTTTCTCAACGAATTGCATATTTTTTCAAACACTATTTTGTGTTGCTGTTGTTGGCGCTGGGCTGCTCTGTGCTGACAGTGCTGCTTGTGGCCTTTTGCGCCTGACCCCCGCCAAGAGCTGCACAGCAGTGCGCTAAGCTGAGCAGAGGTGCACTGAGTTGCGGATAGTTGTGCGGAGATGTTCATTTGACCGCCCACCCGCAAACGAGCGTTGCTCCACCTGACAGCATACTGAAATCGAATCAGATATCCACATTTGTAAAATGTCGTTTTCAACGGCATTTTTTTTATGTTATCCCGCCGCAGAAAAGCACTCTGCCCCTTTGCGGGCGCATTTTTTGAAAGCGGTGCGCACATTTGTAGGTGTATGCCATAGTGTATTGCAGCGGCGCTTCAAGGCCTTTTGTATTTTCGTAGCAAAAAGTGGTGCGCCCATGGGATAGTTGCATTCAAGAAGTCTGTATTTTCAGTCGGCCCTATATTGGCCCTTTATTTAATCATTATAATTTTACAGGTTTTCCCCAATTTTTCCGGATATTTGTTTTTCCTTTTTTTCCAACTGCCACTATATTCTTTCTTGCACTCAATATATATGTATAGTGTAGAGAATCTTACTTAATTTTTTCCATGCTCTAAAATAGGCGAGAATAATTTTGTTATAATAACATTTGTATATCGACTCTACTGTACGTAGATACTTATCAAAACTGCGGCTATTTTCTAAACATTTCGTCTATTCGTATTTGCTCTCTTTCCTCCGCTTGCTATCTTTTCACTGCAGTTATCCAATTTCATCTTGACCTGAGGAAAGTATAGTTTTTTTAGCGTTTTCATTTCTGCTTTTCAATCCGCATTTACCCAATTTTTATTTCCAGCTATATTTTTCCAAGTGCTGACATTTTATTTTTGTGTGTTCAACTATTACTTATTAGGCTCAATACCTAAATTTGGCGTGAATAATTTTGTTATAATAACATTTGTATATCAACTCTACTGTGGGTAGATACTCTGATTAGCCATGCGATAGCGGTGCATGCCTCCCGACGACTTTCCATATCGAAAAAAGATTGCCTATAATTAAAACTTATATGTATTATTATATATTATACAATATTAGATGACTTTCATCAATCTCGCCTTGTGAGTCTTCGTGATTTGACCTTTGCACCGTCCTCTCGTCTTGCCATCTTCGTGATCTGGCCTTTGCGACCGTCCTCTCGCCTTGCCATCTTGCTGTTTCTTGCCTTTGCTTAGCTTTCTCCTTGCCTTCGTCTGCCCGTCGTCCTGTTGCTGCTCAAATGCGGCCATTCGGCGGGGTGCGGCGGCGTATATTTGCCCGTCGGGCGCAGTAAAATACAGCATGATTGTTGCAAAATTCGGCGGGACGGCCGTCACTCCGCAAAATCTCATCTATTTGCGGCGCATTGTCGGGTCGTCGCACAAAATTGTGGTGGTGTCGGCGGTGGGACGAGAGTTCGTCGGCGATGTCAAGGTGACGGACATGTTGCTTGCCTATCACGCCAGCCCATCCGATGCCCTTTGGCAGGCCATTGCGGATAAATATCTGCGCCTTGCCCAGGTCAACGCCATTGTGGCAGATGTCGATGTGCTGCTCACCGATGCCCGTCAACGTGCCGCCCGTTTCGACGCCCCCTATTGCGCCTCGCTGGGAGAGGAGCTTTCCGCCCGATTGGTGGCGGCCTACCTCGATGCGGACTATTTGGAGGCGGAGCAGGTTGTGCGATTTGCCCCCGACGGCCAGCTGCAAGCGCAGCGAACCCTCGATTTGCTGCAAAAATCCGTCCAAAGCGGCAAACTTTACGTGATGGGCGGCTTTTACGGCGGCAGCGATAGGCACGGGCGACGCACTTTTCCCCGTGGCGGCGGCGACATCAGCGGTGCGTTGGCTGCTGCTGCGGCAGGCGCCCACCTGTACGAAAATTGGACAGATGCCAACGGTGTATGCGTGGCCGACCCCACATTGGTGCCCGATGTCGCCACGGTAGACGGCCTCAGCTATGCGCAGATGCGGTTGTTGTCCCAAGCGGGCGCCGAAGTGCTGCATCCGGACGCCGTTTTGCCTTGTTGCGATCGGTGCATACCCATCAAAATCGGCAATTTTTTCCGTCCCTACGGCCCAAGCACGCTCATTTCCAACTGCCCGTCGCAAAATCGGCTGCTGTCCCTTGCGCAAAAGGCCACGGTGGACGGATATGTCACCACGCTGCTGCACAGCTATCCGCAGTGGCAAATTTTGGACAAAATCGCCCGATTTTTGCGCAGTAGGACCTCGCAGGTGAGCTTTTTTGACCGTTCGGCGACGGTGGACCCGTCCTTCGGCATCTCTTTCGAGGCGCACGTCGTCCGCATATCTTCGCCCGATTCCATTCTTCGCCCGCTGTACGACGTCCTCGTCCGCACGTAGCCGCCCTCGCACCAAAACCCGACGTTTGCCCGCCCTGATGTCTTGCTCGTTTGTCGATTTGCGATTTTTTTGCCCCTCGCCGCCCCGCAAATTGCGTCGATATGACCGCCCACACGCCTCAATTGAGCCGTAAATCTTGACACTTTTTGCGCTTTCGTCTACAATATAGCGTAGAGAGGTACCTATGAAAACTTTGGTTATCGGCGGCGGCATGTCGGGGCTTACCTATGCCACAGTCGCCCTCAAAAACGGCTGGGACGTCACTTTGGCGGAGCGCAACGCCCGTGTGGGCAAAAAAATCTCCATGACGGGCAACGGCCGCTGCAACATCGGCAACGAGCACGTTTCGCCCGCCTGTTACAATCGCAGCAGTGTGGTTTCGCACGTGCTGGACGTGATTTCGGTGGAGGAGTACAAGCTTTTTCTCAATTCCTGCGGGATCTTCACCTACACGGACGGCGACGGGCGCATGTATCCGCTAAGCGACAGCGCCTCCAACGTGGTGGATTGTTTCCGCCACCAAATTTCCAAGCAGGGCGGCCGCCTGCTCACCGATACCGTTGTCAGCAGCGTGCAGCGCAGTGCAGATGGTTTCGACGTGACGATGGGCGGCAAAACGGAGCATTTCGACCGTGTTGTGTTGGCATGCGGCAGCGGAAGTCAGGCCGAGCCCACCAATGCGATGCGGCTTGTTTCGCCGGCGTACTTTACGCCCGTGTGCCCCTCGCTGGTGCCCGTCAGGGTGATGGGCATGGACGGCTCCCTCAACGGTCTGCGCACCCGTGCCAAAGTTACCCTGTGGGATGGTGACAAGCAACTTGCCTGCGAGACGGGCGAGGTGCAATTCAAAGATTACGGTCTGTCGGGCATATGCGTGCTCAATTTGTCCGCCCTGATTGCTCGCCGAGAGGTGCAGCGCAAAAGCGGCGACTACCGTTTCGATTTGGACGTCGTGCCCGATATGACGCAGTGGCAGTTGGAGGACGTGGTGCATCGCCGCCTTTTGTCGGGAGAGCGGAACAAGCTGTTTTACGGCATTTTGCACAACAAGCTGGCCGAGCATATCGTGCGCCGAGCGGGCACACACGCCAATGCGGCCCAGATTGCCCACCTAGCCAAGAACCTGCCCTTCCGTTTCGACCGCCTGCTGGACTACTCGATGAGTCAGGTGACGGCGGGCGGCATTGCCTCCAACAACGTGGATATCGCCACGTTGCAACTGCCCTCGGGGGTGGTGGCGCTGGGCGAGGTGCTGGATGTGGACGGCATATGCGGCGGCTACAATCTGTTTTTTGCGGCGGCTTCGGCGCTGTACACCTTCACTGCGGCACAGCGTGCCAAGGCCTATTCGATCAGCTGAAACGTTTCCCTTGCGCCACTTCGCAGTCAGATTGTTGCTGTGCTGCATTTTACGGCCAATCTTGCAAAACAGCTATTTCAGGGCTTAACTATGTCGATTTTTGCCCTTTTATAGAATACTATCACACACATAGTAGCCAAATTAGTATATAATTATGTCATATTTCGTCACAAAACCGCTAAATATTCCCGTGGGAGATGACGTCATGCAGGTGCGTGTGCGCTTATGCAAGCTGCTGCGATTGAAGGATAAAGAACTACTCAACTTCTGCCTGCACCGTCAAAGCGTGGACGCCCGCAACAAGTCGGACGTGCACTTTGTGTGCTCCTACGTGGTGGAGGCCGCTCGCACGCCTTGCAACGCCACGCCCTACGCTCCGCCGCAGGATGTTCTTTTGAATGAAACCCACCAGGGCGAGGGCCTCAATTGCATTGTGGTGGGCGCAGGTCCTGCGGGGCTTTTTGCTGCGCTCTATCTGGTGCAGCAGGGTGCCCATGTTACCGTGGTGGAGCGTGGCTCCGACGTCACCATTCGGCAGGCCAAGGTGCGCAGCTTTTTCGATGGCGGCCCATTCGACCCCGATTGCAACGTGCAGTTTGGTCTGGGCGGAGCGGGCACTTTTTCCGACGGCAAGCTGACAACGGGTATTTCGTCGCCCCTCACGCACACCGTTTTCAACCAATTTGTACGCAGCGGCGCACCGCAAAGCATACTCACGGACGCCCTCCCCCACATTGGCACCGACCGACTTGTGGACGTGGTGGCGGATATGCGCAACCGTATCCAACAGCTGGGCGGCACCTTTCTGTTCGATAGTCCCGTCGAAAACTTCCTTTTGGACGGCGGCACAGTGCGAGGCGTCGTGTTGCGCAGCGGCACCAAGCTATCGGCCGACGCAGTGTTGCTTGCCTGCGGCCATAGCGCCCGCAACCTGTTTGAGCTGCTGCACCAAATGGGCGCACAGCTGATTTTCAAGCCCTTTGCGGTGGGCCTCAGGATAGAGCACACCCGCAGTTTTATCAACACAGCGCAGTACGGGGCGCTTTTTGCCACCCACAGAGACCTGCCCGCCGCCAGCTACAAATTGGTGATGAACGCCCCCTCTCGCAGCTGTTACAGTTTTTGCATGTGCCCGGGCGGAGTGGTGGTTGCGGCCAACTCCGAGCCGAACACGGTGGTGGTCAACGGCATGAGTGCCTATGCACGCAACGCCGCCAACAGCAACAGCGCCTTGGTGGTCAACGTCACTGCGCAGGATATGCAGGATTTCGGTTTTGGCGACGGCCCCCTTGCGGGTGTGGCCTTCCAGCGTGATCTGGAACGCAAAGCCTATCTTTTGGGCGGCGGCAACTACCTTGCCCCCTGCCAAAACGTCGCCGATTTTCTCCGCAACCGCACCTCGACGGCCTTCGATGTGGCGCCCTCCTACCCGTGCGGCGTGGGTTCGGCCAATCTGCGCAGCCTGTTGCCGCAGCCCCTTTCGCAAACGTTGTGCGATGCGCTGGGCTATTTCGACCGCAAAATCGCAGGATTTGGCACAAGCGGCGTGCTTACGGGGGTGGAAAGCCGCACTTCATCGCCCGTCCGCATAGTGCGCAACGACGCCTTCCAAAGCAATCTTGGCAACTTGTACCCCATTGGAGAGGGCGCAGGATATGCCGGCGGGATAGTGTCGTCGGCGGTGGACGGCCTGCGTGTCGCCATGCACATCGTTCAGTCCCATTCACCTCGTCGGTGAGATTGGCAAATAATAACGGCCTGACATCACGTCAAGCCGTTCATTTTTTACTCTTTTTTGCGTTTTGCGCTCTTGGGTTGCGCTCGTTTAACCTACGCCGCCTGTAATTTGTATCTTGTTGACTATATTCAGCATTTCGCTCACGAAGTCCACCAACAGCATATTTTTCCATTCATAGCCGTGTTCTTCGCTCGGCGAGCCGTGGTGTTCGCTTATCTCTTGCCAGAATTGCTCAGCCGTCAGGCTTTCGGGGCTTGTTGCTTTTTTCATCAAATATGTGGTCAGATTGCAGTCGTCGTGTTTTTGTCCCTCGGGCAAATCTTCCTCAAATATGATGGCCAGCAGTGCAATATTTTCGGGTTCCAACGTCATCATTCCGCTGTCCATGATGTCGCCCACGGTCAGATCCTGTGCAATACCCGTCATCTGGCTGCCCGTCAGTTCGTCGATACGCAAGTTGGCGATCTTGCCGTTCAGCCCCTTGGCTATCGAGCAGGGATATTGGCCACCGCCGCCCGGCGTTCCGTGGGAGTGAGTTTCGTCAGCGTCGTTTCTGTCGTCGCAGTCGTACCACACAAAGCCGTAGCAGCGGAATGTGTGCTCCTTGTGCTCAACTTTGCCGCAGGTGGAGCCCTTGCCATCCTCGTCCACATCGCCGCAAACATCCGTTTCATGGGTGTGCAGTTCCTTCTTGCAGGTCAGTTGCGCCTCGTAGTAGACGTTGTTTTTCACATCGTGGTAGTACAGTTTGCCGTCGCCGCTGCCCTGCACCTTCACGATTTCGTCCAGATAGCTGCGTTTTTCGTTGGTGTCCTTTGCAACGGTCTCAAACGTTTTGCCCGCCACCTCCTTGGTGACGTCGTTGCGCTCAAAGTTCATGGCTACGCCCACATACACGGCGTCCAGCTCGTCGCTCAGGTCGCCAATCTTGACGTCCTTCAATTCTTTCAGCAGGCCGTTGGCGTTGTCCAGCGTCAGCACGTCGCCCAGCGGGGTGTCGTTTACGGTGTCGGTGATGGTGTCGCCGTCCATTTCGCTCACTTTCAGCCGAGCAAGCCTGCCGATAAGTTTGTCGGCGGCAACGTAGCAATCGTCGGTGTGTTGAACGTGTTCGGGATCGCCCTCGTGCTTGCAATTAAGCGTGTACCAATTGAAGCGGTAGCAGTCCAGACTGTGCGTGTGTTCCTCTTTGTCGCAGCTACCTAAGCCCTCGCAACTTGCGTCGTGCGTGTGCTCCTCTTTGGTGCAGTACATCGCAGCGTCGTACCAGATTCCGTCGTCGCCCAGCAATGCAAAGTGTTCGCTGTCGGCGGTGTTGCGTTTAAGTTTGCCCAACTCGTCCGGGCCCGTCATGTCCGCATAGCCGCTGCTCACGTCCACGGGCTTTTTGACGTATTTCAAAAATGCGCCCAGGTACATGTCGTCGATTGCGCCGCCCAGCTCGCCGATAGGCACGTCCGCAAGGGACAGCAGCGATTCGGGCACGTTGTCGCCCATCACGTCCTGCAACGTAAAGCTCTGGATGGTGTCGTTGAGGTCGCCCAACTCGTCCACCCGTTCATTGGCCAGCTTGCCCATCATGCCGTCGGCCACGATGTAATAGTTGTTTTCGTCGTTGTCCTCGGTGGGCAGCCATTCGCCCGCCGCTTTGTGGTGGTCGGCCTCGGTGTGATCGACGATATCGCACACCTTGTACCACACATAGCCGTAGCAGCTTGCGTCATGGACGTGGTGCTTTTCGTTGGTGCAGTCGGCGCCGTCCACTCCGCAGTTCTCGTCGTGGGGCACTTCCTTTTTGGTGCAGGTCAGCGCAGCCTCGTACCAGATGTCGCCGCCCTGCTTGATGGCGTTGCCGCTTGTGTCCAGCCGCACTTCGCCATCCGTCACCTTGCCCGTTTCGTCGGTCAGTTCGGGCAGAGTTGCGCCGCCGACAGTTGCGCCGTAGTTGTTTTCGGTGACGCCCTCGCCGATTTCCGTCACGGTCTTGCGCCTGTACTCCAAAAAGTCGCCCAGATACATGCCGTTGATGGCGTCATTGAGGTTGCCGATTTTTTCGTCCTTGATACTGCCCAGCATATCGGGCACGTCGTCGCCCAGCACGTCCGCCAGGGTAAAGTCCTTGATAGTTTCGTCGAGGTCGCCCATGTCGCCCACTTTTTCGCGGGCCAATTTGGACATCATGCCGGTGGTGGGGATGTAGTGCACCTCCACGCCGTCCTTATCCTCAAATATCCACTCGCTTGTCTTGTCGCACTCGTGATCGCCATCGATTTTTTCGTACCACACAAAGTCGTAGCAATCCACGCCGTGGACGTGGTGGGTCTCGTCGGTGCAGTTGCCCTCTTCGCCGCCGCAATCGTCGGTGTGATTTTTCTCTTCTTTGTCGCAGACGTACACCGCCTCATACCAGGTTTCGCCGTCGTCCTCCGTCTTGGCATAGGCCTTTTCTGCGCCGTCTTGTGTTTCCACAACAACGATTTCGTCCGTCTCAAACACGACTGTGTAGCCCGATCGATCTTCGGGCACGTCCACGGGCCTGCGCTTGTAGTGGAGGAAGTCTCCCAAGTACACGTTGTCGATAGCGGCGTCCATCTCGTTGATGGGGGTATCTTTCAGCGATTCCAGCATTTCGGGCACGTTGTCGCCCATCACGTCTTGCAGAGTAAATTCCTGCACGGTCTCGTTGAGGTTGCCCATATTGCCCACATGTTCGTTGGCCAGCTTGCCCATCATGCCGTCGGCCACGATGTAATAGTTGTTTTCGTCGTTATCCTCGGTGGGCAGCCAATCGCCGGCGGCAGCGTGGGCGTCAGCGTCGGTGTGTTCGACGTCCTCGCACACCTTGTACCACACAAAGCCGTAGCAGCTTGCGTCGTGGACGTGGTGCTTTTCGTTGGTGCAGTCGGCGCCGTCCACTCCGCAGTTCTCGTCGTGGGGCACTTCCTTTTTGGTGCAGGTCAGCGCAGCCTCGTACCACATTTCGCCCGCCTGTTTGATGGCGTTGCCATCTTTGTCGATCTTGACCGCACCATCCGACACTTTGCCCTCTTCGTCTGTCAGTTCGGGCAGGGTGACATTGTCAAAGTCCGCCTCGTCCTTGCCCAGATCTTTCAGCGTTTTGCGGCGATATTCCAGCAGCTCGCCCAGATACATGTTGTCGATAGCTTCGTCCAGCTTGCCGACGGGCGTATCTTTCAGACTGCTCAGCATGCCGGGCAGGTCGTCTCCCATAACCTCGCCGAGGGTCAGCTCCTTGGCCTTGTCGTTGAGGTTGCCCAGGTTTTTGACCTGTTCATCGGCCAGCTTGCCCATCATGTCGTTGTTGCGGACGTAGTATTCTTCCTCGCCCTCAGGCAGCCATTCGCCCTCGTGCGTGTGATCCTCTTGGGTATTTTCGCACTTTTCGTACCACCAGAAGCCGTAGCAGCTTGCGTCGTGGACGTGGTGGGTCTCGTCGGTGCAACTTTCGGGGGCGCCGCACTCCTCGGTGTGGGGCACTTCCTTTTCGATACAGGTCAGGCGCGCCTCGTACCAGATGTCGTCCGCCAGCTTGGCGTATTCCGTCACGGCCTCGTCGCCCTCGCCGACGAGCTTGCATTTCAGCCCGTCAATTACGTTGCCGTTGATGTCTGTGACGTCCTTGGTGTAGGTAGCCAACTCGCCCTCGGTCAGCGGTCTGCGCTTAAAGGACAGCAATTCGCCCAGATACATATCGTTGATGGCGTCGTTCATGTCGCCGATGGGCGTGTCCTTGATACTATCCAGAATATCCGGCACGTCGTCGCCCATCACGTCCGCCAAGGTAAACTCCTTCACGGCGTCATCCAGGTTGGACATATCGGCAATTTGCTTGTTGGATAGCTTGGCCATCATGCCTTCCAGCGGCACAAAGGGCAGTTGTTCGTCGTTGTTGTCCTCGGGCACCCATTCGCCCTCGTGGGTGTGATCGGACTCGGCGTTTTCGCACTGCTCGTACCACACAAAGCCGAAGCAGCCCGCCACATTGTGGGTGTGCTCTTCCAGACCGCAAATTTCGCCCTTGCCGTCGGGGTCGATAACGCCGCACTCAGCGGTGTGTTGATGTTCTTCCTTTATGCAGGTAAGCCCGCCCTCGTACCAGGTTTTGCCGTCGGGCGAAAGGCCCAGCACATTGCCTTCGGCGTCCTTTATCAGATATTTGCTCGGTTCTTCGTCCTCTTCGGGCGTTTCGTTTTTGTATAGCTCTATCACGTTGCCCTCGGGCTGCTCGTCCAGCTTTCTCATGCGGAAGCCCAGCAGTTGGCCGAGATACATGTCGTCTATGCCGCCGTCTATCAGTTCGCCTATGGTCATATCGGACAAATTTTCAAACATACCGCTCATTTCCTGCCCTTCAAGCAGCTCGTTGAGGGGGATATTCATCATCTTGTCCATCAGGGCGTCACTTTCCGGGTCGGTCATCATGCCGATCGTCACGTCGGCGATGGCGGCGTACAGTCCGGTTGCGGCAGCGTAGTGCACGCCGTCCAGTACAAGGTCGCCTTCGGCCTCTTCTTCGGCGGCAGTGGTGCTGTACCACACAAAGCCGTAGCAATCGATGGTGTGCACGTGCTCTTCGTCCTCGTCGGTGCACACAAGTTTGGCCTCGTATCTGTCCGTGCGAGGCTCCTCCTCGCCCTCCTTTTCGACTACCTTCACCAGCGCAAAGTCATCGCCGTTTTGCCACAGAGTGTAGTTGTCGTTTTTCAGATCCGTCTCGGTGTAGCCCTCAAATGCGGCCTCGTCCAGCAGATTGCGTTGCAGGTTGACCAGGTCGCCGAGGTACACGTCGTTTATCATATCGTCGGGGTTCAGGTTGCCCTCTGCGTCGATGAGGTCGGCCAGGGCATTTTCGCCGAATATTGCCGTCAAAAACGTGCTTGCGTCGCCCAACAGTTCGGTCAGCGGCAGCTTGCCCATTTCGTCAAAGGCGCCTCCCAGCTTAAACTCCAACAGCATATTGCCGTCCATACCGCCCAGCAGGGGCCCCAACTTGGCTTGTCCGATGGCCCAGATCAGCGAGTTATCCTCTGTTTTGTCCAGCGGCAGCATGCCCAGCGCCATTTCCGACAGGCGCACGTCGGCAAACACGGTGGCAATGCCGTCTTCCGCCATCAGGTCGTTCATGCTGAATGCGGACAGCTTTTCCAGCACCGAGTCGGGGAACATTGCATTGGCCGAACCGTCCTCGCCTTGCTCTCCGCCGGCAAACATATTCAGCAGGGCGGGTATCACGCTCACCCTGATCTGATTCATCGCCATGTTTCTGTCGCCGCCGATCAGCTCAAAAATGGGCACATCAAGCACTTCTTGCGGCACAGGCTTGCCCCCAAACAGCTCGCTTGGGTTGATATTATATTTCTCGCAGAACTGCCCAAAGGTAAAGTACTGCCCGTTCTCGTCCGTGATGCCCACCTTGCTGCGATACAGCTCGCTTACCGATTTGTATATATCCAGCAACGACATGTTGGCCAAGTCGCCCAGGTACTTTACGCTGTCGTAGGACAGGTCGCTGGGTTTGATAACCGTAGCGGCAATAAGGATGCCTCCGGCGATTGCTCCGATAAAGAAGATAATGCCGAAAATCATTCCCAAGAAAAATGCCAATACTCTTCTTCCCATAGTGTTACCTCTCGATTTGTTGCAGATCTTTGCGCTCGGGCACAAAGGAATCGAAAATCATATTGTCAAAGCTGTCGTGCAGCGTGTCGTATTGCTGCTGACTGCGCACCGTCCAGCACAGGATGGGGATTTTTTTTGCGAGGCGCCTCACCGCCTTGTTGGTTTGGATGGTGGCGGCGTCGTATGCCACAAATTGAGTGCCGTTCCAGCGGTGCAGCTTCAAGTCTCGCAGTATCCACCGCCTGATTGGCCCAAACGCCCCCTCAAACGAGCAGGACAGCTGCCCCCGTATCACATCGGGCGCATGCACCTTGAACCAATGCACCACAAACGGGTCAAACGACTCGATGCAGTAGTGCCCCTTGTAGCCCAGCAGCATATCCCTTGTTTTTTGTTCCACCTCGCCGATATCTTTGTGCGGCTTGATTTCCACCACGATATTGCTGCCGTTGGCCGCCGCCAAAAACTCCTCAAAGGTGGGGATAACGCAGTCCGTGCCCAACAGCCTCAGCTGACGCAGCTCGGCAAAGGTCTTGTCGCACAGCTTGCCCTCTGCGCCCGTCATGCGGAGCAGGGTGTCGTCGTGGAAAACCACCAACACGCCGTCCGACGTCATCTGCACGTCCGTTTCTATGCCGAAACTGCTTTGCGCCGCCCTTTCAAATGCGGGCAGACTGTTTTCGGGCAGGCCGACGTTGTCAAATAGCCCCCTGTGGGCGATGTAGATATCCGTCAGCCACTTGTAATCTTGCCTTATCACGACATTTCTCCTTGCGCCTTTTGTGCGCCGCCTCGTTTCACCGCCCGCCTTGCATTTTTGCGATAGGATAGTGCAAAAATCTTCCTCTCACTCCCGTCGCCTTGCGTTTCGGTGATAGGGTAGTGCAAAAATCTTTTTTCACTCTTCCCACATCGCATTTTCGCCATATGCCCTGCGATTCGGTGAGATTTTAGGTATTGTTATTGCAATAAAGTAATTTACAGCAACAAGATACTATCTGCTAATTTAATATTATATAATGATTTGCTTCAAATTGCAACAGTATGCAACCAAAAAACACCCCCGACTTTTTTATGTGTAAAGTTTTATTCTCATTTGCTTGCCAATCATTTTAGGACAAAACCGCTTGACAGCCACTTTCCCCCGCAAAGAAACTCTCTTTTCTTTTTTCCTTCTCTTTTGTTATTTTTCCTTTTCCCTTTTTTCTCTCTTCTCCTCATTCGCAGGCGGTGTCAACAAAATGGCGGGTCAAAGGTAGACAAACGCCGCCTTTTCGGTTATAATTGATGTAATAAAAAGGGGCAAACAAGTATGTCACAACAAAACACGCGAAATTTTTGCATAATTGCGCACATCGACCACGGCAAAAGCACCCTTGCCGACAGGCTGATGGAGTACACGGGGCAGGTGGCCAAGCGAGATCTCGAAGCCCAGATGTTGGACACGATGGACATCGAGCGCGAGCGGGGCATCACAATCAAACTTACGCCTGTGCGCATGCACTACACAAAGGACGGCGTGCAGTACACCCTCAACCTCATCGACACCCCCGGTCACGTGGACTTCAACTACGAGGTCTCCCGTTCTCTGGCGGCGTGCGAGGGCGCATTGTTGGTGGTGGACGCCTCGCAGGGGGTAGAGGCGCAAACTTTGGCCAACTGCTATCTTGCGCTGGAAAACGACCTGGAAATCATCCCCGTCATCAACAAAATCGACCTGCCCTCGGCGGATGTGGAGGGCACCAAAAAGGAAATCGAGGATGCTATCGGCCTGGACGCAAGTGCGGCCCCGTTGGTTTCCGCCAAGGAGGGCATCAACATCCGTGACGTGCTGGACAGCGTGGTGCAGCTCATTCCGCCGCCCGTAGGAGACGAGTCCGCCCCTCTCAAAGCGCTGATTTTCGACTGCCAATACGATAACTACAAGGGCGTCATCATTTTCACCCGCATAGTGGATGGCACGGTGCGTATCGGCACGCAGATCAAGATGTTCGAGACCCCGGGCAAGCTGTTCGACGTGACGGAAGTGGGCATTTTTGCCCCTGCAATGCAGCCTGTCGATTGCCTCCAAGCGGGGGACGTGGGCTACATTTGCGCAAGCATCAAGACCGTTTCCGACACCAAAGTGGGCGACACGATCACCGACGCCAAGCGCCCATGTGCGCAGCCTCTGCACGGCTACAAGGAAGTAAAGCCGATGGTTTTTTGCGGCATTTTTCCTGCGGACGGCAGCAAATACAACGATTTGAAGGACGCATTGGAAAAGCTCAAACTCAACGACGCCTCCCTCACCTACGAGCCGGATACGTCCGTTGCGTTGGGGTTCGGGTTCCGTTGCGGCTTTTTGGGATTGCTGCACATGGAGATCATTCAGGAACGGTTGGAGAGGGAGTTTGACCTGGATCTTGTTACCACCGCACCCAGCGTGGTGTACAAGGTGTTCACCACACAGGGAGAGCAGCTCTTCATCGACAACCCCACCAAGCTGCCGCCGCCCACGTTGATAGAGCACATCGAGGAGCCCATTGTCAAGGCCGAGGTATATTCTCCGCCGGAGTACGTCGGCGACGTGATGGGTCTGTGTCAGGACAAGCGAGGCACCTTTGTGGATATGACCTATCTGGACAAGCACCGTGTCAAACTCACCTACGACATCCCCCTCAACGAGATAATCTACAACTTTTTCGACTCGCTCAAATCCCGCACAAGGGGATATGCAAGTCTGGACTACGAGTTGAAGGGCTTTGCCACCGGCAAGCTGGTGCGCATGGATATGCTGCTCAATGGTGAGGTGTGCGACGCCCTGTCCATCATCGTCAACGAGGAGCGGGCCTACGCCCGTGGCCGCCAGATGGCCGAAAAACTCAAAGACGCAATCCCCCGCCAGATGTTCGAGATACCCATTCAGGCGGCTATCGGCAACAAAATCATCGCCCGAGAAACGGTCAAGGCGCTTCGCAAGGACGTGCTTGCCAAGTGCTACGGCGGCGACATAACCCGCAAAAAGAAGCTGTTGGAAAAGCAAAAAGAGGGCAAAAAACGTATGCGTCAGGTGGGTTCGGTCAGCGTCCCAAGCGAGGCGTTTATGTCCATACTCAAAATCGACGACTGACCCAAGCGCACCGTCAAAGGAGTCACACAATGCTCAAAAATTTTGTCACTTACGATGGCGTATCGATACCGCCCGTCGGGTTGGGCACCTGGCAAAGCGCCCCAAACGATTGCTACAATGCCGTGCGTTGGGCGTTGGATGCGGGCTATCGTCACATCGACACGGCCTTTGCCTACGGCAACGAGGCGGACGTGGGGCGTGCCGTACGGGATAGCGGCCTGCCGAGAGAACAGGTTTTTGTCACCACCAAGCTGCCCTCCGACGTCAAGGACGAAAAGGGCACCGAGGCCCATCTGGTGCAATCGCTGCGCAATCTGCGCATGGACTATGTGGATTTGTACCTGATACATGCGCCGTGGCCTTGGTCGGATATCGGCAAGGACTGCACCCAAGGCAACATCGCCGCCTGGGGCGCCATGTTGGAGCTGCAACTAAGCGGTCTGGTGCGCTGCTGCGGCGTTTCCAACTTTCTGCCAAGCGACATCCTCCCCCTTTTGGACGCCACGGGTGTGATGCCCGCCGTCAACCAGATACGCTTTTTTGTGGGCAACACCCAGCGAGAGTGCACCTTTTTCTGTCAGGAAAACGGCATTTTGGTGGAGGCCTATTCTCCCCTTGCCACGGGCAACATATTGGATAACGGCGTGTTGGCGCAGGTGGCGCAACGCTACAATGTCACCGTGGCGCAGCTGTGTATCGCCTATTGCCTGCACAAGGGCACGCTTCCTTTGCCAAAATCCGTCAATCAGCAGCGTATCAGGCAAAATATCGACGTGGATATTGCCCTTTCCGACGGCGACGTCGCCCTGCTGGACGGCTTGGAGGGCATCGGCCCCTATCGCAAATTGAGAAGCTGACGCAGCCTCTCGCCCCTCGCACCTTATTTAGCCCATGTACAGCGACTATTCCATCTACATTCACATACCATTTTGCAAAAAGCGGTGCAGCTATTGCGGATTCAGCTCCTGCACCGATTTTTCCAGCGTTTCGGCCTATTTTGACAAACTTTTTGAGGAAATCGACCGCTACGCCGACCCGTCCAAGCCGATTTACACGGTGTATCTGGGCGGTGGGACGCCCTCGTCGGTGCCCACGCACTGCATGGACGCCCTTTTTGCCAAGCTGCGCAGCCGTTTCGATATGTCGCAGCTGCAAGAAATGACTGTGGAGTGCAATCCGGAAAGCGCCTCGGCCCCGCTGTTGGAGTGCCTCATGCGCAACGGCGTCAATCGCCTCAGTTTCGGGCTGCAAAGCGTCAACGACGCCACCCTCCGCAAGATGGGCCGCCTGCACACCTATGCCGATTTTGTTGCGGCGGTGGATCGGGCGAAGGCAATGGGCTTCGACAACCTCAACGCCGATCTCATTTTGGGCATCGACGACAACGCCGAGCAATTTCTCCGCTCGGTGCAAACGGCCACCGATTTGCCCCTTTCGCACATCAGCGTGTACGCCTTGGAGCTGCACGAGGGCACGCCTTTGTATCGCCAACTTGACGGCACCCTGCCGCTAAGCGACGACGACATGGCCGATATGTACGATATGGCAGTGGCGGTGCTGGCCGCACACGGTTTTGCCCGATACGAGATCTCCAACTTTGCGCAAACGGGCAGGCAGTGCAAGCACAACCTTCACTATTGGCAGGAGGGGCGCTATTTTGCCTTTGGAGCGTCGGCCGCCGGCTTTGTGGGGGATGTGCGCTTTACCAATTGTTGGGATGTTGACGACTATCTGCGTTTGCCCGTGGACAAATTGCGTGCCGAAAGCAGCGTCATTTCGCTATCGGAGCAGGCCAACGAGTGTGCCATGCTGGGTTTGCGATTGCAGCAGGGGCTAAGCCTCAGCCAATTTGCCCTGCGCTACGGCAAGGACTTTTTCACCTTTTTCGACCAAGCCGACCGCCTGCGTCAACAG
The DNA here is from genome assembly GCA_947586855.1 of uncultured Clostridia bacterium. GTDB lineage: Bacteria > Bacillota > Clostridia > Christensenellales > CAG-314 > Fimimonas. The sequence goes on from CANPXV010000007.1 coordinate 21,576, forward strand.
GGCTTTTTGGCCGTCGACGGCGACTTCGTGCACGTCCCTTCCGACAAATTTTACGTCCTCAACTCCATCCTCACCGACCTCCTCCAACTCGACTGATCCATTTTGGGACAGTTAGCATATCACCCCATATCAAGTGGTGCATTTTTCGATCACTTTGCTCTTTCCTCTCTCCCTCGTTTTTTTTGTGACTTCCCATTTTTTTATAAAATTTTCACCCAATTGAGGTCAAATACCCTCATTTTATCCCCGATTTTTTATAGAAATCACGCTTTTACTACGTCTCCATTTTTTACGGTAGCTTTTTTTGTGTCGGTGGTGCAATCGTTCTCTCTTCTTCTCTTTCTGCGCCCTCTTCCTTTTTTTCTTATATTTTTTAACCGTCTACCTCTCTTCTCCCCTTCTATTTTTTTTGTTTCGTTTCTTTTTTTTCTTGTCCAATTTATTTTTTTGAAAGAAATACATGATTTTCACTCATTTTAATGAATTATCCCGAGATTTTATTATGAAGTGGCGGACCTTTTTTTTTGTTACCCTCTCTTCTCCCTCCTCTCTCCCCTCTTTCTTTTTTTTTATCTTTTCACCTCTTCGCAGCCCTCTCCCTCTCCTCTCTTTCCTCTCTTGTTTCCTTTATTTTCTTCTTTTCTTCTCTCTTCTTTTTTTTCTTTTCTAATTTTTATCTCTCCTCTTTTTTTCGCTCTTTTTTACTTATTGGATGTGGGTGGTGGTGCGGTGAAAGGCGTGCGGAGGGGCTCAACTATGTCAGAAATCGGCGTTTTGTAGAATACTATTTCAGACATAACACCCTCAATATCCCTACTTGGGGGCAATTTGCCGCAAAATAGACGCAAAATATAGGCATATATAAGTTGATTTATTTTATTTCTTCTGCTATAATTGCATAGTCAAAACTTTGTTCAAACGCCTTTGAGCAAAATTTTTCTAAGTGGGTGGGCAAATGAAACTTCTGCAAATGAGATATTTCCAGACGGTCTGCCGATATGGCAGCATAACCAAGGCGGCCGAGGAGCTGTATGTCAGCCAGCCCACAATTTCCTTTTGCCTCAAAGAGTTGGAGGACGAGTTCGGCGTCAAGTTGTTCCATCGCAGGCACAATCGATTGCAGCTGACGGTGGAGGGGCAATTTTTCTATGACAAGGTCAACTACATTTTGCAGTCGGTGGATTCTCTCGTCACGCAGATGAAGGACATGGGCAACAACCACAACCACGTCAAGATAGCCGTGCCCGCCATGATCAGCACGTTTCTGTTTCCGCAGATGTTCAACGCCTACACCAAGCTCTACCCCGATGTGGAGTTGGAGATGTTGGAGACGGGCTCGTTGCAGGCCCGCAAGCTGGTGGACGCCAATTCGGTGGATCTGGGCATCACGATACTTGACAATTTTGTCAACGACGCCTACAATGTGTTGCCGTTGTGCTCTACGGAGTTGGTTTTTTGCGTCAGCAAGCGGCATCATCTTGCGCAAAAAAAGCGCATTTCCTTCAAGGAGTTGCAGGACGAGCACATCATCCTGTTCAAGGCGGATAGCTACCAAAACATCTTTATCAAGAGAGCCTTTTCGGAGGTGGGCATCGAGCCGAAGATCCTGCTGTATTCCTCTCAGCTGTACACGGTCAAGCAATTTCTCGGATACGGCAATGCGGGAGCGTTTTTGTATCGGCAGGTGGCCGAGATGGACGATGAATTGGTGTGCATACCGCTGGATCAGGCGATTTTTCAGGAGATCGTGCTCATCTGGGGCAAAAGCGGCGTGCTCTACTCCGATTCGGAAAACTTTATACAATTTGCCAAGCAGTATCACTGCCACTGACACGGTGCGCACGTGATCTAACAGGAGGACAATATGAACATTTGGCACGATATTTCGCGCGACAGGATCAGCTGTTCGGATTTTTATGCGGTGATCGAGATAACCAAGGGCAGCAAGATGAAGTACGAGCTGGACAAGGAAACAGGCTTGCTTGTTTTGGACAGGATATTGTACACATCCACCCACTATCCCGCCAACTACGGGTTCATCCCCCGCACCCTTGCGGAGGACGGCGACCCCATGGATGTGTTGGTGTTGTGTTCGGAGCCGCTTTTGGCGCACAGTCTGGTGCGCTGCTACCCGATAGGCGTCATCATCATGAACGACAACGGCTCCTGCGATGAAAAGGTCATCGCAATCCCCTTTACCGACCCCAACTACAATTGCTACAAGTCCATCAAGGATCTGCCCCGGCACATCTTTGACGAAATGCAGCACTTTTTCCGCGTGTACAAGGAGTTGGAAAACAAGCCCACGTCCGTATCGGAGGTGCACGACGCCGAAGACGCCCAGCGCATAGTGGAAAAGTCCATCAAGGAGTACATCGACAAGATCCGCTCTCGCATGTGACGCTTTGCCGCACGGGCGATTTGCTCCGACGGCTCCATTGCAAAGCAGAGGCGCAAACAACCGGTCTCTGCGCAAAAAGAGGTTTGTATGGTACGAAAACGGTTTCATCTCAATCCGTTTCAGCTGATAATAATAGGCTTTTTGGCGTTGATATTGCTGGGCACGCTGTTGTTGCTGTTGCCCATTTCCGCCAAAAGCCGCACTGTGACGCCCTTCAATCAGTGCCTGTTTACGTCCGTTTCGGCGGTGTGCGTTACGGGTCTGGTGGTGGTGGATACCGCCACACATTGGTCGGTGTTCGGTCAGGTGGTCATTTTGCTGCTCATTCAGATAGGCGGCCTGGGCGTCATCACGTCCATGGCGGCGCTGATATTGCTGTTTGGCGGCAAAATCACGCTGTTTCAAAAAACCGCCATGCAAGAGGCTAACTCCGTGCAAAAGATGGGCGGTATCGTGCGCTTTACCGTGTTCATTTTGCTGGCGACGGTCGTCACCGAGCTGGTGGGCACAATTGCGCTCATTCCCCCATTTGTGATAGCCTTTGGCGGGCGGGGCGTCTGGTTGGCGCTGTTCCATGCCGTTTCGGCCTTTTGCAATGCCGGATTTGACATCATGGGCTCACAGGGCGCCCAATTTGTGTCCCTCACGGGCTTTGTGGGCAGCCCCACCGTCAATCTCACCGTCATGCTGCTGATATTTATCGGCGGTATCGGGTTTATCACCATCTACGACATCGGCGTCAACAAATGCCGTTTTTCCCATTATTCGTTGCAGACCAAGACGGTGCTTATCACTTCGGCAGTGCTTACGTTGGTGCCTGCGGTGTATTTCTTCTTTGCCGAGTTTGGCGATATGCCCATCAAGGAGCGCATTTTTGCATCGCTGTTTCAGGCGGTCACGCCCCGCACGGCCGGCTTCAACACCGTAGATTACAACAATATGAGCGGCTTCGGCAGGGGGCTGACAGTGGTGCTGATGCTCATCGGTGGTTCGCCCGGCTCCACGGCAGGCGGCATGAAAACAACCACCTTTGCGCTTTTGTTTGCCGCAGCCATATCCACCTTCCGCAAAAAGAACGACACTCTCATCCTGCACCGCCGTGTAGACGACAACACTGTCAAGACGGCCTCGGCGCTGTCGCTGATGTATCTGGTGCTGTTTTTGCTGGGCGGCGGCGTCATCAGTCTGGCGGAGGGCTTGCCATTTGACGTGTGTCTGTTCGAGACGGCCTCGGCCATCGGCACGGTAGGCCTCACCACGGGTATCACGCCGAGTTTGGGTATAGCCTCGCAAATAATACTTATGCTACTTATGTTTGTGGGCAGAGTAGGCGGCTTGACGCTGCTGTATGCGGCGCTGTCCAATTCCAACAAAAACATATCCAAGTTGCCGCAGGGAAAAATTTCGGTAGGCTAAGGAGAAAATTATGAAAACAGTACTACTTTTGGGTTTGGGACGCTTTGGCGAGCACATCGCCGCCGAGCTGGACAATCTTGGCGATCAGGTGATGGCGGTGGATATCCGAGAGGACCGTATCAACGACGTGCTCAACCATGTCACCCGTGCGCAGATAGGCGACAGCACCAAGGCCGAGTTCCTCAAAACTTTGGGCGTGCGCAACTTCGATTTGTGCGTGGTGGCGATAAGCGACAACTTCCAAAGCTCGCTGGAAACCACCTCTCTGCTCAAAGAGTTGGGCGCTCGCTACATCGTATCCCGTGCCGCCAACGACGCACAGGAAAAGTTTTTGCGTCTGGCAGGCGCCGACGCCGTCATCTACCCCGAAAAGCAAATGGCCAAGTGGGTGGCTATCCGCTACGGCTTGGATAACATTTTGGACTACGTCGAGCTGGACGAAAGCCACGCCATCATCGAGGTCAACATCCCCAAGGGCTGGGTGGGCAAAAGCGTAGGCGAGCTGGACATCCGCCGCAAGTTCAACATCAACATCATGGGCGTCAAGCAGGACGACGTGCTCAACGTGGACATCACTCCCGATACCGTCCTCTCCGAGGACAAAACGCTGTTGGTGCTGGGCGAATATCGCTCCCTGCAAAAGTGCTTCAAGCTGTAATCGCAGATAAATCTAAAATAATAGAAGTCAACCATTTGCCGTTGACTTCTTTTCAAATAATTGTAGCGCCGTCCATATTTTTTGCGGAGATTGGAGGCGGTGCGTTTTTGTGCGACAGAAAGATGTTTGTGAGCGGTTGCCCACTCGCACTTGCGACCGAGTAAAAAAACAAAAAAAATAAAAATAAAAAAAAAATAAATAAAAAAATTAAATAAAAAAATTAAATAAAAAAAATCAAAATTTCAGAAGTCAACCATTTGCCGTTGACTTCTTTTCTATTCGGGTTTTGCACTTGAAAAAAATTAACCATAAAAAACATGCACTCGTCAACGACGAGTGTTTATCTTGCCCCAACTCGCCCCGCTGATGTGGTGCATTTTGAGGACATGGGGGTCAATTTTTTGCGCTCTCTCCGCTTTTGTAGTTGTAGACGGGCCGCACGGTTTCGGCAATGTCCACGGTGTCGCCGATGTTGTCCACAATGGACTGCGCACTCTTGTAGGCCATGGGCGATTCGTCCAGCGTGCCCTCGCCCACCGTTGTGGAAAATATCCCCTGCATTGTGCGCCGAAATTCCTCCACACTCAGTTCCTTTTTGGCCCGGGCACGGTTCATGATACGTCCTGCGCCGTGCGGAGCGGAGCAGTTCCAATCGTCGTTGCCCTTGCCCACGCACAGCAAAGCGCCGTCTCGCATGTTTAGCGGAATGATGACCCGCTCTCCCTTTTGCGCAGACACCGCCCCCTTGCGCAGTATCATATTGTCCGTATCGACGTAGTTGTGCACGCAATCAAATCTGTCGGTCGCAGTCAGACCGCACCCCCGCAAAATTTCCTGCGCAATGGCACGGCGATTCAGCTGCGCAAAGCGTTGCACAATGCGCATATCGTGCAGATAGTCCTGCAACAGTTGCCCCTCAAGGTAGGCAAATTGCTCGCTGATTTTTTGTTGGTTCAGGCGGTGCAGTTGCTGCTCGATCTCGTCGTCTCTGCCCTGCAATTGCAGTTGCAGCGACGTCATCTCGGCACGGGTTTTGCGCATGTAGTCCATCGCCGAGCGCTGATACAGCCTGGCCACTTCCAGCCCCAGCCGCCTGCTGCCGCTGTGTATCACCAGCACAAGCGTGCCGTCGTTGCGACGGTCCATTTCCACAAAGTGATTGCCGCCGCCCAGCGTGCACATGGATAGCTCCGCCGCCTGCAAATCGATACGTTTGGCGCACACAAGTTTGTCGAGAGCCGCCTCCTTGGCGCAGCGGTGCACATATCGCCGCAAACCCCGCCCTTGGGGCAGGGCGCTATGCACGGCCTCGTCCAGACGGGCGCAATCCACGTCCTTTTCCGCCAAAAACGCCACTTCCATGCCGCAGCCGATATCCGCCCCCACCAAGCTCGGCGCCAATTTGCCGCCGATAGTCATGGCCGTGCCCACTGTGCAGCCGTTGCCTGCGTGCACGTCGGGCATCAAGCGTATTTTTTGCCCCTCGGCGATGGGGCTGTTCAGCAGCTGAATGATCTGCGAAACCGTCTCGCCGTCCACGATGTCGGTAAACACCGTTGCGCTGTTGTATTTTCCTCTGTATTCCTGCACAGCCCTCACCTCCTTGGATAGATGTCTTGTAGCAGCCTATCAATTATAGCATAAGATATTCACTTTTGCAACATTTTGACGGCTGTTTTGCCATTTTCGCCGCAAAAAAATTTTGCCGCAGCGCCGCTTGCGCCTTGACTTTGCTGTCGGAGATATTATATAATTTGTTTATACTCAGATTTTGTAACACGGAGACTAAACAATGAATATTGTACGGTATGTAAGGCAGACCAAGGCCACCTTTGACGAGTTGCCATTCAACGAGGTGGACAGCCTCATCCTGTGCGAGCTGTCCTATCTTCAATTCGATCGCTCGGTGTGCGGCCGTCCCGCCAAAACGATGGGGCAGTTGTGCCAAAACATCGACGCCCTTGTTGCGGACACCCTTTTGCCCAAGGACAACGTCAAGCTGCTCAAAGAGGTGGCCACCAGCCCCCGATTTGCGCCCGTCAAGGTGGGATATTTCCGTCAGTGCAACAGCGCACGCAGGGAGATCCGCTTTGCCGCAATGACATTTGAGCTGACCGAAAATCTCCATTATATCGCATACCGTGGCACGGATATCACACTGCTGGGCTGGAAGGAAGATTTCAACATGGCGCTGCTCAAAACCATACCCTCGCAAAGGTTGGCGCTCAACTATTTGCAAAAGTTTGCGCCGTTGTTGCAGGGCAGGCTGCTGATGGGCGGCCACAGCAAGGGCGGCAATCTGGTGGTATATGCGGCGGTGTACGCCCCCGACGAGTTGCGCAACCGTATCGATGGCGTCTACGACCACGACGGCCCGGGCTTCAAGCAGGACATCTTTGGCGACCCGCGCTACTTGCAGTTGCAGCCCCGCATACACAAAACTGTGCCGCACGACTCCATCATAGGCATGCTGCTAAACACCATGCAGCAATATGAGGTGGTGGAGAGCGACAGCATATCCGTCATGCAGCACAACCCATTCAGTTGGGTGATCACCGAGCAAAACGCCTTCAAAAAACTGCCCCAAACGGCACGCACGTCGCAGGCCACCGAGCTTGCGCTCACCTCATGGATAGCAAGCCTCGATCGACCCACCACCAAAAAGCTGGTGGACGCACTGTTCACGGTGGTGTACGGCAGCGGCGCAACAACCGTGCCGCAGCTGACCGACCATGTGTTGGTGCACCTGCACAAGATGAAGCAAGCATTCCACACGCTGGACGAGGACAGCCGCAATCTGTTGCTTGGCAACGGCAAGGAGCTCATCAAGCTGTGGTTCGACTCTATGCGGCACGTCCGCAAGGGCGCCCAACCTGCGCTTTCTCCCGATACAACGTTATGAACATCATCGGATACGTCAGAAAAAACACAGCCGATTTCGGGCAGGCGCCCCTCAACGAGGTGGACAGCCTCGTCTTTGCGGAGTTGGCCTATATGTCCTTTGCAAGGGCGCAGTGTTCCCTGCCCAACAAGACTCTTGGCGAACTTTGCCAAGACATCGACAAGCTGCTTGCGGGCACCCTTTCGGTGTTGCACAAGCACAATGTGCAGTTGTTGAAGGCCATATCCGCCAGTCCCCGATTTGCGCCCGTCAAGGTGGGTTTTTTTCGCCAACGCAACTGCGACGCCAAGGAGCAACGCTTTGCCGCCGTCACCTTTATGCTGTGCGACGGTGCCTACCACATAGCCTTTCGGGGCACGGGCGTTTCGCTGGTTGGCTGGCGAGAGAACCTCAAAATGTCCCTTTTGGACGTGATCCCCACCCAGCGCATAGCCCTCGCCTATCTGGAAGAGGTGCTGTCTCGTTTGGAGGGCAGTTTTACTGTGGGCGGCCTCAGCAAGGGCGGCAATTTGTCGGTGTTTTCCGCCACGTTTGCCCGCAGCGATTTGCAGCAGCGCATCGCCGCCGTCTACAACCACGACGGCCCGGGGTTCAACTTCAACATTTTCGAGGACGAACGCTACCAACGCATAGCCCAACGTGTGCGCAAAACGGTGCCGCACGACTCCATTGTGGGCATGCTGCTCACGGCGTCGCAGGTCTACGAGGTTGTGGATAGCACCAACCTGTCGATAGCCCAGCACGACCCGTTCAGTTGGGTAGTCAGGGATATGACGTCCTTCAAAAAACTGCCCAAAACAACCCACGGCTCCCGTGCCACCGACACGGCGCTTTCCGAGTGGATTGCGTCCATGGATATGCCCACCCGCCGACGGTTTGTCAACGCCGTTTTTGCCATTGTGCACGGCAGCGGCGCAACGGAAGTGGGAGATTTTCTCTACCGTCCCCTGCAAAAGATTCGCCTCATGCGCAAGGCCTTCGACGCCCTGCCCGACGGCGACAAGCAGCTCATTTCCCACGGCGGCAAGCAACTGCTGTCCCGATGGTTCGGTGAGATTTTTGCCTTTGCCCGCAGGCGTGCTCCCCACAGGGAGTGACGGGCGCCACGCACCATGAACCTCACAAGTTATGTCAAAACTCACAAGCAAACCTTTGCGCAGTCCCCTCTTTGTCAGGCGGATAGTCTTGTGTTTTGTCAGCTTGCCTATCTCAATTTTCCCCGCAAGTTTTGCGGCGCCCCCAAACGCACGTTATCACGGCTTGTGGAGGCAAATGGTCTTGCCGAGGGCACATTCTACGTCAAATCCAACAACAAGTTGATAGCGGCAGTGGCGGCCAGCCCCCGTTTCGGCGATGTCAGGGTGGGCTTCTTTCGTCAGCGCAACAGCGACAAGCGAGTGGTGCGCTTTGCCGCCGTCACCTTTTTGCTGCCCGACGACAGCGTCTATGTGGCTTTTCGGGGCACGGATACCACCGTTTTGGGCTGGAAAGAAGATTTTTATATGTCCTTCCTCAAAGTGATACCCTCGCACATTCTGGCGCAAAACTATCTGCAAACCGTCGGCAGCACGCTATCCGGCAGGCTGTATGTGGGCGGCCACAGCAAGGGCGGCAACTTGGCGGAGTACTCGGCGTGCATGGCCTCGCCGCAGATACAGCAGCGCATCGAGATGGTGTTCAACCACGACGGCCCGGGGTTTGTGGACAGCATCTACCACACCGAGCAGTACCTTTGCATTGCCGAGCGTGTCAACAAAACCATACCGAGAGACTCGATGGTGGGCCTGCTGCTCAACACTCGGCAGGACTATCAAGTGGTGGACAGCACCAGCCTGCTGCTGTTGCAGCACAACCCCTTCACCTGGAAAATTTTACAGGACGGCTCCTTCAAGAGGCTGAACGGCCTGTCCTACGTCTCGCAAGTGTTTGACGAAACGCTTACCGAGTGGATTTTCGGCATGGACCTGCCCGCCCGCCGCAAGCTGGTTGGGTGCATATTTGCCGTGTTGGAGGGCAGCGGCTGTCAAAACGTCACCGACATCGGCAAAAAATTGGTCAGCTCGGTGCGAGGCATGCACACCGCCTACAAATCGCTGGACGACGACGGCAAAAAACTGATGACGCAGGGCGGCAAAGAGCTGCTTCGCCTGTGGTTGGGCACGTTTTTTGTCCGCCCCCGCAAACCGCGCAACCTCTGATCCCTCGCCGCCCCCTCTTTTCTTCTCTTTCCCTTTTCTTTTATCGCTCGCTCCATCTCTACAAGCCAAGCAGCAGTGTAAGACGTCCAACAAAAAAACGGTAACATAAATCTGCTGTCCTCAGTGGTGGATCCAAACGCTTTTCGTCAACATCAAGGCAGCACAGCAATCATACGCCTACCCCAAACGCCCCTATGCTCCTCACTTTTTTTTCTTTTCTCCTCTCTCCTCTTATTTCTTTTTTCTTCTCCCTCTCCCTCTTCTCTTTTTTCTTCTTTTCTCTCCCTTTTCTTTTTTATATCTCCTCTCATTTTTTCTTTTCTCTTTTCCACTCGCCCCAACCCCACAATCCAAGAGGAAGTGCAAGACGTTCAACAAAAAATCGGTAACATAAATTGCCTGTCCTTAGTGGTGGAGCTAAACGCTTTTCGTCAACATCAAGGCAGCACGGCGCTCATACAACCCACCCCAACGCCCCCACGTCCCTCACTCTTTTTCTTTCTTTTCTTCTCTCTCCTCTTATTTCTTCTCTCTTTCCTTTCTTTTTTATCTTTCTTCTCCTCCCTCACCCTCATCTTCCCTCTTCTCACTCCTTTTCTTCCCTTTCTTCTCTTCCCTTTCTTCTCTTTCTTTTCTTCTCTCCCCTCTTTTTTTCTTTATCTTTCTTCTCTTCCCTCTCTTTTTTTCCTCAATCCTCAATCACCCTCTCTTTTCTTCCTCTTCTCTCTTCTTTTTTCTCACTCTTTTTTCTTCTTTTTCTCTCCCCTCTCCTCTCCCCTCTCCCTTCCCTTTTTCGACGAAAAGCGGCGCAAGTGCGGCGCACAATTTCCAAAAATACAAAATTTCGGAAAATTTTCGACAAAAAAACCAAAAAATACAAGATTTTACAAAATTTTCGACGTACTTAAATGTGCTACAATGTAGTCACCAACAAAAAGGAGCTATTGTCAGTGATTACAATTGGTTTGATAGGTCAATCGGGCCTCAAAGAAAGATTGCAGGAAAACGAAGATTTCGAGGTGCTTTTCGACGTGGAAGGCAAGGACGCCCGCCGCTGCTTGGACGAGCACATCCCCGATGTGGTGGTGACGGAACTGATGATGAACGGCGAGGACGGCTACGCCCTTTTGGAGAAGTACCGAGACGCCCGCTTTATTGTAGCGTCCGAGCTTAAAAGCGAGGTTTTCGTCATCAAAGCGCTGGAATTGGGCGCCAAGTACTACCTTGTCAAGCCGATAGAGTACAACGTGTTAGAGCAGCGTATCCTCAACGTCTACGAGGGCGACCGTCTGGGCGGCAAAGTGGTGCGCAAAAAGACCGTCTCGGAAAAAACTCTGGACGAGCGTATCAGCAGCATATTTGTCAGCGTGGGGATACCTGCGCACATCAAGGGCTACCAATTTTTGCGAGAGGGCATCAAGTTGGCGGTGGACGACCCACCCATCATCAATGCGATAACCAAAACACTCTACCCGTCCATTGCCAAGCGCTTTGATACCACGCCCAGCAAGGTGGAGAGGGCCATTCGCCACGCCATCGAGGTGGCCTGGAACAGGGGCAAGATCGAAAACATCAACAGTGTGTTCGGCGTCAAGGTCTACAATGCGTCGGAAAAGCCCACCAACGGCGAGTTTATCGCCCTGCTTGCCGACAAAATGCTGTTGGAGTGCGCCTACTGATCCCCCAAAAATCGCCACACGGGGCACAAAAATGAATTAAAAATAAAAAATTCCCAAAATGTGTTGCTATTCTTTTTCCGTTATGTTATAATCATTCTACTTGATGCGATGGTCGCACCAAAAGGACAACTAATGGCATTTACGGAGAGGGTTTATGCAGTACTTGAAGAAGGAAATCAGGGAAAAGATTTTAGCGTCTGCCGTGCAGGAATTCAAAGAGCAAGGTTTTGCCGATGCCTCCATCAGGAACATAGCCAACAATGCCGAAATTTCACTTGGTAACGTCTACCGATACTACGCCAACAAAGAGGCGCTTTATTTTGCCGTGGTAAACCCCTTTATGGAGAGCGTCCGCCAATTTATCGGCAACGATTTTCCCTTTGAGGAGAAGTCCATGAAGGAGATTTCCGAGATGGTGATAGAGTTCATCACCACCTACCACGACGAGCTGCTTATCATCCAAAAGGGCAACACTGTCCACTACGATACCTTTGTCAACTATATTATCGAGGTCATCGCCGGCCAGATCCGCCAGATGGTGCGCAGCGTTTTCCCCGAGATTGGCGCCAAGATCGAAAATCCCGATTTTTACCCCGCCATTGCAGAGGGCTTTTTGACCAGCTTTTTCAAGATCCTCAAAAACGGCGACCCCACCGAAGTGTTGGAGCGCAAGGCGAGAGAGCTGATGACCTTCTATTTCGGCCACATGAAGGACCGTTTCCGTCACTTCGATCTGGCCGAGTGACCCCAACCAAGGCTTGCAAGGTGCCTTTCGACCCACTTCGGTCGATTGCCGCACCTTTTTTTCTTATATTTTTTCTCTTCTTTTTTTCTCTTCTCTTATTTTCTTCTCCCCATCTTTTTTCCCTCGGGGGTGGTGGGGATTTGGTTCTGGCGCAGCGTGCGGTGACGGCAATTTTCCCTCGACGGCTTTGTATATAGTTACTCTAAATTATACTTGTCAATTTATTGAAAGTTTGCTACAATAGTATCATGGCTCAGTATGAACAAAATTCCATATTCGAAAGTGAAAAAGTCGCCAACATCCCCCTTGCGGAGCGCATGCGCCCGCGGGTTTTGAGCGAATTTATCGGGCAGACGCACATCATCTACGACGGCTCGCTTTTGTGCCGTGCCATCAAGGCGGACAAGCTTGGCAGCTGCATATTTTGGGGTGCGCCGGGCACGGGCAAGACGTCCCTTGCCAACATAATTGCCAACACAACGGGCAGTCATTTCGAAAAGCTCAACGCAGTATCCAGCGGCGTATCGGATGCCAAAAAAATCATAGACGAGGCCATGCGCCGCTTCAACGCCTATGGTCAAAAAACCTACCTGTTGCTGGACGAGTGCCACCGTTGGAGCAAGGCGCAAAGCGACTGCATGTTGCCCGCCATCGAAAAGGGCTACATCACGTTTATCGGCTCCACTACGGAAAATCCCTACGTTTCCATGACCCGTGCGATAGTGTCTCGTTGCAGGGTATTTGAGTTTTTGCCCCTCACCAAGCAGGATATTTTGCAAGGTTTGCAGCAAGCGCTCCGTCGCGACACGGTGCTTTCTCGCCGCAAGATAGTGCTGGACGAGGACGCAGCGGACTACATCTGCGAGACGGCCGCAGGCGATCTGCGCAACGCCTACAACGCATTGGAGCTGGCCGTGCTGACCACCGATGTCGAGCAGGACGGCAGCACACACGTCACCAAGCTGGTGGCGTCGCAATCCATGCAGCGCAAGGCACTTTCGGTGGATACGGGCATGTACTACGACATGATCAGCGCCTTTATCAAAAGCATGCGGGGCAGCGATCCCAACGCCGCCATGTTCTGGTTCGAGCGGTTGTTGGAGGCGGGCACCGACCCATTGTTGCTTGCCCGCCGCATAGTGATACACGCCGCCGAGGACGTGGGCTTGGCCGACCCTCAGGCGTTGGTGGTGGCCACAAGTGCCCTCACGGCCTTCCGGAATATCGGCCTGCCGGAGGGGCGTATCCCCCTCACCGAGGCGATATTGTATATCTGCAACTGTCCCAAGTCAAACAGTGTTGTCAACACGCTGTACGCCGCCGAGGAAAGCGCCAAGCAGCACCCAACGGCGCAGGTGCCAAGGTATCTGATGGACGAAAATCACCCCCGCAGCACCGAGGAGCCCGATGCCCCCGCCTACAAGTACCCTCACAACTACGGCGGATGGGTGCAGCAGCAGTATCTGCCCGACGAGGTAAAGGACGACGTGTATTTTGTGCCCAGCGGCAACGGACAGGACGTCGGTTGCAGGCAAACCAAGCAAAACAAGCAATATTCCAAACAGCAAGTACCCAACAAGTGGTTTGAGGACGACAAGCATGATTAGACTACACAACGTATCCAAAACCTACGCCAAGGCAGATGTCAAGGCGGTGGACGATCTTTCTCTGGAAATCAACGACGGCGAAATTTTCGGCTTTTTGGGGCCAAACGGCGCCGGTAAATCCACCACGATAAAGATTATCACGGGCATATTGACCGCCGACAGCGGCACGGTGGAGCTAAACGGCTGCAACATCGCCGACGACCCCATCGCCGCCAAAATGCAGATAGGCTACGTGCCGGACAATCACGACACCTACGACGCCCTCAAAGGCATCGAGTACCTCAAATTTATCGGCACAATGTATGGCGTGGGCGGCGACAAGCTCAAACAGCGCATAGACGAATACGCACAGATGTTCGAGCTGACGGACGTGCTTTCCAATGCGATAGGCTCCTATTCGCACGGGATGAAGCAAAAATTGTCGGTGATAGCGGCGCTTGTGCACGATCCCAAGGTGTGGGTGCTGGACGAGCCGCTGACAGGTCTGGATCCGCAATCGGCGTACAGGCTCAAACAGCTTATGCGCCAACAGGCGGATAGGGGCAACACGGTGTTTTTCAGCTCTCACGTCATCGACGTGGTAGAGAAGGTCTGCGACCGCATAGCCATCATCAACAAAGGCAAGCTGGTGGCGGTGGACACGTTGGATAACATCCGCAACGACCCCAATGTGTCGTTGGAGAGTCTGTTTCTCACCGTTACGGCGGACGGAGAGTCCAAATGAGGCGTTACTTTGCGCTGGTGCGGCTGATGCTCTTGCAGCAGTACAAGGCCCGCACCGTGATAAAAACAAAAAAGAAAGGCCGCCGAGCGGGCACCGTGCTGATAGCGTTGCTCCTTTTGGTGGGCTTTGGGCCGATGTTGGCGTCCTTTGCCCTTTTATCCTACACAATGGGCACCATTTTGCAGGGCGACGTGCATTTTGCCGCACTGCTGATGCTCATCTGTCAGTGTCTGGTGCTGGTGTTTGGCCTGCACGACATCATGGCCAATGTGTTTTTGGCCTCGGACGGCGACAAATTGCTCTATCTGCCCGTGCGTTCGCCCGTCATTTTTCTGGCTCGGTTGACGGTGGTGTACCTCAACGAGCTGATAACGACGTGTATTTCCTCGCTGGTGCTGCTGTTGCCCTATATCATCGGTTCGGGCGCAGGCGCAGGGGCCTATCTGATGTTGCCGATAGCCATCTTGCTGCTGCCTTTGCTGCCCATGCTGACGTGCGCCATCATCTGCCTGCCCGTCAGTGCGCTCATCAACCTTTTGGGCAAAAACAACGTGCTCAAAACGGTGTTGCGCACCATCTTGCAGATCGTGATAATAGCCTTGGTGGTGCTGGTTGCAGGGTTTACCGGTTACGGCAGTGTGGATCTGGACGAAATTTTGCAGGATCCCACTTCGTCGCAGGCTTTTGAGGGCTTCATCGATCAACTGCGGCACACCGTATCCTATTTTCACAGCGACTACATGCTGTCCAAGGGCATGTTTGCCGACGGCGCAGGGCAGTGGTTGGGCGGTTTTGGAGCGTCATTTGGCGAAAACGCACTGCTTCTGTCGCTGACGGTGCTGGTTTCCTTGCCATTTTATCATCGCATGCTCACAGGCACAGCGGATAGCGGACGTACCCGTCGCAAACACCGCACCGAGCAATATTCCGTCAAGCCCGTCGGCGTGGTCAGGCAATTTATGGTCACGGAGGTCAAGCGCCTCATGCGAGACGCTCAAAAGGGCTTTCAGAGCCTTGCCGGCATGATAATGATGCCCTTTATCGTGGTGCTGTTTGCCGTGATGCTCGGCGTTTTGCAGCCGGGGGGCGTCTCCATTCTGGACGAATTTGCCGCTGCGCCCCTCTACAACGTGCTTGCCCCTGTGGTAATTGTGGTATATTTGTCCATCTTGGGCATATCCAGCAACTATCTGGGCATCTATCCCATTTCGAGGGAGAACAAAACGCTGCCCTTGCTGAAAAGTTTGCCCGTACCCTTTTCCAAGATACTGCTTGCTAAGGTGCTGCTGGCCACCTCGTCCATGCTGATTGCCGACTTTGTCACGGTTGCGCTGACGGTGGCGCTTTTGCGGGTCAAGTGGTATTGGGGGCTGGCTATGCTGGCGACGATGGTGTTTTCGGGCTTTGGCAGCATGTGCCTCACCACCCTGCGAGACCTGCGTTCGCCCTTGCTCGGCTCCGACGGCCTCACCCGACAAAACACCCGTGCAAGCCTGTCCCTGATGTTGATAAGTCTGTGCGTGGGCATGGCGCTGGCGCTGTTGGCCGCCCCCTTCATCGTGCTGTACGCCCTTGTAGGCGGCTGGTATTGGACGCTGCTGATGTGGCTGGTGGAAATTGCCGCAACCTGCGCCTTTGCCGTCCTCGGCTACAAATTTATGAAGGACCGTGCCGCCTTCTATTTTCAGCGTATCGAGGCGTAACGGAGCGAATCGCCCTTGTCGCCTTTCGGCACATCAACTTGCAGCACAAACCGCCCTTTGCAGCGGTGCAAAACTACAAAAAAATAACACATTTTGGGAGATAACCACATGAAAAACGTACTTGACGTACTCAAAGAGCGAGGCTATATCAAGCAAACGGTATTCGAAGACGAGCTGTACGAGCTTATGGGCAGTCAGCACATCACCTTCTACACGGGCTACGACCCCACGGCGGACAGCCTCACGGCGGGGCACTATGTCACGCTGATGGCCATGGCGCACTTGCAGCGGGCGGGGCACACCCCCATCATTCTGATAGGCGGCGGCACGGCAATGGTGGGCGACCCCACAGGCCGCACGGATATGCGCTCCATGCTCAGCAAGGAGACCATCACCCACAATGTGGAGTGTTTCCGCAAGCAGATGTCCCGCTTTATCGACGTGGACAAGGCCATCTTCGTCAACAACGCCGATTGGCTGTGGAACCTCAACTATATCGACTTTTTGCGGGAGATAGGCACTTGTTTTTCCGTCAATCAGATGCTGACAGCGGAGTGCTTCAAGCAGCGTTTGGAGCGTGGCCTCAGCTTTTTGGAGTTCAACTACATGCTGATGCAGGGCTACGACTTTTTGGTGCTCAACCGCAAGTACAATTGCGTATTGCAGACGGGCGGCGACGACCAATGGAGCAATATGCTGGCCGGCGCCGACCTCATCCGCCGCAAGGAGGGCAAAAAGGCCTATGCGCTCACCTATACGCTGCTCACAACCTCCGACGGCAAAAAGATGGGCAAAACGGCCAAAGGCGCAGTGTGGCTGGACGCTGACAAAACTTCGCCCTTCGATTTCTTTCAATATTGGCGCAATGTAGAGGACGACCGTGTGGAAACCTGCCTCAAATTGCTCACTTTTGTGGATCTTGACGAGATCAGGCAGCTTACCGCCCACCGAGACGAGCGCATGAACGCCGCCAAGGAGCGCCTCGCCTACGAGGTGACGGCGATAGTGCACGGCAAGGACGTGGCCGACGAGGTTCTCCGTCAGGTAAGGGCGTCTTTTGCCGCCGATGTGCAAAACATGCCCACCGTTAGCATTTCCTCCCCCGGCAACATCATCGATATTCTGGTCAAATGCGGCCAATGCAAGTCCAACGGCGAGGCCCGCAGATTGGTGGAGGGCGGCGGCGTGTCCGTCAACGATCAAAAAATCTCCTCGCCCAGCTGGACATTGCCGCAGGACGTGGCCGACAAGGGCGAATTTGTGTTGCACAGGGGCAAAAAGGTGCACCTGCGCATAGTTATCTCACAATGAAAGAATACACAACCATTGCCGCTCCTGTCACAGCAGAAACGGTGATAGAAAAATCCCGCTTTATCGCTGCGGCCGCACCCGTCGATACTCCCGAGCAGGCCATGGCCTTTGTCGAGTCCCGTCGCAAGCAGTTCTACGACGCCACCCACAATTGCTACGCCTTTGCCGTGGGCGACAAGGCCAAGTTCAGCGACGACGGCGAGCCGCAAGGCACGGCAGGGCTGCCCATTTTCGAGTGTATCCGCCAAAGCGGTCTGGATCACATCTGCGTGGTGGTCACTCGCTACTTCGGCGGCGTCAAGCTGGGCGCAGGAGGGCTGGTGCGTGCCTATAGCGGCTGCACGGCCGATTGTCTGCGCACGGCCGATCGCCTGTCAATGACCGATTGCATTGTGGCGGAGGTGGTGGCGGACTACTCCTTCCTCAAACCTCTGCGCAAGGCATTGCTGCCCGTTGCCACCGAGCAAAACGTTTTCTACGAGGAAAAAGTGCGTCTACTATTCTTGTTTCCTGCGGTTTCGTATAATACTATTTCAGACATAGTATTGCAAAACACCCTCGGAAAGGGCATTTTGACGCAAAAAGAACGCCTTTTGGCCCATTTCGAAAAGCAACGCTGAGGCGGCCACTTCTTGTGCGGCAAAGGGCTTCGGAGCCTGTTTTCAACAAATTTTCTGTAAATTTTTCGCTTATATTTTGCTTGCACGTCCCGTTCGGTCGGCGTGGAGCAAGTGCCTTTGCGCTCCCGTTCGGGCGTGGGGCAAGGAAAGGATATGTCAAAAATAACACTCAAAGGCGCCAATCTGCTTGCGCCGCTGCCCGTGGTCATGGTGTCTCTCGGCGACGGGCAAATGGACAACATCATCACGGTGGCCTGGACGGGGATAGTCTGTTCCAACCCGCCCCGAGTCTACATATCCGTGCGGCAGGACCGTCACAGTCACGGCATGTTGCGCAAGGGCGGCGATTTTGTCATCAATTTTACCACGGCCGACTTGCTTGCCGCCTGCGATTGGTGCGGTGTGCGCAGCGGACGGGATTTCGACAAATTTTCCGAGATGGGCCTCACCAAGGCGCCCGCCTCCAAGGTTTCTTCGCCCCTGATTGCCGAGAGCCCCGTCAACATCGAGTGCCGTGTGTTCGACGTGTTGCCGCTTGGCTCGCACGATATGTTTTTGGCGGACGTGTTGGCGGTGGACGTGGACGAGTCGCTTGTGGACGACAAGGGCGCAATCGACTATTCCAAGGCGCATTTGGTCAGCTATCAGCACGGAGAGTACTACGCCACAGGCAAGCATCTGGGGCGATTTGGATTTTCCGCACAGCGCCGCTACATTCACAAATACGGCAAGGGCGTGCACGCCATGAGCGACAGTCCGCTTACCAAGCGCCGCCCTCGCAGCTAACAGAGCAACATTTTTGGGGAGCAACAAGGTGAATCTTCAACATCTCAACGACGCACAATTGCAGGCAGTCACTGCGCCTATGGGGCCGATATTGGTATTGGCGGGGGCAGGCAGCGGCAAGACACGTGTGCTTACCAACCGAATATTGTATCTTGTGCAGGATTGCGGCGTGCACCCCTCCGAAATACTTGCCATCACCTTCACCAACAAGGCCGCCAACGAGATGAAGCGCCGCCTGTACGAGTTCGACTGCGACGCCCAATTTATGCACGTCTCCACGATACACTCTTTTTGTGCCTCGGTGTTGCGCAGCGAGTACAAGGCGTTGCAATTTGGCAGCAATTTTTCCATCTACGACGAGTCGGAGAAGCGCACCGTGCTCAAACAAGTGGCCAAGTCGGTGTTCAGCGATGTGCCGGCGCAGATGCTGGACAGCTTTGCCGACAGCATTTCCGACATCAAAAACAACGCCCCGGAGCTGTTGGACGGGGACATTGCGCAACTTGCCTGCTCGGACGAATATCTGATGGAGCAAATGGACAGGCTTTCACAGGCGGCGTCCTGCTCCGACAATGCCGAGATCATCGACGTCATCAACGGCTACCGCACCAGAATGTTGCAAAACAACGCCATGGATTTTGACGACCTGCTGTACTACGTGCACAAACTTTTCGGCAACGAGCAGATCCTGCAAAAATATCGCCAACGTTTCCGCTACATTTTGATAGACGAGTTTCAGGACACCAACAAGGTGCAGTACGACATCTTCAAGATGCTTGCCGGACAGGACGGCAACATATTTGTGGTGGGGGACGACGACCAATCCATCTACGGTTGGAGGGGAGCCGACGCCTACAATCTCAAAAAGTTCGAAAGGGATTTTTCCAACTGCCACATCTACAAGTTAGAGCAAAACTACCGCTCCACCAAGCGCATTTTGGAGGCGGCCAACGCCCTCATCGCCCCCAACGACAACAGATTTGACAAGGTGCTGTGGACGGACAACCCCGAAGGCGTCAAGGTGCAGCTGTACACCGCCTATAACGAGCTGGACGAGGCCTACTACGTGGTGGAGCAGCTCAAAAACCTGCGCTACATGCAGCCCAACGGCCGTTTCAGGGATTTTGCCATATTGATGCGCGTCAACGCCCTTTCTCGCAGTTTCGAGCAGCAATTGCAGCAAAACGGCATACCTTTCAAGGTTTTTGGCGGATTCAAGTTCTTCGAGCGGCGAGAGGTCAAGGACGCCCTTGCCTACATGAAGTTGGTGCACAATCCCTACGACGCCGAGGCCTTTGTGCGTGCGCTGAACGTGCCTCGCAGGCGGGGCATAGGCGACAGCACTGTTGCCAAGCTGAGGGATCTATCGGTGGAGTACGGCATACCCATGACGGACGTCATCTCCGACGAGCGCAATCTGGAAGGTTTCAACTCTGCCATGCGCACCAAGCTGACCGATTTCCACAAGCTCACGGCCAAGCTGGGAGAGCTTTCCGTCACGCAAAATGTCAGCGTTTTTGTGCATACTATGTTGGAGATGTTGGATTTCCGCAAGGCGCTCATCGAGGCGGACGAGGAGGATCGTGCACTCAACATCGACGAGCTGGAAGAGTCCGTTGCGGAGTTTCTCCAAGCCGACCCGCAGGGCACCTTGGCCGACTATCTGCAAACGGTGGGGCTGGCGCAGGACGCCGACGAGATGAACGACGCCGACTACGTCACCCTTGCCACCATACACGCCGTCAAAGGGCTGGAATTTCGCACCGTGTTTGTGGTGGGCATGGAGGAGGGGTTGTTTCCCATTTCCCGTGCCACCTACGAGGCGGAGGGCATGCAGGAGGAGCGCCGTCTGATATACGTTGCCGCCACCCGTGCCGAGGAACGGCTGTATTTTACCCGAGCCCAAACTCGTTTTATGTGGGGTCAGCGCAAAAAAAACCTTGCCAGCCGCTACTTCAACGAGGTGCAAAAGCTGTATGTGCCCAAGCGCCCGCCGCTAAACGAGGCGCAGCTGCACGACGACAGGCTGTTGGACAGGCTAAACAATGCCGAGTATCGCCGCCCGATGCCCTCTGCGCCCACCGCCAACGAGACGGATTTCCGTGCCGGGCAAAAGGTGGAGCACAGCTCCTTCGGCAAGGGCATGATACTGCGTATCAACGGGCCGATTGCCGACGTCGTGTTCGAGGGCGTGGGAAAAAAGACCCTCAACGTCAAGTTTGCGCCCCTCAAAGTCATCAAATAACGGAGAAAAACTACCATGACAATGCAGCAAATGGTCGATCAACTCAACAAATGGGCCTATCAGTACTATGTTCTGGACGATCCATCTGTGCCCGATACCACCTACGATGCGCTGTACGATCAGCTTGTGCTGTTGGAAAAGCAAACAGGCGTCGTCCTGCCCGACAGTCCCACTCGCAGGGTGGGCGGAGAGCCGCTTAAAGGCTTTGTGCAGCACAACCACCTCAAAAGGCTGTACAGTCTGGACAAGGTGCAGAGCTTCGGCGAGCTGCATGATTGGGTGGACCGTGTGCAAAAGGCGCTGGGCAAAACGGAGTTTACCGTGGAGTTGAAGTACGACGGCCTCACCGTCAACGTGACCTATCGCAACGGGCAGATGACGGGCGCCGCCACAAGAGGCAACGGCGTTGTGGGCGAGGACATCACCGAGCAGGTCAAGACCATACGTTCGGTGCCGCTTACCGTGCCCTTTGACGGCGTATGCGAGTTGCAGGGCGAGGGCATCATGCGGCTGTCCGTTTTGCGCCGCTACAACGCCGCCCACCCCGACGACGCTCTCAAAAACGCACGCAATGCCGCCGCCGGTGCGATACGCAACCTCAACCCCAAGGTGACGGCGGAGCGCAATCTGGACGTGGTGTTTTACAGCAACGGCTATCAGGAGGGGCTGCCCGTCTCCTCGCAAACGCAGCTGGTGGATTTTTTGCGTTCGTGCGGATTTTTGACCAACAACGTGTTCCAAAAGGCGTACAACTACGAGCAGATCAAGGCGATAATAGAGCAAATCGGGCAGGATCGCCCCAACTACGACTTTTTGATAGACGGCGTCGTCATCAAGGTAAACGATTTTGCCCTGCGAGAGCAGCTTGGCTACACGGACAAATTTCCCAAATGGGCCGTGGCCTACAAGTTTGACGCCGAGCAGGTCACCACCGAGCTGTTGGATGTCGATTGGCAGGTGGGGCGCACGGGCAAACTTACCCCCATCGGCAAAATGGAGCCTGTGGAGCTGTGCGGGGCCACCATCAGGCGTGCCACCCTCAACAACTACGGCGATATCATACGCAAACGCCTCAAAAAGCATGCTTTGGTGTTTTTGCGGCGCAGCAACGACGTCATACCGGAAGTGCTTGGTGCCGCCGAGGAGGGCGGCGAGGCCATCGAACGCCCAACCGTGTGCCCTGCGTGCGGATCCCCCTTGCAGCAAGTGGGGGCCAATCTCTATTGCACCAACGCCGAGCATTGCCGTCCGCAGATAGTGTCCCGTATCGCTCACTATTGCTCCAAAAACGCCTGCGACATCGACGGTATCAGCGACAAAACGGTAGAGCTGTTGGTGGACAAACTGGGCGTGCGCTCCGTGGCCGACTTGTACGACCTCACAGAGGAGCAGCTTGGCTCGGTGTTTGTTTCGGGCGGACGAGAGTCCAAAAAGGCGCAAAACGTCCTTCTCGCCATCGAAAACAGCAAAAAAGTGCCCCTTGCGCAGTTTATTTTTGCGCTGGGGCTGGACAACGTCGGCACTGTAACTGCACGGGATCTGGCCGCCCGCTTCGGCAGCGTACAAAATCTGGCCGCCGCCACAGCCGAGCAGCTTGTTGCCATCAACGGCGTTGGCGACGTGGTGGCCGAAGGCATAGTGCAATTTTTTGCAGAGCCGCAAAACCGAGACATCTTGCAACGTCTGGACGCTTTGGGCATACACCCCACCTATCTTGCCCCGCACACAAGCGGTGTTTTCAGCGGCAAAAAAGTGGTGCTTACGGGCAGTTTGCAAACGCTGACACGCTCGCAGGCCTCCAAGCTGATAGAGCAAAACGGCGGCGAAACGGCCTCGTCCGTCAGCAAATCGGTCAATCTGGTGGTGGTGGGCGCCGATGCGGGCAGCAAGCTGGACAAGGCCCGTGCTCTCGGCATCGAAATCATCGACGAACAGCAATTTTTGTCCCTGCTCAACTCCTGACCCACCCCTTTGCTGCACAAGATAGCCCTTTGCCCCCTGCGCCTTGCCCCTTTGTTGCGCAAAGAACCACAACATCGCATGTGGAATAATTTCAGACACCCACCCCGAATATCTTTTTTCAAACCGAAAAAAAACGATATTCGGGATCCCGCAGACGGCTCACGCCGCCTGTTTTCATTTCGCCACTTTTTCGCTCGATCCCTGACCCACAAATTGCTCTCCCCACTCTCTTTCTTCCTCTTTTTTCTCTCCCTTTTTTCTTCTCTTTCTTTTCTCTTTCATTTTTTTGATTTTTCTTTTTTCTCCCGCCCGCCCATTTTTCGTCGCTTAATTTCTCACCCATCTCTCAAATTTTAATATTTTTTTGTAATTTTTTCCATATTCTTCTCGCATTTTTTCTCTTTTTCTCGCCGCCGATAACCTCACCCTCGTCCGCCGCCTCCTTTCTCCCTTCCTCTATCCTCTATTCTCTCTTCTCTCTTTTTATCTTTCTCCCTCTCTTTTCTCTCTTTTATTTTTTTCTTTGATTTTTCTTTTTTCTCCCGCCCGCCAAATCTCCGTTCTCAAACTCAAATTTTAATAATTTTTTGTAATTTTTTTCCTGTTCTTCTCGCATTTTTCTCGCCGCCGATACCCTCACCCACTCGCCCCCTCTCTTTTTTTCTTCTCTCTCTTCCTTCTCCTCTCTCTTTCTTCCTCTTTTTTCTCTCCCTTCTTTTTTCTTTTTTTCTTTTCTATCTTTTATTTTCCCCCTTTTCTTTCTTCCCACCGCCCGTTTTCGCCGAGGGCCGCTCGGTGTTTTTGCGCTATCCCGCTTTTCGGGTGTGGCGGATAATAAATAATAATATATTTACACTATATTTTCGCTCAATATCGATTGAAAAAATTTTTTCTCTGTGCTACAATATACTATTGAGAAATATCGGAGCGCAAATCATGAAAAGTATGACAGGTTACGGCAAGGCCACCGTCTTGCGAGACAACCGAGAGCTCACGGTGGAGCTCAAAACCGTCAACCACCGTTTTTTGGACATTTCCACCAAGATCCCCCGCACGTTCATTTCCTGCGAGGACATCATTCGCAACGTTTTGGCCAAGGGGTTGTCTCGGGGGCATGTGGACGTGTTTCTCAACTACACCCGTGTGGGCGATTCGGACAAGCGTGTCGTCGTGGACGCAGCCCTTGCGCAGCAATATGTCGATGCGGCGCACAGTCTCAGTCAGGCCTTTCCGGAGTTGCATCACGATTTCAACATCAGCGCCCTTATGCGTGCCGGTGACGTGCTGTCGCTGCAACAGGTGGATGAGGACGACGCCGTTTTGCGAGAAATGGTGGCGGAGGCCATGCAAAGTGCGGTGGACAACCTCAACGCCATGAGGGAGACAGAGGGCAACGCTCTGCAAAAGGACTTGCTGTCCAAGATAGACGTCGTGGAGGCCCTGCTTGCCCGTGCGGAGGGCTTTGCCCCCAAGGTGGCCGAGCAATATCGCACCCGATTGCAGGCACGTCTTGCCGAGGCGTTGGGAGATATCGAGCTGGACGAAGGCAAGCTGGCCAACGAAGTGTGTCTGTTTGCCGACAAATCCTGTATCGACGAGGAGATCACTCGTCTGCACAGCCACATCGCCCACGCCCGAGAGATACTTCATTCGGACGGGCCCGTGGGGCGCAAGCTGGATTTTTTGGTGCAGGAGTTCAACCGAGAGGCCAACACCATATGCAGCAAATCTGCCGACCTCGACCTGACCAACGTTGCGTTGGAAATGAAAAACGAGATAGAAAAGATCCGCGAACAAGTACAAAATTTGGAATAAAATCCACAGGAGATAAGACAAAATTATGGAAGAAAAGAAACAAGGCAAGCTGATAATCATTTCCGGTCCAAGCGGAGCGGGAAAGGGAACGATATGCGCCGAGCTTATGCGGCAGATGCCCGATCTGGTGCTGTCCTGTTCCGTAACAACCCGTGCACCCCGTGCCAACGAGCGCAGGGATCGCAGCTATTTTTTCGTGTCGGAGGAGACTTTTCTCGATATGGTGCGCAAAAACGAGCTGTTGGAGTACGACCAGCACTTCGAAAACTACTACGGCACACCCAAAAAGTTTGTGGTGGATATGCTCAACTTCGGCAAGGACGTCATTTTGGAAATTGACGTCAAGGGTGCGTTGCAGGTCAAGCAAAACTATCAGGACAGCATTTTGTTCTTCATCGAGGCCCCCAGCGAGCAGGCCCTCTACGAGCGCCTCAAAAAGAGAGGCTCCGAAAGCGAAGATAAAATTCAGATCCGCATGGCACGCAACAAGTTGGAGCTGGCGCAGCGTCACAAGTACGACTACTGCATCATGAACGACGACGTGGACAGGGCCGTGGCGGAAATCATAGACATTTTGAAGCAAAGGAGAGAAAAATGATAACCAAACCTCCCATTGACGAACTGACCGAAAAGGCCGGCGACAAGTACACGCTTTGCTGCGTGGTGGCCAAGCGCGCCAAGGAGCTTAACAACAGCCCCGAGCTGCCGCAAAACTTCAAGCCCATCACCTACGCCGCAGGAGAATTTGACGACGGCATAACGGAAATCGCCAAAAAGTGATGAGACTTTCGGGTAAAAACATAGTTGTGGGCGTAACGGGCGGCATAGCTGTCTACAAGGTGTGTCAGCTTGTGCGCCTCTTCAAAAAATTGGGTGCCAACGTGGACGTCATCATGACGAAAAATGCCACGCAATTTGTCACGCCGCTCACCTTCGAGACCCTTTCCAACCGTCCGGTTGTCACGGATATGTTCAAAAGGGGCGGCCATTGGGAGGTGGAGCACATTTCCCTTGCCAAAAAAGCCGACCTTTTTGTGGTAAGTCCCGCAACGGCCAACATTGTGGGCAAGCTGGCCAACGGCATTGCCGACGACATGTTGTCCACAACCCTCATGGCGACCACTGCGCCCATTGTGCTGTGCCCCGCCATGAATGTCAACATGTACCGCAGCAAGAGCTTCAACGCCAATTTGCAAAAGCTGACGGAGCGAGGTGTGCATGTGGTGCAGTCGGAGACGGGCTTTCTGGCGTGCGGCGACGTGGGCGAGGGCCGTATGGCCGAGCCGGAGACCATCTTGCAGCATTGTTTGCAGATTATCAGCCCCGTGTGGGATATGGAGGGCAAGCGTGTGTTGGTCACTTGCGGCGCCACGATAGAGAAGTTGGACGACGTCAGGTACATCACCAATTTTTCCAGCGGCAAAATGGGCGCAAGCGTGGTGCAGGCGGCCTTGGACAGGGGAGCGGAAGTCACGGCCGTTTGCGGCAATCACACCGCCCCGATAGACCCCCGTGCGCATATCGTGGAGGTGCAGACCACCCAACAAATGCTGGATGCCGTGCTGGACGCAGCGCCCCAACAGGATATTTTTGTTTTGGCGGGCGCCCCTTGCGACTATCGACCCGAAAGCGTTTCTCCCACCAAGCTGAAAGCGGACTCTCTCACGCTGACTTTTGTCAAAAACCCCGATATTGCCCGCATTTTGGGCAAAAAAAAAGGAGAAAAATTTTTGTGCATTTTTGCCGCCGAAACGGATAACGGCTTGGCCAACGCCCGCAGCAAATTGCAAAGCAAGCATGCCGACCTGGCGGTGCTCAACGACGTCAAGCACAACGACGTGTTCGGCAGCGACACAAACGTCGTCACCTTTGTCACCAAAGAGGGTGCCACCGACTATCCGCAGATGTCCAAGGCGGATGTGGCGCAGCTGATTTTGGACAGGGCGTTGGGCAAATGATATATTCCGTTATTGTAGATTTGTCCGCAAGCGAGGTGGACCGCATATACGACTACAAGGGCGAGGGCTATGCCGTGGGCACCCGAGTTCTGGTCAGCTTCGGCAAGCGCCAGACAGAGGGCTACATCATCGGCGAAAAGCAAACGTCCGATTGTGACGAAAGCAAGCTCAAACAGATCATTCGCCCGTTGGAGGACTTTCCCGCCATATCGCAGCAGTTGTTGCAGTTGGGCAGCTACATGCGCAGCGAGTATCACTTGCGCTGGGCAGATGTGCTGAGGCTGTTTATCCCTGCGGAAATGCGCGGCAGCAGGGTGAGGGCGCTATCCAAGCAGCAGATATGCCTTGCCACCGACGACAGCCTCGATATCATACTCAACTCACTAAAACCCAACGCCACCATGCAAAGGGATTTGGTGACTTTTTTGTATCTCAACGGCGCAACGCTTGCCGAGACGCTCAACAAGGAGTTCGGCGCAAGTGCGCTCAAAGCCCTCAAAGACAAGGGCATTGTCTCCTCGCAACAGATCGTGATACGCCGCACCCCCTACAAGGACCTTGCGGTGGGCAAAGCGGACAAAAAGCAGTTGCTGCCCGCCCAACAGCACGCCGTGGACACGGTGCTATCCAACAGACAAGGGCGCTTTTTGCTGCACGGAGTGACGGGCAGCGGCAAGACGGAAGTGTACCTCACGGTCATCGAAAGGATAGTGCAGCAGGGCAAGACGTGCATCATGCTTGTGCCGGAAATTTCCCTCACGCCCAACATGTTGCGGCAGCTGAGGGAGCGCTTTGGCGATACGGTGGCATTGTTGCACAGCGGCTTGTCCGTGGGAGAACGGTATGACGAGTGGCTACGCCTCAAAAACGGCGAGGCGCAGATAGCCGTCGGCGCTCGCAGTGCGGTGTTTGCCCCGTTGGAGAACATCGGCGCCATCATCATCGACGAGGAGCACGACAGCAGCTACATATCCGACTTCAACCCCCGCTACAACACGTTGGACGTGGCGGACTACCGTGCCAAACAAAACGGTGCGCTGTTGCTTTTGGGCAGCGCCACCCCCAGCCTGGGCAGTTACTATATGGCGCAAAAGGGACAGTTGCAGCTTATCGAGATGCCCGAGCGTATCAACAAGCAGCCCCTGCCCAAGGTAGAGATCGTGGATATGTCCTGGGAGACGAGGCGGGGCAACCGCAGCATATTTTCCTCCCTGCTTAAACAGCGCCTTGCCGAGACCATACAGGCGGGCAATCAGGCAATGCTGTTTCTCAACCGACGGGGCTACTCGTCATTTTTGATGTGCACCAAATGCGGCTATGTGGCCAAGTGCACCGATTGCGACGTCAGCCTGACGGTGCACCGAGACGACAACATGCTCAAATGTCACTATTGCGGCAAGCGGTTCTACATGCTGGACCAATGCCCCAACTGCAAGCAGCGCAGTTTTCGCCAGGGCAAGATAGGCACCCAGCAGATAGAGCAGCTGCTCAAAGAGATGTTTCCCGATGTCAAGGTGCTGCGCATGGACGCCGACACCACCCAGACCAAGGAAAGTCACGGCAAAATTCTCGAAGCCTTTCGCAATGGCGAGGCGCAGATACTTGTGGGCACCCAGATGATCGCCAAGGGACACGATTTTCCCAAGGTGACGTTGGTGGGCATTTTGGACGGCGACCAAAGCCTTCACCACTCGGACTATCTTGCCACCGAGCGCACCTTTCAGCTCATCACGCAGGTGGCGGGGCGCAGCGGACGGGACAAGGACGTGGGCACAGTGGTGCTGCAAACCTACACACCCACTCACTATTGTTTGCAATTGGCCGCCCGGCAGGACTATGTCGGCTTTTACCGCAAGGAAATCAACCTGCGAGAGGCCGCATCCTTCCCACCCTTTTCGGAGATACTGCGCATCTTGTACACCGGCGAGAAGGAGAAGGACTGCATCGACCTGCTTACCGAGCAGTACGCCGAGCTGACCGACCTCAAAGGCAAATATCCCGCTGCGTTTCTGTATATGGACAAAATGCGCTGTCCGTTGAAGCGTGCGGAAAACAAATTTCGGTTCCAGATACTCATCAAATTGCAAAAGGACAGCCTCAAACAGCTGATCCCGCAGATATACGCCGTGTGCGACGGCAAAAAACGCTCCGGCGTGCAAGTTTCGGTGGAGCGCAATCCGCAAAATCTATCCTGACAGGTGATTTATGGCAAAACGAAACATTCTCAAAATGGGCGATCCCCTTCTTCGCAAAGTATGCAAACCCGTCGATACCTTCGACGTCAAGCTGTGGCGGCTCATTGACGACATGACAGACACTCTGCATGCAGTGGGCGGTCTGGGGCTTGCTGCGCCGCAGGTGGGCATGCTCAAACGTGTGTGCATTGTAGAGTACGACGATCAACACTTCGAGCTGGTCAACCCCGTGCTTGTGCACAGCTCGGGCAAGTGCGTGGATAACGAGGGCTGCCTGTCCGTGCCGGGGTTCAGGGGGCTGGTGGAGCGTCCCGAAAGCATCGATGTGGAGTATTTCGACCGCTTCGGCAAAAAACACCATCAACATGCCGAAGGCTACTTTGCCCGAGTGTTTTTGCACGAGATGGACCACTTGGACGGCATTTTGTTTGCAGATAAGATGATAAAGAAGATAATCGACGACGACTGATACGGGGGGGGCGCAATGAAGGTTGTATTTTTGGGCACACCCGATTTCGGCGTGCCCGCCATGGACAAGATAAGCCAACATCATACGATAGTGGGCGTGGTGTGCCAGCCCGACAAAGTGGGCGCCAGAGGCAAAACGGAGTTCTGCCCCGTCAAAAAGTATGCCCTCTCCCACAACTTGCCGCTGTTTCAGTTCGAAAAAATATCCCGAGACGGCGCCGAAACGCTTCGTTCGCTTGGTGCGGACATCATGGTCACGGCGGCATACGGGCAAATCCTCTCGCAGGAGATAATAGATATCGCCCCCCACGGGATAATCAACATTCACGGCTCGCTGCTGCCCAAGCTGAGGGGAGCGGCCCCCATACAGTACGCTGTGTGGCAGGGATTGTCCCAAACGGGCGTCACGATACTCAACACCGTGCGCAAGGTGGACGCAGGAGAGATAATTTTGCAAAAAACCCTCGACATCGCCCCCTACGAGACGTGCGGTCAGCTGTTCGAGCGTATGTCGCTGCTGGGTGCGGAGGCCGTGACAGAGGCGCTGGACCTGATACAGTCCGGCAAAGCGGTGTACACTCCGCAGGACGAAGCTCAAGCCACATTTTGCAGCAAGATAACCGCCGAGCAGGAGCAGCTGGATTGGTCCCTTTCGGCGACGGAATTGGTCAACCTGGTGCGTGCGCTGTGCCCCAGCCCCTCCGCCTGGACGACGTTGGGCGGCAAACGCCTCAAAATCTTTGCGCTGCGCCCGTGCGAGCTGCCCTTGGACGGCAGATCGGGCGAGGTGGTGCTGTGCGGCAAAAAGGAGCTGGTCGTCAAATGCGGCCAAGGTGCTGTGTATGTGACGGACTTGCAGGCGGAGAACTCCAAACGTATGGATATCGCCAGCTTCCTCAACGGCCACAAGGTGCCGACGGGCACCGTTTTGGGTGAGTGATGAACACAGCCTTTCTCAAAAGCTTCACGGTGCTCACCAAGGTGTATGCCGAGGGCGCATTTTCTTCCATTGCTCTCAACAAAACATTGCAGGGCTGCAAAAAGCAGGACAAGGCCCTCATCACCAAATTGGTGTACGGCGTGCTGGACAACGACATCAGATTGCAGTACATTTTGTCCCACTATGTGCACAAAATGCCCAAAAGCGACGTGCTTTTGTACCTCAAAATGGGCGCCTATTGCCTTGCCGAGCTGTCTCTGCCCGTCTACACGGTGGTCAACGACATGGCCGAGCTTTCCAAGATGAGCGGCGACAGGCGCATTGTGGGCTTTGTAAACGCCACCCTCAAAACGGTAGCGGCCAACATCAAAAATTTTGACGACTACCCGCAGGACAAGTTGCAGCGGCTTTCCGTCGAGTGCTCCTATCCGCAGTGGGCGCTGCAAAAACTTGTCAAGGACTACGGTTGGGATACCGCCGAGCAAATCGTGCGCTATCCTGCCGATCATCGCAGCGTTTTTCGCTTTGCCAAGCCCATTTCGCCTGCGCAGATAGCCGAGCGCTACGGCGTTGAGGCCGAGCCGACGGTGTTTGCCGACGCTTTCAGGATTGCTGGCACAGTGCCCCTCTCGCAGGATTGCACGCCCCAAAGCCTGTCCTCTATGGCCATTTCGCACGTGTGCGCCTCTCTTTTGCCGCAGCAGGGCAGTTTTTTGGATTGTTGCGCTGCGCCGGGCGGCAAATCGGTGTATGTAAAGCAGTTGCGGCAGGACGTTTCCGTCACTTGCTGCGATATCCATGCGCACAGGGTGCAGCTCATCGAGGACTACGCCCGCCGAATGGATGTGCAGATTGCCTCTTTCTGCAAGGATATGACGCAATT
Source organism: uncultured Clostridia bacterium (assembly GCA_947586855.1). Taxonomy (GTDB): domain Bacteria; phylum Bacillota; class Clostridia; order Christensenellales; family CAG-314; genus Fimimonas. The sequence continues at coordinate 52,792 of CANPXV010000007.1, forward strand.
TTGCGCCGATTGGCAAGGCGCCTTCGACACGGTGCTGTGCGATGTGCCATGCAGCGGTTTCGGCGTGTTGGACAGCCGCCCCGACATCAAGCTGTTCCGTCAAAACAAGGATATTTCCGATTTGATGAAGCTGCAATACGCCATTTTGGATAATTGCAGCAGATATGTCAAGGTGGGCGGCGATCTGGTGTACTCCACATGCACCCTTTTCGACAACGAAAACGGTCAAAACATACGCAAATTTTTGGCGCAGCACCCCAACTTTCAGTACGGAAAGTTGTTTGTGCCCTCTTTGCCGCAGGTTTCGGGCGGCAGTTATCAATTTTTACCTCACAAGGACGGCATGCACGGCTTTTTTGTGGCGGTAGTGCATCGTAACTCATGATACTATTACAGGATATGACATTGCAGCAACTAACGGATTATCTGACGAGCGAATATCAGGTGCGCTCGTTTGTTGCCAAGCAAATTTACGGCTGGCTCAACAAATCGGTGGATTTCGACGGCATGACGGATATATCCAAGTCTTTGAGAGAGCAGTTAAAGCAAAACTGCGTGGCCGTATCCGCTCGTATCGTGCGCACCCTCACCTCCCAGTTGGACGGCACACAAAAGTTTCTGTTTCGGCTGCACGACGGCAACGTGGTGGAGGGCGTGCTGATGAACTACAAATACGGCAACACCCTGTGCGTGTCAAGTCAGGTGGGCTGCCGCATGGGCTGTGCGTTTTGCGCAAGCACCCTGGGCGGCTTGGTGCGCAACCTCTCCGCAGGAGAAATTCTTGGGCAGGTGCTGGCGGTAAACGCCTTGCAGCAAGGCAAAGAGCGCCACGTCACCAACATCGTGATGATGGGCAGCGGCGAGCCGTTGGACAATTTCGACAACGTTGTGCGCTTTTTGCAGTTGGTATCCTGCCCGGAGGGCATCAATATTTCGCTGCGCAACGTTTCGCTATCCACATGCGGCATTGTGCCCAACATCCGCAAGTTGGCGGATATGGGTTTGCCCGTCAACCTCACGTTGAGCCTGCACAACCCCGACAACGAGCAACGCAAGGCCATCATGCCCGTCACCAAAGCCTACCCCGTCGAGGAGGCCGTGGCCGCCTGCCGCTACTATTTTGAGCGGACGGGCCGCCGTGTTATCATAGAGTACACGCTGATAGACGGCCAAAACGACACCTATGCGCATGCGCTGCAACTTGCCTCGCTTCTCAGGGGTATGTCGGTGCACGTCAACGTGATATCCCTCAACCCCGTCAAGGAGACGGGCCTCAAAGGCACAAGCGAGCGCACCCTGCAAAAGTTTTTGCAGTATCTGGACAAGTTTGGCATTTCCGCCACACGTCGGCGCACCATGGGACAAGATATCGAGGGCGCCTGTGGCCAGCTCAGGCGGCGCTATTTGGAGGGCGACGATGACTAAAAGCGGCACCGTTGTCAAAAGCGTCGGCGGAGTGTTTACCGTGATGGACGACGACCAACGCAAATATGTGTGTTTTGCCCCCAAAAAACTGCGCTACAACGATGCGGATGTGGTGGTGGGCGACAAAATTTTCTTTGACGACATCGGTCGGGGCAAGGGCGTCCTGACGGAGATCGCTCCCCGCCGCAACAAGCTGTCCCGCCCGCCCATTGCCAATGTGGACGTCTGCTTTGTGGTGGTGGCGTGCCGGCCGCAGCCCGATTTCTTTCTGGCGGACAAGGTGCTCATCAACTGTTTTCAGGAGGGTATCGAGCCCGTCGTGGTGGTCAACAAGGTGGATCTATCCGACGAGGTTGTGTCTCTTGCCCGTCAAAACTACGGTTCTGTTGCCGATATTGTGGCCGTTTCGGCGTTGGACAACAGCGTTTTGGGGCTTGTGGACTACTTGCAGGGCGGCAAAACTGCCTGTTTTGCGGGGCAATCGGCCGTGGGCAAGACGTCTTTGCTAAATGCGTTGCTGCCGCAAGCTATGGGCGCCACAGGAGGTATCTCCGCCAAGTCGGGCAGGGGCGTACACACCACCCGACACAGCTCGCTGCACAGGCTGTCCTGCGGGTATCTGGCGGATACGTGCGGTTTTTCGCTGTGCGAGCTGCACAACATCCGCTCGGACGAGCTGCGCTTGTATCTGGACGACTTTGTCACGCTATCGCACGAATGTAAGTACACATCCTGCACCCACACGGCCGAGCCTGATTGCGCCGTAAAGCGTGCCGTGCAGCAGGGCGACATCTGCCTCAGCCGCTACGAGCGATATGTAGAGGAATTTAACGAATTGAAGCAAGCGGAAAAAAATCAGTACTGAAATTTTTCGCAAAGCGAGGTATCTATGAAGAAAATTTTTGTCAGCCCATCAATACTTTCTGCCGACTTTGCCCGTTTAGAGCAGGAGTGCAAAGCTCTGGAAAAATGCGGCGCCGATTGGATCCATTGCGACGTGATGGACGGCAATTTTGTGCCCAACATCACATTTGGCATGCCCGTTGTGCGCAGCATACGCCGTTGCGTTGTGTTGCCGCTGGACGTGCACCTGATGATAGACGACCCCGGCCGCTATGTAGAGCAGTTTGCCGAGGCGGGTGCGGATATCATCACCATCCACGTCGAGTCCACGCAAAACGTGTCGCAGGTACTGCGCAAGATACACGCTTGCGGCAAAAAGGCGGGGCTTTCCGTCAAGCCCGATACCCCCATCGGCGCCCTCACGCCGTACAGGGGCCTGTTTGATCTGGCATTGATCATGTCGGTGGAGCCGGGGTTCGGCGGCCAGCAGTTTATCCCCTCCGCCGTGGGCAAAATTCGCCGTGCCAAGCAGCTTTTCTCCGATATTCTGGTAGAAGTGGACGGCGGTATCAATGCCGAAACGGCCCGTCTCGTCATCGACGCAGGCGTGGATGTGGTGGTGGCAGGTAGCTCCATCATGAGCGCGCCCGACCGCCGAGCCGCTATCGAGGCTGTCCGCAACGGCGGCAAAACGACTTTGTGACCCCACGTGCGCATTTTTGGACGTTTTCGGCCTCCTGCAAAGGAGGCTTTTGCTTGCCGCAAAGCTGTTGTAGCCGTATTGCATAGAGCGAATGGTAGTATCTTGCAATAAAATTCAAAAAAATTTTGCGGTTTTTATATAATTTTTGAGTATTTTCGTTTGGTTTTTTCTGCGGCCGTGCCGCAGTCCCTACTTTTTTGTTATCGTTTTTCTATTTGTCTGCGGGTGATTTGCAAATTTATTTTGTTGGCAGTAACACATTGCGGCGCAGGGGCATACAATGTACAAAACATAGGGGAGAGGATATGAAAGGAAGAATTTATTGTTTCAAACTGCCCAATTGTATCGGCAGCGTGCTGCGGCTGCTGCTGGGCAAAAAGGCCGCAGGCAAGAGGTAGTTGTCGGCGCATTTTTGCCTCAGATATGCCCAAAACATGGCGCAACGGCCGCAACCAGGCATAAAACGTGAAAAAAAAGTTGAGGTGCGGGGCAATCAAAACATACAAATCGCACGGTCAACCGTTCTTAGGGTTGTTTAAGGCACAAAAAAAGAGCGATAAACAATCGCTCTTTTCTCTTGATTTCTGCTATTTTGCTGCGCCAAGTCTTGTTCGGGTCGGCCGAAAGGCCGCATTTCAGTCGGCGTCCTTCGGTTTGCCCTGCGCTTCACCATCTGCCGCAGGTTGCTCGTCGGCATTTACGGCACCTGTTTGGCCCGTCAGTATGACCAGCATTTCCTGCGGATATTGCGTGTCAAATTGCAAAGTTTTGCCCTTGCCCGTCACGCAAAAGCGCACAAATTTGCCCTCAGCGGGCGCACAGCGGTATGTTTCCACGTCGGATAGCGCCATTTTTTTGCTGTGAAAAAACAGTTGCAGCACAATTTGCCGCTCCGTCACGGTCAGTCGATATGCCACCGATTTCCACAGCTGCCAAAACACAACGTCGTTGACGATCCACCCCACAAAAAGGGATATATATGCGGCAATGCCCCAGCCCTGTTTGCCCGTCAAAAACATCAGCGCCACAATGGCCAGCGTGATGACCGCCTCGATTGCCACCAACCAGATAACTTTTGTTTTGGCGTTGGGCACGTCGTCGGCCAGCAGTGCGGCGGCGGTGCGTTTGGTTTGATTATCCGACATTTTGCGCCTCCTCGCCCGATTGTTCGTTCGATTGTTCTTCGTTTGATTGCTCGTCCGTTTCTTCGTCCGATTTTATCCAGCCCCATTTGCGCCACAGCTTGTCCGTCTGGGCAAACAGCAGCGGATACACGCCAATCACGCCAAAGGTCACAACGGCGTAGCGCAGCGTGCGGAAGATATGCTCGAACCACACATTGCTTTTGTAGCTTGGGTAGATTGCGCCCACAATCAGCTTTATCAGTTCGTTTGCACCCAAAAACAGGCCGCCGCCCACGCACACCCGCAGCACGATCCGCCACCAGATGCGAGTGTTTGCAAAGTGGGTGATTTTGTTCTCAAACAGAACGCCGCAGGTAAAGCCCAGCAGCAATCCGAAAGCGGTAAAAAAGTCGTCGGTGGTGCAGTAGAAAAATCCCGCCAGGCCGATAACGATCAGCCCGCCGTACAGCCAATATTTGTTGGGCACCGCTTTGAACAGGTAGTGCACCAAAAACACCAGCCCCACGCCCAGCGCCAGACCGCAAACTACGTCGGATGGGTAGTGCGCACCCAGATATGTGCGGGACAGCGCCACCAGCAGCGATATCACAATGGCCACAGGCAGCATCCAACGCTGTTTTTTGTCCCAATAGGCAACGGTTGTGCCCAGATAGGTGGCGGCGGCATTGGACGAGTGTCCCGACGGAAAGGAATATCCATCCACGTCTCTGAAATTTTGTATGCCGCTTTGACTGTCAAACGGCCGTGTGCGGCACACAACGTTTTTTATCATAGGGTTAAACACCGTTGCGGATATCATCGTAAAGGCGATTTTTTCGCCCCGATGCTTGTCCAGTCCCCAATAGATCAGGCCCACAATGCCCACAAGCACCGTTTCTTCGCCCAACATAGACACAAAGTTCATCAGGTAGTACAAAAAACTGCCCTGTCCGGCCAGCCCCTGAAACCACAAAATAAATTCATTTTCGCCGGGCAACACCCATTGGTTGCCGATAGCGGCGGCAAAAAAACTAAGCATAGTTTTCCTCATTCAGCAAAAAAGCCTCTGTGATAAATGTAGTGGTGCGGCAGCAACCAAAACATAAAACCAGATGCTTCAACAAATCCCTGCAATCACGGACCTGCGCCGAGATTGCAGACTACCCAGGGAGTGCCGGGGCTCGAAGAGCCAAAAAAGCCTCACTCTCGGTGAGGCTTGATTTTGTTTTAGTGTTGCTCTTTGTTAGCTGTTCTCAGGCAGCGGGTGCAAACGTATTGGGTGGACTCTTTTCCTTCGATTTCCACCTTTACCTTTTGCAAATTGGCACTGTACGTTTTGGGCGTCCTCCTGTTAGAGTGGGAAACCTTGTTGCCGGACATCTTGCCTTTACCGCATATAGCGCATACCTTGGACATATCTACACCTCCGTGTACGAATTGCTTGTGTTCAAATTGACCTTTACTATAATATCATTTTTGTGTAGTTTTGGCAAGCACTTGACGTACTTTTTTTGCCGATTAGCTTACAAAACCTGCCATTTTGCATTTTGCGCCCCAAATTGTGGCAAAATTAGCCGTGAAACACTTGTGAAATAATGTATTTTGTTGTAAAATATTATTACTTATATAAGGGAGGAAGAACCAATGGCATTGCGTACCAGAAATTCGTACGGCGTGATAACCGTTTCCGACGACGTGATAGCGTCCCTCGCCGGGCACCTTGCAACAGAGTGTTACGGAGTTGTGGAAATCGTTCCCTTTGGCTTCTCCGATTCTTTTACCGACTTGTTCAAGCGCAACGGCAAGAGCCGCGGGGTGAGGGTCTCCACCAAAGAGGATAGGATTTTTGTGGATTTGTATGTCAAGATCAAATACGGTCTGCCTGTTTCCGCTGTTTCATCCAGCTTGAAGAATACGGTAAAATACGGCTTGGAACGCTTTACCGGTATGATTGTCGATTCTATCGACGTGCACGTTGTAGGCGTCAAGCTGTAACAACATTTACTTTGATTTTGAGAGGAAACACCAAATGGCTGCTGCTCATACTATAAAAACTCACATAACTGCGTCCGTGATGAAGCGTATGTTTATCGCCGGCGGCAAGATGCTGGAAGTAAACAAAGCTCAGGTAGACGCATTGAACGTTTTCCCCGTACCTGACGGCGACACGGGGACAAATATGTCTCTTACCATGGTATCTGCCGTCAAGGAAATCAACGCTCTCAACAGCACCTCCATGGCAGAGCTGGCCGAAAAGCTCAGCAAGGGCGCTTTGAGGGGCGCCAGAGGCAATTCCGGCGTCATTCTGTCGCAAATTCTCAAAGGATTCAGCAATATCATAGCTCAAAATGACGAGTGCGACGCTCGCACCTTTGCCAAGGGACTGCGAGAGGGCGCCGAGCTGGCCTATCGCGCCGTGTCAAAGCCCAAGGAAGGCACAATTCTGACGGTGGTGCGTGCCATGGCCGAGGAAGCTATCGATGTGGCCAAGCGCAACAACGACATCCAAAAGCTGCTCAACGCCGTGTTGGAAAAGGGCGAAGAAACCCTTGCCAAAACGCCCGATATGTTGGACGTGCTCAAACGTGCAGGCGTGGTGGATAGCGGCGGATATGGCCTCATCACCCTGTTCAAGGGTATCATCATGGGCTATCTCAATCAGGAGATAACCGGCGCAGAGGAGTACGCCGCCCCCGACACCAACAACAAGCCCATCAGTATCGACTCGGCCTTCCCCGACGACAACGAGCTTGTGGTGGACTACGAAACGCTTGGCGAGCTGGACTTTGGCTACTGCACGGAGTTTTTTATCACCAACATCAAAAAGCGCACAACCGTCACCGACATCGACAAGCTGAGAGAGTACCTCAACGAGATTGGCAACTCCGTCATCTGCATTGGCGACCTCAATTTGGTAAAGGTGCACGTGCACACCAACAACCCCGGCAAGGCACTGACCAAGGCGCTGACCCTTGGCGAGTTAGACAAGGTAAAGATAGAAAACATGATGGAGCAGAACCGTCAGCTGCGTGCCCGTTACGAGGCGGAGCGCAAGCCCATCGGCCTGTTGGCAGTGTGCTCGGGCGACGGCTTTGCTGCCATCTTCAAGGATCTGCTTGTGGACCAGGTGATAGAGGGCGGCCAGACCATGAACCCGTCCGCCGAGGATATCGCCTCTGCCGCACGCAAGATCAATGCGGAAAACATCATAATTTTGCCCAACAACAAAAATATCATTTTGTCGGCGGAGCAATCCCGCACGCTGGTGCAAAACCGCAATATCTTTGTGCTGCAAACCAAGGATATCCCCCAAGGCCTTGCCGCCGTGCTCAATTTCAGCCCCGAGCTTAGCCTGTCGGAGAATCTGGAAAACATGACCACCGCCTTTGTGGGTATCGACGCAGGTCAGGTCACCTACGCCGTCCGAGACACCGTGATAGACAAATTCAAAATCAAAAAAGGCGACATCATCGGTCTGGACAAGGGCAGCATCGTCACCAGCGGCAAGGACGTCGAGGCCGTCACCACCAAGCTTATCGAGGGCATGCTCAACGAGGACAAGGAGGTCGTCACCCTGTACTACGGGCAGGACGTTGCCGAGGACAAGGCCGAGGCTTTTGTGGAAAAACTGCAAAACAAACACCCCGACATCGAGTTTATCCTTCACTACGGCGGCCAACCCCTGTATTACTACGTCCTCAGCGTGGAGTGATTTTGTCCCGATCAACGAATTTGACCGTCAACAACTCAGATAACCAATGTAAAAAGTTGTTGTGACGCTTGCGGCAGGCAGTATATCAGCCGAGATCAACCCTTTTGGCCATGTTTTTGCCAATGCGATAGTGCAGCACTTGTACATAACCCCTCGCACACCCGATTGGCCGTGTTGACGTACCCATTTCCGCCCAAATCATTTCCTTTTTCAATCATCTTGCATAAAAAAAGTTCCGTTTGCCTCTTGCAAACGGAACTTTGCGTTTCTCCCAAAAATCACTTTTTGCGGGATTTGGGGCCGACAATGGTGTAGCTGTCGTCGATAAGCTGGCTCACAAGCGCCATATCCGCCGAGCCGTCCAGCAGCACGCCTATCCAATGCAGCTTGTTGAGGTGGTAGCAGGGCACAAATCCGACCTGTTCCAGCAGCACCTCTCTTGCAAAGGGGTCGCATTTGATGTCCAAAATGTCCACAATGCCGTCGCCTTGCAGCCCCAAACGGCACCTCGGCACGTCCATGATGACGCCGTACCATTTGCGTGTGTCCGTCCGCCGCAGCACAGCGTAGTTGGGCACGTCCGCCCACAGATACTCTGCCAGAGTTCCGTATTGATCAGCCGCATATTGCAGCACCCGCTGTCTTGTTGCCCCGATTTTTGACATAATTTGCACCTCTCATTTGATTATAAATCAATTCGCCCCAAAACGCAATATCCAAACGCATTTGCAAGGCGATTTTTGCAACATACCCGTGCCCCACGTCCAGAAGCTATCCGCCACAAAAAATAACGCACGCCAAATCAGGGCGGCTTTTGTATGACAAGATTTTTTGGTACAAATTTGGTACACACAAAAAATAAGTTTCTGAAATAAAAAATGATATTTTTATTAAAATTGTCTGTTTTTTTGCAAAAAAAAGGGCGATTTCGCCTCAAAAACGCCCATTTTCAGTGGTGCCCGCAATCGGACTTGAACCGATACGACTTGTTAGGTCGAGGGATTTTAAGTCCCTTGCGTCTGCCGATTTCGCCATGCGGGCAAAGTGTGCGATGGTGCAACTGCAATCGATCACAGCAACGGCAAGCCGCTCCGATGGATGTGCGCCGCACCTTCGGTCAATAGTGCAACTGCGAAGCCATATTTCGGCTTCGCAGTCGTATTTGGAGGCACCACCCAGACTCGGACTGGGGGTGGAGCTTTTGCAGAGCTCTGCCTTACCACTTGGCTATGGTGCCGTCAACCTTTATTATTTTATCAAATAAAAGCAAAAAAATCAACCCTTTAAGCACAATTTGTTGCACAATATATGTTTGCAGAGTGCGCCGCCGCAAATCAGGCAAAAACGCCCTGCCCAAGCCCCGTGCAGCAGTATGGGGTGTTGATTTTTCGCAACTGTCGTGCTATAATGTAAAACAACGTCGCAGGAGGGCCGCCGCTATGAATTTTTTCAAGGCATTGTATTGCAGAGCCTATCAATTTTGCTGTCGGATTGCCATTCCGCTGTTGCCGTACAGGCAGCCCGTTCGGTTGGACGACTACCGTGCCCTGTGCAGCAAACTCGCCGAGTTGCACCTTAGCCGCCCGCTGATTGTCACGGACAAGGTGTTGCACGATCTGGGCGTGTGCGACGGCCTGACGACGGCTCTTGCGCAGTCGCAAATCGCCTTTTCGCTCTTTGACGGCACCGTGGCCAACCCCACAACGGATAACGTCGCCCAAGCGGTGCGACAATATCTGGACGAGGGCTGCGATTGCCTCATTGCAATCGGCGGAGGTTCCTCAATGGATTGCGCCAAGGCGGTTGGTGCCTGTGTGGTGCGTCCCAACAAAACTCTTGCGCAGATGAAGGGCCTGCTAAAAGTGCGCGAACGTCTGCCCACGCTGTTTGCCATACCCACAACGGCCGGTACGGGCAGCGAAACCACAGTGGCCGCCGTCATCACCGATGCGCAAACACGCCACAAGTATGCGATAAACGATTTTTGCCTCATCCCGCACTATGTGATATTGGATAGCGGCCTCACGCTCGGCCTGCCGCAGACAGTCACCGCCGCAACGGGCATGGATGCGCTGACCCACGCCGTGGAGGCCTTTATCGGGCGCAGCACAACGTCCGATTCTCGCAAAAACGCACTTCAAGCCGTGCGCCTGATTGCGGCAAATCTGCCCCAAGCCTATGCCGACGGCACCAACAAAACTGCCCGCTGCAACATGCTGTATGCGTCCTATCTGGCGGGGCTGGCCTTTACCAAAAGCTACGTCGGATACGTCCACGCCATTGCGCACGCCTTGGGCGGCAAGTACAACGTGGCGCACGGATTGGCCAACGCCGTCATTTTGCCTTATGTGCTAAAAGCCTACGGCAAATCTGCGCACAAAAAGCTGTGGAAGCTGGGCGTTTCGGCGGGATTGTTCGACAAGAGTCTCTCCAAGGCGGAGGGTGCGACGCTGTTTATTGACAAGGTGGAGCAGCTCAATGCGCAAATGAATATCCCCACAACGCTGGATTGCATTGCGGCAGAGGACGTTGCACAGCTGGCGGCCACGGCGGAGGCGGAGGCCAACCCACTGTATCCCGTGCCCAAGCTGCTGACGTCGGCGCAGTTGCAGCGTATTGTGCATCAGGTGGGCGGTCTGGATTGATTTTTGGCAAAATCGGGCGATAAAAACTTCATTTTGGGGCAAAATCGGGCCGTTTTAACTTTATTTTGCCCCGCAATCTGCAAAAAAAAGACGGCAATGCGCCGTCCGAAGATAAAGAATGAATAAAGCGTGCCTATCAGGTAGTGGCCGTTGCGGTTGTGCCGACTACGGGCTGCTCGGCGGGCATTTTCAGCTTTTTGTACAGCACGGCAAAGCACACCAGATGTACCAACGCCGTCAACAGCCAGCTTATCGGGTAGCTGATCGCCAGCCAGGTGATGTTGTGGAAGTACTGCAACGGAAAGATAAAAAATATCCACAGCAGCCTGAACCCGCACGCCCCGCAGGTGGAGATGATCGTCGGCAGCACCGAGTAGCCGATTGCACGCAGCGCAAAGGCAAACGTATCCATAAGGCCGCACAAAACGTAGGTGCCCACCGTGATATATATGCGTTGCAGGCCAAATTGTACTGCGGCGGGGTTGTTTCGGACGTACAGACCCAGCAGCGGCCCTGCAAAAATCAGCACAACGCTGCCCGTTATCAGCCAGGCGCAGGATATAAGTAAAATTGTTTTGACGATAACCTTTTTGATATTTGCCTTTTTGTGCGCAGCGTAGTTTGCCGACCCAAAAGTCACAACTGCTTGCGCACAGCTGTTCATGGCGGTGTACACAAACCCTTCCAGGCTAGCGGCGGCGCCGTTGCCGTCTACCGATTCCGGCCCCAGCGTCAGGCTGAGGTCGTTGACGCTTGTTTGTATCATCACGTTGGATATGCTGAAAATCATACTTTGCAACCCTGCCGGCAGCCCCAAACGGGCAATTTCCAGCGCCTCACTGCGATAAAAGCGTATTTTGGAGAATCTGAATAGAAAAAAGTTGTTCTTTTTCAGCCGCATATACACAATCACGGCCGCAGCCGACAGCGCTTGCGAGATAGACGTGGCAATGGCAACGCCCACAACGTCCAGCTTGAACACGATCACAAACAGCAAGTTTAGCGCCACGTTTATCAGTCCCGACGCCGTCAAAAAGTAAAACGGACGTCTCGTATCGCCCACCGCCCGCAGCAGTGCGGCGCAAAAGTTGTACACCAGCGAAAACGGTATCCCCACAAAGTAGATTTGCAAATATCTTGTGGACAGATCGATCAGTTCGGGATTGGTGCCCATCCACTGCAAAAAGTATTTGGAGCACGTTGCGCCCAACACGCCCACGCCGATGCCCATTATCGCCGACAGCACAACAGCGGTGTAGGCAACACGTTGTCCCTTTTCGCTGTCTTGGCGGCCGTAGCATCTTGCCATCAGGATGTTTGCGCCTATCGACAGCCCCAAAAACAGGTTTACAATCAGGTTGATGAGAGCATTGGTGGAGGAAATCGCCCCCACCGAGTGCTCCGAGCCGAACATTCCGCACACAATCAGGTCGCTTGCGGTAAACAGCAGTTGCAGTATGCCCGAAAGCATCAACGGCGTAACAAAAACTATCAGATTTTTTATCATGCCCTTTTCGCAGGTCATGTCCATGTTGGATTTTGTCATATTTTCACCAAGCAAATTATAGCACCGCATTGAGATGTTGGCAACAAATATATATGCACAAAACGGATATATTTGTTGATTTTTCGGTCGCAATTTTTTCCATTGAATTTTGGTTTGATTTTGGCAAACGTTTCTCAGAGCCATCAATTTGTCCTCGACTATTCTCGAAAACGGCGATTTGCAGAATACTATTTGTGACATAACAAGCATTATTGACGCAAAATGCTCACTTTTGCCTCTCAAAACCTGTACAAAAAAGCTATTGACTATTTTGCAGTGATATTGTACAATAAATAAAAACTTTCGAGGTGACATCATGAAATCAACGGTTTTGTTTACCAAAAACATCACTCCGCAGTCGTTGATAAAAATCTACGACGCATTGGGCGTGCAGTTACCCGGCAAAGTGGCCGTCAAAATTTCCACAGGAGAGCCGGGCGGGCACAACTTTTTGCAGCCGCAGCTCATCAAGCCGCTGGTGGATAAGCTAAGCGGCACGATAGTGGAGTGTTGCACGGCTTACGGCGGCAAACGTTGCGAGCCAAAAGTGCATTGGCAAACCATCAAGGATCACGGCTTTTTGGCCATTGCCCCCTGCGACATCATGGACGAGGAGGGCGAGATGGAGATCCCCATCAATGGCGGCAAGCACATGGACGGCTACAACATCGTGGGCAGTCACCTTGCCAACTACAACAGCATGCTTATGCTCAGCCACTTCAAGGGACATGCGATGGGCGGCTTTGGCGGTGCGCTCAAAAACATGTCTATCGGCGTGGCGTCCTCTCGCGGCAAGGCCTGGATACACACCGTCGGCCGCACCAAGGACCCCGACAAACTTTGGGGTTTTGTGGACGATCAGGACGGCTTTTTGGAGAGCATGGCCGAGGCGTGCAAATCGGTGATGGACTACATGGGTCGCCAAAATATCGTCTACATCAACGTGGCCAACAGGCTTTCGGTGGATTGCGATTGCGACAGTAACCCCCACGAGCCGGAAATGGTGGATATCGGCATTTTTGCCTCTCTCGACCCCGTTGCGCTGGACCAATGCTGCTATGACGCCGTTGTCAATTCTCCTGACCCGGGCAAGGCGGCGCTTATCGAACGCATGGACAGCCGCCACGGCATCCACACAGTGGAGTGGGCGCATCACATCGGTCTGGGCAACCGAGACTACACAGTGGTGTCCATCGATTGACCCCCTGCGGCATCCAAAAAGGGCACAAACAAATTGCAGCCGTAGTACGCAAGTGGCATTGCCAAATCTTCAACGGCACTAATCAGACGACGCAGGGCCGAAAAACAAACCCCTGCAAAGACAAGCAGGGCAGCAATGGATATGCAAATTGTCAGATACTCTCCCGCCGTCTGAATTTGAATTTTCAGAATATTGTTGACATAAAACAAAAGCTATAATACAATATCAATGTGGCGTTGGGTTATCTTCCGACCAGACATTTGAAGTCTATCCACATTAAAGGGTAACAATCGTTGCCCTTTATTTTTTTGATATGTTTTCCGCCCGTTTTTCTCCCGATATCCACCCGATTTTTCCCGTTTGCACCCAATTTGCCCCACAACCGAAAAGTCCATATCCACAACCGAACTTGAAATATAACAAAACCTCGCAAATCATAAAATTTTTTGGATATTTTTTACTTTTTTTTCATTTTAGTCTTGAAACTCCCTTCCATATATTATATAATAACTGTTGTATGAGGCAATTTTTGCCCATCAAACTGATTTTTCGGGAGGAAAACATGACTGTTAAAAAAATCTGTGCGGTATGCCTTGCGTTGGTGTTGGCGTTTGCTTTGGCGCTGACCGTCGCATGCGGCCACGCACACAAGTATACAGAGTGGGCCTACGACAACACTCACCATTGGAAGGTTTGCCACGACGATGACGAGATAGACGACGCTTCTCGTGCGGAGCACAGCTTCGGCGTGGACGGCAAGTGCATATGCGGCGCAACCAAACCCACCGATGGCGGCGATGGTGGCGACGGCGGCGACGGCGGTGATGGACCAAGCGGCGGCACAACGGTCGTAACGGACCACACCGGGCACAATCTCACTTGGAAGTACGACGTCATGGAGCATTGGCAATATTGCAATGACGACAACGTGGCCATCATGTCCACCTACCAATCGCACACCTTCCGGGAAGGCAAATGCGTTTGCGGCGCCGGCGAGCACACCGATCACAGCTTTACCAAATGGGGCTACAACGCCGACGGCCATTGGCGTGTTTGCGCTGATTGCGGTGCGGCCCAAGCGGGCGAGCCTGTTGCCCACAACTATCAAAACGGCGTTTGCGAGTGCGGCGCTATCGACCCCGGCGAGTTTACTGATGACGTCGGCGGTGGCGGCAGCGGCGGCGGAGGCGACGGCAAGTATGTCGTTCTCGGCAAAAGTGCCACTTTGGGCGCTTGGACGCAGCTTGCGCAAAACAGAATGACCACCGAAGAAACGAAATGGAGTATTTGTCTTGAATTAAAGGCAGGAGACCAGTTCAAAGTGAGAGAGTGGGACGACAACGAATGGAAACAGCCAAACTTTGGTTTTGGAAAGCAAGAAACGGGCATAGAGTTGGCAAAAGGTATTGACGGCGACACGGACAATGTGCTTGCCGCCGGATATGATGACGATGGCACGACCAACGACAATTTCCGCATATTGCACGATTGCACATTCTGTATTGACGTCTACTTTGACAATCCCAATTATATAAAGTTTTACGTCTCGGAAATTGATTTCACCACGTCCGATGAGGGCGGTGGCGGCGTCACTCCCTCTCCCACGGGAGATTGGTGGCTTGTCGGCAATATCAGGTCGGTAGATAGTTGGAACGAAAACAAGGGCAAAGCTGTCCAGATGCAAAAGGACGGCGACACCTACAAGGTAACGGGCGTTGAGTTTTATGCAGGCGATTCCTTCCAGATCAAACCTGCCGGCACTTGGACGGGTCAGCTTGGTTACGGCTTCATTGGCAAAACATCCTTCACATGCAACGACAAGCCTGCGGACGCCTTTGCAAATGGAGGCGGAATTGGAGGTGGTGGCGACATTCTTGTCAATTACGCATGCACCGTCAATATCACGGTTACTGCTGCCAAAAAGATAGATATTGAAGTGACCGCAATCACCGTCACAAGTACAGAATACAAGTACAACTTCCATATCTATGCTCCCGCCAATATCGGCCCCTCACTGCAAGTTTGGGCTTGGGGTGCGTTAAAAATTCCGGGTGAATATGCAACTGCCGGCAAAGTGACTGCCGAGGCGGGCCACAACGGCTGGTATATTTACACCTACACATCCAAAGTGCCCCTTACAGGTACGCTAAGCGTAATCATTCACAAGGGCAATACCGATTCCGATAAAACGGCGGTATTCGATGACAAAGAAGGAACAGCCCCCTCTATTACGTTAAAACAGGACATGTACTTTGTCTATAACAAGACGGTTGTGTACAATTCCTATCAAGAGGCCGAAGCTGCCGGAGCTGCAATCTCCAACGTCCTGCCTGTGCAGGTGGCGGTGGTGCCAACAAGCAACAAATCGGGACTGCTTGCAGCCTGACAGCACAACAAATCTTTGCAACACATCAAATATCATTTGCAGCGTCGAAAGTTCGGCGCTGCAAATTTTTTATCTTCTACGGGCAACCCCCTGGGGCGGTCTGCAATCTCGGCGCATGTCGGCGATTGCATATTTAGGTAAGCGGTCGGATCTGTGTTGCGCAGCGAATATTCCTCAAAAAAAGCAGATTGGGTTGCCCTTTCCGCACCGCATTGCAACAAATTTTCGTCGTCGCACGTTGCAAATTTGACGGGTCAAAACATTTGCCAGCGGCGTGTTTTTTTGCTATACTTATTGCGTATCGTTCGGGTCAAGGCCCGTACATTTTGGTGGGAGGCACACATGACGGATATAGAGATCGCTCGCAATTGCAAGCTGAAACCCATTGCGCAGATAGCGGAGCAGTGGGGTATCCCCGCCGCAGAGTTGGAGCTGTACGGCAGCTACAAGGCCAAGGTCAGCACTCGGCCCGATATGTCGGCACGCTCCAAATTGGTGCTTGTCACGGCAATCAACCCCACCTCGGCAGGCGAGGGCAAAACAACTGTATCCATCGGTCTGGCGGACGCCCTCAATTTGGTGGGCGCCAAGGCCTGTCTTGCGCTCCGAGAGCCCTCTCTGGGGCCTGTTTTTGGTATCAAGGGCGGCGCAACGGGCGGCGGATACTCTCAAATTGCCCCCATGGAGGACATAAACCTGCATTTTACGGGAGATTTCCACGCTATCACGGCGGCCAACAACCTGCTGTGCGCCTTGGTGGATAACAGCATTTTTCAGGGCAATCCATTGGGTATCGACCCCGACAGGATAGTTTTCAACCGCACTTTGGACGTAAACGACCGTGCGCTGAGGGGCGTCAGGGTAAACAGCGGCGTCAAGGGCGCAACGGAGCATGCCGAGCACTTCAACATCACCGCCGCCTGCGAAATCATGGCAATTTTGTCCTTGGCTACCGATCTGGACGACCTCAAAGCCCGCCTTGGGCGCATATTGGTGGCTTACACAACGGACGGCAAACCCATTTTTGCGGCCGATCTGCACGCACAGGACGCCATGACGATATTGCTAAAAGACGCCATCAAGCCCAATCTGGTGCAAACATTGGGCGGCACGCCCGCTTTTGTTCATTGCGGCCCCTTTGCCAACATCGCACACGGCTGCAACAGCGTGCTGGCCACCCGTTTGGCGATGACCTATGCCGACTACACTGTGACGGAGGCAGGCTTCGGCGCTGACCTTGGTGCGGAAAAGTTTTTCGACGTCAAGTGCCGCACGGCGGGGCTTCATCCCGATTGCGTGGTGCTGGTGGCCACCGTCCGAGCGCTAAAACTGCACGGCGGCGCCGACAAAACCAACTCCAAGGAGGAGGACCTGTTTGCTCTCCGCAAGGGGCTGCGCAACCTCAACCGACACATTCTCAACCTGCGCAACGTCTATCGCCTGCCCGTGGTGGTGGCCGTCAACCGCTTCACCGACGACACCGACGTGGAGATCGGCGTGGTGCGTCGTGCCGCAATGCGATTGGGGGCAAGCGCCGTGGTGTGCAACGTCTGGGGAGAGGGCGGCAAGGGCGCTGTTCGTCTGGCGCACAAGGTTATCGAGCTGTGCAATCAGCCCAACGATTTCTCCTTCGCCTATCCGCTCAAAGGCGTTTCCGTAGAGGACAAGCTAAGGGCCATCGCTACCAAAATTTACGGCGCAAAGGACGTGGAGATTTCGCCGCAGGCGCAGGATTCCCTCAACAGGCTTGCAAGCGTTGCACCCGTGGACGATTTGCCCGTGGTGATTGCCAAAACGCAATACAGTTTCAGCGACGACCCCACGCTGTTGGGTGCGCCGTCCAACCACGTGCTGCACATCAGGGATATCGAGTACCGTGGTGGCGCAGGATTTTTGGTGGCGCTGGCGGGCAACATGCTGCTTATGCCGGGGCTGTCCAAAACGCCCAATGCAGTCAACATGACGATAGACTCCGACGGCAAAATCGACGGCCTGTACTGATCGACAAAATCCACACGCAAGACAAGAAAGAGGGGAGAGATATGTCCAAACTGTATTTCAACTATGGCACGATGAACAGCAGCAAATCGGCGCAGGCGCTGATGTGCAAATTCAACTACGAGCAAAAGGGCATGAAGGTGATGCTTGTAAAGCCCGCATTGGACACAAGAGGCGACGACGGCGAAAGAATGGTGCGTTCTCGCATCGGCCTCACCGCCAAGTGCTACACAATAACCCGAGATCAAAGCTTTTTGGAGCTGTTCGAGAGTGTTTCCGCCGGGCAAAAGGTGGACATCGTGATAGTGGACGAGGCGCAATTTTGCACAACGGCGCAGATCGATCAACTGAAACAACTTTCGCAGCACATCGACGTGCTGTGTTACGGCCTGTTGTTGGACTTTACCTGCCACCTGTTTGAGGGCAGTAAACGCCTTGTAGAGTTGGCCGACTCCCTCCGAGAAATCAAGTCGGTGTGCCGTTGCGGCCGAAAATCCACCGTCAACGCCCGTTTTGTGGACGGCAAATGCGTGGACGACGGCCCCACGATACTCATCGGCGGCGAGGAGTCCTACGAAAGTATGTGCTATTGGTGCTGGCAAAAGGAACTCAACCAAGGCAAGTGACAACTTTGTCCCGCTTGGCCACACAGTGCGCTCAAAAAGACATATAAAGACATATATTTGATGTATAAAATAATTTTGCCGCAGCAATGCGGCATTTTTTTGTGTTGAATGTTGAGGTGTAGAGTAAAATTAAAACCTACAACCAGATACTTTCAACTAAACACCTGCAATCACGGATCTGCACGGAGATTTTTGGTATATGGGCGAACTCGGCGAAAGTATAAAAAAGAAGGCACGTGCAGTGCCTTACTTTTATAATCCGTTCCTTGCTTGCCCCGCCGGCGAGGTGCGGCGAGGTGGCCCCACCGAACAAGGTGCGGCGAGGTGCGTTTGGTCGGGGATCCAATCATTTTTTCGTCTTGTACACGCACCCCTCAACGGCGGTCGAGCAGGTTTTTGCCCAATTTTTAAGGAAACTGCTGCCGTAGTTGCCCACTGACGACTCGTGCAGGCGGTAGCGCATGTTCAGGTCCTTGGTCTTGATGTCCAGGCTTACCTTGCCCTTTGTCAGGCTGATTTCGATTTCGTCGCCGTCCTGCAACACGCTAAACAGGTTTTGCTCGCCCGTTTCGGGGGTGATGTGCCCCACAACAAAACCGTTGTAGAAGTCCGCAATACGCCCGTCGGTGATGACGGCAACCTTGTCCTCCAAGCCGTAGCCTTTCAGCAGCGCCAGCGATACGAAAATTTCCTTCATGCCGGGTGCGCTTTGGGGTCCTTCGCCCTGTATCACAAGCACGTCGCCCGCCTTTATCTCCCTGTGCAGCAGTGCGTCCACGGCCGATTCTTCGCTGCGATACACTTTGGCACTGCCCACAAAGGAGTTGCCCTTGCCGCCGCATTGCACAAATGCGCCCGCCTCGGCGATATTGCCGTAGATGGTGCGCAGCCTTGCCGAGGGCAAGAGGCGTTTTTCCACGCTGCGGATGACGTCGGTGTTTTCCGGTATCACGTCGGATAGCTGTTCGGCCAGCGTTATCCCTTGGCTCAGGTGCACTTTGCCATCTATCAGGCCGCCGCCCAGCAGTTGTTTCAGCATGGCGTACACGCCGCCCGCCTGGTGAAATTGCGTCATTATGCACTTGTTTTCGTCCGCCTTGTTCAGCAGCACGGGCGTGGATTTTGCCTGTTCGCCAATGGTTTTGAAGCTGACGTTGCGTATACCCACCTCTTTGCAAACTGCGATGAGGTTAAGCAGCGTGGTGGAGCTTCCTCCGCACGCCAGATCCAGCGTCACAATGTTGTTTACGGACGCCTGCGTAAGCGCCCTGCGGGGCGTCCACTTGTCGTTGGCCAACTTAACTGCCAATTTGCCCGTTTCAAAGGCGATATTTTTGCGCTCCACCGAGGCGGCAGGTGCGGTGCCGTTGCCTCTTACTGCCAGGCCGAGGGCCTCCATCATGCAGTTAAAGCTGTTTGCGCCGTATCTTTCGCAATCGGTGCCCAGGCTAAGCGGCAGGTTGCGCTCTAAATTTTCTATCGCCTCGTAGGATGTTTTGCCCGTTTTGATGCGTGCGATCTGTTCGTAAAGGTGCACAAAGCCGTACTCCTTGCCGCCCTCGCAAAAGGGCATCATTGTGCCCTGACACACAAAAACGGCAGGGATATTTTGCCGAATCGCCCCCAAAAGCATGCCGCAAACGGTGTTCGGCTCGCTTGCGACAAACACCAACCCATCAAAAAACTCGTTGGCACACAGCAGCTCCACGGCGTTGGCAGTCAGGTCGCGAGAGGGCAAATCGTACTTTGCGGAAGGCGTGCCGTGCATGGCGGTGCTGTCCGGCGAGGCAACATAGGCCACCTTGGCATTGGCTTGGGCGGCAATAACGCCTTCTTTTACCTTTTGGCACAGTTGGTCCAGCCCACTGTGTGCGGCGGTGAGGCCGTTTTGGGCGCTGATGATGCCAATCAGCGGCTTGGCGACGTCAATCCCCAGGCAATTTGCCAATGTTTTTTGCGGAAGCATATCCAATTGTTGAACGATCTCTCTCAGCATAACACACCTCGATGATATTTTACCGTTTTATGCGGCTCTTGTCAACACGGATAGCCCGTGCGTTGCGATTTTTTTACCCATATCGTCATTTTGTCGCTTTGGGGTGGGCATCCAAGGCACAGCTCCATAGGCGGATTGTATAATATTTGCGGTCAAGGCGCACACTATCAGGGCATAGGAGGGCGCATTGTGAACAAAAAAGTTATCATTTGCGGTGTGGATACATCCACATTGCCAAAACTTTCCCAAAGCGAATCCGCCGAGCTGCTTGCGGCCATATCCCACGGGGACGGCGCCGCCCGCAACTACTTTATCAACTGCAATTTGCGCTTGGTGCTGTCCATAGTGCAGCGGTACAGCTACCGTGTGGACGACCCCGACGACCTGTTTCAGATCGGCTGCGTGGGGCTCATCAAGGCGGTGGATAACTTCAAGGTGGACGTGGGCGTGTGTTTTTCGACCTATGCGGTGCCAATGATAATAGGCGAAATCCGCCGTTTTTTGCGAGAAGGCTCCATCAGAGTGAGCCGAGGCATACGAGATGTGGCCTATCAGGCGCTGCAAACGAGAGAAAAAATCGAAAGCGAAAGCGTCAACGAGGCCTCGATAGAGCAAATTGCCGAGGAAATGCAGCTGCCCGTGTTCAAGGTGTTGTATTGTCTGGACGCCATATCCGAGCCTATATCCCTGTCGCAGGCCGTCTACACCGACGACGAAGACAGCCTGGCCTTGCAGGACCACATCGCCGACGCCAAATGCTCCGAGACGGCCTGGGCGGAGCACGTTTCGCTGCGGGACGCAATGGATGCGCTGGACGAAAAGGAGCGCAACATCCTGACAAAACGCTACTTCGAGGGCAAAACGCAGATGGAAGTGTCCCGTGAGATCGGGCTAAGTCAGGCGCAGGTCTCCCGTCTGGAAAAGAACGCCATGAACCGCCTCCGCACCGAAATGGCATAGCGGTGCACTTTCAACAACGCAAATTTGCAACGGGCTTGTACCAAAATGTCCGATATGGTTATTTATCGGGCGGGGCACAGCTATATTAGAATCGGAGCAAATTATGGAAATAAGTTACAGCGAATTGCGCAGCAAGGAAGTCGTCAACCTGCAAAACGGCGCCCGCTTGGGAAAAATCATCGATATGATCGTGGACAGCAACGGCAAAAGCGTGTTGGGAGTGGTGGTTCCGGGCGTCAAAAAGCTGTTTCGCCACAGCGAGGATATCTTTGTCCCCTGGTGCAACATCTCCAAGATAGGCGACGACGTGATACTTGTTTCGTTGGATATGACTTCGCTCACGGGCGTGGTCAAAAGTTCCGAAATGAATCTCGGCAGCGCCGCTTGCCCACCCGACGACGATTTTTTGTAAGCGATTTTACGCCTTGACTATTCTCGAAATCGCCATTTTGTAGAATAATATGTCACGCATAGTATCCGATTTTGCCCCGATTTTGCCCATTTTGGGCAGTTTTTTACATTTTCGCCCGTACTTTCACTCAATCGATTTTTCATTCGCCAAGAACAATTTTTCGTCAATTTGTTGAAATAAACAGCACGCTGCTATATGATGTGATTGTGGCGTTGGGCAATTCCGACCCGACAAACGAAGTCCATCCACATCAAAGGGTAGCGTTTGTTGCATTTTTTTTCTTTTTCTTGACTGGTGGGTAGGCGTTGCCTTTTTTCCAATATCCGTCACTTTTTTTCTTGTTCACACATCATTCGTGCAATACACCAATGTGCAATCCCGTCGTAGTTGGTGTATTAAACTGTTTTTCGTATTCAATCGCTTTGTTTCCATTTTTTTTTATAACAAATTGCCTTCGACGCACCCAAGTATCTTTGTTGTATCATACAATCGGTCAACACTTTTACCCTTGCCTTTAACAAGATTTTTCCATTGTTGGTCCCCACCCCATCCAGCCGTAGTTTTCTATCGCACTTTGCCAAATTTTTCGTTTTTCTCCAGAAATCCCATTCTTTTTTTATTTTCACGAGCGGTCCAAGCTTATTATTTATTTATATCTATATGTTTGCTTTTTTTTATCTTTTTTGATATAATCATTTTATGCTTCAAGAAATTCAAGTAAAAAGCAAACAGTTGCTCTCCGATTTGATTGGCGAAAACACCGATTTGGGCTACTATCGCATACAAAAAATCATCAAATCCAAAAGCGTCAAGATCAACGGCGTGCGTGTGGGCACGGATATGAACGTCAACGCAGGCGACGTCGTGTACGTCTACCTTGCCGACAGAGAGCGTGACAGCATCGAGGTCGTCTATCGAGACGACAACATCCTCGTGGTCAACAAAAATGCCGGTATCGAGGTGCAGGGCGAAGGCTCCCTCACGGAGCGCATCAACAACATTCTCACTGACGATGTGGCGGTACCCGTTCACCGTCTGGATCGCAACACGATGGGCTTGGTGGTGTTTGCCCTCAACAAAACGGCCGAGACGGAGCTGCTGGCCTCCTTCAAAGAGCGGGACATCGACAAAACCTACAATTGCATAGTGGTGGGCGCCCCTCAAAAGACGGGCGGCAAGCTGAAAGCTTACCTCTTCAAAGACGCCAAAAAAAGCCTCGTCTACATCTCCGACGAGCCCAAAAAGGGCTACGTTCCCATCGAAACAAACTACAACCTGCTCAAAAAGTTTGGCGAGCTGTCCCTGCTGGAAGTAAAGCCTATCACGGGGCGCACGCACCAGATCAGGGCGCAGTTAGCGCACATCAATTTGCCCATTTTGGGTGACGGCAAGTACGGCATCAACAAAATCAACCGTCGCTACCGTGTCAAAACGCAGTTGTTGTGCTGCACCAAGGTCACATTCCATTTCAAACAGGGCACGCTGCGCTACCTTGACGGCAAAAGCGTGGTGCTCAACATAGATTTAACCCAGTACTACAAGAAGTAAAAAGAGGTAACAATGAAAAAGTTTTTAGTTGTTTTGATTTTGGCGGCCATGCTGCTTACGCTGTGCGCCTGCGACAGTGTGCCATCTACAAGATTTTTGTCCGCCTCGCAGGTGGATTCCCTCACCAAAAAGTGTCCCAACCCGCAAGCAGAGGTAACAATCAACTACACTGTCAGCGGCAAGGATATCGAGGCCAAGATCACCTACGACCTGCTGCTAAGTCAAACGCCCCTTGCCACGCTCAAATTTATCGAGTTGGTCAACGACGGCTTCTACAACGACTCCATCATGGACAGCTACGACAGCACCAACCACTACATGACGTTGGGCAGATACCTCTACAAGCCCAGCCAGATCCAGCAGGACAACAAGCTGACCTACTATCGCAACCCGTTGGAGGGCAGCTTCAAGGGAGAGTTCAAAAGCAACAACTACAAGCAGCCCAAGGAAGGCTATGCGCAGTTTGACATTTTGTCGCTGGCAATGTACCACGACGCCTGGACGGAGACCAACAACACCTTCGACTCGGCCAACGGCTATCTGGTGATGGCGCTTGCCAAAAAGTCGCTCAACTCCGACAACTACGCAGTGTTTGCCCATTGGAACACCCTGCGCTTGAAGGAGGGCGACTCCGCAGAAAAGGTTTACACTGCGGCAGAAAACGCCCCCTCTTCCGATTTTATCTCACACTTGGCGGGCTTTGTTTCCAAGGCCACCAAAACCGTCTATGACGACGCCTCCGAGGCCAATTCTACCAGCTTGCAGTTGATGAGCAATCCCGTCACCGTGCAAATCAGGATGTTGGGCGACTACGATTGGTCCAAGCTGCCCAAAGTAGGCAAGTAATTCCCGAAACACCTCAGGCAACCGTTTCGGTTGCCTGTTGTTTTGCTATGATAAAAATCAAATCTTTGGACAAAAATTCCATAGCACACAAGGCAAAATTGCGCCCCGATGATGTGGTGGTGGCCTTCGACGGCCAACCCGTTGCGGATATGTTGGACGTCGCCTACTACGATTCGCAGTCGGATTTTTCCATCACGGTGGATCGCAACGGCAAGCGCCTCTCGTTTGACGTGCACAAGGACGTCAACAGCCCCATGGGTTGGGATTTCTACGACGAAAGCTACATCGAGCCACGCTGGTGCGCCAACAAATGCGTGTTTTGCTTTGTGGACCAGCTGCCCACGGGCCAACGCAAAACGCTGTACGTCAAGGACGACGATTGGCGGTTGTCCTTTGTTTCGGGCAATTTTGTCACCCTCACCAACATTTCCGACGGCGACATCGCCCGTATCAAGCAAAAAAAGTTTTCGCCGCTGTATGTTTCTGTGCACGCCACCGACGACGATTTGCGCCGCAAGCTGCTGGGCAACCCCAAGGCTCGCCCGATAATGCCCCTTTTGACCGAGCTTGCGCAGTCGGGCATAACGATGTACACGCAGGTGGTGATGTGCCCCGACCTCAACGACGGCGCCGTGTTGCAGCAAACGATGGCGGATTTGTTTTTCCTCTATCCCGCCGTGCAAAATCTGGCAGTGGTGCCCGTGGGGCTTACCAAGCACCGTTGCGGACTTAGCCCCATCGATCCCGTTTCTCAGCAGGTCGCCGCAGCCACTGTGGACGCCGTGGAGCAGTTCGACGCCCAATGTTTCGCCAAAACGGGCAGGCATTTTGTGTATTGTTCGGACGAGATGTACATCTACGCCAAGCGAGAGCTGCCCCCGTTCGACTACTACGGCGATTTCGAGCAGCTGGAAAACGGCGTGGGGCTGGTGGCCGATTTGCGCTATCAATTCGATTTGGCCTTTGCCGACGCCACCTCTGCCAAGCAGGGCAGCTTCACCGTGGTCACGGGACAGGCCGCCGAGCCCTTCATCAACCAACTGATTTCCCGTGCCAAAAGTCGTTTTCCTGCGCTCAACGTCAACGTTGTGGCCATTTCCAACCAATTTTTCGGCGAGACGGTCACGGTTGCGGGGCTGGTGGTGGGCGCCGACATTGTGCAGCAGTTGTCCGCACGCACTGATGTGGGCGACACGCTGTTGCTGCCCCGTGTGATGCTGCGAGAGACCGAGGACGTTTTTCTGGACGGCATGACGTTGCAGCAGCTTGTTCAAATCACGGGCAAAAAAGTGATAATCACGGCCGACGGTTACGAGCTGTGTCAGGCCATTTTGGAGTGTGACTGATGTCCAAACCCCTTGTTGCCGTTGTCGGCAAGCCCAACGTGGGCAAATCTACATTTTTCAACAAAGTGTGCGGCGGCCGCATATCCATAGTGTCGGATATGCCGGGCGTCACCCGAGACCGCATCTACGCCGACGCCGAGTGGCTGGGCAAAAAATTTACCCTTGTGGATACGGGCGGCATACAGTTCAAAAGCGACGATATCATGTTCAAACACATTCGCCAACAGGCGCAGCTTGCGTTGGATCTGGCCGATGTGATACTGTTTTTCTGCGACTACAAAACAGGCCTCACGGCGGAGGATCTGGACGTGGCCAAGCTGTTGCGCAAGGCCAACAAACCCGTTGTTTTGGTGGTCAACAAGGTAGATAACTTTCTCGACGCCGACCTTTCCGACTTCTATTCGCTGGGTTTTGGAGAGTTTTTTCCCATCGCAGCCGAGCAAAAGCAGGGTCTTGGCGACCTGTTGGACAGCGTTATCGCCCATTTTCCCCCGCAGGACGACGCCGAAGAGGCCGACGCCATCAAGATTGCGGTAGTGGGCAAGCCTAATGCGGGCAAATCCTCGCTTGTCAACAAAATCCTCGGATACGACCGCACGATTGTATCGGACATGGCGGGCACCACCCGAGACGCCGTGGACACGCCCTTTACCTACAACGGCGCCAACTATTTGATAATCGACACTGCCGGCATGCGCAAAAAGCGCTCGATCGAAAGCGACACCGTCGAGCAATACAGCGTCATGCGTGCGCTCAACGCCGTGCGCCGTGCCGATGTGTGCCTCATCGTGCTGGACGCCGCCGAGGGATTGTCCGAGCAGGACGTCAAGATTGCGGGATACATTCACGAGCAGGGCAAGCCGTCCGTCGTGGTCATCAACAAGTGGGACCTCATCGAAAAGGACACGCACACGGTGGAGCTTTTCAAAAAGAAGCTGTCCGCCGACCTGGCCTTTATGGACTATTTCCGCTATATCACCGTGTCGGCGCTTACGGGGCAGCGTGTGGGCAAACTTATGGACGAGGTAAACTATGTGTACGCCAAATCCACATTCCGTTGCAGCACGGGCATGCTCAACGACGTTGTCACCGACGCCGTGAGAGCGGTAGAGCCCCCTTCGAAAAACGGCCGCCGAGCCAAAATCAAATATGCAACGCAGCCCTCAACGCAGCCGCCCACATTTGTATTTTTCACCAACAATGCCGATCTGGTGCATTTCTCCTATCGGCGCTATCTGGAAAACTATCTTCGTCGGGCGTTTTCGCTGGACGGCACCCCACTAAAACTGATATTTCGCGACGGAAGCGACAAGGAAGAATAATGTTTGATATTTTTGTACAATATTGGTGGCAATTTTTGCTGCTGGCGATAGCAAGTTACCTGTTCGGCAACATCAATTTTGCCGTGATTTTCAGCCACGCTTTCAAACGGAAGGACGTCCGCGATTACGGCAGCGGCAATGCGGGCACGGCTAACATGTTCCGTGTGTTTGGTCTACGCATGGGCGCACTCACCTTTGTGTGCGACGTTGTCAAGGGCGTTGTGCCCTGTGTGCTGGCCAAGTACGCCATATTTTGGTGGTCGGGCTACGATGTGGCGGTGACGTCGGGCTATGTCGCAGGTCTGTTTGCCGTCGTTGGGCACATTTTTCCCGTCTTTTACAAATTTAAGGGCGGCAAGGGCGTTGCCACGGCGATAGGCGTCTGTTTTACGTTGCAGCCGATGCTCTCCGTCTGCCTGATTTTGCCCTGCGTCATCATTTTGTTGGCGTCCGACCGCACATCCATCATGAGCATGTTCCTTTCCGTGGTGGAAATTGTGTGGTGCTGGGTGTTTTACGCCGTGCATATCGATTGGAAGGTGATGTACACCAATATCGACGCATTTTGCTGCCTGATGAACACGCTGATGTTTGTGCTGGTGATCTATGCCCACCGTCACAACCTCGTCAGGCTGATCAAGGGCACCGAAAACCGCACCGGCATACGCAAAGCGCTGAGGGGCAAGTCGGATAAAATTTTGTAACCGACGCAAAAAAAAGAAAAGTTCGCCGCAGGGCGAATTTTTTGTAGCGGGACAAACCGCACGCAACCATGATAGAAGAACTGTACCAACACAACCAAATTATCAAGTTGGTCGCCACCGATCCGCAGGACGGCGCCCCCTACAAAAAGGTGGTGCTGCGCCCCGTCATGCTCAAAGAGGAGCGGCACTTCCAGGCGGAGATGTTCACCGACAAGCAGGTTTTTCACAAAAATCTTGCCGCAAATCAGCTTGCGCAGTGGTTCGATGCCGAAGTGGATGGCAAATATCGCCAAATTTTGGTAAACATGACGGACAAATCGGTGACGTATCTGCGCTCTTCCAAGGGCAAGGTCAAGCGTTTGCAGCAATCGGCCGCACGCTCTTCGATTGCCGAGCGGCACAATCGCCCCAAAAATTACATTCTCAACGAGGGCGACAACATTCCTGCGCTGGTGGACCTGGGCATTTTTACTGCGGAGGGCAAGGTCGTCAGCGGCATGTACGACAAATTTCGGCAGATCAACCGTTTTGCGGAAATTTTGGACGACGTGTTCAAACATCACAGCGGCGCCCTCACGCTGTTGGATTTCGGCTGCGGCAAATCCTACCTTACATTTATTGTTTATCACTACCTCACAAACGTTCGGCACATCGACGCACGGATCATCGGCTACGACCTCAAAGCGGACGTGGTGGACAACTGCAACCGCCTCGCCGCCAAGTACGGATACGGCGGGCTGCGTTTTGAGGTGGCCGACGTCTCCAAGGACAAGCTGTACGACCGCCACATCGACGCCGTCATTTCGCTGCACGCCTGCGACACCGCCACCGACCACGCACTGCATTTTGCCATTGCGCACAATGTGCCCTACATTTTTCCGTCCCCTGCTGCCAACACGAGGTAAACAACACAATCGGCAAGGGCAACGGCGATCTGGACGTGTTGCTGCGTTACGGCATCGTCAAAGAGCGTGTCTCCGCTCTGCTTACCGATACCGTGCGGGCCATGCTGTTGGAGGACGCCGGCTACAAGGTGGACGTGATGGAGTTTGTGGATCTGGCGCACTCCCCCAAAAATATCATGCTGCGCTGCGTTCGTTCGGGCAAGCCGAGTGCTCGCCACGCCGAAAAAATCCGTCAGCTTATGCAAAGATACGGCTTCCAACAGACCCTCTACAACCCGCTAAACGACCCAGCCATTAGTTAAAATTTGGCCAGTTTGTTGCCTTTTCGCACTGCGGAGAGGCTTTTTTGTCGCTTGCTATGGGCAAATCGGCTCCATTTTGGGCGCACATGCTTTTGGCAAGCGTTTGTTGTTCTATCGAGGGCGGTCGTCACATATACTTTACCAAACGTATTTGGAGGCGGCTATGAACAACATCTATCAGGACATTTCGGAAAGAACCAACGGGGACGTGTACATCGGCGTTGTCGGACCTGTGCGCAGCGGCAAATCTACCTTCGTCACCAACTTTATGACAAAGTTGATTTTGCCCAACATCACCGACAAAAACGAGCGCAAACGCACCAAGGACGAGCTGCCGCAGTCGGCCGATGGCAAAATCATCATGACAACGCAGCCCAAATTTGTGCCCAACGCCGCCGTCAAGCTGTCGCTGTCCGACAAGGCAACGGCCAACGTGCGCCTGATTGACTGCGTGGGCTATCTGGTGGAGGGCGCCGAGGGCCACTTGGAGGGGGACAAAATGCGCCTTGTCAACACCCCCTGGTCCACCGAGCCCATTCCTTTTGAGCGTGCGGCGGAAATCGGCACGCAAAAGGTGGCGACGGAGCACTCCACTGTGGCGGTGGTGGTCACGACGGACGGCAGCATAGGCGAGATCGCCCGCCAAAGCTACATTCCCGCCGAGGAGCGTGTGGTGGAAGAGCTGAAAACGGCAGGCAAACCCTTTGTTATCGTGCTGAATTGCGCCGACCCCAAGACGGAAACGGCCGCAGAGCTTGCCGCCACCTTGCAGGAAAAATACGGCGTATCCGTGCTGCCCATGAATGTGCGCACCGCAGATAGCGGCGATCTGGAAGGCGTGCTGCAAAGCATTTTGAAGGAGTTTCCCGTGCGCCGCATTGCCGTCAATTTGCCCATGTGGATGCGTGCTCTGGACAAGGACAACAAATACATTGCGGAGATTTTGGAGCGTATCAAGGCCCGCTCGCAGGACGTCAACAAGATGAAGGAGGCCGAGCGGCTTGCGGATGTGTTTGCCGACTGCGACTTTGCGGATAACATGGCGGTGGAGGCCCTGGATATGGGCAGCGGCATAGCCACCTACAACTTTGCGCCCAAGTCCGACCTGTTCTTCAAGGTGCTTTCGGACGAGGCACAGATGGATATCACCGACGAATTTTCGCTGATGAGCTTTGTGACGGGTGCTGCCTACGCAAAAAAACGTTACGAGGCAATGAAAGACGCTCTCGATGAGGCCGACGCCAACGGCTACGGCATTGTGTATCCCAATTCGGACAACATGAACCTCG
Source organism: uncultured Clostridia bacterium (assembly GCA_947586855.1). GTDB lineage: Bacteria > Bacillota > Clostridia > Christensenellales > CAG-314 > Fimimonas. The sequence continues at coordinate 82,631 of CANPXV010000007.1, forward strand.
GCGAGCCGCAAATGGTCAGGCAGGGTAGTATCTACGGCGTGCGCATGAAGGCCTCGTCCCCCAGCTACCATATCATACGGGTAGATGTCTCCACCGAGGTCAGCCCGATGGTGGGCACCGAACAGCAAAGCCGCTATCTTCTGGACGAATACCGCCAAAATCCCGACGCCATTTGGAACACAAATATGTTCGGCAAAACGATGGCGGGGCTGGCAAAAGAGGGTCTCGAAGGCAAATGCAGCGCCATGCCGACGGAAGTCAAGCAAAAGATAACCAAAACCGTCGGTCGTATCGTCAACGAAAATCGCGGTGGTCTGTTCTGCCTGATATTGTAGAATTCAACGTCTCAAGCTTTGACATGCCTCTATACGAAAAAAAGCGTTCTCCATTTCGGAGGGCGCTTTTTACCCTTAACTATGACAGAAATCGGCGATTTGTAGAATAATATGTCACGCATAGTATCCGTTTTGCCCCAAATTTCGTCTTTTTTTTGCGGATTTAGCCGTTACGATTCCTCGTACAGCTCTCGCAGCTTTTTAAGAATTTTGTTTTCCAGACGAGACACCTGCACCTGTGATACGCCAAGTTTGAGGGCAATTTCTCCCTGCGTCAGATCCCGAAAATAGCGCAGTACAACAATTTTTTGTTCTCTCGGAGACAGTTTTTGCAGCATATCCTTCAATATCAGCTTGTCTACCATTTTCTTGTCCTCGTCGGTGTGCAGGTGGTCGATAAGCTCAGTCTGTTTGCCGTCCGAGTCGCTTGCCTTTTCGTACAGCGACACGGGTATTCTTGTGGCGTCCAGCGCAAAAATCACGTCTGTCGGCTCCATTTGCAGGTGTTCGGCGATTTGTTCCACAGTGGGATTTTCGCCGTTTTTCAGCTGTTCGTCCACATATCGGGTGATTTTGGCGGATAGCGTTTTCAGCGATCGGGACACCTTCAAATACCCGTCGTCTCGCATGTACCGCTTGATTTCTCCCAATATCATGGGCACTGCGTAGGTAGAAAAGCGCACATTGTGCTCGTAGCTGAAATTTTTGATACTTTTCAGCAGCCCGATGCTGGCAATCTGGTACAAATCGTCGTACTCCACATGTTTGCCCAGGTATCGCTTGATGATGCTTTTCAGCAGCGGCGCATTTTCGGTCAGCAGCGTGGTGCAGGCCTCCTCGTCGCCCTGTTGCGCCCGTGCAATCAGCGCCATTGTTTCTTCGTGACTCAACATTTTATCTATGCAACCTTTTTTACCAGCCTCACGGTGGTGGCGCCCTTTTGCGATGTTACCACCACACTGTCGCAAAACGCCTGCATAACGGTAAAGCCCATGCCGGATCGCTCGCCCGTGGCCACAGTGGTAAAAAATGGCTTCATTGCCTGTTCCACGTTTTCGATACCCCGCCCAAAGTCGCAAATTTCCACCGAAATGGCCTTGTCGGATAGCTCGCAGCTAATTTCGATGGTGCCCTGCTGCGTCCCCTCGTAGGCATGCACAATGCAGTTGGTCACCGCCTCCGAAACGGCCGTTTTAAGGTCCTCTACCTGCTCTAACGTGGGGTTGATCTGCACAAAAAACGCCGCCACAACGCTTCTGGCAAAGCCCTCGTTTTGAGATTTAGCGTCTAAAATCAGTTTCATTTTGTTTGTCGATGACATTTTGTTGACCTCTATATTTATTTTGCTATGCACGCAATATAATTTCGTACAAACCGGACATTCGGAATATTTTGTCCACGGTGGGCGATGGGTTGCGCACAAGCAGCCGCTTGTTTTGTTTGCGCAGTAGCTTGTACCGTCCGATAACCACCCCAATGCCCGTCGAATCCATAAATGACAGGCGGCTCAGGTCCATCACGGCGTCGCAAAAGTTGTTTTGCGCAATCGAGTCGTCCATCTTTTTTCGCACAAGGGCAGCGGAGTGTTCGTCCAGCTCTCCCGCCAGCGAAAACACAATGTTACCGCCCTCGAAATTTGTGTAAACTTCCATAATTGTGCCTCCGATGTCAATGGTAAAGTTTTTTGACGGATAGATTTTGGTTTCTTTTGTAGTTTTGCTCTAAATCATGTCGAACAAAACTTTCCCGCCCGCCCTTTCTTGATGTAGCTATCTGGTTTGCCGCCCGTCAAACAAATTTTTTAGGAAAATATCCGCAAAAAAGTTGACACAAAGCGCAAAATATTGTAATATGAAAAAGCTGATGTTGACACATCGGGGTGTAGCGCAGTTTGGTAGCGCACATGGTTTGGGACCATGGGGTCGCAGGTTCAAATCCTGTCGCCCCGACCAACAATTGCTCGCTACGTTGAGGGCCTTTAGCTCAGTTGGTTAGAGCGGTCGGCTCATAACCGATTGGTCCGGGGTTCAAGTCCCTGAAGGCCCACCAAACGCAAAACAATATTTTTGGCCCGGTAGTACAGATGGTTAGTACGCCAGCCTGTCACGCTGGAGGTCGAGGGTTCGAGCCCCTTCCGGGTCGCCAATGTTTTGCTTCGGTAGCTCAGTAGGTAGAGCAGGGGACTGAAAATCCCCGTGTCGGTGGTTCGATTCCGCCCCGAAGCACCACATTGTTGGCAACAAAATAGTGCTGGTGTAGCTCAATCAGGCAGAGCAATTGATTTGTAATCAATAGGTTGATGGTTCGATTCCGTTCACCAGCTCCATTTTTTTATAATGATATGGGAGGATTCCCGAGCGGCCAAAGGGAGCAGACTGTAAATCTGCCGTCCACGACTTCGATGGTTCGAATCCATCTCCTCCCACCAAAGCCTCTCGATT
>CANPXV010000008.1 GCA_947586855.1 uncultured Clostridia bacterium
TTAATTGCTCTGCATCATTTACTGTTGCAATTCTTACCATAATTACACCTCATCAAATTCCGATTTGTCGAACAGTCGCCCATTCAACACCAAACATTATACACCCGAATCGTGAAGAAATCTACCTCAAACAACGATTTTTTCGGTAAGAATATCTCTCGACTATAGTCATAAAAACCTCTACAATTTTATATCATTAGCTTTGCACCACTTGGCCAACAATTCATCAATCTTGTCCATAGGCGTGGCGTTGGCATAGCCTTCGGCGGAAACATTGTTGACCGCAATCATCTTGGATTTGTTGATACCAATGCACTCGCCCTGTCTGTTGAAAACGGGTCCACCCGAGTCGCCCGGGTTGGAGGGCGCAGTGTAAACCAAATTGCCATCGTTGCTCCTGGTAAAACGCACCACCCCGGCAAACGGCGCAAGACCCATGCCAAATGCGTTGCCGATTACCAAACAATCTGCCCCTTGCAGCACCCGAGAGTAGTCATCGGTGCGCTGCACCACAGCAAAATCCGCCACATCGTTTGGGTCAAAACTACATAGCGCAACATCTGCACTTTTGTCGGAAAACAAAACGGTAACTTTGTGGCTTTTAGATTCTCCCGAGCGGCACATCTTCATTTTGGGAAAATATCCCTGCGAGTCCTCATCATAGACAACATGATCATTTGTTAGCAAATAGCCCTTGGAAGAAATGATGAACCCTGTACCATCGGACACCTGCTCCGAATTGGACGCCGTGATCTCCACCACGGCCCGCTTGTTTCGTTCAAAGACCTCTGCACACCAGCCCTGCGTTTTGGCGGTTTCTTCGATAAGACCTGCAATGTCTATCTCGTCGGTATGCGACGGATGCGGAGCTGTCTCGTTTGGGGCAGGATTTTCCGATTTTTTTCCTGCGGAGTTTCTTGTGACCTTTGGCGCAGTCGACTCGTTTTTGATTGGAAGTCCAAAACAAGTCAGTACAAAATCGGTGATGCCCTTTGAGTACAATTCCCTCGAAACAGCTATCCACTTGTCCAAAAATAATTGTGTTTTGGCCTTGATAAGAATGGTCTTTGCGTTCTTATATGTCTCTACTGCATAATTCAAAATGGCGAGAACATAGGATCTCGCCGCTTGAGGGTTATTTTGTTTGATAAGCTCCCGTGCGTTTGAGTAGTATGTGGCTATCCTGTCCTGATCGTTCACTTAGCAACTCCTTTTAAGTTTTAGCAATAGCTCTTCGTAAGAAATACCCATATCATACGCTTGGAACCGCAACAACATTTCGTTTGTGACGCCATTGATATATGATTTCATCACCTTGTTGCAATCTGCAAGTGTAACCATCTCGCCTTGCTCCTTGCCCGTCCTCAAAATGTTGAGAATTTCTCGGCGCAGTGGTTCGTTAGCAATTTGCTTCATAACCGCCCGTATATCCGCACCGGCATAACCGTCCAGCTTTTTTGCAAGATAATCTGCAGTAACGTCATCCGCATGCGGCAAATGTTTGAGATCCTGCTCAACAAACTTTTTGCGAGCATCACTGTCGGGGAGCGGAACGTATATTTGCGTTTCAAACCGTCCACCGCGTTTAAGTGCTGTGTCCAACTTCCATGGTAGGTTGGTGGCAGCGACGATGATCCTTAGCTGGTTGGCCTTTTTGGTTTTAATAAACCCGTCCATACAAGTAAGCATTGTTGTCAATATAGACTTAGTATGCCGAGAGTCGTCACTGCTTCTGTCCGAACACAGGCTATCTATTTCGTCAAAGAAAATTATGCACCGATCAAGTTTTTCCGCTTGTGCAAAAATATCCCGCATATTTTTTTCTGCCACGCCCACAACGCTTGCCAAAACCTCACTTGTGGGCACAACGGCAATCTTGCAATTGAGCGCTCCGGCAAGGCATTTGACAATATGCGTTTTGCCTGTCCCCGGGGGCCCATATAACAGAATCTGCGTGCCAAGTTGATCCCCCCTGAAACGGTGATATGTCGATTGAAACTCCGACCGAAGCGGCGCAACGACATCAACCATAAAGGCATCTTTTACTTCCTGCACTCCGATAATATCAGTAAAATTCAGGTGTGGAACTTCGTCAGAAAACCAGTTCTTCTCGGAATAATATGGGTCAACACCACCATCTCCGCCTTCTGAGTGGGAGGCGGAGACAGGCGGCTGTTTGACGCATCTGACAAGATGACTGATCACGGCGGAGCATTGCTTGCGGTACGTATCCTTAACTGTGGTGCTTACATTTGGGTTAGAACACTGCTCCAAAGCAATGCGAAGCATTTCGCCACCGATTTCACAGATGTCCGCTACATTTCCGGTGGTTACCGCCTCATTAAATGCACTCACTTTGCCATTGAATATGCTTATCATGCTTGCTTCCGGCATAAGTCAACCTACTTCTTTTTGTTCTCTTCGGCAACTATACCTGCGTAGTCGATATCTCCCGTAGAAAAGGCGCCGGAGCCATCCGGCTTAGCAACCGTTTCGGGTGTGATTCTGGCCTTTACTCGTTCAATCATGGCCGCATACTCAGCCTTGAATTGATCGGAATTTTGTGCCTCGTTTACAAAAGTACCATCTAAACGGCTTGATACGCTTTCGACGGGTTTAGGGTTCAAAATTTCGTTCAACTTTGCAAGCTCCTCTTCGGATTTTCCTATTTCTTTGAAAATCGCAGAGATGTTCTTGCCCAGCTTAGAAAAGTCTGGGGACTCCGTCAGCAACCCTTTGCATCCTGCAATGGCCGCCGGAAGTTTCCCTAGTTCAGAAATGGCGTGTGCGGTGAATGCTCCCAGTTCGATGTTGCTTTTTAGTGTTTTGAGCTGTTCGCTGAGCGCATATGTGCGAATCTTTTGTTCTATCAATTGTCTCGCCCTTGCATCATCGCCACGCAATGCAGCCTCGTCAATATAGGCATCATACCTCGCACCAAACTTTTGAAGATTGCCTATGCCCTTGTCGAGCGCATCCAATGCCGCAATGATTTTTTGGTCGTTTGTTTGTTTGTTTGTCATAATATCTATCTCCTTTTTATGTATTAGAATCCAGTATGCTGGTCCTCTTCCTATCGGGAATTGCTGCTTCGGCAGTGCGAATCACTTCTTCGATATACTCTGCGGTCATCGGAAGGTCTTTGACTTTCCGTACGTTAAGCTCGTGCGCATCCACATCATCAATATCCTCATCTAACTGACGGCTAACTTCTACCGCAACAAGCATATCGTCCGAAAGATCACGCAACATTTCTATTGCTAAATTTTTCAGCTCGGGCAAACGCTTGACGCTATTCGCTGCGGCCATCAAAGCACCTTCGTGAATAGCTTTCCAAACCTTTTTGTAATCGCCCGAATTGATAGCTGACCTCGCCGCCCCGATTGCGGCATTGAAAACAGCGATAATTGCAGAGAATTTTTCAATGTTCTTCTTTCGGCCCTTTTCGTCGAGTCGTCCTTGGGAGACATATGTTTGTTCATCTCTCAGTCGATCATTGTACAGTTTGACAATGTCTTCCAATAGATAGAACTCTACAAAGGCCTCCCTGTCAATAATCGAAATACGTTCTTTACTGTATCTTGGATTGTTTTTCAGGGTGTCGTTTGCTTGTTTGACGCGCGCCCTATGTGATCGAATTGTTTTTTCTGCCATTTGTGACCTCCCTTAGATTGACTATTTTTAGATATGTGCTATTGCTTTTGTGTGGCATTGAAATTATAAACGTTATCTGCAATCTTGTTTGTATTGTAACATCTGATGTAAACAAGCTCCGTCACTTTTTTTATGACATTTCTTGCTTTTTCGGTCCTCCATTTGGTTTATAAATTGCTTGGCGGAGTCTGTATATCTATTAGCATAATAGGTGCACAAAAAAATTTAACCTTGGGTTTTTGTCGTTTTGCTGGCAAAGAAAATCGACAAAATATGACAAAATATGTATTCAACGATTGACTTTCGTAGTCAAATATTATATAATAATATAAAATTTGTGTATCTATTATGCTAATACATTCCCATTTTGGACGAGGCGCTTTCGGGCGTTTTCGTCATTTTTTATGCAAACAATCGGCCAAGCTTGTTCATCATTTGCACTTTGTATTCCAGCATGCTGTGCGCATAGCGTTTCAGCGTGAAGGTCGGATTGGCGTGCCCCAATATCTCCGCAAGCGTTTTGACGTCCATGCCACACTCCAATGCTCGGGTGGCAAAGGTGTGCCTCAAAGAGTGAAACCCTTTGTGCGGGATTTTGAGCTTGTTCAACAACAACGCAAAACTTCGTTGATACGAATGCACCGAAACGGGCCGCCCGTTTGCCTCGATTACATATGCGGTGTTGCGTGCCTTGTACAACTTTTTGAACATCGGCAGCAACTGCTTGGGAAAGGGTATGATGCGCAAAGAACTTGCGGTCTTGGGGGTATCCTCGATGCGCCGTCTATCTACGTAGTAACAGGTCTTTTCCACCGTCAGTCGACAAGCGTCCAGGTCCACATTTTTCCACCCCAGGGCGAGAATTTCGCCCAACCGAAGCCCTGTGTACATGCATATTACGATCCCGTATAGTTTGAGTTTTTTGCTCGTCTTGATGTGTGCCTCTATCTGTTTTTGCTCCACCAGCGAAAAGCAGTCCACACTCTTTTCGACGGTTCTCGGTCGGCAGATTTTGTTAGCCTCGTATGTGGCAACGTGACCCAACAGGTGCGCCGTTTTGAGAGAGTTTCGCAAAACGGAGATGACGCCGTTTACCGTATTGGGCGAGAGAGGCTTGTCCTCCCTCGGATTTAGCAGGTCGGTCACAAACTGTTGCAAAACAGGCAGAGTCAGATTGCACAAATCGTATTCACCCAAATGTGGCACAACGAAACGCTCGATCCTGTAACGATAAATATTGCTTGTGCGCACTTTGCAAGTTGTTTTTACATAGTTGTTCAGCCAGATTTCCAGCCATTCTTTGTACTTCATGTTTCATTCTCCTTTTTAGTTGTGCATTTGCTGATAGAATTTTAACGCTTTGCGCCCCTGAAATGTTTATTTTAACAGAATTTTTAAAAGAATTGACCTTTGAGGTGAAAATCCACAGTGGCAACATTGGCCTTTGTCCCTGCGGCGCAGGCAGTCCACACTGACAATATTGCAACAATGTAAACAATTTTAAGAAAAATCGCAGAAACGTCAAAAGCACTGTGAAAATAGACCACTGCGCAAGTTAAATAATGACGAATTGTAAATTTTCCGAAATAACAAAAAACGCCGCAAGTGTATAATTTACTTGCAGCCGTTGCATAAATATTTTATTGTTGAATCAAAAGCAGGCAATAGAAAAGGGGCACCCGATGTGTACCCCTTTCTGTTGCGACGCATAGTGCAGCCGCCCGAATTGGCGTTCCCGGCGGGAATCGAACCCACAGCCTATCGCTTAGGAGGCGATTGCGATATCCTATTTCGCCACGGGAACATGGTTGTGTGATTTGGTGCGCAAACTGTGCAAGAAAGCGCCTTTAAGCTGCAAAGTGTGTGCGTTTAACGGCTTTTCTTTGCTGCAAACGCTGTACTAACGGCAATGTTGCACAACAAGCGCCGCACTGCTTGCGTGTGTATGATAGCACAAATTTGTCAAAACGTCAACAATAAACGGCCGCCCCAAAAAATTTGGCAACGGCACCAAAGACTACTTTATCTCGACATTCAGGCTCACTTGTCCTGATGGGAATGTGTGCGTATCGGTCCATCAATGCCTTTTGCTCGACGATGTTGTTTCTTTATTTCAATGGGGCTTGTGTAATCAGCCCCAAACGCTACTCTCGCTTGAAAGTTTCGTTCATCTATACAGGCGAGTAGACTGCAATCCGCCCCCAAACGCTACTCTCGCTCGACGGTGACGCTCACTTCCATATCTCCCAGCAAGCGCACCTCCTGCACAATTTGCCGCTCGATTTCCGCATCGGACAACTTGGTGTCAAAGGGCACGCCGGCATCAAACACCAGCCGATCCACAGCGCCTCGCACCAGACGGAAATCGTGGATTTCAATACCGTCGGCGATACCCGCAACGGCTTGGCGCACGGCCTGCTCCAACTGTTGGGCACGGGTGTCATTTACGTCCACGGGGTCCAGATGCGCCGTCAAATCGATGTGTTGGTCTCGCTTGATTTGCCGCTCGATGGCGTCCAACACGGCATGCGCCTGCACGGCGGATAGGTCGGCGGACATCTCGACATGCACGGTGGCATAGGCCACGCCGTTGCCGTAGCTGAATACGTGCAGATCGTGCAACCCCAGCACGCCCTCAAAGGACAAAATCTGCGCTTTGACGTCGTTTATCTGCTGCTCGCTTGGGGCACGTCCCAGCAGCTGAGAACTTGCGTCCCGCACAAGGCGCACGCCCTGCCAACCCACAAACAGCGCCACAGCAATGCCCACCCAACCATCGGCGGCAATGCCAAAGACGGCCAGCACGGCGCCCAAAATGACGGCAAAGGTGGCAACGCAATCGCAAAGGCTATCGGTGGAGGCCGCCAACAGCGAGTCGGACCCGATACGCTTGCCCACCGTCCGATACATCACGGCCATGCCCGCCTTTACCGCAAGCGACACGCCCAGCACAACGTACACGATCCAATTGACGCTGCCCTGCGCACCGCTCACGATGCCCTCGATGGCGCTTTGTAGCAGCTCCACCGCCACCACCAGCACCAAAAAGCCCGTGATCATGGCAGCAACGTACTCTGCACGGCGATGTCCGTAGGGGTGATGCTTGTCGGCAGGCTTGGCCGCAACGCAAACGGATACCAGCGACACGGCACCGCTGCCGCAATCGCTGAGGTTGTTGAAGCCGTCTGCCGCAACGGAAATCATGCCAAACAGCACGCCCACGGTTATTTTGGCGGCGGATAGCAGTACGTTGCACGCAATGCCCACTGCGGCCGTCCACACGCCTTTGCGCTTGTTGTCGATTTGTTTCATACTGATATTTTACACATTTTGCGGCGGCCTTGTCAACACGTAACCCGAGATTGGCGCAAAATTCACCCTTTTGCCCCTTGTCGCACAGCGCAAATCCGCAATTGACAGCCCCGCCGCCCAAACGCCGCCTATCGGAAAATTTGCCGCAGTTGCAATGAGACGTGTTGACGTGACATATTTTTTCTGTTAAAATATATTGTAACACTAAATAAGGTACAAAACGTATGGTAAAAACTTCTCTCAAAAACTTTTTCAAAAATTTGCTGTATCTGTTCATCCCGATGGGCATATTTTATCTTTTTTTGTTGCTGGCGGTGTTTGTGCTGGCCAAAACCGCATTTGTGGACGTCAAAAACACGGTGTCCTCTCTGGTGGCGCTGGTAAGCAGCTCGGTGGACGAGTCGTCGGCGTCGGTGCAGGACTTTTGGGCATACGCCGTGGCGCAGGTGGATTGGAACGGCAACTTTTTGGATACGCTGCGCACTATCATCGACACCAATTGGGTATCCAACACCATCAGGGGCTTTTTTGACACGATAAGCTCCACCACGGAGGGCTTTGACGACAAGCTCAACGCCATCATAGGAGACTTTGCCAACCACATCATCGTTGACATCGTTGTGGCAGTTGTGATATGCGGCATAGGCTTGTGGCTGGCCAACTTTGCCACACGATTTGCACTGCGCACCAAGGTGGCACGGCGCAACATCAAGCAGGTGATCGTATCCCGCACGGTGGTGCCCATTGTGCAAACGTTGCTGATGATAGGCGCAATCTGGCTGATCGGGACGATACAGCTATACAGCGTGCTGGTGATAATTGCCATTGTGGTGCTGTACTGCGTGATGGCCATATGCACGTCCTACCTCATCTACCGAGACAAGTCGCTCAAATTCAGAGATGTGCTATCCGCACGCAATGTGCTTATGCAGATTGCCACGGCGGGCATCATTTTGGCGATAGACGTGGTGATCGGCGTGGCGTTTTTCTACGTTGATGCGCTGATTGCCGTGCTGCTGATGATACCCGTGGTTATCTACTCCGCCAACATTGTGGACGTCAACACCGACAGCTACGTCCGAGAGCTGGTGCAAAGCAAGACTGCGGCAAGCACGCCCGAATCCGCAACGGAAGAGGCCGCCAAACCCCAAAAGAGCAAGGCAAAATAGCGACCAACCACCAAAGCAACAAACAAAACGAGGTTACTATGTTTCAGAAAGCGCTGGATCTGATAAAGCAATACGACACGATAATCATTCACCGTCACAGCAACCCCGACGGCGACGCATTGGGCAGTCAGATAGGCCTCAAAGCCCTGATCTGCGAAAACTTCCCCAACAAAACAGTCTACATTGTAGGGGACGGCACCCGTCGGTACGCCTTTATGGAGGGGTGGCAGCCGCAAGACGTGCCCGACGAGACCTACGCCGACGCTCTTGCAATCGTGCTGGACACATCGGCACGCTTTATGATAAGCGACAACCGCTACACCACGGCCAAGGCCACGCTGCGATTTGACCACCACATCTTTTGCGAAAACATCTGCCAGGTGGACGTGGTGGACAGCACATTTGAAAGCTGCTGCGGCCTGCTGACGCAATTTGCGGTGGATATGGGGCTGCGGTTCAACCGTCTGGCGGCCAAATCGCTGTTTACGGGCATGGTGACGGACAGCGGCCGTTTCCGCTACGACTCGGCCAACAGCCGCACGTTCCGTCTGGCAGCGATACTGACCGAGCAGGACTTTGACCCCAACGAGATCTACTGCGAGCTGTACGCCGACGACTACAAAAACGTACAGCTGCGCGCGCAATACACACTAAAAATTCAATTTGACGGCGACGGCGTGGCGCACATTGCCACCACCAAGCAACAGCTGGACGAAATCGTCGCCCAATACGACACCGACAGCTTTGGCATATCCCGAGGCATGGTGGGCACAATGGCGGATATCCGAGGCGTGGACAGCTGGGTAAACTTTACCGAGACGGACGCAGGCATATTGTGCGAGCTGCGCTCCAAAAAGTACAACATCAACCCTGTGGCCGTCAAATACGGCGGCGGAGGACACGCCAAGGCCAGCGGCGCAACCGTGCCCGATTGGCAAACAGCGCACAATATGATAGAGGACCTGAAAGCACTGCACAGAGGAGCTTGATATGACGCAAAAAGAGACAATGCAACAAATTTTGGACAAAATCGTCCAATACGACAAAATAATCATCACCCGCCATGTGCGCCCCGACGGCGACGCAATAGGTTCGTCACGAGGGCTTGCGGCAATGCTGCGGCTGAGCTTTCCCGACAAAAAAATCTACGTCCAGACCGAGGACAAAAGCGACTATCTGGCATTTTTGGGGCCGGACGACGAGCGCTTGCCCGATAGCGAGTACGAGGGGGCGCTGCTTATCGTCACCGACACCGCCACGCTGGACCGCATAAGCAACAGCAGGGTGGATCTGGCAAGCGAAATTGTCAAGATCGACCACCACATCAACATCAAACCCTACGGCGACGTCAGCTGGGTGGAAGATTGGCGCTCCTCCTGCTGCGAGATGATCGCTTTCTTCTACGAGACGTTCAGCGATGTGTTGAAGCTGGACAAGGAGGCGGCAACCTACATCTACTGCGGCTTGGTGACGGACAGCGGCCGATTCCGCTACGAGGCCACCACGGGCGACACGCTGCGTATCGGCGGCATGCTGCTGGATTTCGGCGTGGACATCGAGACGCTGTACGCACAGCTGTACCTCGAAGACTACTCACAGCTGAAATTTCAGGCCTACGTGCTGCAACACATGCAAACCACCGCCAATGGATTGGTGTACCTGCATGTGGACAAAAAAATGCAAAAAAAGTTTGCCCTGACCACCGAGCAGGCCAGCGAGGCGATAAGCTACCTCAAATTTATCAAGGGCTGCCTGGCGCAGTTGGCCTTTATCGATATGCCCGACGGCACCATCAGGGTGCGGCTGAGAAGTCGCTTTATGACCATCAACCGTCTGGCGGAAAAGTACGGCGGCGGCGGACATCAATGCACCTGCGGCGCAACGCTGCACAACAAAAAGGAAATTGCCGCAATGATCGCCGACGGCGACAAAATGGTGGCGCAATACAAGGCCGAAAACAAGGGGTGGCTATGAAAATCTTGGTTGCAAATGACGACGGTATCAACTCCGAAGGGTTGCGGCTGCTTGTGCAATGGGCTATGCGTATGGGCCAAGTGACAGTGTGCGCACCCGCCTTGCAGCAAAGCGCAAAAAGCCACGCTATCAACATCCACGACCCGATAGAGGTGTATCCGGCCCCCTACATCGACGGTGCGGAGGCCTACGTTGTGCACTCCACCCCCGTCGACTGCGTGCGTTTTGGCACGCTTGGCCTCAAACGCAGCTATGACCTGGTGCTATCCGGCATAAACAAGGGCTTCAATATGGGCGAGGATATGCTGTACAGCGGCACTGTGGCCAACATCTACGAGGCGGCGCTGCGTGGCTGCCGAGGCATTGCCTTCTCTACCGACCCGACAAGTTTTGAGCGGGCGGACAAGCTGGACGAAGTGTGGCAATATATCGTCAAGCACGACCTGTTTGCCCACTGCCGCCACTTCAATGTCAACATCCCCCTCACGGTACACGGCATCAAGTGGACGCAGCAGGGCGGCCCCTACTTTACCGACGAGTTTGTAAAGGCGGGCGACAATTTGTACAGTCAGGAGGGTTACAGCGTGTACCAGATCGGCCACGACCTGACGCTGGATACCGACGCCGTGATGAACGGGTATATATCCGTGACGCCCATCTCCATCCGCCGAGACGACCCCGAAGTGTGGCGCAAAGTGCGCTTGTGAAAATTTCTTGCTGATTGCACCTCGCTGCGCCTCGCCGGTGGGGCCACCTCGCCGGTGAGGCGAGCGGGGAACATATGGTGCTCGTAATTGACGAGTGCAGGGTTTTTATAAAATGAGACCTACTTTTTTGAAGAAGTAGGCCTTTTTATATTGCAAAGTTCTGTGAAAAATGTGGCGGGTTGGAAGCAATCAAAACACAACACAAGCTATCCTCAACTACACCCTGCGCACAAAATTTTGCGGCAATGGGGTAAAAAAACGACCCAACACGCCTCACCAATGCGGTGAAACGCCTTGCAATATCTCAATAATAAATATTTACTGAAAAAATTTCTTATATAAAAATAAGCACCCGCCTGCAATCAGACGAGTGCTTGAAAACTGTTCCTACTTGCCTCACCGGCGAGGTGGCCTCACCGACGAGGTGCAGCGAGGTACAGAGAGAGTTTATCTAACGGACGGCCTTGCGCCTCTTGACGAGCAGCACCACCACAACCGTCACAACGGCGGCCACCACCAGCACTGCGCCGACGATTATCAACACCAAGGCCCAGGTGGGCAGTGTGCTGCCGCTGTTGCCGTTGTTGATAGCGGTCAGGTTGTAGGGCTCGATGGGCAGGTCGGCCAGACTGCGCAGTTTTTTGGCATTGGTGTGCACGTTGTTATCCGCTACATAGGGCGAGACGTCCAGCGTGCCCGTTTGCGACTGCAAAAAGTCCTTGGTGATGAGGCGATAGTTGTACACCTGTCCATCCTTTTGCAGCGGGATCGGATCAAAACCGCTTGTGAACGCCGACGGGAAGTAGTTGTAGTTGCGTTCGGAATTTTGGTGATACAACAGGTAGTCTATCACGGCGATGTAGTAGAAGGACTTGTCGGAGTCGGTCACCGCACGTCCGCTGACACGCCACATGCTCTGGCCGGAGTAGCCCATCTCCTTGTTGATGTCCCTGCCGGACACCTTGGCGATGTAGACGGTGTTGTCAAAGGGCAGCGCCGTGTACAGCGAGGAGTTGGTAACATTGCCGCTGATATTGGCACGGGCCTCGTTGACAATGGCCAGATCGATGACGTAGCCCTGCTGCTTGGCAAAGTCGGCAATGGCGTTGCACACCAGGCGGGGCAGGCCGGGATTTTTGCTGAGCGAGCCGCTAAGCTTGCCCAGCACCTTGTTGCGGTCCTCGATGGCGGCATTGGAGTTGTCAATCAACGTTTGCACCTTGTTTTGCACTGTGGCATCGATATCGCTCAGGCTGTTGTACGAGATATTTTCGTAAGTCTCGACATTGACGTTGCCGTTGCTGACGGAAAACTTTACGTGCGAAACAAAGTCGCCGTAGCGCTTGCCCTGCAAAAAGGGCAAACCGTCCACCAGATAGCGCTCCTCCGAGTGGGTGTGGGCGCAGAACATGGCGTCAACGTAGTCCTCCAAGCCGGCCGCCGACGAGGGCTTTTTGTAGTCGTCATCCTCGCCGACAATGCCCTGCGGTCCTGCGTGGGCGCTTACCACCACGATGTCGCAATCTTGCTGCTCTCTCAGCTCGGTGGCAAGCTTCTTGATGATGGGCAGCGGCTCCTTGAAGCCTATCGTCTGCACCAACTGAGAGCTGATGGACGTGATCTGGTCCTTACCGATGACGCCGATGACACCCACCTTGACGCCGTTTACCTCTTTGATGATGTACTCGTCGGCAAAGTCGTCGGCAAAGTCTCCCCAGCCGTCGGTACGGTTCCAATTGTAGATGTTTGCGCCGAGAAACGGTATGCCGCTGGTGGATGCCAGGTTGCGCAGGTTATCCATACCCCAATCGAACTCGTGGTTGCCGTAGGTCATGCAGTCGAAGCCTGCCTCCTTCATGCAGTCGGTCAGCAGCCTGCCCGAGTTGCTGTTGGACTCCATCGAGCCTTGAAACATATCTCCGGAGTTGATTATCACCGCCCCCTTGGCCTTTTGTGCGGCAAGAAAGCCTGCAATTTTGGGCATTTGCTCCACCTGCCCATGAAAGTCGTTGATGGCGTACACATCCACATACTGTGTGCCGTCGGCAAAGGCGACGCTCTGCGCAAACACAACAGCGCCCAAAGCGCAAAAAGCTATTGCAAAAAACACAACAGCCAACGCTACCGATACAAATCTCTTTTTTGTTGTCACTGTGATCTCCTTGAAGTTTCCGCTTGGTTGCGGCTGAGTTGGTAAAAAATTGTGCTGCGATAGGCGGCAAAAACCCAAAAACACTACGGAGTCTTTCGTTTGACCGCACACGGCGGAGGAAAAGTTTCGCATAAAAAACGAACAAAACTACTTATATCCGCAGTCAACCGAATTAGTTGACGCTATTCTATCAATAAGATATTATACAGCAAATTGTTCACTTTTGCAATAGGTGACGCAACAAAAGCCGTCGTTTTTTGCAGGTTTGACGGTGTTTTTTGCAGGTTTGGCGGCGCTTGGCACAAAAAAAATCAAGCGCCTATGTGCGGCGCTTGACGGAGACAAACTCTATTTTGCCCCAGATGTCCCTCAACGTGGCCCTGCGACCCCGCCCCAGACGGAAAATTTTGTCGTCCCGAAAGGCGCCGTAGAAGTGCACCACCTCTTTGCGATCGGGCGTCAGGGTCAGCTCGATGTACTCGCCGCCGTCGGGCAGGGGCTGCGCCGTGACCGAGCAGTGCGCATAGTGGCCGTAATCCCGAACGCAAAATTGCGCCTCGCTGATTGCGCCCGAGTTGAGATCCTGTACAAATTGTGCGTAGGTGTAGTCCATTTGCTGCCTCGTCTGCGTTGCGGGCGACGCCACATCGCCGCCCTTTGCCGATATTATATATCATCTCACCCCCATTTTGCAACATTTTCCGCCGAAATGTGCCCGACAGCCACAAAAACAAGCAACCGAACACAAAAAAACGGCTTATCAAAGCCGTTGAAAATATCAATTGATTGCACTTGCGTCGAGGTAACTCCAAGCCGAGTCGCCACGTCTGCCCGAAGAATCTACCGCCTTTATGCGAATGATAGTGTTCGGATCGTCGGGACAACTCCACCGACAAGCCTCCGCAACAAATTGCCGACCGTTTACCTCCACAATGTAGTACGAGGCATGCCTGACGGCGTCCCACGTTACCAAATCGCCCTGCCGCCTGATGTTATCCACAGCGCCCAATCTTTTTGCCACAGGCGCAACGTTGATGTGTGGCACGTCGAACAGGCTGTTGGCGACATAAATAAACGATGCCGCAACAAGCGCCACAAAAAGTATCATTGTTGCCGTTTTGAAAATTTTGATTGCCCACACACTTCGGTGTCTGTCTGTTTTGTCTTGTCCTTTCATGTTTTTTTCCTCCTTGTTTTGGGACAATTTTGCATTAAAAAAAGAGATACAATAGTACCTCTATCGCACTTGCTCTTTAAGTGCAACGCAATTCTATCACTGCGCAAAACTGCCGTCAACTGTTTTTAACTACTTTTTTGCGATTTTTACAAACAAATTTGGACAAATTTGCAAACAATTTTTTTGAGCGCTTTTTCAAAAAATGCATGCGTTACAAAGCGCCGCTAATACCGCACGGACGAAAGACAAAATATATGGACGTTGTTGCGGTATATACAAATCCGAACGCCCCATGAACCTTGTTTTGGTTCAGTTGACGTCCAGAATGGTCTGGTTCCATTGCACAAAGCGGAAAACGGGCGATGCGCGGCGCAAGGGGCAGCGGAAAAATGAACGCCGCAGTCATATAATTTATATAATAAAATCACCCTTCTCAACTTGACATTTTTTGCGGGGGGGGGTACAATCTATTTGTGATAAAATTTCCCTATGGAGGTAATGAATGAAAAAATTCAGGCACATAGCCATTGCGATCCTTGCGGCGTTGGCGTTGGTAAGCGTGTGTGCTGCCGTTGCTGCGTGCGATACCAACGGCCACGAAAACAACTGCACGCACCCCAATTGTGAATGGGTTCCACTGAATGAATTCCTGCACCAACAAATATGCGCAGATTGCGGCGATATTGTAAATGAAGAACCCCACAGTTTTGATACGAACAACGTGGAGTTGTTACGCAAATGCACGCTCTGCGGGTACACGGAAAATATTGAGCCAATCGACCCCGGCGATGAGGATGAATATGGCGGATTGTACGAATACCAACTGTCGAGTGAGGACGCAGACGGCGTTTGCGGCATACGGTTGCAAGTCAACCTGCACTACGCCCGAAAGAACGTGACGGAGATACCCTCCGAGGCGCCGGAAAAAGAGTGTGAAAATTTGGAGCGTTGGGCTTCGGAGCGCGGGGCCGAGTTCGCAAACGAAGTCCGCAGATTGGAGTTTGGAAACTACGATTACGACTACTACAAGCCGACAAAAGAGATGTTCACTTCCCTCGCCATCCCCGAAAGCGTGGAAGAAATATATGTGTACTTGGACAGCACCGATACCCTTGAAGCCAACGGCCAAACAATGAGTGAGTTCCAGTGGTTCAAGTCTCTGTGCAAGCACGAGGACGGCGGCTACTACCTCGGCACGGCAAACAACGCCTACCACGCCTTTATATGTGCGGACAAGGTGGAAGAGCTCACTGTGCATGCGGGCACCAAGATCTTCCTCAACAACGCCCTGCGTGATGGTAGTTACGAGCCGGAAGCGGCGTACACTCTCAAAAAGATCACCCTCCCCGAGGGCATCAAGAGCCTGCCTGAGGGAGGATTCTATCGCATGTACCAACTCAGAGAGGTCAACATCCCCGATGGCGTCACGTACATACCGGCGCATTGCTTTGAGGAAACAGAGGTGTCGGAGTTGACCATTCCCGACTCCGTTGTGGAAATAGGGGACGAGGCCTTCAGGTTTGCTCCTCTGCACACCTTGGTGCTGCCGGACAGCGTAACAAAGCTGGGCAAAAAGCTCTTTGTGCCCAGCGATGATTACGGCCACGCCATGAGATACTTGGAGTTGGGCAGCGGCATCACCGAGCTGCCCGAGGGCACCTTCACCCCCAATGTGGAGATTTTGGAGCTGTGCAACCGGTCGCAGCTGACCCTCACCAACGATGCCGAGGACGACACGGGAACGTACATCAACGCACACCACATCATCACGGACCCGGCTGAAACAAGCATATTCACGGAGGGCGAGTACGTCTACTACCGCAACGGGTACGATGTGCTGTGCATCGACTACATTGGCGAGGAAACGGCGCTGACCCTGCCGGAAATGTACGGCCAAGTATCCTACAGCGCCACGCCCCTCTTTGGCGGCTTTTCAAATGTGACGGAGTTGACCATTCCCACCACTGTGCACAGCTGGAGCCTGAACCATCCCTGCAGATACGGCGCCAACACGCAAATATGCGTTCCCGAAAAGATAACGGGCAGCTGGCAGCTAATACAAGACTTTCAAAACGACAAGCTCGAGTACCTATACGATGACCATGTGTACAGGGACACCCGCGAGATAGTTGTACTGGGCAACATACGGATTCAGTCCACGCACAGGAGCGAGTTCGACAAGGTGACCCTCGACACATCCGTGAAAAGCGTCACGCCCGCCCCGGATGAAACCAGCCACTACAGCAACCTGCTGACGGCAACTGACCTGTATGTGATGCCCGGCGCTTTGGCCGATTGCGACACCGCCGTGCTCGGACGACTATTTGCAAGGAACAGCCTCAAGGCAGATTGCCGCATTGTTGCGCATATTGTGGCCGATGGCGGATACGATCAGGTGATAGAGAGAGTGGAGATAACTTCCTACGACCCCAACACATACACGACGCCTGCCAGCACATACAGCACATGCGGCATCCGTGAGCTGGTGGTAAGTGAAGGCATCACCACATTGCCGGATTACCTGTTTGGCAGCAACGATTATGTATGGCTGGAGAAGGTGACCCTGCCGCAAAGCTTCCGCGTGATACCCGATAGATTGCTGCTTGGCGGCGATTTTGAAGAGATAGAGCTGCCCGAGGGCATCACCAAGATAGGCAACGATGCCTTCAGGGACTGCGAAAACCTCAAAACACTGACCGTGCCCGCAGGAGTGGAACACATAGGCGCCTATGCGTTTTTGGATTGCAATGCGCTAACATCCATAGTGATGCCGGACGCCCTGAGTTTCCTCGGCTGGCAGGCATTCAACTCCGAAACCATCGGCGACAGAGTGGGCGGCGTGATATACCTCGGCAAGTATGCCATCGGCTTTGACGGCACCATCGATGACGTGGTGTTGAGGGACAACACCGAAAAGCTTTTCGACTTCGGCTATGCGCCCGGCAACCCAAGGTACAACATTGACCCCACCATCACCTCCATAGAGCTGCCTGCCTCCCTCGATTGTTGGGCGAGCTTGGTGTGGGCAGAGGACAACTTCGGCTTGGACGGCAACGGTAAAAGCGTGACATACGCCGACCTCAAGGAGATAAGGGTGGACGATGCCAACGAGCACTTCGCCTCCTGCACCGGCCTGCTGTACAACAAGGCGCAGACGGAGTTGCTGTGCGTGCCCTACTGCTTTGACCCCGAGCAGGTGCACTTCCCCGAGACGCTTACGCACATAGGCGAGGACCTGTTTAATAACACAGCGGCCTTTTGGCAGCGCCCGACCCGTGAGCTGTGGGAGCTTGACGGCTGGGTACTGTACTTATCTCTCGACAGTGGAGTGCCCGAAGTGGACCCGACCAAGCGCTACGCCGATGGCATATTGGACAATATCGACAAATTCAGCTGGCAAGGCTTCATTTATAACCAAACAGACGGCAAGCTTACGCTGAACTCGGTTACGGACAAGGACCTGTACTTTGTAAACATCTACCCCGGCACCTATGCGGTAGCCTCGAACGCTTTTGCGGACATGCCCAACCTGTACGGCGTGTACTTCCCCGCCTCCGTGCAGAAGCTCAACTCCGCTTTGTTCGGCAACTGCACGCATGCGGTAAACCGCTACTTTGAGGGGGACCTGCCCAAGGATAGCCGCAACTATGCCATGTCGACAGGCGGCACGCTGATATACGGTGTTGTGGATGGCGGTGAGTATACTCACGTGACTATAGACCCGATCACGTCCAATATATACGTGGATGTGGAGAACACGTACAATCGTTCCTCCGGTGCGGAGACGTTGTACATGATCTGCGGCAATACAAGCATGCCTATGCGTCCATCTACTGTGGTGAAAGTTCCGGATATGCACGATGACAAAGTTGTGGATGGCGTTGCCGACTATGCTTTTATGGGCAGCCCCATATATTGGCTGGATGTGTCTGCCGAGGACACGCACGTCAAGTTCATCGGCAAGTATGCCTTCCAAGGGTCAAGATTGGGAGAGCTGCACGTCACCAATGTGGGATACATAGGTGAGCATGCATTCGACAAAACCCAATTGAGTTCAGTTGGTAATTGCATAACTTTTGCTTACAACGATGAGTTGAGCAATGAATTCGCGCTTTGGGTAGAAGATAAAGCGTTTGCCAACAATGAATTTTCGGAGATCCAGTTTGGCACCACCAATGTGGTGTTCGGCAGAGCGGTATTTGAAGGGTGTCAGAGCCTCCTTGCGGTAGGCACAGGCGAAACCGATACAACGATTTCCCGCACCTGGTACACGGCAACGGTGGATATGTCAGGCGGACAGCCATCGGTTGTTGTTACAGAAGTGCAACTGACGGCGCTGCAACTTGCCCAAGCACTCAAGAGCAACAATATGCCGTACGCCTACTTACGCTTGTACATTGATGTAAGTGCCGGGCAGTGACTGTAGGCGCAACTGCACTGCCAACTGCAAGCTTACTATAAAGGGACTGCCGCACCAAGTGGCGGTCCCTTTCCATTGCGCTTGCACCTGTGCCTTCGATGAATGTCGAAACCTCAAAGCGCCACCACCTTCCCACTTGGTCTGAGTGACTGGACTCGTCTCCCACGCAGTGGGAGTAAGTACATTCGGCGTCGAGCCAATCTGTGCAGTGCACAGTTGGTAGCCGAATGCCCAAGGGTGTGCTCCCGCTTCGCTAAATGAGCACACCCGCAGGGATAGAAGGCAACAGATAACTTTGTCGAAACAATGCGGTAAAAGAGAACGACACGGAACGCTACATTATTTCGTTATCCAGTCACGGAGACCACGTTGCGGCGCACCTGAGACAAGAAACAAACTACTACAAAGGGAAGTCGAAGTGACGGACTCGTCCCGAGCGTAGCGAGGGTAAGTACATTCGGCGTCGAGCCAATCTGTGCAGTGCACAGTTGGTAGCCGAATGCCCAAGGGTGTGCTCCCGCTTCGCTAAATGAGCACACCCGCAGGGATAGAAGGCAACAGATAACTTTGTCGAAACAATGCGGTAAAAGAGGACGACACGGAACGCTACATTATTTCGTTATCCAGTCACGGAGACCAAGGCGAGCAAGCAATAAATGAGCAACAAAGAAAGGAGCGCTTTTGCACTCCTCTCTTTGTTGCGACTACACAGGCGCCGCTCGCCTTGGTCGAAGTGACTGGACTCGAACCAGCGGCCTCTTGGTCCCGAACCAAGCGCGCTACCAACTGCGCTACACCTCGATATTAAATTTACTATTTTTTTTACTACTTTCTACTTGATAGCAGTTGGTAGGCCCAAGGCGCTCCCGCACTTCGAGCAAGCTCTCGTGGGTGCTATGCTACAAACACCGCACTGTGGTGTTTGCTTAACGCGCACCCCAACTGCGCTACACCTCGATATAAATTTTGCCTTGTCTGAATTTGTTGCACTTCGGCGCTGCGCCTCGGCGCTACACCTCGATTGCTATCTTATTATACAAGATAACTCGTTTTTTTGCAACCGATTGCGCAAAATCTTTGCAATCTTGTTGGCGGCGGGACAATTTGTGCAAACTGCTTGCGATTTGGCGGCGGCAGTGCTATACTATGGTCGTAAAAAAATTTGCAAAAGGAGAAATTATGAAAAAGTTTTTTGGCGAATTCAAAAAATTTATCACCCGCGGCAACGTGATCGATATGGCCGTAGGCGTGATCATCGGCGGCGCATTCAGCGCAATTGTAACGGCGCTTACCAACCAGATACTGATGCCGCTTATCAATTGGTTTTTGGCGGTCATCACCAAGGGCGAGGGCATGGGCGACGTTGTTACCATGCTTAAACCTGTGGAGGTGGACGGCGTTGTGGATATGACGCAATCCATCTACATCGATTGGGGTGCGTTTATCACGGCCATCATCAACTTTTTGCTGATTGCTTTGGTGCTGTTTTGCATCATCAAGTCCATCAATGTGGTGCACGAGGGCGTCAACAAACAAAAGGGCAAATATGCGCCCCTCACCAAGGACGAAGTGCGCCAGCTGCGTGCCGAGGGCAAATCCCGCGAGCAGATAGCCGCCGCTGCCCAAGCTAAACTTGCCGAGCAGCAAGCCGCCGAGGCCAAGGCCGCCGAAGAAGCTGCCGCCAACGCCCCCAAAACCGAGCAACAACTGCTAAGCGAAATTGTGGAGCTGCTAAAAGAGAAAAAGTAAACTGCTGCAACATCACAAAATGCGACGGATATCCCTCCGCCGCATTTTTTTGCGCCCCCACCACCGCTTGCACCACCAAGCAAGCTGCAATATTGTATATCTTTATATTTATTTGCTGTGTTGACATCTTTGAGGCGATGTTGTAAAATTAAGTTACCACATTGCTATCTATATTTGCAGATTGCGCATACTCTCTCGGTAGAGTTGTGCGTCTTTATCTTGGCGTAATCTGCAAGATAGTAGTGTGGTAACTATCGAGGCGCATACTTTGCAGGTGCCGTTTCGATAGAGACGGCACTTTTTTACTGCGTAGACACAAGGAGGAAGAATATGAGGAACAAAAAGCTGATCTGGATAGTGTTGCTTGCGCTTGTGTTGGCAACCGCCATTGTTTTTGTTGCCTGCAAGCCCGACGAACAAAACGACGACGTTTGGACAATCGAACGAGTGTACGCACGGGCGCAAGAATTGGGCTATCAGGGCACGCTGGACGAATTGATCGAACAATTTAGGGGTGCGGACGGCGAGGACGGCACCGACGGAAAGGACGGAAAGGACGGCGTCGGCATCAAAACTATCGAAATAAACGCCGACGGCGAATTGATAGTTACCCTCACCGACGGCACCGAGCTCAATCTGGGTGTTGTTGTCGGGGCCGCCGGACCGCAAGGACCTCAGGGACCCACAGGGCCACAAGGACCGCAAGGACCCTCGGGACAAGACGCCACCCAGAACGACGTCCACACCTTTACCGTGACATTTGTGGCAGAAGGCCACGAGGCGGGCAAGGTGGTTTGTCTGGACGGCACAACTGTTGTGGCTGAACCTGCCGTTCCTCAAAAGGAACACTACACGGGCCGCTGGGAAAGCTACACGCTTGCCAATGCCGACATCACGGTGCAAGCGGTTTACACCCCCACCGAGTACAGCGTGGTTTTTGCCGGCAACGGACAACAAGAGGTGCGCACCTACACAGTGGAAACAAAGGACGACGTGACGCCTCCCGAAGTGCCCGCCAAAGAGCACTACACGGGCGCTTGGCCTCAATACGAGTTGCAATTTGAGCAAAATCAAATTGTAAACGCCGTGTACACCCCGATAGAGTACACCATCACTTTCGACGACGGCGCCAAGCAAACAAAAGTTACATATACGGCGGAAACTATGGCCGAAATTGCCCCGCCGGACATCACACCCAAAACGGAACAATACTACGGGTTTAGCTATGACGAGGGCCGTTGGGAACAATTTGATTGTGAATTTGACAATGAGCAGGTCGTCTACGCCGTTTACAGCTTGGTGACGCCCGGCTACACATACACCCTCAATGACGACGGTCAAAGTTACAGCCTGACAAATGTCTCGGCAGAACTTGCAGACGCCATCGTCTTGCCTTATTACAATGATTTGCCTGTTACAAATATAGGAGAATATGCGCTAAGCGGTCGTTTTCAACTGATCTCGATCACAATAGCAAGCAACGTTGCAAGCATTGACGACTTTGCTTTTTCAAAGTGCACTTCGCTGGAAACAATAACATTTGAGGGCGACAGCCATTTGCAAACAATAGGCAATCGAGCCTTTTTCGACTGTGAACAATTGCTCTCTATCACAATTCCCGACGGCGTCACAAGCATTGGCGATTACGCATTTTTGGGGTGCGGTAGTTTGCAGACGGTGACGTTTGAGAGTGAAAGCCAACTGCAAAATATTGGCGAACATGCTTTTAGTGATTGCGGAAGCTTGCAAGAAATAACATTAGCAACCGATCATCTGCAAAATATCGGTGATTACGCCTTCTATCGGTGTGGACAATCCGAAAAATTGACGTCAATCACAATACCAAGCAGCGTCACAAACATAGGAATATGCGCTTTTTCGGAGTGGGACAATTTGCAAACAATAACGTTTGAGGGCAGCAGTCAACTGCAAAGTATAGGACACTGCGCTTTCATGTCATGCACACGGTTGCAAACGGTAACTTTTGAGGGCACAAGTCAATTGCAAAGTATAGGCAATCAGGCTTTTGATAGTTGTTACGAATTACCATCTATCACGATTCCCGGCAGCGTCACATACATAGGCGAATGTGCTTTTTCCGATTGCTGGGAGTTACAGACAGTAACATTTGAAGACGACAGCCAATTGCAAAGCATGGGCTACGGTATTTTCTTCCGTTGTAGTCAATTGTCTTCAATCAAAATCCCCGACACGGTAACAGAAATAGGTGAGCAGGCCTTTATGAGTTGCAGCAATTTGTCATCAATCTTTATACCAAGCGGCGTCACAAGCATAGGTGAATCTGCTTTTTATGGTTGCAGTGGTTTGATGTCCATCAACATACCTGACGGCGTCACAGACATAGGTAAATATGCCTTTGATTTGTGCGGCAGCTTGACCACAATTGTCATACCAAGCAGCGTCACAAGCATAGGCGACGGCGCATTTGCCGAATGTGACAATTTGGAAAATATTGAGGTGCAACCCGATAACCCCAACTACCATTGCACAAACAATTGTTTGATAGAAACCGCCTCTCACACGCTTGTCGCCATTTGCAAAAACTCTACAATCCCCGAAGACGGCAGTGTTACAATCATAGGCGCATATTCCTTCTATAATCGCACCGACTTGGATTCGATAACTATCCCCGACTACATCACAAGCATAGGTGAATCTGCTTTTTCTGGTTGCAGTGGTTTGATGTCCATCAACATACCTGACGGCGTCACAGACATAGGTAAATATGCCTTTGATTTGTGCAGCAACTTGACCACCATTGTCATACCAAGCAGCGTCACAAGCATAGGCGACGGCGCATTTGCCGAATGTTGCAATTTGGAAAATATTGAGGTGCACCCCGATAACCCCGTTTACCATTGCACAAACAATTGCTTGATAGAAACCGACTCTCACACACTTGTCGTCGGCTGCAAGAACTCCACAATCCCCGATGACGGCAGCGTTACAATCATAGGCGCATTTGCTTTTAGTGGTTGCAAGGATTTGGAAGCAATCACAATACCAAGCTGCGTCACAAGCATTGGCGTCAGCGCTTTTGAATCTTGCAGCAGTTTGAAATCGATTGTAATTCCACGCAGCGTCATAAGCATTGGCGAGATTGCTTTTGTCAATTGCAGCAGTTTGCAAACGGTGACTTTCGAAGGCGACAGCCAATTGCAAAATATAGGCACCGGTGCTTTCAGCAATTGCAGCAGCTTAGTTTCGATAGCTATACCAAGCGGTGTCACAAGCATTGGCGCATGGGTTTTCTACAATTGCAAGAGTTTGACATCAATCACTATACCAAGCTCGGTTACAAACATTGGCGACAGCGCTTTCAATGATTGCTACAACTTAACCATTTATTGTGAGGCTACAAGCAAACCGGCAGGGTGGCATAAAGATTGGAATATCGACAATTGTCCCGTTGTGTGGGGATACAAACAACAATAAATCAACAACCTACACAAATAAAAGAAAAGGGCACAAATGTTTGTGCCTTTTTCGTTGCGACTACCAAGGCGAACAAGCAAAACACACCCCTACGAAGGAAGTTCTGAGTGACTGACTTGTCTCGGCGCAGCCGAGTGAGTACATTACGCTACATTATTTCCAACTGTCCAGTCACGGCACCCATCAAATAGGTCTGAGTGACTGGACTTGTCTCGGCGCAGCCGAGTAAGCGGAGCAACTTCGCAGAAGTTGCGGAGCGCTACATTATTTCAAACTGTCCAGTCACGAAAGACCTGCACAGGCACGCCAAAAGGGAGAAACGAAAAAAAGGCACAACTACTTTGTGCCCTTTTCGTTGCGACCCAACACGGCGTCGCCTGTGCATTGGTCTGAGTGACTGGACTTGAACCAGCGACACCTAGACCCCCAGTCTAGTGCGCTACCAAACTGCGCTACACCCAGATGCCTATTTATTGTACATCATTTGCGCAAAAAAATCAACCGCTTTGCAGCAAATAGTGCAAAAGTGTTTTTTTGGAGAGCACCACCCCGCCGCAACCTGCGCAAAAAGCGATATCAGCAACGATACCATCTGCCAAAAAGTGGCTGCGGCCGCTTGTGTTTGTGCGGGACAAGTGCTACAATATAAAAAAAACACAAGGAAGTTGCCGCTATGAACAAAAAAAGACAAGTCTACAAGCAGCGCATGAGCACCCTGGCAAAGGATATCCACAACAAGTACACCAACAAGCGCTTTGTGCAGCAGCGTCTGGCCGACGATGGCTCGGTGCAGATAGACGTTGTGCTGCCGCAGGATATGCCCCTGTTTGACGAGATGGCGCCCGCCAGATATGGGCTGGTAAACCCGGAAATTTTGCGCTGCATAGATGAGCAGGTGTACTACATCCCCGCCGAAAACGACATCACGATAAATTTTGTGGGGAGGCAGCTGTCGCCCACGCAGCAAAAGCAACTGTCGCAGGCCGTGCACGACCACTACAACCTGCAAGTATACGACAAGCTGGACGACATCCGCCGCAACCGTGCGCTGGGCATATTTTTGCTGGTGTTTGGTGCACTGGCGCTGGCGCTGTACTTTGTGAT
The DNA here is from genome assembly GCA_947586855.1 of uncultured Clostridia bacterium. Taxonomy (GTDB): domain Bacteria; phylum Bacillota; class Clostridia; order Christensenellales; family CAG-314; genus Fimimonas. The sequence goes on from CANPXV010000008.1 coordinate 24,875, forward strand.
GACACTTGCCATCAAGCAGGAGGTGTTTTTGGAGATAATGAGCATTGTGGGCACCTTTGCCGTGTGGGAGGCCGTGGATTGCTGGCTGATACAGGGGCACGAGCGCAAAGTGGACCTCAACAACGCCTTGCAGATGGCGCTTGCCAAGGTAAAGTTTGACGCACCCGCACAGCAATCGCCGCAAAAATAATTGTCGAATATGTAAACTTGACACGCAGCAATAACCTGCGTGTTTTTTTTGCGGTATTTTTTGCAAAGTGGGGCATACTATCCGCAGGAGAAGATCTATGCAAAAAATTGCCGAAAAAGTTGCCATTGTCGCCCAAATCTGCATCACGTTTGTTTTTGTTGTGACCACCCTGCTGTATCTTTTTAACGTGATACCCGAAAACGCCGCCCTGGCCAACAACGGAGTGCTGGGCACGCTTGTGGCCGTGCTGGCTGTGGTGTATCTGCTGCTTAGCGGCTACATTGTCTACATCAATTTTTCCGACGCAGAAAGCCTGCGGCAGGTGCTGCTGCATTGCGACAGCGAAAGCGCCACCCACGCCAATGCCAAGGTGATCAAAAACATCGTGAAAAGCTGCTGCAAACGGGTGGACGGCGTGCGAGTGCGCCGGGTCAAAATGCGCACCGACGAAAAACACGGCCTGATTGTGACTCTTAAAGTGGACATATCCACCCACAATATGTCTCAATCGATAGACGTTTTGCGCTGCTTGCTGGCCGACGCTTTCAAAAACACACTGGGGCTGACCTTCAACTCGATAAATTTTGTGGTGCGCAAGCTAAAAAACCGCTACAAACCCGACATCAACAAGGCCGAACGGCTGGCCAAGACCCTCACCCAGCAGCGAGAGATATCCGCCGACATCTACGACCAGCCCTTTACCGACAACTGCGAGGAGTGCGCCAAGGCCGACGACCAAGCCTCCAATGCCGAGCAGGAGGACCTGGACGCCGTGCAAGATATCCGCCAACAACTGCACGACAACGCACAAAAATAGGGCAACTGGTTGACTTTTTGCAAAAATTTAGCGCAATTTGGCCGGGCAGGCAAATATGCAAACGGCTCTCCTGATAGAGAGCCGTGTTTTTTTGTTTGTTGATTTATTTTTTCATTTAAGTGCGGCGGTTGACGCACCTCGCCTGCAACATTTTTTGTCTTTTACTTTTCGTTTGTAAATTTGGTTTTTTGCGGAGTTTAGTTTTTGCAATGTGCGCTTTTGCACCCTCGTGCTTTGATTTTTGCCGTCGAAAATAACTTTTTTCCACCCCCATATTGTGTTTTTGGGTGGAGATTGGGCGTTTTCGAGGCGTGTCAAACCGCTGTATCCTTCCGCCATATTCTGTGTTTGCAGGGCGGGCTACTCTTCTTCTATCTTGCCCACCTTGATGAGGTTGGTGCCTGCTCGGGTGCCAAGGGGCACGCCTGCCGTGATGACGATGTTGTCGCCCGGCTCGGCAATGCCCAAGCGGCGGACGGTCTCCTCGGCGTTGATGAACATATCGTCGGTGTTGTCGAAGGTCTGGCAGATGGTGGGCACAACGCCCCAGCTGGTGGACAATTGGTGATAGACCCTGTCGCTGTTGGCCATGGCCACCACCACTGCCGCAGGACGAAAACGGCTGACCATGCGGGCCGAAACGCCGCTTTCCGTGTACACCACGATGGCCTTGGCGTTGATATCGAAGGCAGTGTTGACGGCGGCGTGGCTGATGGCGTCGGTGTTGTCCATCAGGGCGATGGGATAGGAGCGGTACATAGCGTTGTAGTCCACGTTGCGCTCGGCCTCCTCGGCTATGCGGGCCATTGTTGCAATAGTGTTGGGGGGATTGATACCCACAGCGCTCTCCGCCGAAAGCATGACGCAGCTGCTGCCGTCGTACACGGCGTTGGCCACGTCTACGATCTCCGCACGGGTGGGGCGCAGCTTTGTCACCATGCTCTCCAACATCTCGGTGGCGGTGATGACAAATTTGCCCTTCATGCGGCTTTTGGTGATGAGCATTTTTTGTATGGCGGGCAATTTTTCGTAGGGCAGCTCCACACCGAGGTCGCCGCGGGCAACCATTATGCCGTCCGACTCCTCGATGATCTCGTCGATGTTGTTGACGCCGCTTTGGCTCTCTATCTTGGATACGATACAAACGTCCTTTGCGCCGTGGCTAAGCAGGTATTGGCGGATCTGTCGCACGCTTTCGGCGTCCTGCACAAAGCTGGCGGCGTACAGTTCGGCGTTATTTTTGATGCCGAAATCCAAATCCCGCTTGTCCTGCTCGGACAAAAACGGCATGTTTATCTTGATATTGGGCACAAACAGCCCCTTGCGGTTGGAGAGGGTGCCGCTGTTTTGCGCCACGGTTTTGATGGTCTCGCCGTCGATGGCGGTGATTTTGAAGGCAAGCAGACCGTCGTTGAGCAAAATCTGGCAGCCCACCGCCACATCCTGATACAGTTGCTTGTAGGTGATGGACACCTTGCTTTCGTTGCCCTCCGATCCGTCGTTTACAAAGTCGAAAGGCATGCCTTCCTTTACTTCTATCTGGCCGTTTTCGAAGGTGCCGATACGTATCTCCGGCCCTTTGGTGTCGATCATGATGGGTATGGGCAGGCCCAAACTGCGGCGCACCTTTTTGACGGTGTCGATCTTGGCCTGATGCTCCTCGTAGAGGCCGTGGCTCATGTTGATACGGGCAACGTTCATGCCGGCCAGCGCCATTTTTTTGATTTGGTCGTAGGTGCTGCTTGCCGGACCGAGGGTACACACAATTTTGGTTTTTCTCATATATACCTCCACTGCACATTTTGGGGTACTTTCGCAGAGTACCATATTTTGCATTATAAACAGTATAATACAGTTGTCAAATTTTGTAAATACAATTTTCGGTTGAATAATATGCGCAAAACAACCGATAAGTGCATTTTGCAATTGACAAAGACGGACGGCAATGAGATAATATTGTACGCAAAAGGAGCATCGATATGAAGGAATTTGTAAATGTTGCCGCCGAGGTGCGGCACGCCCTGCAACACAACAAACCCGTGGTGGCGTTGGAGTCCACCATCATATCCCACGGCATGCCCTATCCGCAAAACGTGCAAACGGCCTTGCAGGTGGAGCAGATCGTGCGGGACAAGGGCTGCGTGCCCGCCACCGTGGCCGTGATAAGCGGCAAATTGACGGTTGGTTGCAGCCGAGAGGAAATCGAGCTGCTGGGCAAGCTGGGCACAAGCGTTGCCAAGGTGTCTCACAGAGATTTGCCCCTTGTGCTGGCGCAAGGATCGCACGGCGCCACCACTGTTGCCGCAACAATGTACGCATGCAAGTTGGCGGGCATACAGATTTTTGCCACGGGCGGCATTGGCGGGGTGCATCGCAACGCACAGCAGACGATGGATATATCCGCCGACCTGGACGAGCTGCAACACACACCCGTCACCGTGGTGTGCGCAGGGGCAAAATCCATCTTGGATATCGGCCTGACATTGGAGTGTCTGGAAACCAGGGGCGTGCCTGTGATTGGCTTTGGCACCGAAGATATGCCGGCGTTCTACACGCAAAAAAGCGGCTACAAAGTGGATTGCCGTCTGGACAGCGCAAAAGAAATTGCCTCCGTCATTGCAGCGCACAACGCCATCGGCATGCAAAACGGCACGCTGGTGGTCAATCCCATACCGCAGCAGTACTCGATGGACGCCGACTACATAGCGCAAAACATAGATATGGCCGTGAAGGAGGCGGAAGCTCTCGGTATCGGCGGCAAACAGCTGACGCCCTTTTTGCTGGACAAAATCCAGCGCCTGACGCAGGGCAAAAGTCTGCAAGCCAACATACAGCTGGTATTCAACAACGTGCGCCTCGCCTGCGACATAGCAGCCGAGCTGTGCGCACTGTCGGTGCAAAAATAACGTGCAGACACGCCATTTAAGCGTGCAACTTGCGGCGTTAAAGAGCGTTACTGCAACATATCATTGGAGATAACTACAAATGAGATTTGGCGGACTGCAAAAACTTACATTGCTGGACTATCCCGAAAAGGTGGCCTGCACGGTGTTTTGTGCGGGGTGCAATCTGCGCTGTCCCTTTTGCCACAACAAGACGATCGTGTGCGGCGATGGGGACGAGTGGACCCGTGAGGAGATATTGACCTTTCTTGCCAAGCGGCGCCCCGTGCTGGAAGGGGTCTGTCTGACGGGCGGCGAACCGCTGATTTATCCCGATGTGGCGCAATTTTTGCGTCAAATCAAGGACATGGGTTACAAAATCAAGCTGGACACCAACGGCACATTCCCCTACAAGCTGCAAAATCTGTTGGAGAGCGGCCTGGTGGACTACGTGGCGATGGACGTCAAAAACTCGCCCGAGCTGTACTCGGCGACGACGGGCGCGGCTGCGGACGTGGCCTCGGTGGAGCAATCCGTGCGGCTGCTGTTGCAGGGCAGGGTGGCATACGAATTCCGCACCACCGTCACCAAAACGCACCACACCGAGAACAGCCTGATAGACGTTGCCAAGTGGCTGGCGCAAGCCGACAAGTGGTATCTGCAACAATTTGTGCACAGCGACGACCTGATAGATCCCACCGTGGAGGGCTACACCGACGACGAGCTGCGCTCCCTCTGCGAGGCCGTCAGACCCTACTGTCCCAATGTGCACGTGCGAGGCATTTGAAATAATTTCGCCGCTGCACCTCGCCAGCGGGGCCACCTCGCCGGTGGGGCCGCCTCGCCGGCGGGGCGAGTTGAGGCTGATATCTATACAAGGTTTGTTTATTAAGGAAGGGGCTGCATGTGCCTTCTTTTTTTGGGGATTTTCGACGTTATCTGACAAAAAATTGTCATTTTGATTGCAAAAATCTTGCATTTTGTTGGGTGCAAACAGTTGATTTTGCCGAAAAATGGGGCTATAATGAAATCATCAAGGGAGGGAGACTATGTACAAAAATTTTATTTTTGACGTGTACGGCACGCTGGTGGACATCCGCACCAACGAGTACGAGCAGGACACTTGGCAAAAACTGCGGGATACGCTGGCCTTTTACGGCGTGGACTACACCGCCGACGAGCTACGGCAGGCTTATTTTGGCAGTTGCGAGCTGCAAATCACGCTGGGCAGCAAGCAGTACGCCCACCCCGAAGTGGACGTTGTGGAAGTGTTTCGGCACATCTTTGAAAACAAAAACAAAAAGGCGTCCAAACAGTTGGCAACGCACATTGCGCAGCAGTTCAGGGCGTTTTCTACCGAATATCTGCGGGTTTTTGACGGGGTGACGGACACGCTGAAAGAGCTGCGGCATGCAGGCAAAAAGCTGTACATTTTGTCCAATGCGCAAACCTGCTTTACCAAGCCGGAGCTGGCCAAGCTGGGCCTCAGCAGATATTTCCACGGGATCATGTACTCATCCGACCAGGGGTGCGCCAAGCCCGACCCGACGCTGTTCTATCGTCTGACGGAAAAATACCACCTGGACACAAAGGAGTGCATCTACATCGGCAACGACCCCACAACGGACGTCAACGGCGCCCGCAACGCCAAGATGGACTGCTGCTGGATCAAAACCTGCAACACTCCCGAGGGCGTTTCGCCGAAATTTGCGCCCAAGTACACCATTGCCAACGGCGACTTTGCCGAGATACCTCGCCTGCTGCTTAAAAAGTAGTTTTTATTGCGCCTCGCCGCACATTGCCGGTGGGGCCACCTCGCCGCACCTCGCCGGTGAGGCCACCTCGCCGGTGATGCGGGTTGGGCTGATATCTATACAAGGTTTGTTTATTAAGGAAGGCACTGCGTGTGCCTTCTTTTTTGATTTTTTCCGTGGTTTCCGATATTCCAAGCAGTCTCGGCGCAGGTATGTGATGGCACATGTTTAGTTGAAAGCAACTTGTTTTGTTGCTCCCAAACATAAACATTTGTCACGGAGCTTTTTTGGCCCGTTCCTACCGCACCTCAAAAGCCGTTGATGGCGCCGAAAACGCCATTGCTGCCCACGCTGTTGGTTGTGGATCGGTTGCAGCAGCGGCTGTTGAGATAGCAATTTAGCAGCAGTATCACAAAGGCGATGACCAGCCCATTTGTGAGGGACAGCTTGCCGTCCTTGTCCAGCACGGCGTAAAGCAGCAACAGATACAGCAAACTTGATGTGATATTCATAAAAATCCCCTTTGATTTGTCAAACTTTGTTTTTTTACTACAATATGCGGCAATGTTTGCCAATGTGACAGCGGTACAATTTTTTTATCAAAAGGGTACAAGCCCACATATGGGAGGCGGCTATGCTTGCAGCTACAACAAAAGTGCTGGACGATATGGATTGCTATCTGCCCGACGACAACAGCGTCAGGCGCATTGCACGCTTTTTTGCGCTGCTGGCCGACCCTTCGAGGGTAAAATTGCTAAGCGCATTGGCCATTTCGCCGCTGTGCGTAAGCGACATAGCCGACATATTGAAGATGAACCAGACGACCGTGTCGCACCAGCTGCGCCTGCTGCGTGACGTGGACATTGTGACCTGCGAGCGGCAAGGCAAGATACTGAAATACAAGATCGCCAACCCAAAAATAAACGAGATTTTGCTTGTCGGCGTGGAATACCTTGGCTTTTGAGCGCCACGCACAGATTTTTTTAAAAAAAACTCGGTCTTTGCCGAGCTTTTGTAACGTGTGATTGAAATTTAGCCGAGTTGTTGTGATGTGTTATAGAAATAACGCCCCACTCAATTTTTTCAATATATTATAAAAACTTTTCGCTTTTTATCAATATTTCAAAATTTTGTCAATATGCCGCAATTTCGCAGGGGATTGGTGGAGCAAAGGTCAGGCGAGGCGTTTGAGCCGCTCCAAAATTTCCTCGTCGGCGGGGCAAAACTCAAATTCATCGATTTGTTGGGGCGTGATCCAGCGCATGTCGTTGTGCTCCAACAGGCGGGGCGTGTCGTCGGTGGAGGCGTTGAACAAAATCAGGTGCACGGTCGTGTCGGGGTAGGTGTGGGTGACCTCGCAAAACACGTCGCCCACGGCAACGTCGATGGCCAATTCCTCACGGCACTCTCGGCGCAGTGCCTGCTGAGGCGTCTCGCCGGGCTCCACCTTGCCGCCGACAAACTCCCACAGCAGGGCACGTTTTTTGTCGGCGGGGCGCTGACATATCAAAAATTTTCCGTTGCGCCAAATGAGCGCAGCCACAACTTGAAGCATTTTTCCTCCATTGCCACCGCACCTCGCCGGTAGGGCGAGTAGGGATAGCAAGCACCCGTCTGTTGGACGAGTGCAGGTTTTTTGATAAATTTGAACTACTTTTTGACAAATGAGACCTACTTTTTGACGAAGTAGGTCTTTTTCAATCGTATATTGCAAGGTTCCGCAAGTAATGTTCGGGCACGCGAGCGATCCAAACACAAAACCGGACGCTTCCAACCAAACCCTTGCAATCGCGGGCCTGTTTGCTTACATAAAACTATTTCTATTCCGTTTTGTCGGGCGGGGTTTGCTCCACCTCGCTTGCGGGGGATTGCTCGACTTGCGCCTCGTTTGCGGGGATCTCGGTTGCGGGTTCTTCGCTTGCGGGGGTTGGCTCAACGTTCGCCTCGACATTGTTGCCGTCGTCGGCGGCAGAAAGCTCGTCCTCTTTGATAATTTCGTCATGGCAATGGAGCAATTCGGCGTAGAACTCCGCCTCAGCCGCATCAAAGTAGGGCCGCAGGAAAATGTAGCCTATGCCCAGCGACACAACGCACAGCAAATACCAACCGATAAAGGACAGCCTCAGCTTGAACAGCTTCCACTTGAAGCCACGCATCAGCTCCTTGCTGCGGGTGATGGCGTCGTTTGCTCCCAGCTCGAAGTCCAGCATCACAAAGTACATCTGGCTGTACGCAAAGGGCTTGATGCAACCGCCGATGACCTGCCCCACAATGGGGATGAGATTCCACAAAATGATGTACAACGCACGCAGCAGATATCCGCCAAGCGAGCTGCCGTAGCGGTCAAATCCGCAAAAAATTTGGCCCAGCTCGTTGTCGTCCTGCTCTCGCTGCTGTTTGAGGTAGTAGCCGTTTATGCCTGCCTCCATGGGGCCCGCAGTAAACACTATGCCCACGCTGCCGATAATCCTGCCCAAAACGCTGGCGCCGACAGACCGCCAATAGTGTCCGTGAAGGCGATCCCAGGCACGACAACGCAACTCTTTGCATTTTACATCCATCATTGATAGCTTCCTCCTTGGTTGCTGATAAACAAATTATAGCCCAATGGAGTCCGATAAGTCAATACCTTTTGATTTTTTAGCAAAAAAACACCCACCTCGCTAGCGAGGTGGGACAAGATTACTTTTGTTTGCTGCGGCGCACAAAGTAGATAAGCACAAACCACAGCACCACCAGCACCTGCAATGCGGCACCGATAAGATATATCATCCAGGCGTAGTTGGTCAAAACGTCGTTGAGTACCAGATGTATCAGCAGGCACAGCGTCCATATGAGCGCCGACGCCACAACGCCCCGCATCCACAGCTTGCCCCAAACGCAGCTGAACACCAACGTGACAATGAGGGCAACGGGTATGGCGGTGATGTAGGCATACTTGGCCACTTCTCTGCCGTCGGCAGGGGCCACCATCCACCACACAGCCATCACTATCGTGGCAATCAAAAACACAAGCCCTGCGCTTAGCAGTGTGATGAGCCACCGCTTTGCCCAAAAATCTTTGAGGCGCAGTTTTTTGCGCTGGACAGGGTGCGACGCCAAAAAATCGTTGACGGTGATGCCGTAGATATCCGCCAGCTCTTTCAGCACAAGTACATCGGGTACGCCTTCGCCTCGCTCCCACTTGCTGACAGCCTTGTCGGTATAGTTTATTTTTTCCGCCAGCTGCTGCTGCGTGAGGTGCGCCTGCTTGCGATATTCCGCCAGATTGTTGGCAATTGTTTGCTTCAACTCATCCATATTGTGTATTATACCACACACATCAAGGCTTGGCAAGCATAAACGGGGGCAAAAATGCAACTCTACTGTGAGTAGAGTGCCCCGAAAACAACTCTACCAAGCCAAATTTGATTTGTAGATTTTGTATAAATAGCAGTAGGGAGACTTTTTGCGTAAATAAAGTATAATAAAATCAGCAAAAACGTTCCGGCAAACCAACGAAAGAAGAAATTTTCAGCCAAAACGTTCGGAAAGCCAAAAATTTCGGTTTAGACATTCGGGCAAGCGAGTAAAAAGAGATGTTTTTAGCTAAATCGTTCGGGCAATCGAACCAATAGAAGAAAAATCGGCCAACACTTTGGGCCACCAACAAAAGGAGAAAAAAATGTACACGATAAGCTGCGAATCCACTGCGGATCTCAATTTGAGGTACTTTACGCAACGAAACATACCCGTCATTGCCTACGCCTACACGCTGGACGGAACCGACTACCCCGACGACATGCGAGAGGGCAACGGTCTGGCGATATTTTACAGTCAGTTGGCCGCCGGCAAGCACCCCACCACGTCCCTCATCAATGTGGAGCGCTACAAGGAGTTTTTCCGTCCGCTGCTGCAACAGGGGGATCTTCTGCACTTGGCGTTCAGCTCGGCGCTATCCAACTCGGTGATAAACGCCCTTGCCGCCGCCGAAGAACTGCAAGAGGAGTTTCCCGACAGAAAAATCTACGTTGTGGATACAACCTGCGCCTGCGTGGGCTTTGGCATGCTGGTGGACTGTGCGGCCGACCTGCGAGATGACGGCCAATCGATAGAGGAAGTGTATCGCTGGACGCTGGACAATCGCACCAAGCTGCACCACATATTTTACAGCACCACGCTGACCTACTTCCGCCGCAGCGGCAGAGTGTCCAGCGCAGCGGCGCTCATCGGCAACATTTTGCGCATCTGCCCCGTGATGCACACGGATATAAACGGCAAAATCGTGCCCGTGGGCAAATCGATAAGCGAGGCCAAGGCCGCAGGCAAAATGCTGGAAGTGATCGACAGCAGTATCCGAGACGGCGCCGACTACGACGGCAAGCTGTGGCTGGGACACACCAACTACATCTGCTCCGCCAACAAAATGGCCGCCGCACTGCAACAGCGCTATCCCAAGGCGGATGTGCGTATCTTCGACATCGGCCCCGTGATCGCCGCCCACTGCGGCCCCGGCACCGTGTTTGCCTGCTATTGGGGAGCCGACAGGGTGCCCGCAAAATAAATCATAGCTGACAAGGAGACAATATGTTTGTACTTAGCTGTGAATCGACAGTTGATCTGACCTTGCGCCATCTGCAAGAACGAAACATTTCGGCAATTGCCTACACCTACATCATCGACGGCAAGGAATACTTTGACGATATGCGAGAGGGGGACGGCCTGCAACAATTTTATGCCCAGCTTGTGGCGGGCAAGCAGCCATCTACCTCGCTGATAAACGTGGACAGATATGCGGCGTACTTCCGCACGCTGCTGCAACAGGGCGACGCATTGCACATCACGTTCAGCTCGGGCTTGTCGCAATCGGCGTCCAACGCCGCCGTCGCCGCCGAGCTGGTGCAAAAGGAGTTTCCTCGCCGCAAGCTGTTTGTGGTGGACTCGCTGTGCGCAAGCGTGGGCTACGGTTTGTTTGTGGATACGTTGGCCGACCTGCGAGACAAGGGCAAATCGATAGAGGACGTGCGGCGCTTTGCATCGGACAATCGCAACAGGCTGGTGCATCAATTTTACAGTACCACGCTGACCTACTTCCGCCGCAGCGGCAGAGTGTCCGGGCCGGCAGCCCTCATCGGAAACCTGCTGAAACTGTGCCCCATCATGCAAATTGACGGCGCCGGCAAGATCGTGGCCTACACCAAGGTGATGAGCGAAACCAAGGCGATAGACAAAACCCTTGCGGAGATTTCTCGGAAAATCGAGAACGGCACCGACTACGACGGCAAGCTGTGGGTGGGCCACTCCGACTACATCTCCTCGGCCGACAAGGTTGCCCAACGCCTGAAAGAACTGTACTCCAAGGCCGACGTGCGCATCTTCGACATCGGCCCCGTGATCGCCTCTCACTGCGGCCCGGGCACGCTGGCGGTGTTCTTTTGGGGAGACAAGCTGCCGGGATAGGGATTTTCCGTCCAAACGCACCTCGCACCTCGCCGGTGAGGCGAGCAGGGGAAATATCAAGCACTCGTCGTTGACGAGTGCAGTTTTTTTATAAATATATTTTCATTGTGGTTTGGTGATTTTTATTTTATTGATTAAACTTATTTTTCATTGGAGTTGGTATGTTTTTATTTCGTTGAATAATTTTTATTTTTTTGTGGTTAGTATGTCTTTATTATTGTTTAATGTTTTGTTTTTTGAAAGAAATTTTTTGTGGGAGCTTCCCGTCCAAAGTAATGCGTTGCCTTGGCTGAATATCATTTACCAAGCAACCGACCACTGCTATTCGGGAGCCTGCGCTTTTACGTTTTGTTTTCTCCTGCAAACTAACATTTATCACAGAACAAAAAAACTAAAATATAAAATATCAAAAGGCGCTTTTGAAGTAAATTCGGAAAAAATTTTTGTTGATAGATGTTTGATTAAAATGGTACTTGCTATCCGTTCGGAAAAAAAGCACCTCACAATTTTTTGTAAACCACAACTTCTCTTTTTCTTTTCAATAAACTACTACTTTTTCCTATTATATTTTATATTATCTTTTTTCTCGATTACAAATGTAATTCAACTTTAATAAAAATATCAACTAAAATTTTTTATAAAACCCCCTGCACTCATCGCAGACGAATGGCATATACTGCTCAACTCGCCCCACCGGCGAGGTGCGGCGAGGTGGCCCCACCGACGAGGGGTGAGGGCGAGGCGATATTAGTTGTGCTTGTGCAGATAGTAGTAGGCAAACACGTCGTCGCCGCAGGGCATTTCGGACAGGCCTTGGCGGGTGCGCTCGGCGTTGTAGGGCGTTTGCACACGGCGAAAAGTCCACCAAAGGTCGTCATATTCTATCACAATGCCGCTTGCGACGGGCTGGGCGTGGCAACCCACGCTGCCCACATCGACATAGAGCAGCCTGCCCTGAAATTGGCACGGCTCGTGCTTGTGCCCGAAAAACACTGCGTCGGCCTGCGTCCCATCGAAAATGGCGTCGAAGGCCTGCACCGACGGGGTGAGCTGCAAGGGCATAAAGGGATAGACCTGCCAATCGAAGGGCGTTGGCGCAAGTGCGTAGTGGCAAAACAGTAGCTTTTGCCCGCCGCAAATGCGTGTGACGGACAGGGGCAAGCGGCTGACAGCCTGCCTAAGCGACTCTGTGAGGGTTCCAAACACAAACTTTTTGTGCGGGGCGGGCACGTGGGAATATTCTCTTACGGAAGTTTCGCCCAGCACAAAATCCCTGTCGTGATTGCCCAGCAGGCAGGTGACGTCGCTGCGAGAAAGCAGCAGTTCCAGACACTCTCTGCTGTTGGGGCCGATATCCACCACGTCGCCAAGATGGATAATTTCGTCGCAAGAAAGGCCGTCCAACAGTGCAAGAACGGCTGTTAGAGCCTCTAAGTTGCCGTGTATGTCGGTGATGACTCCAATACGTTTCATATCTACATTATACTACTGTTTGTTGCAAAGAGCAAACAAAAACAGCCCGTTTGCTGCGAGCCGCAATTGTTTTTTTTAATTCTGTAAACAAGTTCTTTGAAAAACGTAGCAATACCGAAATGTGATGTGAACATGTCAAATACATTTTAGAATATATATTTTTTTAGTTCAAAAAAAATACGGGTTTTGAGAAATGTTGATATTCCAATATGTGATGTGGGCGCAGTTCATACATTTAGGAATATAAATTGTTGTATTATTCTGTAAAAATCAGGTTCGTTAAAATATCGAAATACTAAGAGGTGATGTGTGTGGCGACATTTCAAAATATGAAGTACCCCGACGAAAATCAACTCGTCGGGGCAAATGTTTATTTTTTCAACTCGTTTTATCCCAACATTCGGCTGTCAGCCCAGACGGGCACGGCGGATGCAATCGGCCCAGCCCTGCACAAGGGACAGACGGGTGGCTTGGTCCATAGTGGGCACAAAGGTGCGTTCTATCTTTTTGTTGCGCTTGATCTCCTCCGTGCTGCGCCAATAGCCCACGGTCAATCCCGCCAGATAGCATGCGCCCAGTGCGGTGGTCTCGATCACCTTGGGGCGCACAACGTTGGTCTGCAAAATATCCGCCTGAAATTGCATCAAAAAGTTGTTTGCGGAGCCGCCGCCGTCCACATTCAACGAGGTTATCGGGCTGCCGAGGTCCTGCTCCATCGCCTTGGCCACGTCGTACACCTGATAGGCGATACTTTCCAACGCCGCCCGCACAAAGTGCTCCTTGGTGGCGCCTCGGGTAAGCCCAAACACGGTGCCCCGCACCTTAGAGTCCCAATAGGGTGCGCCCAGCCCCACAAAAGCGGGCACAATGTACACCCCGTTGGTGTTTTTGACCCGCATTGCGTAGCGTTCGCTATCGGACGCCTGATGTATCAGACGCATTTCGTCCCGCAGCCACTGCACTATTGCGCCGCCCATAAACACGCTGCCTTCCAGCGCATACTGGGGTTGCCAATCGGTGCCGGCGGCCAGCGTTGTTACCAAACCCTGCGAGCGGACGGGCTTGTCGCCCGTGTTCATCAGCATAAAACAGCCCGTGCCAAAGGTGTTTTTCATGGAGCCGACCTCCACGCACAGCTGACCGAACAGCGCCGCCTGCTGATCGCCCACCACGCTGCAAATGGGCACCTTGGCGCCCAGCATTGTGACGTCGGCATAGCCGTACATATACCCCGACGGCTTTACCTCGGGCAGCATGCAGGCGGGGATATCGAACAATTGCAGCAGGTCGTCGTCCCAACGCAGCGTGTGGATATTGAACAGCATGGTGCGTGCGGCATTGGTGTAGTCGGTGGCAAAAATTTTGCCCTTGGACAGGTGCCACATCAGGTAAGTATCCACCGTGCCAAAGCACAGCTCTCCCTTCTCGGCACGTGTCCGCACGCCTGCGATGTTATCCAATATCCACTTCAACTTGGTGGCGGAAAAATATGCGTCCAGCACCAGCCCCGTCTTGTCGTAGATGAGTTGCTCGCAGCCCTGTTGCCGCAACAAGTCGCAGTAGTCGGCGGTGCGGCGGCACTGCCACACGATGGCGTTGTAGACGGGTTTGCCCGTTTTTCTGTCCCACACAAGGGTGGTTTCTCGCTGGTTGGTGATGCCCACGGCGGCAATATCCTTGCCCGTGACGCCCGCCCGCACAAATGCCTCGGCGATGACGCCCACCTGACTGCTGAGAATGTCGCTGGGGTTGTGCTCGACCCAGCCGCTGCGGGGATACACCTGCGGAAACTCCTGCTGGGCACGGGCAACAATCTCGCCGTTGTGGTCAAAAATCACCGCACGAGAGCTTGTTGTGCCCTGATCCAGCGCAAGAATGTACTTCATAGTTTGTCCTTTTGCGTTATTTGCTTGCCACAAGCGCCAGCGCACGGCGGCAGATGTCGTCGGCGGTGAGGCCGTAGTCCCGTTTGAGATCGTCCAGCTTGCCCACCTGCGTCAGCCTGTCCCTGACGGCCACTGCATCGCACAGCGTGGGCACCTTGGCGGACAACACCTCTGTCACGGCCGAATACAATCCGCCGTGGATACTGTGATTTTCTACCGTCAGCACGCAGCGAGTTTTGCGGGCCGACGCCAAGATGGCCTCTTCGTCCAGCGGTTTGACGGTGTGTATGCCCAGCAAATCCACCGATATGCCATTGACGGCCAACCTCTCGGCCGCCTTGACTGCGTCAAAAAGCATGGTGCCGCTTGCCACAATGGTGACGTCCTCGCCCGAGCGCAGATGCTCGGCCTTGCCAAAGCGGAACACGTAGTCCTCGCCGAAGAGGGTATCCGTTTGCTTGCGCACAAAGCGCATGTACATGGGGCCGTTGTGCTGCACAATATAGGGCAAAGCCTTGCGCAGCTGCACGCCGTCGGTGATATCCAGCACGGCAACGTTGCACAGCGCACGCATGCAGGCCATATCCTCAAACGTCATGTGCGTACCGCCGTTGTAGGTGGTGTGCACACCGGGGTCAAAGCCCACGATCCTGACGTTTTGTTCGCTGTAACTGACGGACACGGCAATCTGGTCGAAAATGCGCCGTGTGGAGAAGGGTGCAAAACTGTGGATAAAGGGCACAAAGCCGCAAGATGCCAGCCCCACTGCCACGCACGCCATGTTGGCCTCTGCCACGCCCACGTTGAGGCACCTGTCGGGGAACTCGGCATACAGCGGTTTGGTGCCGCCTGCGCCCGCAAGGTCGGCGTCCAAAATAAATATTTTGTCGTTTTGTTTCATCAAGCGGGACAGTTCGCCCGCATATTCCTTACGCAATTCCATAGCGGCCCCTCCTATTTAAGTTCTTCCAGAGCGGCGGCATACTGCTCGTCGGTGACGGTTGTGCTGTGCACGCCTGCGCCCATTGTCTCGTAAAAGCTGACGCCCTTGCCCTTGATGGTATCCATGATAATGCAGTGCGGCTTGCCCGACACAGCCTTGGCACGGCAGATGGCGTCGTCGATGGCCTTGTGGTCGTGGCCGTTGATACGCTGGGTATCAAACCCAAACGCCTTGAACTTGGCCACCAGATCCTCCACGTCCATCACGTCCCTTGTGTAGCCGTCTATCTGCATTTTGTTGCTATCCACAAACACGATCATGTGGTCGAGGTGCTTGTCCGCCGCCAACATGGCCGCCTCCCAATTTTGCCCCTCTTGCAGCTCGCCTTCGCCCGTGATAACGTACACATACCTGTTGATACCACGCACCCTGTCGGCAATGGCCAGCCCGCATGCGCAGGAGAACCCTTGCCCAAGGCTGCCCGCCGTCATATCCACGCCGGGGGTCAGGTTGATGTTGACGTGGCTGGGCAAGCGTGTGCCCAACTTGTTGAGGGTGTCCAACCACTCCAACGGGAAAAATCCTTTGAGCGCAAGCGTGGCGTACAGCGCAGGGCCTGCGTGGCCTTTGCTTAGCACCAGCTTGTCCCTATCGTCCATTTTGGGGTTGGTGGGATCGACGTGCATATGGCGAGAATACAACACTGCAAGCAGGTCCACAATGGACAAGCTGCCGCCCACATGCCCCGACCCTTGCGAGTGGAGACAGCGCAGGGTGTTGCGACGGATTTCCTTACTGAACAAAACAGTATCCATACCAATTTTACCTCTTTTTTTATTTTTGCGTTTGCGCCAGACCGCCCAGACGGTCGTGGCAGGTGAGATACACCGTTTGCGTGTGCGCCAGACTGCCCAACAGCTGCGTTGCACGCAAAAAATTGTCGTTATCGAAGTTTACAAAGGCGTCGTCCACTATCAGCAGGGGGATATCCTTTTGATAGAGCAGCTCGCTGAGCGCCAGCCTGAAACACAGCAAAATTATCTCTCGGATACCTCGGCTGTATTCGCTCATGGGCTTGGTGAGGCCTTGCTGCCGCACGCTTATCTCAAAGTTGCCCTTGACGGTCACTTCCAGCCCCTGCTGCGTGACTGCCTGCAACAGCTCCGTGGTGCGATTGCACAGCTGCGGCAAGTAGCTAACCGACAGCTTTTGCTTGGCCTGCGCTAACATATCCGACACGGTTTGCGCCACCTTGTAGCGATATTGCGCCTGCCGTTGCTGCTCCCTGACGTACAACAGCTCGTCCTGCACGGCCACGCCGTCGGTGTTTAGACGGGCTTGCTCCTCGGCAAGCTGCCCCTGCTCTCGCAAGAGGTCGCCGTTTTGCGCTTCCAGACGGGCAATTTGCTCCTTGGTGTGGGCAAGCTCCTCTTCGGCGGAGGTGACGTCCGTTTTGGGTTTGAGCATTGGGCGCAGGGCCTCCCTCAGCTGCAACAAACTGCGATAGTTGTTGCATTTTTCCCACAAAAGGCGGTTGATTTGCGCCACGTCGTCGCCGTCAAAGTACACATACCGCCGTGCCAACGACAAAAATTCCTCTTTGAGGGTCTGCCCCTCCGACGGTTCTTGCTGCGGTTTGGATGGTTTTTTGGCCAACAGCACCGCTGCGGCCGCAACTGCACAAGCGGCAAACGTGCCCAGCCCGACGGCCAAAGACAGCACTCCCGTTGCGCCCAACACCGCCATCACTGCACCCACTGCCGCAAACAGGGCGGCTATCGCCCAACGGACGGGGGACAATTTGCCCCGTGGCGCCGTGTTTTCTGCGGGCAAAGCGGCAATTTTGCGGGCCAGCTCGTCGCACTTGTCGGCGTCCTGTTCCAATTGGGGCGGGACGCACGCAATTTCCTCTTCCACCTGCCTCAGTCGGGCGGCCACGTCGTCGTCGGAGGTCTGCGCCTGCGCCAACTGCTGCACAAGCTGCGCCTCCCTGTTGCGAAGCGTTTGCCTCTCGGCGGCGATGCCCTGTTGCTGCCCGTCTATCTGCCGCAAGCGGTCGTCAATTGCAACCTTGCGGCGCTTGGCGGAGTCCACCTCTTTCAGCTGCTCTTCCAGCCGATACTCTTTTTGTTGCACATCGTATATCAGACCGCCGTTGCCACGCTCGTAGCGCAGATTTTTGCGATAGGCTCGCAATTTTTCCTGCACCGAGTCATAGTCCTCGGCGCTGTTTTGCACCAGATTGGCCAAACGCTGCTCCAATCCGCTGTTGGACGCCAACTCCACCGCCTCCTGTGGATAGTAGGCCGAGCGGTCGAAGCTTTCGGCATTGATACCCAACAGTTCCTCGCCGGGACACTGCCAAAACATATCCTCGCCCGACTTTTCGTTGAACACATGCAACGATTCCGCACGGGCAGTTGCCCCGAAAAAGCGCTCTATGCGATACGTTTCGCCGTTGTGCTGCACCGTCAGGCTGCCGCCGAACCGCCCGTCGCTGCCCCAGGGCTGCCAATGGGACGCATCCGAAACGCCGTTTTTGCGGGTGTATGCAAAGCCGTACAGCATGGCCCTGATAAAATTGGCCAAGGTGGATTTGCCAAAACCATTGGGTCGGCAAAGCACGTTGACGCCCTCGGTAAAGGTGATTTTTTGCTCGCTGAGGCGGCCAAAAGCCTTGATTTCCGCACTGACAAGTCTCATAGAAGCTCCTCTCCGCCCAGTGCGGCAAGGCCCATTTTCAGCACGTCGTTGCGCAGTTCTTCGTCCTCTATGTCCATCGCCGCCGACACAAATTCGCCCCGCAGCGACACCTCGTTGCCGATGGCCGCAAGGTCCAATCGGGGATGCGTTTCGTCCTTGACACGCAGCGCAAAAAATTTGTGTTCCAGCACCTGCTTGGCGGTCAGCTCCAACGGAAGCCCCTCTTGCAGCTCTCCCACAAACGCCAGATCGAGGTAGTTGGCGGTGGAAACGTCGGCAATGGCGTCCGCAAGGGCGTCTCTCAGTCCCACTCCGCTGACAATAGGCGTGACATCCACCCTTTTGTGCACAATACGTCGTATGCTTTGCGGCACGTAGCGCACGGTGTCGGCGTCGGTATCGATCTCCACGAAACCGCCGCTATCGCCCTCGTCGAAGCCTCTCGGCTCGGGCACGCCGCTGTAACACGCACGCACCTTGCCGAATTTGTGCTGCGCAAAGGTGTGTCGGTGCCCCAACGCAACGTAGTTGACCCCGACGGAAAGCGCTGCCTTGTCGATGAACCCGTAGGCAGGGTCGTCCACATCGCCGTGCAGCACTGCGATGTTGTAGGCGGTGGGGTCGGGATGGAAATTTTTCCACTGCGCCTCGTCGTCGGCGCCCAGCTCTCTGCCGCATACCACCACATTGCCCAGCGGATAGTACCGCCAATCGTCGCCGAAAAATTTTATTTGCGGGCACAGCTGCCCCAACAACGCATAGGGCTCGCTGCCGCCGTGATTGCCCTTCAACACAAACCACTGCGCCCTGCTGTGCGCCACAATGTCCGCAACCGAATGTACCGTTTGCGACGTGGCAAATCGGTCGTCAAACAGGTCGCCTGCCACGATGATGGCCGCTGCGCCGTTGTTGTCGGCATAGGCCGCTATGTTTTGGAGGGATTGCACTAACTCCACCCGCCTGATTGCGGGATTGGCTACGCCCGTCATGGGAGAGCCGAGATGCACGTCCGCCGTGTGTATTATTTTCATAAATTACATTGTAACACAAACCCCCAAAACTTTCAATACCAAATACTCCCACGCCGCCAACTTTTCCTCGCTTGTGTTTGATAGCCGCTTCGCCAGCATGGCAACCTCGCCGGTGAGGCCGCCTCGCCGGTGGGGCGAGCAGGGAGGGGCAAGCACACGTCTGCGACGAGTGTATGGGGCTTTAATATAGGACATTTTTTGATAAAGTTTTTTTTTCAAAAATATATTATAAGAATTCATAATTGATTTGTGTACAGAGCAATCACAACATAAAACAAATTGCCTTCTACTATACCTACAATCACGGATCTTCACCGAAATCAAGGCCGCAGTTGAGGCACTAAACTTGTGTGAAAAAGAAACAACCGATCGACGTTTGCTGTTCGTACTTGTATAAATGGTGATATCAATCGAGAATTCTGATTAAACCCGACCTTGGATAACCTCCTCACCTCGCCGATAAGACGAATAATTAAAAAATTTTTTTACAAAAAGGAGCATGAATTTTGCACCCATTTGCGCAAAAATGCAATATGGGGTAGGGATTTTTGCAATTGTACGATGTTATCTTAAAATTTATTTTCAAAAAAAACAAAACAATAAACAAAAATAAAAGCATGCTAACCACAACAAAAAAATTTATCAATAAAATGAAAACATACCAACTACAAAAAAAAATAAGTTTAATCAATAAAATAAAAACCTACCAACCACAACGATAAAAATTTCATCAATAAAAACATACAAACCTACAACAAAAAAATGTATCAATAAAATACATGCACATCAACTCAAAAAAACAAATAAATTTTCCGATAAAATAAAAACATACCGACAACAAAAAAATAAATTTAATTGATAAAAAAACTAAACTACAACGAAAAATATTTTAATCAAATAAAAAACTGCACTCGTCTGCCTGTCAGACGAGTGCTTGATATCTCCCCAACTTGCCTCACCGGCGAGGTGGCCCCACCGGCGAGGTGCGAGGTGGCTGCACGCAAAATGTCACAATGCAGCCGTCAGATGCGTTGGCGGCGAAACTCCCGCGGGGTCATGCCGTACTGTCGCTTGAATTGGCGGTTGAAGTAGCTGACGTTGTTGAAGCCCACACCGTAGGCAATGGCGGCGATGTCGTCATCGGTATCCCGCAGTTGCCGTCCCGCCACGGTGAGGCGATAGTTGTTGACGTAGTCCACGCAGCTTTCGCCCGTGTACTGCTTGAACAGTTTCATCATATAAAACTCGCTGTAACCGCACACCTTGGCCAGCTTTTCGATGGAGATTTCGTTCATATATTCCGCCCTGATGTACTCCAACGCACGGCGCACGGTGTACTGCTGTTTGTCCTCGACGGCGCTGGGCGACACGTTTAGCAGACGGTTGTTGTAGATGTGGTAGAACATCCAATACAGGTTGGCCTTTACGTCCAGCTCGGCGCCCTCCTGATTGGGGTCGCACATCAATATGGACGTCATGCTTTGGTCAAATGGGTGATACCAGCTATCCGTTGTGCGCACCACCACAGGCACCGAGTGCTTTTCGTTGAGCAGCGGCGCAAAGTATTTTAGCGTGCACAGGTCGGCCTCGCTTGTTTCCAGCAGGCGCAGATTGAACACGATGGCGTCGATTTCCATGTCGTTGTCGTCCAGACGGTTGATGGAGTGCATCACAAAGGGGCGCAGGATCAATATGTCCCCCGCCGAGGCGACGTAGCGCTTGCCGTCCACGTAAAAACAGCCCGTGCCGCTTTGCACGCGGATAATTTCCATCTCCTCGTGCCAATGTATCGGGTAGAAGGGCAGCATCTCCGAGATGGCCGTGTGATATATTGCCAGCGGCGACAGCGGCGAGCCGTGCACGGCCTTTTCCTTGTATTGCTGGATGTTGCCATTTAGCGTGTGATAATCTTTGAATTCCATTTTTTCACCTTTGTTTTGGTATATTATACACCCCCACAGCTTTTTTGCCAACAATTTGAACGCAAAAAACAGTATTGTGTTAGTTTTTTGCAAGATATTGCAACCATCTTTTGAAAAATTGCCATATAATTTAGGCGTAAAATAAAAAAGGAGGTAAGAAGAATGTTTTTTCAACAAGATCTTTACCAACAGGAAATTGAGCGCGACTACGACAAGCAACAGGCAAGCTACATCTTTGCGCTTGGATATGCAATGATCGAAACGGACATCAACAGATAACCTGCTTGGTAACACACGGCGGCAAAACGCCACAACAACAAAAATTCATCGGGAGGTAAACACTATGCTCAGATTTAATGACGACGCACAAGAAACTTTGGATACAGTGGATGTAAGCGAATACCAAATCTCATATTTGATTGCCTTGGCCTGGCAAAACTGCTGCAACCAACTTGGAAAGTGATTTTTGATACAACTATCTCGATTTTGTCGCCGCTGCACAACGCAGCGGCTTTTTTTTTACAAAAAAATTGCACTCGTCAAACAGACGAGTGCTTATCTTGCCCAACTTGCCTCACCGGCGAGGTGCGGCGAGGTGGCCTCACCGACGAAGGGCGGTGAGGTGTTTGGTCGAGAAATATTAAACTTGCTTTTCGAAGGTATCGGCGGCCAGCTGTAAGTTTTTGCGGATGGCGATGTGCTGGGGGCAGGCTTTTTCGCACTTGCCGCACCTGATACAATCGGAGGCCTTGCCCCTATCCTGCGTGGCGATGGAGTACTCTCGACGCCCGCGGAAAGCGGCGTTGCCCCGTTGATGGTTGAGCACGTGGAAAATCTCCGGTATTGGTATCTGCCTGGGGCAGCCTGCCGTGCAGTAGTGGCAAGCCGTGCAGGGCACCGAACCATCGCCGTTGAGCACGATACGGGCACGCAAAATCACCTGCTGCTCCTCGTCGGAGAGGGGCACAAAGTGGGTCATATAGGACAGGTTGTCCCGCATTTGCTCCACGTTGGACATGCCGGAAAGCACCGCAATGACGCCATCCAGCCCTGCGGCAAAGCGTATGGCCCAGCTTGCCAGCGAGGCGTTGGGGTTGGCATTGCGCAGCACCTCGGCCACCTCCGGCGAGGGATTGGCCAGCGCACCGCCCTTGACGGGTTCCATTATCACCACGGGCTTGCCGTGACGGCGGGCAATCTGCCAGCACTCGCGAGAGCGCACACCGGGGTTTTCCCAATCGGCGTAGTTGATTTGCAGCTGCACAAAGTCCACATCGGGGTGGGCGGAAAGCAGCTCCTCCAACAGCTCGGGGTCGGCGTGGAAGGAAAATCCGTAGTTTTTGATGAGCCCCTTGGCCTTTTGCTCTCGGACAAAATCCCAGATGCCAAATTGGTCGTACATCTTGTAGTTGTTGCGTTGCAGCGCATGCAGCAGATAGTAGTCGAAATAGCCTGCGCCGGTGCGCTCCAAGCTGGTGTAAAACTGCTGTTTGGCCTGCTGCTCGGTGGGGTGATCGCCCGCCCAGGCGCACAACTTGGTGGCAAGGGTGTAGCTCTGGCGAGGATAGCGATCCACCAGGGCAAGTTTAGCGGCTTTTTCCGACTCGCCGCCGTCGTAGACAAAGGCCGTGTCGAAGTAGGTGAGGCCTGCCGACATAAACATATCCACCATTTGCTTGGTTTGTTCCACATCGATTGCGCCGTTGGCCAGCTTGGGCAGACGCATCAGCCCAAAGCCCAACTTGGCACCGTTTTGGGTAGGTTTCATAGCTTTCTCCTTTGCGCCGGGCAACCGCACTTGGCCGCATTTGCGCAGAAAAATATATGATTTATTGTAGCACAAAGTGCGTTGACGTGTCAATGGTTATACCGTTGGCGCCAACGTCGCAACGTACACAAACGTCAGATTTGTTGCGTAGAGGGGCACAAATCGGCACAAAATATTGCAAAAACGGGCGCAAACGTCCAAAATGTCGATTTGTGGGCGTTTTGGGTTGATTTTGTCGAAAAAATCTTGTATAATTGTAGGGTAAAATGGGCAATGTGCCCTTGCAACACTTTTCACAGGGAGCCTATGATGAAAATTGCATTGACGGGAGTCACCGGCAATATGGGCGTGCAGACGCTGCGGGAGTTGCTTAAACTGCCCGACGCAGAGCTGAAACTGCTTGTATTTGCCAAAGAAAAGCGACTTGGCACAATCAAAAAAATATGCAAAGGCCATTTGCAACGCATAAAGTTTGTGTACGGCAGCCTCAATCACCCCGATGTGTGCGAAGAGTTGGTGTCGGGCACGGACTACGTTGTCAACATGGCGTCGGTCATTCCTCCGCACAGCGATCGTTTTGCGCCGCATGCGGTGGTATGCAACGAGATCGGCGTCAGGTGCCTGTGCGCCGCAATCGAAGCGCAGCCCAACCAGCCCAAGCTGATACACATATCCACAGTGGCACTGTACGGCAACCGCAACAGCAAGCATATGTGGGCAAGGGTAGGGGATCCGCTGGTGGTTAGCCCCTTCGACATCTACTCCATCACCAAGATGCGGGGCGAATTGTGCGTGCTGGAAAGCAACATACGCTTCAAGACGGTGCTGCGCCAGACGGCCATGCTGCACAGCCACATGCTAAGCGACAACATGGACGACGGGCTGATGTTCCACACCTGCTTCAACGCCCCGTTGGAGTGGGTGACGGCGGAGGACAGCGGCCTGCTGATTGCCAACATAATAAAAGAGGATATGAACAACGCCGCAGATATGAAAAAGCGCTTTTGGGGCAAAATTTTCAATATCGGCGGAGGGTTGTCCAACTGCGTGACGGGCTACGACGTGCTGAACGACGGGTTTGAGATCATCGGCGGCAGCGTAAAAAACTTTTTCGATCCCGATTTCAACGCCATACGCAACTTTCACGGGGTGTGGTTTTACGACAGCAACGTGTTGGAAGATATGTTTCACTTCCAACGCCAGACAATTGCCGATTTTTGGGCGCAATTCAAGCGGGAGCACGCCATTCTCAAAGCGGGCAAGGCGGTGCCCAAAGGACTAATCAAAAAACTTGCCATCGAACGCCTGTGCAAAGATCCCAACAGCCCCAAGTATTGGAAGGCGCACAAGGATACCGCCCGCATGCTGGCCTACTTTGGCGGGGACGCCAAATTTGAAGCGCTGGGCAAGGATTGGAGCAAGTTTCCCCTGCTGAAAGAGGGCAAGGACGAGCAGGGCAACCCTATCGACTATCAGCAACTGCTGGACAGGGACGCTGCGCCGCTGGTAAACCTTGGCTTCGACCCCAACCGAGAGGTGGGCTATCGAGAGCTGCGCCGTCTTGCGTCCATGCACGGCGGCAAGCTGATATCCCCCAAGGGCGGGCTGTACGACCGTCTGGAATGGGAAAACAGCGACGGCCAACGCTTCAAAATGAAGGGCTACACCGTGCTTGCGGGGCATTGGCTCAATCCCAGCTACACAAGCTACTGCTGGGATTGGGATCGCCTCGCCAAAAAGGACAGCCTGTATGCGCAGGTGTGGTACGACAGCCACGACCGCAACGAGGACAACTTCTACTACTTCAACGACAAATTCGAGGCAAAGTACGGTAAGATAAAATGAACGTTTTGATATGCTATTTTTCCGGCACGGGCAACACCCATCGGGTGGCGCAACGCTTTGCCGAGTGCTTTGTCGCTGCCGGACATCAGGCAGAGATGCTGCGGCTGGACGAGACCGCCACCGAAAAATCTCTGCCCGACAATTTGTTGCAAAAAATACAACAATGCGATCTGTTGGGCATCGGCTACCCCGTGTACGCCTTCAATGCGCCGCCCATTTTGCTGCATTTTGCCAAAAAACTGCCCAAAATAACGCAAAAAAAGCACACTTTTTTGTTCAACACCTCGGGCGAACCGCTAAAACTCAACAATATTTCTTCACTGAAACTAAGCGGTATGCTGCGCCGCAGACGCTTTGACGTCACCAACGAGTACCACTACTGCATGCCCTACAATATCCTCTTTCGCCACTCCGACGAAATGGCACACAAGATGTGGCAGACGGCCTGCAACCTGATACCGCTGGATACGGCGCAGATCGTCAACGGCGAAAAACACCTGCTGAAAAGGGTGTTTGCAGGCGGCGCTTTGGCTTGGGCTATGCGCTGCGAACAATGGGGCGGCAGGCTGAACGGACGCATGTATCGGGTGAGCAAGGAATGCATAAATTGCTACAAATGCGTCAACGATTGCCCCACCCACAACATCACCGTCAACAAAAAGGGCAAGCTGCACTTCGGCGGAAAATGTCTGATGTGCATGCGCTGCGCCCACCTTTGCCCCAAAAATGCGATAAAAATCGGGCTGTTCAACAAGTGGAAGGTCAACGGGGCGTACTCGTTTGACGAGCCCACCACCAAATCCGGCCAGCGTTACAACAAAATGCTGACCAAGGCCTACGACCGCTACTTTGAAGAGGCTCAACGCCGCACCTCGTCGCTGAGGCAAGTTGGGGATAACCCAAACACAAAACCCACTGCTTTCAACTAAACCCTGCAATCACGGACCTGCGCCGAGATTGCAGTCCTCCCAGGGGTGCCGGGGCAATGGGAGACCCCGGCGAAGTTCAAATAATGAACAACCGTGCAGGTGCCCCAAAGGGTCCCCGCACAAGTTGAGGTACGAAACTTGTGTGGGAGAGGAACAACCGAGCGGCGTTGGCACCATTCGTGCTTGCACGTATGGTAACGCCAAGCGAGTGTTGTGACGAAGCCCGGCCAAGGCTGCGCTTGCGCCCCGTAGGGGTCGGTTGCGTAGTCAACCGAACAGCCTTGCGTTTGGCCGGATTATCCGCTTCGCCAGCGGGGCGAGCAGGGGTATTATTTAGCACTCGTCTGACAAACAGACGAGTGCTAATTTTTTTATATAAAATTTATTTTCGTTGCGGTTGATATGTTTTTATAAAAAGTTTTTTATGTTTTTTTGTGAAAAAAGTTTTTTAGATTTCGTCTTGCCTGTGAGACCACGGCGAAAGTCAAAAAAAAGAAGGCACATATTGTGCCTTGCTTTATGATTCGACCACATTATCAGATAGCACGCATTGCCGAGGCAATTTCTTGCGCTTGCAGTTTGCGCATGGCGTCGGCGTGTTGTTCTATCACCTGTTGCAGGGCGTTGCGCAATTTTTTGGCGTTGGATATGCCGCAAAAGGTGCGCACTGTCTTTTTGCGCATTTTCATTGTGCCGTCGGCGCCGCTTACACTGGCGATTTCCACCTCGAAGTTGCGCACAAGGCTGCCGATCAGGGTGGAGCGTATCTCGATGTGGTCCAGTTTTTCCACGGGGATATCCAGCGCACGTATGCGGAACAGCCCCACTTTGCTTATCAGGCGTTTGTTGGTAAGCACAACTTGCAGCGTCAGTATGGTGACGAGGTGCTTGTAGAAGGGTATCAGGGTGCACAGCCCCAAAATAAGTCCCAACAATATGGGCAGCACATAGTTGAAGATGGCGGGCAACATTTTGTCGATAAAGGGCGTGCCCACCTGCACCGTCTCCGACAGGGCCATGATCGCAGGTATGGCAAAGTACAGCGCAACGGCCGCACCCGCCAGACACAGCGTGGGCCAGGTGATGTACCACCAGCTTTTTTTGGCTTTGATAACGACGGTTTCGTCGTCGGACAGGCTTTTTTTGATATATCTGCTCATTGCGCAGCTCCTTTGTTGATATCTTTTATATTGTAAAGTGAAATTGCAATTGTGTCAAGTAACTGCCGCAAAAGAGAAAAAATTTGTGCGCTGACCGCAATTGCAATGCTACTCCACAGCACAAAGTGCCAAGCAGAGCGCACCGTGCGGCGATTTGAAAGTAGCATGAGAAAAAGGCCGATAGACATATCGACCCTTTAATTTATGTTTGTTCAGTGGTTATGTGCGCCCCCAACTTTTTCACAGAACCTTGCAATAAATGATTGACAAAATCTACTTTCAAAAAAACAGTTACATGATAATAAAAATATGCACTCGTCAATGACGAGTGCTTACTTACTCCCCCTGCTCGCCCCGCTGGCGAAGCGGCCTCACCGGCGAGGTGAATAATCCGGCCAAACGCAAGGCTGTTCGGTTGACTGCGCAACCGACCCCTACGGGGCGCAAGCGCAGCCTTGGCCGGGCTACTAAGGAACAACCTGCACGGTTGTTCATCAGTCAGACTTCGCTGGGGTCTCCCATACCCCCAGCACCCCCGGGGTGGACTGCAATCTCGGCGCAGGTCCGTGATTGCAGAATTTAATTGAAAGCAACGGGTTTTGTGTTTTGGTTATCCCCAACTTGCCTCACAGGAAAGATGATTTTATTTGTTATCGTCGGGGTGGGAGGGTTGCTCGGGTGCGGCGGTCGGCTGCTCGGGGGCTGCAAGTTGCGGCTCGGCGGGGGCGGTCGGCTGCTCACGGGCGTCCATAAAGGCGATAACTTCCTCGGCGGAGCTGCCCTTCATCAGCATGTCCACTTCTTCGGTGTGGATAGTTTCCTTTTCTATCAGCACACGGGCCATGCTGTGCAGCACGTTTACCTTGGAGGAGAGTATCTCGGTGGCACGTTTGTGGCAGGACTCCACGATCTCGCGCACTTCCTCATCGATGATGTTGGCGATTTCGTCGGAGTAGCTGCGCTCGGTCTGGTAGTTTTTGCCCACAAACACCTCGCCCTCGCTGCCGTAGAACAGCGGGCCGATACGGTCGGACATACCCCACTCGGTTACCATCTGGTGCGCCGTTTGCGTAAGCGATTTGATGTCGCCGCTGGCGCCGCTGCTGATATTTTGAATGATAATTTCCTCGGCAACTCTGCCGCCAAGCGTCATGGTTATCTGATCCAGCAGTTGCTGCTTGGTGACGTGGTTGTTGTCGTTTTCCGGACGGGTCATGGTGTAGCCTGCGGCCATACCTCTGGGGATGATGGTCACTTCGTGCACGGGGTCGCAGTATTTGAGGCTGCACGCCAATATTGCGTGGCCGGACTCGTGATAGGCGGTTATGCGCTTGTCCGGCTCGGTCACCAGACGAGACTTCTTTTGCGGGCCCATCACCACTTTGTTGATACCCTCGTTGACGTCCGCCATGGTTATCACTTTTCGGCCCTGCCTCACCGCCAATATTGCGGCTTCGTTGAGCATGTTTTCCAGCTCGGCGCCGGTAAATCCTGCCGTGATACGGGCCACCGTGCGGAAGTTGACGTCGGGGCCGATGGGCTTTTTGCGGGCGTGCACCTTCAAGATGGCCTCGCGGCCTCTCACATCGGGGCGATTGACATAGATTTGCCTGTCGAAACGCCCTGGGCGCAGCAATGCGGGGTCCAGGATATCGGCACGGTTGGTGGCCGCCATGACAATGATGTTGGTGCTGGTCTCAAAGCCGTCCATTTCCACCAACAGTTGGTTGAGGGTTTGCTCTCTTTCGTCGTGCCCGCCGCCGAGGCCTGCTCCGCGCTGACGTCCCACGGCGTCGATCTCGTCGATAAAGATGATGCAGGGCATGTTCTTTTTGGCTTGGTCAAACAGGTCTCTCACTCTGCTTGCGCCCACACCCACAAACATTTCTACAAAGTCGCTGCCGCTCATCGAGAAGAAAGGCACGCCTGCCTCGCCTGCAACGGCCTTGGCAAACAGCGTTTTGCCCGTTCCGGGAGGCCCCACCAGCAACACGCCCTTGGGGATACGTGCGCCGATATCGTTGAAGCGCTTGGGGTCTTTGAGGAAGTCTATGATCTCCTGCAACTCCTCCTTTTCCTCCTCGGCGCCGGCAACGTCACTGAATCTCACCTTCATATTTTGCACCACACGTGCCTTGCTGCGGCCAAAATCGATGTTTTGGTTGTTTTGACGGGCAATCTGACGGAACATGATGACGCCCAACAAAATGATGAGGCCTATCCACAGCACGGGTATGATGTAGTCTGTCCAGCTGGTGGCGTTGGGGTCGGTTACCTCGTAGACAAAGGACGAGTTGTCGCCGCCGTTGAGCACGTGCGCAGAAATGTAGCTTTGCACCTCTCTGTCGAAGCCTTCTCTGCTGACCACAACGCAGGTATCCGACCTGCCTGTTTTGGCGTCTACGCCCACCACCTTGTAGATGTTGAGCACAACTTCGCTGTATCTGCCGTCGTTGAGGTTTTGCACAAATTGCGTTTCACTGATCTGGTTGGCGCTGTTGCCCAGCAAAGTCCAAAGCAAAACAACAAGCACCACGGCCAAAACTACACCCAAGATGGCGTATATGATCGCTCTGCTTCTTTTTTGTTCCAAAGTGTACTCCTTTATGCCACGGCCTGCGCCGAAAGGGCATTTACGTCGTATATTTTTGTGCACAGCCCGCCACAAATTGCCGACTGCGCAAAATTAGACAGATATATTCTATCACAATATATACATATTGTCAAATTGTATGCGTACTATCCGCACCGACTTAGTATTTGCAATTTTTTGCCCGATTATCGCCCGATTTGCACTGCAAAAACGCACGTTTCGACAAAAAAAGTTGCCTCAAAGTTGGATTTTGCGCCCGAGCACCGCTAAAACCTGCGCAAAAGGGCAACACTATGCCAAAACAAGGAGACAACTATGCTTGAAATCAGTATCTACAACGAGCAGGACCGCAGCCGTCTGGTGAGCGCCTTGTCCCAAAAATTGGACCGCCGCCGCACGGTGTACATGTGTATCGGCACCGAAAAGGTATTTTCGGATAGTCTTGGCCCGAGGGTGGGCACGCTGCTAAACCAAAATATGTGCCGTCCGTCTTTTGTGTACGGCATGTGCGAGCAAAACATCACGGCAGAAAACCTGCTGTACTGCTACAATTTTATCAAATCGATGCACCCCGATTGCCAGATCGTGGTGATTGACGCCGCCGTGGGCGCCGAGGACCAGATCGGCAAGGTGCAAATCAGCGAGGGCGGCATATACCCCGGCGCCGCCACCAACAAAAATTTGCCCTCCGTTGGAGACGTGGGCATTGTGGGTATCGTCGCCGAAAAAGGTATGGCGGATTTTTATACGCTCAACTCCGACAAGGACAAATTGGTGGGCACAGTGGCCAAATTTATCGCCGACGCCCTTGTGGAAGTGGAACGCACAGCCTAAAAAACTTACCCCATATGCACTTTTTCGACAAACACGCCCCACCGCACCTCGCCGGCGGGGCGAGCAGGGGAGATCGTCTCTCTGATGGGGCGAGATGAAAAAAAACCTGTATCGCCGCAAAGCGATACAGGCATTGATTTTGCAAAAATCTCGCTACGAAAGTACGGGTAGCGGCGCACCAAGCATGCCCGCCAAAAGGGAGCCAAGCACGTTGGTGTTGTGGAAGAACCTCAGCACGGTAGAGCCGGCCAGCATATTTGTCAGCCACTCCGTCATGCCCGGCAAAAAGCGCACGATCACCACTTCGGCGGCGGTCAGCACCACTCCGATGACGATGAGATAGGTAAGCGCTGCGGCCCAGATGATACCAAACACTTTGTCGATGGACTTGAACACCACCACGGACGTGATCTTCATCAAAAGGTACTTGATACCTTTGAGCAGGTACTTGATGGCCAGGTAAAACGCCAGCCACAAAAAGAACTCCACAATCACGTTGACGATCATGCGGCCAAACCAATTGCCGATGGTGAGGGGCAGACCGCCGGGCGCCAGACTGGATTGCATTTTAGCAAAAATCGTGTCGGACATGCCGGACAAAATGGCCAGATAGCTGCCGCTCATCGTTTGCGAAAGCTGCTCTGCGCTGGAAACGACCGTGGTGTACATCGGATTGCCAAACCAACCCGACACCGCCGACACAAAGGATATCATGCCGCCCATGTTTGCAAGCAGGGGATATATCACTATCACCAGCACCACGGCGCCCGCTATGGACAGCAGCCCAAGCAGTGGGCGAGAAAATTGTCTGCACAGCCCCTTGACTGCGCCGATGATCACGGCTATCAAAAATATTGCTACCAGCCCGATATCTACAAAAATACCCACCGTTTTTCCTCCTGTCGTCACGCACATCCGCCGCAGCCTTGGCCGCAGATAACTTCTTATACATTATATGATAGCATAAATCGGCGCAAAAATAAAGTATTTTGCAAAATTTGCGATATTTATCTTGTGCCGCCCGCCCGACGGTCCTCTTTTGCAACGGGCGCAAAGGGCGCAAAAACCTACCCCATATATCAAAAACCCTACCCCATATGTCAATTTGAGAGATTTTTGCCGTCCAGCGGACGAGAAAATTTTATCCCGACAGGCTACGTTTAGACGTCGGGCGCATTGGGTACAATTATACAAAAAAAGGAGATCAAAAATGAAATTAGCACAAAGTGAGACCTATCTTAACCTTGCAAAAGCCTTTTCGGCGGAGACGCAAGCCCGCACCCGATACGAGTTTATGGAGTACGGCATGCGCTACAACGGCTACAAAACCATGGCGGAGATCGTTGACTCCATCGCCTATCAGGAGTTTAACCACGCACGCATGTTCTACACCTTTTTGCAAAAAGCCAGCGACAAGCCGATAGACAACATCGACATCAGCGGCGGATTTCCCTTCAAGGAGAAGTGGGATATCCAGCAAAACCTCAAATTTGCCGCCGACGACGAGCACGCGGAAGCCTACGAAATCTACCTGCCCGCCGCAAAAATTGCCCGAGAGGAGGGCTTTGAGGACATCGCCGACCTGTTTGAGCTGACCGCCAAGGTAGAAATGCAGCACGAAAAAATATTTTTGGAGCTATACGACCAGATGAAAAACGGCACCCTCTACAAAAAGGACAAAGAGGTTGTGTGGATGTGCTCCGGCTGCGGCCACATGGCAAGCGGCAAAGAGGCTTGGGACACTTGCCCCCTGTGCGGCGCCAAGCAGGGCACCGTTTGCCTCAAATTGCAAAGTCTGCAATGACTTTATAAACAAATTTTATAAATTATCGGCAATTTGCGCAATTTTATAATTTATACATTATAATCTTGCCACTTGCACGGTTACAAAAACAGCGTTCCCGAACTTATTCGAGAACGCTGTTTGCGCAAATCAAATGTTATCTGCGGCGTTTTTTCTCGCTGCGATACACAAAATTGAGCGTTTTGCGGGGCGCATTGGGGCTGTTGAGAATGTCGTTTTTGGCGATGGGCGTCACCACGACATGGCGTCCCGTGCCCTCGCCTTCGCTTTGGGTGGTAACGTACTTGCTACCCTGCAACGCCGTGTGTATGATGCGGCGCTCGTAGGGATTCATCGGTTCCAGCGAGGCCTGTTTGCCCGTGCGTTTTACCTTTTGTTCCAGATTGCTTGCCAGCCGTTGAAGCGCCTTTTCGCGCTTGGAGCGGTAGTTTTCGGCGTCCAGATTTACCCGTTTGAACTCGCCACTCTTGCCGTTGTGCATCAGGCTGCAAAGATATTGCAGTGCGTCCAACGTTTCGCCACGATAGCCGATGGCCCCGGGTGCGTCTTCGCCCGCAATGCGCAGCAGCAGTGCGTCATCCTTGACAGAGGCCTCCACCCGGCAGTTTAGCCCCATTTTGGTCAGTACGGTTTGCAAAAAATCCACTACTTTTTGCTGTTCGCAGTCCGACGAGCTTTCCTCTGCGTCGCTTTCGGGCTGCAATTTGATATCATCACTCATATAGCTACCTCATATATTTGGCCTTGGCGGTGTTGTTCTTGACTTCGTCTCGGCTGATGCGTTTGAGCACCATTTTTTCCACGGGGTAGCGCAGCGCAACGGTAGACAAAATACTCAATGTGTAGTTTGTTACCATGTAGATTGCAAATGCGCCTGTGTAGATGAAGCCGAACCACGCCATCATCAAGGGCATGATTATCATCATTGTTGTGTTTGTTACTTTTTGTTGCTGATTTTGTTCTACCACTTCGCCGCTGCGGTTTTTGCGTTCCATCCGCTGCGAAATGAACATGGACAGGAAACTGAGGCCGATGGACAAAAAGGGCAGGATCATGAGGCCGTTCCAGCCGCCCTTGCCGTTGTAGCCGTCGCCCTCCAATACGGCATTGCGCAGTTTTTCGTACAGCGTCTCGCCACCATCGGGAAAGTTTTTCATATTGATACTCTCTCCAAAGCCGCCGCCTTCAAACGTCCCGCCGGAGTAGGGCTGCATGACGTCCGCCCAGGTGTCGGGCTGCCAGACGTTTTTTATCCACAGCCAGCTTTCGTGATGGGTTGCGTAGTACTCCTTGGCAACCGCCAACGCAGCTTGGTCGGCGGCACTGCACTTGGGGTTACTGCCCGTTTGATCCCGCTCGTAGCTGCGGGCCGCAAGCACGCCCTCGATTTGGCAGCGCAGTCTGTATTTCGGAACGTCCAATAGCTGCTCTTCCGTTTTGGATTCGTTGCCCGGATCGCTCTTTATCAGCGCCAACTCCTTGTTGTAGCCGCCTCTCATTCCGTAGCCGTTGTAGTACTTGTCGGCGAGGTCCTCGTCATCGAGAATTGCGGCAGAGTATGTTTGATAGTACTCGTCCGCCAATGCCTGAAAATTGGTGATACTGCTGTATGTTGAATAGTCTCGCAGGCCGGCAAACACAACAAAGAATATGATCATCGACACGATCATCGGCAAACAGGTGCCCATCATGCCCATGCCCTGTTTTTTGTACAGCTTTTGTTTTTCTTCGTTGGCACGCTGGGTGTTGGCGCCGTAACGTCTGTCGATACCCTCCATCAGAGGCTGCATTTGCTGCATTTTGAGGCTGCTTTTGCGTGCGGCATACCGTTGCCAGATATCCAGCGGCAACATGATCAACTTCAAAAATACAGTAAACACAACTACCGTCCAGCCGTAGTTGCCTATCCAACTGTGCATCCACCTGACCAGCTTGCCCATGACGCCCAGATCGTCCTCGGAATATTGAAAGAAATCCGGTGCGGTGTTGTCGCAAGCCACAAAAACGCCCAAACAAAACACAGCCAATACAATAAGTATAAGTGCACTTTTGGTCTTTTTGTTCATTTTTACTCCTGAAATGTCTCGGTACTACACGTGCCACTTGATACTGCGCAATCGGGTGGGGACGGGATCGAAACCGCCCTTGCCCCAGGGCGCACACCTGCACAGCCGCTTGATTGTGAGCCAACTGCCCACCACAAATCCAAAACGGCTGTACGCCTCCATCGAATAGACCGAGCAGCTGGGTGTGTAGATGCACCGCTTGCCGCCCTTCCACTTGGATATGGTGGCCTTGTACAGTTTCAACAGCGCTATGGCGATATACTTCATTGCGTCAGCCCTGCCTTTTGCAGCAATTTGCCGACGCTATCCGCTATGTCGCCGTAGTTGTACGCCTCCTTTTTGCGAGGAATGAGCACCAGATTGTAGCCTGCGACTATCTGCGGCGCAAATGCCGACACCGCCGCCTTCATCTGGCGCCTGATACGATTGCGCTGCACTGCGTGCCCGTACTTTTTGCTGACGGAAAACCCTATCTTGCTGGGGTTGCTGTGCGCCGTGCAGTACAGCAAAATAAAATTTTTGTCCGCAACGCTTTGGGCGTGCTTGTACACGTAGTTGTACTGATAGTTTTTTTTGAGTCTGTATATAGACTTCAAAGCTGCCCTCGGTTATGCGGAAATATGGTGACGACCCTTGTTTCTGCGTCTGGCCAGCGTCCTGCGGCCGCCGGTGGTCTTCATCCTGGCACGAAATCCGTGGACTTTGCTTCTCTGTCTCTTTTTGGGTTGGTAGGTTCTTTTCATTTTTCTGTCTCCTTATGTCAGCGCCTTGGCGCCTTGTGATCCGTTGGGCCGCCGCAGCCGACGTGCACTTGGGCATAATCGACCACGATAGCATACAGTGATATTTTAGCAAACAATCCCATATAAGTCAAGCAAAAACACCCCACCCGCCCGCCCCACACCGACAAGTCGGGCGATTTTTTTGCGCCCAAGCCCCGTGTGACAAATAGTGTCGTGACTTTTTGCGCCGTCATCTGTATAATGATAGTTGCAAGGAGGCACACAATGAATTTCGGCGAAAAATTGAAACATCTCAGGCAACAAAACGGCCTCGCGCAGGAGGCGCTGGCGGACAAGCTGTTTGTAACTCGCACGGCCGTGTCCAAGTGGGAGACGGACAAGGGGCTGCCGTCGATTGACAGCCTGAAATTGATTTCGCAGCTGTTTGGCGTAAGCATGGACGAGCTGATTGGCGAGGGGGACATCGAAACGGGGCGGCGGCTGGAAGAAAAACGTGCCAGGGTGATGTACGGCATTGCGCTGGGCTTTATTGCGCTGGCAACGGCGTTTGCACTGCTGGCGTATTTTTTGAAGCAGCCACTTTGGAGCGTCGGAGGGGCGGTTGCGGCGGCGATGTACGTGCTTTTTGGAGTGCTGTCCAAGCCACGGCACAGGCGATTTTCCGCCAAAAAGCTGTTGCTGCCCTACGTTTTTTCTCGCATAGTTGTTTTGCTGTTTGTGATTGGGCTGATATTGTTTACCGTGCTGACGATTTAGCGCCCCCCCCCGCCAATCTGTCGTGGAAAATCAAAAATTGATTGCTCGATATATCCCCCGCAGACTTTCGAACAAAAAATAACTTTTACTTTTGTTCAAAAGTGTTTTTGCATTAAAAAGTGTGAAATACCTATTTGGCGCAGAATTTTACTGTTGCGGTTTTGGTGGGCGCAAGCGAAAATTTTATAAGCTACTTTTTAACACTATGTTATATTACTTTTGAACAAAAGTCTGCGCAATATCAACTGCAACCTGCGCATATCGCACCATGCCCTGCCTTTCATCCCTACATCTCGCCCCCCCCCACCCACCTTTTTAGTCACCTCCGTCTCATTTACGATGGTCGCAACCATTTCTATCGGTACTGCAGCCTTGCCACACACACGACTTATTTCAACAAAACCAGCCGCCAACCGTCGCCGCTCACTCCCGCCGAAGATCATAAAATTTAATATTTTTCCATTATCGCCTACCACACAATTTCCGACAAAACAAACTGCGCAACTCCACAAGCAAACTTTTATCGCCGAAATAAATATCGAACATTACAGTAGACGCCTTCTTCTAAAAAACCATTAAGTCATTTTATCGTAAAATATAACCCTCGTACTTTTCTCGTCGTCAATATTTTGACACAACCGAGGGTCAACCCATCAAAAAAAACACGCCGGACACGCAAGCTCGACACTCGTCACGTTGACTTCTCCAAAATAAGACGTTTCGACCATCCCTTTGCAATTTCCAATAAGTCGGCGCCACGCAATATGCTATTTCAATCGACCACTTTGAAAAAATCACCAACGCAAGAAAAGGACACGTTTTGGAAGTAATGATTGGACATGAGACGCAAACCCGTCTCTTTTCCAAAAACATACTCCACTAAAACAATCCTATCAATTTGAGGAGCAACCATATCTTCCAATCAATAATTGTGAAAAACTGCCTGCCGCCGGAAGCTTAACCTTGCAAAAATGCATTTCTCATTCCTTTTTACAATTAAATTTCCGCATGGCAATCAGATCTTGTCATAGCAAACTCACCCACCACAAAAAAAATTGAATACAGAAAACGGTTTATTGGGGCTCTCGTTTACACCCAACCCCAAAAGCAAAGCTCCTAACACAAAAATAATCTGAACGAACGAAGTTTATCCCAACAAAAACCGTACGGATACATCCTCAGATAAATCACAAGCGCATATAACTTGTGTGGGGAGGGCGCTACAAATGCGCTGCGTCAAATTTAAGTGTAAACCAGCGCAAGAAAATCTGAATACCCCTGGTCCATAACGCAAATGTTCCACGTGAAACAGTCGATTCGCAACAACATAACAATATGATTAATATCATCAATACTCACACCATTAGACAATTCGCACAATTCGCTCAAACCGACAGGCGTGGGCACCGCACGTCCAATCGCAAATATTTTTATCAAAGCAAAAACTGCTTTGCGCTATTTTACCACAATCATCAAAAGCACCGGATTCAGTTGGGAAAATGTGCACAATATCGTTTCAGCACAAAAGCTGCGCATACATCGACAGGAAAG
This sequence comes from uncultured Clostridia bacterium, assembly GCA_947586855.1. GTDB lineage: Bacteria > Bacillota > Clostridia > Christensenellales > CAG-314 > Fimimonas. The sequence continues at coordinate 61,964 of CANPXV010000008.1, forward strand.
TTAAAAGTAACGAAAGTACATCACAGATAGGTATCTAAATCACAAAAAAAAGGACAACAATTAAAATTTGCCATTGCGGCCATCAACTCTCACTCCAAGAAAGCAACGCTCCCAAAATTTCTTTCGAAATAATCTACATATAACGAATTTTAGTTTGCGCCAAATTTTACTCTTTCGAACTTCTATAAAAAATCTTCGCACCTTATAGATCAACGTAAAATGCCTTAAAGAACACCCCTCCGCACTTTTCCCGATTGCGATACATCAACCCACCTCAAACTATACGATATTTGTTAATTACACCCTAATTACCAAATGTTTCACGTGAAACACATCTTAAACAATCGAACCTTATTCGTTCTTGGACAAATAGATCGCCATTTCGGCACATCTACCCACACAATTCTCAACGGTGTAGACAAAATACCCATAGAGCTTTGGCAACTTTGCAAAATTTCCCAAGCAAAGGAGCTTTGGCGAAAGTCCCGTCCAATCAAAAATCAATATAAACAATGGTCATTAACCCCGATAAACAAAAAAACAATACAGTAAATTTATCTTTGACTTCTAAAAATTATGTTATAAAATCTGTCTAAATGGGCCGTTTTAACAGAATTTTTTAGATCAATTTTTCAAAATTTCCGACCTAATAAAAACCCATTCTGTGTAATTTGAAGGATTTTTGTATAATTTAACTCATAGAACACGTCGCAAGACTCACACATCCATTGTCTTATCTACATATATGAACCGATAACACGACACACGGGATATCACAAAATGATTGCTAATGCGATAAAACCATTAGCGATGTTGCGTTTGATTTTTACAACAATTCCGGAGTCTACTTCCCATGGTGCATAGTCCGGACATAAATCATAAATCTTGAAAGTTTATGTGCGCCCACGAATAGATTAGTATTTTACTTGTAAAAAAGTCATAAAGCAACCAATATTTCAACTCATATCTCCTTCATTTATTGACGAATCGAATTACAAAAGAAAATTTTGACGCACGATCTCGCAGAAACGTTTCACGTGAAACATGTTGCCCGGCTTCACAAAATTCATTTCAAAAAGTTTGTGAAGATTTTTTTAGTGCCAACCTATAAATGGCGGAATTATAGGGGCGCAGAAGAAATTTCTATTTGTTTTTATTGTGGCGCATACATAGAAATTATTTTTTTGAATCGCACAGGTATCAAAACTCGATTCTTTTAACAATACGGTTTTGAATAATGTGAATAAGTTATTTGTGTTATTGTGAGTATTAAGTGCAAAATCAATCTCTTTTTTTTTAATGTGACGCATTACATAGAAATTATTTTTTGGTATCGCACAGACATTAGACTAAATTCTTTTACCAATACGGTTTTGAAATAATGCGAATAAGTTATTGTGTTGTTGCGAGTATTAAGTGCAAAATGGTGCAGTTGCTGTAATGTGATGGGCGCATTCAAATTTTGTTATAGATAAATGCAAAATTGTTTGTAAAAATTTGGCGCAGGGTGAAGCTTTTGTTGTTTCGTCAATAATATATTGGGCGCCTTCATCTTTTGTTGTAGATAAATGCAAAGTGCATGGGGCGCAAAAATTTTTGTATTTTTGCCGGAGCAAGATAACGTTGTATGCACTCAGTCACATTCCAACATTGTTCTGATTATAATCAGATTGGCAAGTGTCGGCTGCATTGTTGTTTGTCTCTGTATTGCCCGGGATGACCGCCCGTTTTGATAAATCATGGTTTATGTCCGACCGTCATATTTATATTCAGAAATAATTTTTTGGAGAAAAAGATTGTTGGCGGCGAAAAAGACAATATAAGCAATTTTACGTTTCTATTTCAAGCATTTTCATATACCCCTTATTATTTGTTGCAAGATGGATCAGATGTAAATGTAGCAGCAACACTTTTCTTGATTCGATTGCGGAATTACAATTTTGCCAAAATTACATTCTTCGGCTGCTGCTCATTTTCCCGAAATACAAGTTTTTCGCAAGGCGCAGACGGTTATTATTTCGGCGAGTTGTTAGCGCCGATTGGCAGGACGTCTCTGCGCCCGCACGCTAAATATCCGGCTTTGTGTTTTTTCGAGATGTTATAGATTAGGCTGGTCCATAGAAAAATTTTATAAGTTATGTTTTTATGACAAAATTTTCTATTAAGGGCTACACTTAAAAAGGGAGGTTCATATGATGCTCCGATATAAATGTTTGCTGAAAAACAATTGTGTGCGAGGAGATCTATATGGGGGAATTGCCAAACCAAGTACAACACCGAGAAAGAAGTTCAAAATAGTGCAACACTTAAGGAGAAGGTCAAAATAGCGTAGCACTCAAAGAAAAGTTAAAATAGTGCAGCACTTAGAAAGAAGTTTGAGTAGTGCGACCCTTCGAGAGAAGTTCGGAGTGGCGCACCACTTGAAGAGAAGTTCAAAATAGTGTAGCACTCAAAAAGAATTTTAAAATTTTGCAACACTTAGAAGGAAGTCCATTAAATAAACCTATAGTTGTATGCTGCTATATCGTTGGCGAAGTTTATAAGCTGATGTTTAATTAAGGCAGAATGCCTACAAATTTATACCGATTCTACTGGCGATTGTGGGCGGTTTGCTTGGGGTTGTAATTTACTTTACCAACCCGGAAATGATTTTCAATGCAGAAAACATTTGGATTGCTTTGGGGGTCGGAATAGTCATTGGGGCATCTTCTACTGGGGCGAATCAAATCATAAAACAGTTGTTTCCGCAGCAAAATGATGTTAATTCGAAAGATAAAGACGATAATTAAAGAAAATATTACAAATGGCTTAAATTCAACTTTAAGCCATTTGTAGTGTTAGTGTTTTGAATTTTTTCAATTATTTAAAATCGTATCCTAATAGTCCGATTGCGTCTTCTGAATTTGTTGTTATCAAGATTTTTCCAAAGCGTACCAATTTTTGTTCTGTGCTTATTTCTTGATAGTAATCGTACATTTGTTTTGCTTGTTTTTCTGTTTTGTACTCCTCAAATACTATATTGTTAACTTTGTTGATTAGCAAGCCGTAGTGATTAATGAGCTCTACTGAAAAATTCTTGTCGGCCCGTGAAAGTTCCCAATTTATTGTTTCATTGGCATTTTGCAGTGTTTCCTCATCATTTTCAATATATGTTTCAAATCCGGCTTCTTTTAAGCGAGCTATATCGTTAGCTACATCTTTATCCCAAGTATAATCAGGGGTGCATGCACCCAAAATAAGTGTAATTGCCATTAAAATCACCATTAAAAAACTGTTTTTTTCATAATGTCCTCCATAAATCAATAATATCATAGTCACCTATTTATGTCAATATATTGGTTTTTTGGCAGTTTCGTACTTTTCTCTGGTCAGACATTGATCAACGCTAGTTTTTTTTCACCGATGGCCCTCGCTCCATCTTTTTCATTTTGGATAGAATTTTCTCTTATATCTTGTTCAGATTCTCATTTGTCCCTTTCTGCCGGGCACAGAACGGAATCTACAAAAACATATTGCAGTTTTATGCAGCCCCTCTCCCTCTCCAATTGGCAAACTCACTCCCTCGGCCGCAATATGCTTTTGACGCTTCTTTGAGAAATTCAAATAGAATTTTAACAAAATTTCAGATTTAGAAAACTGTCGGAAATTGAATTTTTATTATTGTTTTGGCGTGGTGGCACAAGGCTTAGATACGGCTAACTTAGCAAGATTTTGGGTTCAAAAAAATTGTGGGCAATCCGATCTTCTATCAACGCTTTTGGGAATGCCGGCAAAAAGCTTGGTTACGGAGAGTCGGGCAAAAATTTTACAACTGGTTTTAGTTTTAATAGGTAAATCGTAAGTAAGTTGCAGGGCGCAGTGGAGCGAGATGTGGGGGGCTTGCTCTTTCTAAAAAGGTAAAACATTGGTTATTGCCCGTAAAAAAGATTGATAAATCTTCAAACTTTGGCCACACGACCATTTTGCAAAGCTTGATTTAGCGGTTGAGTTATGTCTGACATAGGTGCAACCTCGTAATGCAACGGATGTCGCAGTAAATATCCACCGGCTTGGCCGATGGCTTTACAAAAGAGGGTAAAACCCTCTGTTGCGGCTACATAAAATACGTTGTGGCGTTCGCTTCGCTCGGCTGAACGTGTTTTGTGAGCGCAGCTGTCTTGCGTTAGCGAACCGGCCTGTCTTTCGCAAACGGGTCGTTTACCTCAAATAGACTCATTTGCTCCATTCGCTTATCTTCGCTAAGTTGGTTCGCTATGTATTCTTTTATCTTTTTCGTATTCTTACCGACTGTGTCGACACAATATCCTCTACACCAAAACTCTCTGTTTCGGTACTTAAATTTGAGATTTCCGAATTTTTGGTATATTATTACACTCTTTTGCCTTTCAAAAATCCCATAAATCCCGAAACGCTCATTTTCGGCGGTATCTTTACACACATGTGACATAATCGGGCACACTTCCGCTACAATTATTTCTACTATTTTCCATATGATTTTTTTTGTTAAACGCCCCTCCTTTTTTTCCACGCCAACGAAAATCGTAGGATTTTCGCCAAACAACAGCACAATTGATTTAGCAGTGAGATATTAGCAGTGTGGCTTAAACAATATAACTTGCAAAGAATAAAAACAACAAAAAGCTGGCGGTTTGCAAAGTGTCAAAAAAAAGATTGACAGAGGCACAAAAAGCCCATTATGTAATGTATGTGAGTGGATGTGGGTGGATCTGGGTGGCGGTTTACAAAACACACCCAAAATCTTAACCGGGAAATGACGGTGGTTTGCAAAGTGTCAAAAAATGATTGACAGAAATCCGAAGTCGTACTACAATTAAAATACGAAATAGGATTTTCGGAGTGAAATATGGACGAACGAACATTTTTTTGCAGGCTGGGGAGGCTCATTTATCAAATCGACGGCGCCTACGAGCAGTACGGCAAGGGCTGCAAACTAGGCTCGCCCAACCTGCTGTGGATCCTCTACGCTCTCAACGACGGCGAGCGCCACAGCCAAAAGCAGATCTGCGAGGATTGGGACATCCCCCGCAGCACGGCAAACACCATCATCAAGGATTTGGAGAACAAAAACTATGTGGCCCTGTCGCAAATCAAGGGAGAGCGACGAGAGCTACTTGTTTCGCTGACGGACAGCGGCAAAAAATATGCCGACGGTATCCTCGGCGACCTCTATAAGCGAGAAAAGGAGGTTTTTTCGGAGATCGAGCGGCCCAACGAGCTGCTTGATGCACTGCAAAATCTGTCGGCAAAAATACAAAAAATCGCCGCTCTAAAATCGAGTGACGGAAAGAAAGGCAAAAAGTAAAGGTAGGTTTCACCCCTTACCTCAATGCCGATATACGGCGAGCGGAATAACGAAATAATTTATCCTAACCCTAACCCGAAAGACCCTGAACCTATGGGTATAGCAAAACGTGTGCGACACGACAAAAAAGACAATTTCGAAGAAAAACCGTTGCCGTGAAAGTACCCGAAAAAATAAGCATAAAAAAAAAGAAACGCATCCACAAGAGGCATTACCCTCTCGCAATGTCCGCCTTTACGGCTTCTTGCGTTTCGTATAGATATTTTAACACGAAAAATTGCAAAAATCAACGGATTTTAAACGGTCCATTCCCGCTATATGACAGATGCCTACCAGTTAGGCAAAAACATCAAAAATCAATAAAAGGAGATTTGGATATGGAAAAAATCACACAAAATGCCGGCAGAAAGGCGCTGGGCGAGTTCGCCCCCGATTTTGCGCACTTCAACGACGACGTCCTCTTCGGCGAAAATTGGAACAACCCCGATATCGACCACAAAACACGCTGCATTGTCACCGTTGTGGCGCTGATGTCGTCGGGCATCACTGATAGTTCGCTGCGCTACCACCTGCAAAACGCCAAAAATGCAGGCGTCACCCGATCGGAAATCGCCGCAGTCGTCACGCACGTTGCGTTTTATGCAGGCTGGCCCAAGGCGTGGGCGGTGTTCAACATGGCAAAGGACGTCTGGGCGGAAGATGTTGCCGATACGGCAAAGGCGGCGCACGCAAACGCTATGATCTTCCCAATCGGTGCGCCCAACGACGGTTTCCGTCAATATTTCAGCGGACAAAGCTATCTCGCCCCAATTTCCAAGGGGCAGGTCGGCATTTTCAACGTCACGTTCGAGCCGTCCTGCCGCAACAATTGGCACATCCACCACGCAACAAAGGGCGGCGGACAAATTCTCATCTGCGTTGCGGGGTGCGGCTGGTATCAGGAGTGGGGCAAAGCGGCCGTCAAAATGCAGCCTGGGGATTGCGTCAACATCCCCGAGGGCGTCAAGCATTGGCACGGCGCAGCAAAGGACAGCTGGTTCTCTCACCTCGCCATCGAAGTCCCCGGCGAAAACGCCTCAAACGAGTGGTTGGAGCCTGTTGCGGACGAGGAATACGATAAACTTTCGTGAGGTCGGCAATGCGCCGATCGCGGCGGCGGTGAAAAATGACAAAATCAAGATATATTTTGCTTGTGGTACTGCTTATCTGCCTATGCCTCTTGGCGGCATGTATAGATGATGACGCACCGATCGAGCAACCGAACAAAAGCCCAACTCAACAGCCCAATGGGCAGCCAAGTAAAGATAATACAGGCTGGCAACCGAGTAGGCAGCCCGACAAGTCGGACGAGGGAACGATGACAGAAAAGATCTATTTTACCATCAACCAAAACAAATTTGCCGTCACTTTGGAAAAAAATTCGGCGACGAAAGCACTTGTGGAACTTTTGAAGAGCGGCAACATCACCTACATCGCCGACGACTACGGCGGATTTGAAAAGGTAGGCGGTTTGGGACATACACTTCCTCGCAGCGACAGGCAGCTCACCACACAGGCGGGCGACGTGATGTTGTATCTGGGCAATCAGATTGTTATGTTTTACGGCAGCAACTCGTGGTCCTACACCAAACTGGGCAAAATCGAGGGCTACTCGACGCAACAACTGCGCACATTACTTGCAGCAGGCAGCGGCACCGTCACCGTGACAATAAGTTTGGATTGAACGCTACACCTCACCGATGGGCGGGTAGGGGATAGACAGACAAGACATACGCACAGCCAACTTGGTGTTTTCTGATAATGTAAATAATATAACTTAAAATGTACAAGAAACAATATTAAAAATCTTTACTTGTACACAAAATGTCAAAATCCAAAATCGCCCGACGGCGAGTGTTGTCTCGCAAAGGCTGAGATGAAACATGAAAAAGAATATCGGCAACAAATTTGCATTTTATCCCACGCCTGTTCAATCCGGGCGCTTGCAATAAATTCGGGTGTCCTCGCCGTTGATGTCGAGGCGATTTTCACGGTAGCAAAAGCCGTATTTTTCGTAGAGGCCGATGTGGTCCGTGGCCACAAAAACTTCGTCGCAGCCCCTTTTCTTGGCGATCCGACAGGCATGGTCTATCAACAATTTGCCGTATCGGTGCCCACGATAGCGTGGCGCCGTGTAGAAAAATCCCAGCCACGGCGTGAGGGCAGGCTCGGCAACGTAGTCCTGCGCCGACAGCGTCACAAAGGAGACGAGCTCGTCGCCGTCGGTAAGCAAAAACAGCTTTGCCCAACCGCCCAATACCTCGTCCAGACGACGCTCTTTCAGCAGCTTAGCCAAAAACTGTGCTGCACCCCAATTTTCCGCCTCTATTTGACGGATAAAGCTGTCATTTTGATAATTAAATTCTGTGATTTTCATGTTTTCTTTGATTGATTTGTTGTTGATACCACCTCGCCGCACCTCGCCGGTGGGGCGAGCAGAGCAAATCAATCACCCGTCGACGTCGAGTGCTCGTTGATTTATGTAAGAATTGCTTTTGTGCAGATATTTTTTATTGATTGTTTTGCAACGAGTTTTTCGCAGTTTTCTTTGAAACCGCTTGACAATGTGCCTTGTCTGCGAATGTAATTTGTTGCTACGCCTTTTGTGTGGGTGAGTGCAACTAAATTACAATCTTTTTAATATATGAGACCTACTTTTGATAAAGCAGGTCTCTATTTTCGATTGTATATTGCAAGATTGTGCGAGAAATAATGATACGCAGAGGCAATCAAAACATCAAACCATGGGCTTTCGTCTATCCATACCGCACAATCACAGTTCTGCACTGTTATAAAATTCCCGAACAGGGCGGCGCCTTTTTTTTTGTTGTTTTACCTACTTGCCTCACCGGCGAGGTGGCCCCACCGGCGAGGTGCGGCGAGGTGGCCCAACATGCGAGGTGTTCATCTTTCCCTACTTGCCCCGCCGACGAGGCGAAGCAAGGTATAGTCGAGGGAGATTTGCAGTGCGTCGCTGTCGTCGCTTTGCGCAAGGCGTTTTTGCACTCGTTCAAAGTCCGCAGTTGGCACACTGTCAATTTCGCCGTCCAGCAGCTGTCTTACGTAGACGGCCAAAGCGTCCACTGACGCAAAAATATCCGCATAGTCACTGCCCAGCACGCCCTTTATGTTGCGGCCAAGCAACTCCTCAACAAATTTGCGCTCGTCTTGCGAAAGCTCCACCTTCATTTTGCCCGCTTGCGCCTAAACGATCTGTTTTACGGGCAGGATAAAGTACAGCACCTCGTCGCTATCCTTGATAGTGATAACGCAGCTGTTGTGTTGGGCAAACTCCATCTTGATGGTCTCGGCGGAGATAACTTTGAGGCAGTCATTGATGTATTTGCTGTTGTATGCGCACCTCACGTCCTTGCCCGTCAGCGATATGGTGATATTTTCCTTGGCGGTGCCGTATTGGCTGGTGGAGGAGATGTTCATGTTGTACTCTTCGATGTCCAGCACCACAAGGTTGTTCTTTTCACTGCGAGACATGATGGACGCCGTGCTAAGCGCTTTTTCAAAGGTCTCCTTGTTGACGTACAGCGTGGTCAAAAAGTCTCTCGGCACAATGTTGTCGTACTTGATGTATTGTCCCGCCAGCAAACGGGTAAGCAGCCGAGTGTTTTCCAGACATATCATCAGGTAGTTGTTTTCGATGTACACTTTCAGCACATTGTCGCTGTCGCCCAGCAGCTTGGATAGTTCGGACAGGCTGCGGGAGGGGATGGTGGCGGAAATGTAGTCCACACGCTCTTCCAGCACCTTTTTGCTCATGGCAAAGCGGTAGCCGTCGGTGGCAACGGCGGATAGAGTGTACTCCTTGGCCTCAAAAAACACGCCTTTCAGCATGGGGCGGCTGTCGTCGGTGGCCACGGAGAATATCACGTTGTTGATGATGTCCTTCAAGTTGGTCTCGGTCACGGCAAAATAGTTGCTGTTGCCGATATTTTCCGTCTCGGGGTAGTCCTCCACATCCAGCGTGCCGATGTTGCACTCGCTGTTGGCCGAGCTTACCAGCAGGCGGTTTTCGTCCGTCATTTCCAGCGAGATGTCGCTGCCGTTTTCGGCTATATTGCGGATGTAGTCGCCAAAAATGCGCCCCGGCACCAAAAAGGAGCCGCCCACGATCACATTGGCGTCTATTGTGCGCTCTATGGCAAGGTCCTTGTCGGTGGCGTACAGCGTCAGGCGGTCGTTTTCCGCAGTGACTTTGATACATTCCAGCACGGGCGCAACTTCCTTGTTGGCAAGCGCCTTGGATACCTTGCTTACGGCGTCGTTGAGATCTAAGCTGTTTACAATGATTTTCATGGTTTCTCCTTTTCCGCTGTGCGGATACACTGTGGATATCCCTTCTTCGGGTAGTAGTGTTGTTGGGCGATGTGAAATTGTGTATTTGTGGCCGATAACGGTGTCTTCCAACAAGATTTTGTGGCGCAAACGGGCGTTTTGCCCAACATGTTGTGTTATGCCACAAATAATTTGTGTGGACATCTCGCCCCAAAATCCCCGACAAAAAGTGTATCGATTGTGGACAAGCCCTTTTGGGGCAGTTTTGCGCCGCCGTCGGATACGCTTTTGCAAAGCCCTATACGCTACAATTATACTATATATTACTTCAAATTGCAAGATATAAAACAACATTTCCGTATGTCACTGCCAATTTGGAGTAAACAAGCGGCGGCCGCAAACAAAGTTCACTCTTGACAAGCGGCGGCATTGCATTTATAATGAAAAGTGAGGGAAAAATATCCCCCACACAACATCACAACCAAAGGAGACAACAAAAATCATGTCAATCCCCACCCCTCACATTGCCGCCAAGGCGGGAGATTTTGCACCTACCGTACTTATGCCGGGCGATCCGCTGCGCTCCAAGTACATTGCAGATCACTATCTGGATAACGCCGTGCTTGTAAACAACGTGCGCGGAGTGCAGGGCTACACAGGCTACTACAAGGGCAAACGTGTATCCGTCATGGCCAGCGGAATGGGCATCCCGTCCATCGGCATTTACAGCTACGAGCTGTTCAACTTCTACGACGTGCAAAACATCATTCGTATCGGCTCGGCCGGTGCCATCCATCCCGACCTCAAAGTGCGTGATCTGGTGTTTGGGCAAGGCTCCTGCACCAACAGCGACTACGCCCGTCAATTTGGCATGCCGGGCACCTTGGCGCCCATTTGCAGCTACGACCTGCTGGAAAAGGCCGTCGCCAAGGCCAAAGAGCTGGGCTTCCGCTACAAAGTGGGCAACGTGCTTGCCAGCGACACCTTCTACGACGACGGCGGCAGCAGCGCTGTCTGGGGCAAAATGGGTGTGCTTGCCGTGGAAATGGAAAGCGCCGCCCTCTACCTCAACGCCGCCAGAGCCGGCAAAAACGCATTGTGCATTTGCACCATATCCGACCACCTGCTGACGGGCGACGTGCTGTCCAGCGAGGAACGTCAAAACTCCTTCAACGACATGATGGTGCTTGCGCTGGAAATCGCCCCTTGCTGAGTTTTGCCACCCCATATGCGCAAAACGGAGTATTTTTTCACCTGATCCTACAATAAAAGCGGCTGTTTTTCAGCAGCCGCTTTTTTTACTTTTATTATTTATCAGGAAATTTGTAGGTGACTTTCCAGCCGGTTACCTTTTCTATTTTGTAATCATTATCTTTATCTTTGTCAAGTATAATATCGGGGTTACTGTCCCAACATCTCTTGATGATATCTCGTACAGTGCTCCTGAAGACACTTCTGCCGGCAGACCATGCCGACGTAGAGTCCCGGACTTGGGCCATGCTATCAGACACTTGCAATTTTGTCAAATTGTCCCGAGCACTGGCGGAGAGGCTCTTCTTGGTTTCCTTGTCCACTCCCCAGATATCTGCCGAATTGATACCTTGCTTTTCGAGCGACCTGATAAATTGAGTGTGATAGTTGGTTCCGCCGCCATTTTTCTTGCCGAGTTCTTCCAAATCCTTCTGCTTGCCTCCCGCATGCACTTCAAAAACCGCTTTCCAAAACGAGAATGTGTAGTCGCCGACCTCGATAGTTTTGATGTACTCAGGAGAAGTGTAGATATAAACGCCTATACTACCAAGTTCTTTATTGCAAGCACTTCGGATCTGGTCCTCAACGGCATCTAACAAGACGTACGGTTTGTGGGATTGCGCTTCATCTAACAAGGATTGTTTGTATTGCTCAGCTTTCAGTTGTTTCAACGCTGCTTGTTCTGCCTGATCGGCCGCAGCCCTTGCAGCCTCAGCGGCACGGTCGGCAGCTGCCTTTTCCGCAGCCAGCTCCTTTTCGATGGAGAGCTTGCAACTGTACGCAGCCGAAGAGTACTTGGAACGAAAGTCCACCTTCGAAAAGTACTCGTACGCTTTGCGAAGGTCTTTGGGTACGCTTTTGCCCTCCATATATTCTCGTCCCAGCATGTAGTAGCTTCCGCCCGGGTCGCTTCCGCCGGTTTGTTCTTGCTCCTTGGCCAGCCGCTCGTACAGTTGGACAGCCGTTTCTCTTATTCTTGGGACAAAATTGCCCTTGGAGTCGTACATTTCGGGGTGTTTGCGTCTGTCTTCCGCCTCGAGCGCAGCTTGTTCCGACCGATAAACTTGGTACTCTTTGTCGAGACACGCACGGCCCTTTGCGGTGTTGAGCCACGCCTCGTATCGGGTAACGGCGTCCAATTCGTCCGCCCTGATGGTGGCAAGACGTTCTTCCAGCTCGCATATGCGCTCCGTTATCTCTATCTTTCGGTCTTTGGGGATCTTGACGTGCTTGTAGCAGTAGAGCACAGGCGAATAGTCCGGCTCCGAACATATCCGCACAACCTGTCCATTATATTTGTATTCGGGCACCTTGCCCGCTTTGAAATAGTAGTAGAATGTGTCGCCGCACGCCAGCATATCCTTGCTTTCCTTGAAGGAGGGCGGATTGTTGGGGTTGTATATGCCAAAGTAATCATCTGTCAGATGTCTCATGGCAAACGAGTCAAAACATCGAGAGCGAAAATAGCGCAGCATGGCACGTCCCTTGTATTGCGTAGAAAACTCACTGAAATCTTTGCAGTTTTTGTGCTCTTCGCAGTAGAGGCGAAGCGTCACAGTAGCAATTCTTTCCTCGGAGAATCGGTAGGAGTCTCTTTGCTTGTAGTAGAGGGCAACAATTCTGCGCCGCTCCACTTCCTCTTCGGAGAGGGCCTCCTGCAACACCTCGCCATCGGGCGTCACCACCTCGCAGCAGGGCGGAAAAGAGTCGTGTTCCCTGCGCAACTCCATGGGGTCGTCTGTCTTTTCAAACGTCACATCCTTGCCCACGACGGCACGCTTCAAAAATTTGCACTCGGCAAAGGCGTCGGGCTTGATTTTTTTGACGCCCTTGGGCAGCACGATCTCACTGGGCTTTTTGGACAAATTCTGCGCAAAACCGGCAATGACCTGCCCGGACGACTCAAAGGAAAACAGGCTGCGGTTTTCCACATCGGCCCAATATTCCTTGGAGGGCACAAGCACCGTGTCGCTGAAATATTTGCGGGCGTCCTTCCAGCCGTCCGCCACAACGCACTCCATTTTGCGGATATCCCCAAGGGCGTTGTCGGCAACCTTTTGGACGGTGGCGGGCAAAATCAACTCTTTCAGCTTGCAGTCGGCAAAGGTTTCGCTCTCGATCTCCGTCAGCGTGCTGTCCTTGGAAATGCACACCCGACGTACGTTTGTGCCCTTGAATGCGCCCGCATCGATTTTGCGCACACACCCGATAGTCAGCCCGTCGTCGTAGTTTGCAAGGCGCATATCGCCCAAGCGGGATATGTAGCTGGGAAAGTAGGTTATTGTCCGATTGGACACCAAAAAGGGCAGATATAGCCCATCACCCTCTTCGTCGTGCAAAAATGGCCCGTCCAGCCAACCAAGATGCTCAAATGTGGGATAGTTTTGCTTGCAGCGTTGGTAGGGGCAGCCGATGTCGCCGTCTATCTGCGCACCCTGCGGAACCGACAGCGGCGCCCGCAGCTTGTTGTCGGCAAAGGCGTTTTTGCCTATCTTTTTGAGAGAAAGCGCCTCTTGCATGTTGACGCATTCCAACTCCATGCCGCAAAAGGCGTTTTCGCCTATCTCCTCTACGCCGTCGCCGATGTAGACGCTGCGGATGGCGGGGTGCACCTTTTTGAAGCCCGCCTTGCCCGTGGTCAGGCTTTGTATCACGCTGACGCACTTGGGTATCACAATGTGCTTGGGTGCGGGCAATTGCAGCCCCGTCAGTATAATTTTGCCCGGGCGGGCCTTGTCCTTTTTATAGGTAAAGTACAGCTTGATGTCGCTTGGCGTCAGATCCACGGTGTAATTTACGTATCCCATGGCGTTGGGGTCGTAGTGCCAGGTCGCATTTCTGCGTTTGCGTTCGATTGAGCTTTCCTTTTGCATATTTCCTCCACAATTTTTTCACTTTTTCGGCGAATTTCTTATCTTAATAATATGCGCACACTGCCGATACACACTCCGTCTTTATGAAAAATCAGGGGGCTGTCGCATTAAGCGGCGGCCCTTCTGCATATTTGCAAGTATTTATTCAAAACACTCAAGCCGTTTGACTTGA
>CANPXV010000009.1 GCA_947586855.1 uncultured Clostridia bacterium
GGCTGGATGGTATTTCCCAACGGCAAAATTCAGTTGACTACGCCATTTGGAGGATATGCAAAACAATGAAACGATACGACATAGTAAAATTGATAAAACAAAACGAAATGTGCGTTGAAAAGAATATTGCCATCGGTGAAGAAGGGTTTATTTTTGATGTCGAAGAAACGGGCGATATGATTGTGTTTTTTCACGAAACACTAACACACACATCTTTCGGCGATGATTACAAACATGATATCGTCAGAGTTCAGCCGCAAAATTTGCAAATCGTAAAACCTTTTGATCCCGACGATACGGATATGTACGAGGGCCAAGTGCGCCCAATGCAGGAATACGATATCGTGGAGTTAACCAAAGACAGAGCAGAGTATCTTGCCGCAGGCATCAAAAAGGGGAACCGCGGTTGGGTAAACTTGGGCAATCGCAACGGTTTCAGATTGGTCATGTTCGACGGAGAAACGCAAAACATAGACGGAATTGACGTAACGATAGAAAACCCGGTTGGCATTTTGGAGGAAGATTTGATTGTTGTCAAACAAAATATTCCCAACACTCTTGCATATCTGAAATCACGCCACCCCAAAAGTGATATCTGACTGCGCAAGTTCCATTTGGTGGAATAGACGAAGTCACATACTGTACTACGAGGTTTGATTTCGGAGAATATGTTTTACATTATCCCATTTTGCGAAACAGAGCAATAGACGGCGGCAATATCCGTTGCATTGTTGAGGGTGGCGTACTGCAAAAAAATAAAACCGATGTGGCAGTGCAAGCCCCTTGCCGAAACCGTACTTGCATTTTTGTGCATGCACCACGCAAAAAAGCCTCGATTTTTCGGGGCTTTTTTCTTGCATTTTTGGGCGGGATCGAGGGACATTTTTGTCGGGTTGGCGGGGCAGGTTTGTGCCACTTTTTGCAGATTTGCGGGGCAGGTTGGAACCGTATTTCGGGTGGATTTCGGGGCTGGATTGGGCTGTGTGCAGGCGGGTGTGCGCCGTGGCGGGCGTGGGGCAAATTCGCATTTTTACGTCTTTTTTAGCCTGATTTTGAGTATATTTTGTGTTGACAAAGAGTAAAATGTATTATACAATAATAAAAAACAGAGTTTTTGCTGCTTTTTGTTTTTTGTAATAATTGTATTCAGTAAAACTAAGTGTTCTCACAGCTTTATATTGTACATTTTGCGCCGCAGTGCGGGCGTGCGCCATTGTGTGATATGATGTCAGGTCAATTTGTTTATTTCAGGAGGAATCATGACAGAAAAGTTCAACTCTGTGGAAGAGCTTGCCGAGAGTCTCAACAAGATGACGGTGGTATCTTTGCGCAACATTGCCTATCAATTTGATGTGGTGCCCGGCAACCGCAAGCGTGCCGAGCTTATCGAGCGTATCATCGCCCACTACAAGGGAGAGCTGCCGCCCGAGTCGCCCAAAAAGGCCGGCCGTCCCCGCAAGGAGGAGGTATCGGTCAAGCAGGACGAGCCGGAGCTTACCCCGCCGCAAAATTCCACTGCCTTTGCCGAAAACGTCCCGCCGGAGCTGCCTCGCACGGGCATCTTGGAGGTGATGGACGGCTACGGCTTTGTGCGCACACACAACTATTCCGGCACGCCCGGCAAGGACTACTATGTCACGGCCAACATGGTCTCCCGCATGAAGTTGGTTTCCGGCGACAAGTTGAAGGTGGCGCTGCGGCAATATCCCGACAGGCAGGCGCCCACGGTGGTGTACATCGAGGAAATCAACGACGAGATATGCTCGGACATACGCCGCATGCCCTTTGACACGTTGGAGGCGTGCTTCCCCAACGAGCGCCTCAACTTGCGCACGGATCGCAACGACTACTCGCTGCGGGCGCTGGACTTGGTTGCGCCGATAGGTAAAGGTCAGCGAGGGCTCATCGTGGCCCCGCCCAAAACGGGCAAAACCATTTTGCTCAAAAAGTTGGCGATGGCCATACGCAAAAACCACCCGGAGATACACCTCACGGTCCTGCTGATAGACGAGCGTCCCGAAGAGGTTACCGACTTCAAGGAGAGCGTGGATTGCGAAGTGGCGTACTCCACATTCGACCAGCAGCCCGCCAATCACTGCCGCATTGCCGAGTTGGTGTTTGCCAATGCTCGCCGCCGTGTAGAGCAGGGGCAGGACGTGATGATCCTGCTGGACAGCATCACCCGTCTGGGGCGTGCCTACAACCAGATCGCCGAGCAAACGGGGCGCACCCTCACGGGGGGCTTGGATATCGCCGCCTTGCAGGAGCCGAAAAAGATGTTTGGCGCAGGCCGCAATGTGCGCAACGGCGGCAGCCTGACGATACTTGCCACCGCCCTCATCGATACGGGCAGCAGGATGGACGACATCATCTACGAGGAGTTCAAGGGCACGGGCAATATGGAGATCCAGCTGGATCGCCGCATGAGCGAAAAGCGCATTTTCCCCGCCATCGACCTCAACCGCAGCGGCACCCGCAGGGAGGAATTGCTGCTTAACCAAAGTCAATTGGAGGGCATGTACCTTGTGCGCAGGATGTTGTCGAGGGAGGACTCGATACAGGCCACCGAGGAACTGTTGGAAGTGGTGATGACCACCGACAACAACGACGAAACGATAGATACGCTCAAACGGCTGCTACGCTCGGCCGAGGCACGCCGTGCAATGAAAAAATAAATTTGTATTACCGATGAAAACAGTGGTGTTGGGCATGAGCGGCGGCGTGGATAGCGCCGTATCCGCCTATCTGCTCAAACAACAGGGCTACAACGTGGTAGCGCTATTTATGCACAATTGGGAGGAATCCGACGACGGCTGCTGCACTGCCGAGCAGGATTTTGACGACGTAAGGCGGGTATCGGACAAGCTGGGTATCCCCTACTATTCGGTCAACTTTGCCAAGCAGTACCGTCAGAAAGTTTTCTCATACTTTTTGGAGGAGTATCGCAAGGGGCGCACACCCAATCCCGACGTTTTGTGCAACAGAGAGATCAAGTTTGGCCCCTTTTTGCAATACGCCGAGGCGTTGGGCGCAGATTTTGTGGCTACGGGTCACTATTGCGGCGTGCAGCACATCGACGGCGTGCATTACCTGCTAAAAGCTGCGGACCAAACCAAGGATCAGACGTATTTTCTCAACCAACTTTCGCAACGACAGCTGCAAAACGTGATTTTTCCGCTGGCGGATATCACCAAAACGCAGGTGCGTGCCATCGCCGACGAGCTGGGGCTATCCAACGCTCACAAAAAGGACAGCACGGGCATTTGTTTTATCGGAGAGCGCAACTTCCGCAAATTTTTGCAAAACTACCTGCCCAATCAACCGGGCGACATCGTGGATATGCAGGGCAACTGCGTGGGGCAGCACATCGGATTGATGTACTACACTTTGGGTCAGCGCAGAGGTCTCGGCCTCGGCGGCACCAAGCAGGGCGACGGTCGTTGGTTTGTGGTGGACAAGGACATGCAGTCCAACCGCCTGATTGTCTCGCACGGGGACGAAAGCGTGCTGCTCAGCCGTGCGCTGATGGCAAGCGGCGCCAATTTTATCCCGCAGGCGCCGTCGCAGCATTTTTGTTGCAGGGCCAAGTTCCGCTATCGCCAGGCGGAGCAGGATGTGGAAGTGACTGTGCTGCCCGACGGCAAACTGTCGGTGCAATTTGCTCAGCCGCAGCGTGCCGTCACCCCGGGGCAGTTTGTGGTTTTCTACGACGAGAGGCGCTGTCTGGGCGGCGCAACGATAGACGAAGTGTACAAGTAGCAGCACATTTTGGTGCAAAACAAAGGATATGGGTAACAAAAAACACAACAACACATCAAAAAAATCTTCCGCCGACAAGCAGGCCGCAATGAGCAAGCCCAAGCAATCCGCCGCCGAGATTGCACCCCAAACGGCGCCAATCGACGAGCCGACAGTGGAGCCGTCCGACGAAAATCTCGTCGAGCAAACGCAACCCGTGCCTGCCGAAAGCGAAGTGGCCGTGCCCGACCGCCCCAAGCGCATCTGGGAGGTAGACTTTGTGCGTGGCCTGATGATCCTGTTTGTGGTGTGGGACCACTTTATGTGGGACGTCAACAACGTGGGCAGCAGCGTCTATCAAACGGGGCTGTTCAGGTGGCTGTTCGATCTGTCCGTCCGCTACTACAAGGGGTCGCTGAGGGGCGTCACGCACGACGTGTTTGTCACGATGTTTGTGGTCACCAGCGGCATAAGTTGCAGTTTCAGCCGCAGCAACGGCCGCCGAGCGCTAAAAATGTGCATTTTTGCCCTGCTGTTTACGGGCGTAACCTGGGCTGCGTCGCAAGTGCTGCACACCGAGATGACCATGTATTTCAACGTGATACACGTCATTGCGCTGTCCGTGGCGATTTATGCCGGTATCGAGTGGATTTGGGACAAACTTACCGCCAATTGGCAAAAAAACATCTTTGGCGTGCTGTATTTTGCCCTTACAATGACCGTTTTGGTGGTGGGGCACTGCGCCAAGGATATGGGTATCGGCTGGGCAGAACTGCTGCTGGGCAAGCACGATTGGCTCACCTCGGCACTGCGCACAATGCAGCGTGGCGGCGACTATCTGGCGTTTTGGCCCGATTTCGGCTGGTTTTTGGTGGGCGCATTTTTGGGCAAAATCGTCTATCGCAAGCGAGAGAGCGTGTTCCCCTCGGTGGACGTGCGCTACGTCAAGCCTATCACCGTGTGCGGCAAGTACTCGTTGTGGATCTATTTCGGCAGTCAGGTGGTTATGTACGGCCTCATCTATCTGTTGCACGAGGTGGCCAACCTGCTGTGAAGATGCGCTTCAAAAGCACATCGCTATCCGCAAACTTGTGCAAAATTTGCCGCAAAAGCTCGGTTTTTGCGCTCTTTTAGTGGGCAAACTGCCCGTTTTGTAGGCGTGCGCAGATGGATTTGCGGCCGCCTTGAAGCAGATTTTTTGCAAAAACAGATAATTGTATTGACATTTTTAACGCATAGTATTACAATAAAAAACGGTAACAATGGCAGCGATTTTGCGTCAAAAAGCACATATGGGTGTAATAAATCGCTTGCCAACGGCAACAATATAAAAAAATAGAAAAGGATGGGTATTATGAACTATTTGGAATTGGGAATGATCGTATTGACGATTTTGCCCATAGTAGTGGGATTTTTGATTGGACTTATCCGAGGCATCAAACGTTCGGTGGCACGTGCGATCACCATTGTGGTGTGCGTGGTGCTGGCGGGAGTGCTTTGCGGAGTGCTGACGGGTGTACTGATGGATCTGGAGGTGCCCGGCGAGGGCGTCACGGTAGAGGTGATGTTACGGGATACCCTGTCGGAGATGATGGGTGAGATGGACCTTGACGACATCATTGTGCCCTTTGCAAAGGGATTGGTGCAGCTGATAGTGTTTATCCTGGTGTTTTGGGTGTTGCAGTTCCTCACCTGGATCATCGTCACGCCGATATGCGCAGCCATCTTCCGCAGTGGCGAGAAGAAAAAGGACCCTCGTCCCAAAAAGCACAGGCTTTTCGGCGGGCTTATCGGTGCGGTGCAAGGCTTTGCGATAGCGCTGGTGGTGTGCATGATTTTCAGCGGTCTGTTTGTGCAGGTGGGCACAGTTTCGACCTTGGCAAAAAAATTGCCTAACGGCGGCGGCGAAACCACAACGGAAACGACCGGCGGCGAGACCACAACAGAAACGACCGGCGGCGTGGCGGACGAAATGCTGGATATGCTTTCTGCCTACAAGGATACGGGCGTGGCCAAGTTCTACGAGGCCGTGACGGGTGCGCCCTTCAAGTGGTTGTCCTCCGTCAAGACCGAGGACGGCGAAACGCAAACCGTGTCCGGCTTGGTTGGTGCGCTTAGTGGCGCCGTGGAGATGGTGCAGGAGATGGACGGATTTGAGGATCTGCACTTTGACGAGATGTTTGAAAGCGGCGATTTCTCCAAGCTGAGAGAGATATTTGTCAAGCTGGACAAAATCAAAGAAAATATGGACAACGACAGCGTCAAAACGCTGGACAGAGTGTTGAAGGCTGCGGGCGACGCCATTGCCGACACGGGCGACATAGGGCTGGATTTCAGCAATATGGATTTTGCCTCCATCAACTTTACCCACGAGGCGAATATCATCGAGGATATTTACGACTACAAGAAAGACTTTGATTCGATGACCGTGGCAGAGGGCAAACAGGCCGCCAGAGAAGTTGTATCCATGCTGGCCGATAGCAAGTTGCTTGTGCCCTTGGTGGCCGGTGCCGACGTGGATATCCCCGAGCAAATCGGCTACAACGCTGCCGACAAGGTGCTGGACGCTATTGACGAATTGGAAGGCGAGGGCGAGCTGGACGCTGAAATGGCCGACACCCTGCGGGACATTTTCGGGTTCTGATCCATCGCAAAAACTCAACAAAACAAAAGCCTGTTCTAAAATAGAACGGGCTTTTTTTGAGGTAGCCTGAAATTTTATGATAGCTCCCGCACCCCAACATTTATCATATAATCGACATTTTCAATCAAAAAAATGGGAAACATCAACCGCACAAACGAATAATTACAAAAAATCGACTTGAAATTGATATTTTCAAGCCGCTTTTCTATTGTTTTATATAAAAAATATTCAATGCAACAGCTACCAATCTTTTCCTACACGCCCCACCGGCGAGGTGGCCCATCAGCGAGGTGGCCAAACGCAAGGCGAGGTGTCAATCTTGGCACAGCTTGACAAAATCTTCCAGCGGAAAGTGCGTATGCACAACGGAGCGGGGGCTTTTGTAGTCCTTTACCACATGTTTTTTGCCCACCACAACGGTGTCCTCTTCGTCCCAGGACCCGCTGGATCGGTGAAAGTTGTGCGGATTGGGCGCCGTCACAAGCTCGTCCACCTCTCGCCGCCAGGCGGGGTTGGGCTCTCCCTCAAAAAACAGTTCCAGGGCGTAGTTGGGGGTATCCCAGCGCAGGCCGTCCTGCTCTACCAGGGTGACGGTGTTGGGTATCCACACCCGCCGCACCTCGCCGCAGTCCCAAAAGGCCTCTCTGCCCACGATTTGCAGCCCCTTGTTTAGTATCACATTGTGCGCTCGGCAGCCTTCAAAGCAGTGGAAGCCCACCCGCACGGCCTGTTTGGGCGTGGTGACGGTGTTGCCGGCAAAGTTGGGCAGCAGCTTGGATACCCACAGCGTGCCCATATAGCTGTGCGCACACACAAAGTTTTCCACTACAAATTCGTCCCGATCCATGGCGACCTCCTGCAAGGTTAGTTGCAACATAATCATAACACGCTCGCAGCGGTTTGTCAATGCTTGCGGCGCTTGCATTGGATAGGAATTTTTCCCAACCCGCCCCGCCGGCGAGGCGGCGTTTGGTCGGTTAATAAAAAAGAAGCCAACGGCTTGATAGCTGTTGGCTTCTGTGATGTTGTTTCGGCCGTAGCCGAT
The DNA here is from genome assembly GCA_947586855.1 of uncultured Clostridia bacterium. Lineage (GTDB taxonomy): Bacteria > Bacillota > Clostridia > Christensenellales > CAG-314 > Fimimonas. Next base: position 7,428 of record CANPXV010000009.1, read on the forward strand.
TGTTGCAAAGTAATCAGTCAGTCACAACGGTGGGCACAACCACGATGTTGCTCAGCCACAGTTCGGTGCTGGCCGTAGGCGTGTATTCTCTCGGAACAGACACTCTGAACTCAATGTAGCCGCCCTCATCCAATTGTGTGCTGCTTAGGCTGGACCAACTTGTAGAAGAATACACGGTGTGATAACTGCCGGTCTGATTTTCGCCATCTTTGTAGATGTTGTAGCGGCAAGTTACGGAGCCGTTAGAACCGCTGGCTCTGAACATGTAGTTGAAGGACACAGTGCAAGCTGCCTTGGCGGTGATTTTGAAGGTAACTTCCCAAGTGGTGGTATCAGAGTACTTGTTGAAATCAACAACCATATAGGCACCGTTAAAGGCGATTGTCCTTTCGCTTGTAAATGTCAGATAGTCGTTGGTTACGTTTGTAACTTCTACCTTGGTGTCAGGTGCTTCTTCCTCGCCCCAAACAGCGTACAGGTTGACGTTGGTCGTGCTGTAATAGGGGAATGTCACATTGACAGAGCTTGCGCTGCTGCTGGTGCTCCAACCAAGCAAAACTTGTTTCTTTTCCGCAACGTCGTCGTGCGTCCAATCTTTGGGTTGATCGCTTTCCTGCAAAACGCCGTTTTCGCCTACTGCCTTTGTTACGGTCACGGGGCCATCTGCTTGTTTGCCGCCCTCAACATCGTGGAACACGTAGCTGATTTCCTCTTCGTGCTGATCGAAGTTGTACGCAGTGGGAACTTGTACGGTTTCGTCGTCGTCACCTTGCTCCTCTTTCAGGTACCAATAGGTCTGATAGTCAGTCACAATAGTGGTGCCGTCGGGCAGCTTGTGCTCATAGAACTTGGTGCTGCCGCAGTCAAACTCCCAATTTGAGGTAAATACGCTTTCGCTGTACACAGCTTCCGCATTGGATGTGAGCTTGGTCAGGTTGATGCAACCGTCAAAGCCGCCGGACAAATTGCTTGCAACGCTGCTGTTGATAACCCAATATTTGGGTTGTTCGCTGGCAGTGTTGAGCTCGACTTCTTCCAGATTGACCATATTGGTGAAGCAACCGCTTGCAATGTCGCTAAGCTCTGCAACTTCGTCCAAAATTACCTTCGTCAGCTTGACGGGAACATATTGAGTGGAGCTGAGATACTGATAGTCGGCTACATCGGAGTAATTCGCAACGCTGTATGTAAACAGGTTTTTGATGTTGACGTGGCTGCTTTGAGAAGGTTTGCTGCTGGAAGTATTGCCGGTGTAGTTTGAAGTTATTCCGGTTGTGTAGTACAGATTGCTGTAATCGTCAATCTTCAATTGGGCAATGTTGGGGCAATTGTCGTAGATGTGGTTGCCAACAAATTGCACGCTGTTGGGGATGGTCACGTTGGGGCCAAGGTTGTTGCCTTGGAATGCGTAGTTACCTATCCAATTGAAGCCGTTGATGTCCACACCCGTCAGTTTGGCGCAGCCTGCAAAGGCGTAGTCGCCGATAACTTTGAGAGGAGCGGTGAATACGGGGTTATCGAAAGAGTTGGTTTGGATCTTGTCCTCGTGCTCAAATGTAAGTTGACCAAGGGTGACGGTTGTCAGCTCTTTCATGCCCTTGAAGAAGTTGTTGGGCAGGTTGTTGACGCCGTTGACCGTTACGGTTTTGAGCGAGTTGGGGTAGAGCGTGAGATTGTTATTGTTACCCGTAGGAGCCGTGTCGTTTGCAGAATACATCGTGTCGGAGTAAGCGTAGGGGACAGGTTCGTATTCGTCTGCGTCAAAGCTGGTAGCAAACAGATTGTAGAGACCGCTTGTGGAGGCAGAGGACAGAGTGTAACCCGTCAGAACCGTTTCAGTGTGATCAAAGTCATAAGTGCATTTTTGCAAAGCGTCAAATGTCACGCTGGTCAGGTGATCGCAGTAAGCAAGTGCGCTTGCGCCGATTGTATCAACACTAGCGGGGAAAGTGATAGAAGTCAGAGCTCTGCAATTTTCGAAAGCATGCGATCCGATCTTGTTGATACCGGGCAGGGTTTCGTCATACTCTTGCGACGCTTTGCGGTCGCCGGGAATGGTGAAAGCTTTGAGATTGGTGCAGCCGTAGAAAGCATAGTCGCCAACCTTGTTTTGATCGGAGTTGCCGCTGTAATAGTTTTCGGAGAGAGTCCAATTGAATGTTTCGAGATATTGCCAACCATTGAATTCGTAGTCGTCAATGTAGTCGGTGTTGTTGATAGTGACGGTTTTCAAAGTACGGGGGATCAGATAAGCTTCGCCGTTGTGGTAAGCACCCGTAGTATAGAGGTTGTTAGCATCGTCATACGTCACATACAGGCTGCCGCTGTACGAATAGGCGTCATTGAACTCTTCAAACAGCTTGGAAACATTGTCCACGGCCAATTGGGCTCTCATGAGGCTGTTGCCTTCTTCGTCTGTTGCAAAGGGTTGATAGTTTTTCTCCACCGTCAAAGATTGGAGATTCCAGCAATCCGCAAGAGCTTTGTTGCCCACGCTGTAAACAGAGGCGGGGAAGGTAATAGATTCGAGCTCGTGGCAGCCTTCGAAAGCGCTGTCGCCTACCGTCAAAACGGTATCGGGGATAACGAAGGACTCCAACGATTCGCAACCCTTGAAAGCTCTGTTGCCGATAGAGGTGATACCCTCGGGCAGAGACACCCTTTCGAGGTCTGCAAAATCTTCAAATGCGCCGCTGGTTATCTTTTTGACAATGCTGGCGGGGTTCAACTCTCTGGGTTGATACAAGCCGGACGACTCGTCATAGACATTGTACAAACCGGGATCGGCAAATTTTTGTACCGTGATGGAGCGGATACCCGCATTTTCAAGGTCGTCGAAAATGCCGTGGGATCCAGCAACCAGAGTTTGCGCAGTGCGAACGGTTACATCGAGGTCGTTCATTGATAAACCTGATCTCACTCTGCCGATGATGTTGGCAAGGCCGTGCTCTGTATCAACAATGGTGTTGCCGACGAAGGGCAGAGAAATGCTGCTGAGGTTATCGATATTGGCAAATGCTTGCGAGCCGATGTACTCGACAGTGTCGGGCACGTTTACACTGTGCAGGCCGGAGCTGGTAAATGCCAATGTTTCGATACGAGTGAGGTTTTTGGGGAAGTCGAAACTCGTGAGAGATGTGCAGCCTGCAAACGCACTTTGGGGGATAACCGTGATGTTATCAGTCAGTTCTACCGAGCTGAGGTTGGAGCAAAAAGCAAATGCGCCGGCACCGATTTCGGAAAACTTGTCGTTTACTTCAATAGATTGCAGCGAAATGCAGTTGGAAAATGCGTATTGTCCAATCACATTGAAATTGGTGTAGGCTTTCTCGGGCAGGGTGACGCTTTCAAGATTGGAACAGTTAGTGAAGGCACCGTCCATGATGTTGAAGTTGAGGGCGTCATTTACCTTGGTGAGGTCTACATTGCGAATGTAGCTGTTGGCAGCAAAAGCGCCGGGGCCAATGGCAACCACGCTGACGGGCTCCTCGTTGATGGTGAGGTTTGTTTCCACATCGGACAGTGCAAAGGAGTCAATGTGTCCCACAAAGTGGGTCAGTGCCATCTGTGAGGGCTTGTTGCCTTCCAACACCACATAGGACTCTTCGCCAAGAAGATATTGAACGGTGATTTGCTTTTCCGTCCAGGTGGAGGAAGAAACCAATTTGTCGCCGTCCCATTCGTAAGTTCCGTTGGTGACGTCTTTTTCGTCTACAAAACTGTCGCCGGGCTTCAAGTTGCTGCCGGACGGATTTTCGGGGTTATCCGGCTCTTCGTCGTCGTTGCACGCAGCAAGCAGACTGCAACACAGCGCCAGCACCAGAATGATAGACAAAACAATAAGCAGTTTTTTCTTCATTTTGTTGTTTATTCTCCTTATCAGATTTTTTGTTGATACAAAAATGTATCTAACGCTGTTAATGATATGTTATACAATTGTTTTTGTCAAGTATCTAAACTGAAAAAATCCCAAAAATGAAAAAATATTTTATATTTCATTTTTGACGTTATATTGTCGTTATAATGACGTTACGCTGACGTTATTTAGCCACTAAAATGTCGCAAAAATGTTCTATTTTGCATTTTTGGCCGCCGTTGCCTAAAATTTGCGCCTCTGCTATTGAATACCCCGCAAAAATATGGTATAATAGTGGTATCTTATTTTGTAAGGAGCTAATATGACCGTTGTAGATATCATCGAAAAAAAGAAGCTGAAACAGCAACTGTCCAAGCAGGAAATTGACTTTGTGGTGGAGGGTTTTACCAACGGCTCCATACCGGACTATCAGATGTCGGCGTTGCTGATGGCCATTTTGCTGAACGGCATGACGGACGAGGAAACTTTTGAGTTGACCGACGCCATGTTGCACAGCGGCGACATCGTGGATATGTCCGCATTGGGCGGCACCGTGGTGGACAAGCACTCTACCGGCGGCATAGGAGACAGCACAACGCTGGCCCTTGCGCCCATACTTGCCTGCTGCGGCGTGTACGTTGCCAAGATGAGCGGCCGCGGCTTGGGCTTTACCGGCGGCACTATCGACAAGCTGGAAAGTATCCCCGGGTTTGACACGTCGCTAAACGAAGAGGAGTTTTTTGACGTGGTGAAGCGTGTTGGCTGCGCCGTGATCGGGCAAACGGCCAATCTTGCCCCCGCCGACAAAAAAATCTACGCCCTGCGGGACGTGACAGGCACGGTCAACTCTATCCCGCTGATCTGCGCAAGCATAATGAGCAAAAAGCTGGCAAGCGGCTCCGACACCATATTGCTGGACGTCAAGTACGGCAGCGGCGCCTTTATGCCCGACCCCGAAAGCGCCTTGGAGCTGGCCACCAAAATGGTGACCATCGGCACATTGGCGGGCAAGCGTATCGGTGCGCTGATAACCGACATGCAACAGCCGCTATCCGACCACGTTGGCAACAGTTTGGAGCTGGTTGGCATTGTGGAAGTGCTCCGTGGCAAGAAAAATCGCCTGTACTACGAGATAAAAGAAGTGGCGGTGCGATTGTTGGCGCTGACGGGCAAATATACGCTGCAATCGGCCGAAAAGGCCTTTTGCGAGGCCATCGAAAGCGGCAGGGCGCTGGACAAACTGGCGCAAATGGTGCAGGCGCAACACGGCGACCCCGACTATATCCGCCATCCCGAGCGCTTTGAGATCGGCACACGTGACACCGTGTTGGCCGACAGGGACGGCTACGTATCCCACATGGTGGCGGCGGATATCGGCAGGGCGGTGACCCATCTGGGCGGCGGCCGCATGACCAAGAGCGACGTTATCGACTTCTCGGTGGGGGTGGTGATGCACGTTGCCATCGGCACGCCCGTGCGCAAGGGAGATGTGCTGTGCGAGGTGTTCCACAACAACGGCAAAGGGCTAAGCGAGGCCAAACAACTGATTGCCAACGCCATCACCATCGGCGACGAGCAGCCCCAACCGCACAAAATCGCCTACGCCTATGTGGGCAAGGACGGCGTGGAACTGTACTGATGACCAATATTCTGCTAAACTACTACAATTTTGACGGCGATTGGGCACGGCCGCACCTGCAAAAATATCTTGCCCCGCACCCAAAGGCGCTGATTTTGCCGCTGGCTTTTCGGGATAGTCAGGCCACGGATAGCGACAGTTGGCTGTCTGTTTACGGCAAGGGCGGCGAAAAATATCCCAACATCGTGCGCCCGTTTTTGGCCTACGGCTACACCGAAGAGGATTTGCAATGGCTAAACCCCTATCGTGCACCAGACGCTTTGGCGCAGGTGCAGGGGGCACAGCTGCTGTTTTTTACGGGAGGCATGCCCGAGAGGGCCATCGCTTGGCTTCAAAAGCTGGGATTGACCGAGGCCGTGAAGCGCTTTGACGGCATTGTGGCGGGCGCATCGGCAGGGGCAATGCTGCAATTGGCGCAGTACCACATCACCCCCGACGAGGACTACGCCCAATTTGGTATGTGGCAGGGGCTGGGATTGGTGAGCGGCCTGGATCTGGAAGTGCACTATCTGGACACCCCGTTGCAGCGACAGTGCAGTGCTGTTGCCCACGCCCAACACGGCCTGCCCGTCTACAAAATGTGGCACGAGGGCGGCCTGATTGTGGATAGCGGAACCATCACAATTATGGGACAAGTAGAGGTGTAATCTCCGGCCAAACGCAAGGCTGTTCGGTTGACTACGCAACCGACCCCTGACGGGGCGCAAGCGCAGCCTTGGCCGGACTACTAAGGAACAACCTGCACGGTTGTTCATTATTCAGAACTTCGCAGGGGTCTCCCATTGCCCCGGCACCCCTGGGTAGTCTGCAATCTCGGCGCAGGTCCGTGATTGCAGAGTTTAGTTGAAAGCACTCCGGCCAATTTGTGCGAGAAATTGTCTCGCTTGATCCAATCGTTTGCGATTGGATCTTTTTTTGCGGAAACTTGCAAAAATCGCCACCCCATTTGCCCATTTTGGCCTTTTGGTGGTGTTTTTTTGTCCTTTACGAGTGCAAAATCTATCTAAGTTTTTTTGCAAAATTTTTCTTTTTTCAGGCAGAAATTTTTTGTCCTTTTCAATCATAAAACACATATGATTTTTTGTTGTTTTTTCCATTTTTCGGCAAAATTTTTATCAAAAAAATTTTCCCTCTTTTTGCTGTTTTTGCCTTTGTGCCCCGATACGACCACTTGACATTCAAGTTTATTTTGAGTATAATTGTAAATTGTAAAAGTATGCACTGTGGGAGTTGCTATGTCGGATAGATCTGCGGATATTCTCAAATTCAGGACGCCCGCCCGTTGGTGGGGAGAAAAGTGGCGCGAAGGGCTGTATCTGGGCAACGGCAAGCTGGGTGCAAACGTCTACGGCGGCGCCTCGGAAGAAAAAATCCTGTTCAACGACGCCTCGCTGTTTTGGCGCGGGCGCACAACGGTGTTGCCCGATATATCCGACCGCATTGCGCTTGCCCAGCAGCACATCGAGGACGGCGACTTTATGGCGGCGCAGCGGGTGATACCTTCCGCCCTCAAACAGCGCAACTTTCAGCCTCAAACGGCCTATCCGTTGCCCCTGTGCGAGATGATTTTGCAATTTGTGCAGGACGACGTCACGACGGACTTCGAGCGCACTCTGGATATGGGCAAGGGAGAAGCCAACGTTTGCTACACCGTCGGCGACACTCGCTACAAGCGCAGCGCATTTGTGTCCCGTGCGGACAACTTGTTTGCCTACCGCATCACCAAGCAGGGCAACGGCACCGTCAGCATGAGGTTGTCGCTGCAACTTATGCACAGGGTCAACTCTCACACCTACGAGGGCGTTTGCGACATGCCGGAAAACGCCTCGGCCGCCTACGACAGGCAATTTGCCTGTTTTGCCGCCCTCAACGACGACAACGGGACGGACTTTGGCGCTGTGGCCAAGCTGCACGTGCTGGGAGGCAGCGTCCGTGCGGAAAACGATTGCGTGCAGATAGTGCGGGCGCAGTCGGTGGTGATATTGCTCAAAACCTTTTGCGGGGCGTCGAGAGAGCGAGAGTGGTCCAACCTCAAAGCGCAGCTGACCGAAATCAAGGACGGCTACGAAAAGCTGCTCAAAAACCACGTTGCGCTGCACTCCAAGCTGTACGAGGGCGCCGATTTGTCGGTGGGAGAGGCGGACGCACCCGTCGAGGACCTGCTTTCTCGGTTGGACGACGGCCTTTTGCCCCCGCAGCTTGTTACCAAATTGTATCGTTACGCACGCTATCTGACGGTGGCGGGCACCCCCTCGGGAGGATTTTTTGCGCCGACGGGGCTGTGGAACGGCTGCTACAAAAGCTATCGTGCCTTTGCAAGCATGGCCGGCGAGACGGAGATGAGCATGTACTTTGCACTGCAAAGCGGCATGTGGGGCAACTTCGAGCAGTCCTTTGAGTATTTTTGGAACAACCTGGGCGACTATCGCAACAATGCGCAGCGCATTTTCGGCTGTCGAGGCATCGTTGTGCCGGTGGTTGCTGCCCCTCACACGGGGCGATTGGGCAGTACGGACACGTTTGCGGTGCATTTTTGCGGGTGCGCCGCCTGGATAGCCCATCTCTACTACAAATACGCCAAGTACAGCGGCAACGTGCGCTTTCTCAAAAACCGCCTTGTGCCCTTCATGAAGGAAGCGGCGCAGTTCTACGAGGATTTTTTGCAGCGCACCGACGAAGGCTTGCAGGTCAGCCCATCGGCGTTGCCCATGCGCATTGCCGACGGCTACGGCATCACCGACCGCCCTTTGGTGGCCAAAAACAGCGTGTTGGACCTCACCTTGGCCAAGGATCTGCTATCCGATTTGGTGGAGGCATGCAAAACCAACAACATCAAGGGGCGTCTGGCCACCTGGCAGGGTATGTTGGAGCACTTTGCGGATAACCAATGTATCAGCGACGGCAGCTTCAAGGAGTTTGTCAATTCGCTCATCTCTGTGGACTACACAGGCGTATCCAACGGCACGCTGTATCCCGCCTATTTCGGCGACGGCGTAAGCAGCCTATCCGCCGAGGAGACAAAAATGCACTTCGAGGTGACTGCGGACAAAAAGCGCAGCCTGCCCTCCGAGCAAAACAGCTACAACATGACGGTGCTGGCAGCCGTCTATGCCCGTCTGGGCGCAAGCGACAAGCTGCACACCTGTCTCACCAACGCCGCCCGAGGCTGCCTGATGAGCAACCTTGCCTTTGTGGACAAGGATTGGCGGGGTATGGGCGTGTGCGGCAGCGGTGTGTGGACGCCCGTGCAGCTCAACGTCAACATGAGCTTTGCCAACGCCGTGCAGCAGGCGTTGATGTATTCCGCAGGCGACACGATAGTGCTGTTTCCCGCCCTGCCCAAGCAGTGGGGCAACGCACGTTTTGAGGGATTTGCCGCCGAAAACGGTGTGGAGGTGTCCGCCGCCGTCGATATGGACAAAAAAACGCTGCATGTGCGGTTGGAAAGCAAAAAAGAGGCGTACTTCCACCTGTATCTGCCGCACTTTGTCAAAAAGCCTCTCAAATCGGATATACCCCTAAATGCCAACGAGCAGGACTTTTTTGTCACGGTGCCCGCCGGCAAAGCGATAAAACTCAATTTCAAAACAAAGTAGGTGCCCCTTATGACCCTTATCAAACAAGAACTTATTTCCGAAGGCAAAACCAAACGCATGTGGTACACCAACGACCCAAGGCTGGCCATTGCCGAGTCCTACGACGACGCAATGATGTATCACGGCAAGCGCAAGCTGTACTTTGACGGCAAGGGCGCATTGGCCAACGACATCAACGCAATATTGATGCAGGTGTTGGAAGAAAACAACATTCCCACCGCATTTGTGCGCAAATTTTCCGACAACTCCGCAGTGGTAAAGCTGGCGGAAATGCTGCCCATCGAGGTGGTGGTGCGCAACTATTCGGCGGGGACCATGCCCGAGAGGCTGGGGTTGGAGTACCACAAAAAGCTCAAATCGCCCGTGTTGGAGTTCTGCTACAAAAACGACGAGCTGGGCGACCCGTTTATCAACGAATATCACGCCTACGCCATGGAGCTGTGCACGCAGGAGGAGATGTCCACCATGTGCTACAACGCCATGCGTATCAACAAGGTGCTGAGCGACCTGATGAGAGAGGTGGACGTGATTGTGGCCGACTTCAAGGTGGAGTTCGGCCGAGTGAACAAGCGTTTGGTGGTGGCGGACGAAATATCCCCCAACGTGGCCCGCTTCTGGGACAAAAACACTCTGCGCCGCATGGACAACGAGGGCAAAAATCCCGAGTTGGAGTATCAAAGGTTGTTGGCGCTGCTGCGTCAGGTAACGCACTATTGATGGGGAGGGCCGGATCATGAGATGTTTGTATTGCGGATGTGAGGACAGCAAAGTGATAGACTCCCGCGCAACGGACGACGGCAGGAGTATCCGCCGCCGCAGAGAGTGCATTGCATGCGGCAAACGCTTCACCACCTTCGAAACCATCGAGATGGTGCCCTTTTTGGTGATAAAACGGGACGGCACACGGCAAATCTACGACCGCTCCAAGATCAAAAACGGCATTTTGCGTGCCTGCGAAAAGCGCCCCATATCCATGGCGCAGATAGACGGCGTTGTGGACAACATCGAAAAGGCGCTGTACAACAGTCTGGACGAGGAAATCACCTCGCAAAAGATAGGCGACTTGGTGATGGAGCAGCTTAAAGAGCTGGACGAGGTGTCCTACATACGTTTTGCCGCCGTGTATCGCCAATTCAAGGATAGCGCCACCTTCTTTGAGGAAATGAGCAAAATTTTCAATACGGGCGCCAAGGGAAAGAAAAAACGCTGATGAAAAATGTGGAACAGGAACTGAAAATGGAGCTTTCCGAGCGGGACTATCGTATCCTTGCCCAAAAGACGGACGCTTTGCCCGTGCTGCAAACCAATTTCTACTTTGCCTTTGACGGCATGCCAAGCGACATGATGGTGCGTGTGCGCCGCAAGGCAGAGGACTATCTGCTGTGCTACAAAAAGCGCCTGTCCGATCGTGACGGCGTCACCGTCTGCGATGAAAGGGAACATCCCCTCACTGCCGAGCACGCCCGCTACATCTTGCAACGAGGCGTCACCCCCGACGAAATGCGCAAGCTGCTTGGGGTGCAGACGGTGTGTCCGCTGCAACTTGTGGGGCAGTTGGATACCCTCCGCACCTCATTTGTGCTGTGCGGGTGGCATCTGGAATTGGACAAAAACAGCTATCTTGGGCGCTGCGACTACGAGTTGGAGTGCGAAAACAACGACGTGACGGAGCTTGACAAGCTCAAAAACTACCTCTACTACACCTTTGGGATAATCTTTCGCCCGTCCCGCCCCAAGGTACAACGGTTTTTCGAGGCGCTGGGCAAATGAAACTGACCAAACGCTACAAGTACATCATTTTCGATTTCGACGGCACCATCAACAACACTTCGCCGGGTATCTACGCCACGTTTACTGCGGTGTTGGCGCACTTCGGTGTGGACGCAAGCAAGGTGGACCTTTCCAGACACATCGGGCCGCCCCTTTCCGACAGCTACACCCACCTGTTGGGGCCGCAGCTGTGCGACAGCGCCATACAACTGCACAAGCGCATTTTCGACGAGACCAAGGCCGCCCAAAACAGCTTTTTGTACGAGGGCATAACGGACGTGCTGCGCCGCCTCAAAGAGGCGGGCTACGTGTTGGCAATTGCGTCCAGCAAGTACGAGCCGCACGCTGTGCAATCGCTGCAATATCACGGGCTAAGCGGATATTTCAGCTGCGTGTACGGCCAGACGGAGCGGCGGGGCTTCAAGCGGGAGGTGCTTGCCCAGCTTGTGGAGGACAACGGTTGGGACAAATCCCTTTGCCTGATGATAGGCGACACGCTGCACGACATAAACGGTGCGCACGATTGCGGCATAGACGCCGTGGCCGTTACCTACGGCTTTGGGCACACCGACGAGCTGTTGGCTGCCCATCCCGTTGCAACGGTATCTTGCCCAAAACAAATTGCGGAGCTGCTAATTTAGTATGAAAACAGACTACAAAAGCTATTTCAAAAATGTCATTGTCCCCGTGTTGGTGTACGGGGCGTTTACGGGTGCGCTGGTGGGCACGGTGGTGTACTTTTTCAAGTGGGTGGCCGAGTGGCTAACCGAGCAATCCAAGGAAATCTACCACTTTGCGCAGACCCATTGGTATATCGCCTTGGCGGTGGTGGCAGGCGTTGCCGTCATCGCTTTGGTGCAGTACTTTTTGCAAAAATGGGCGCCCGAAACGGCCGGCGGAGGCATACCCCGTGCCGAGGGCGTGCTGAGGGGGCTGCTTACCTTCCGTTGGCTGCGCACGGGTATCGCCGTGATCGTCAACAGTTGGCTCAGCTTTTTTGCAGGGCTGCCCTTGGGCAGCGAGGGCCCCAGCGTGTTGTTGGGCACGGCCGTGGGCGGCGGCACAAGCAAACTGCCGCTATCGCACAACAGTTGGGATCGCTACATCATGACGGGCGGCGCCTGCGCAGGCTTTGCTGTGGCCACTTCCGCCCCCGTCACGGGCATATTGTTTGCTTTGGAAGAGGCGCACAAGCGCTTTACCCCTATGATCTTTTTGATGGCCATGAGCAGCGTGCTGTTCGGCGTTGCGGCGTCCAACTTGTGGACTTTGGCGCTGGGCGAGCACTCTCTGCCGCTGTTTGGCGTCAGCTTGGCGTCCTTTACTATGAAGGATATCTGGGTGCCGCTGATATTGGGCGTGGCGGTGGCCGGCCTGGCCATAGGCTACAACCATCTGGTATTTTGGATCGGCCGCTTCTACGACACCAAGCTCAAACGGGTGCCCTCGTGGTTGCGCCTGATAATAGTATTTGTGCTCACCGCCGTCATCGGCTTGCTGGCTTTTGGTGATTTTGACGGTACCGACGCCCTGTTTGGCGGCAGCGGCCTCATCGTAAGGCTGGCCGACAGCGCCAATTTCAGCTGGAAAATCATCTTTGCGCTGCTGGTGATACGCTTTGTTATGATTGCATTTTCCACGGGCAGCGGCGCAACGGGCGGTGTGTTCATACCCATGCTAAGCATAGGCGCACTGTTGGGCGCATTGCTGGGCAACGCCTTTGTGGCGATGGGCATGGACGGCACGCTGTTTGCCACCGTTGTGATGCTCACCATGTCGGCATTTATGGGGGCCGCCACCCGTGCACCCCTCACCGCATTGGTTTTCATGGTGGAGTGCACCTGGAACTTCTCCAACCTGTTTTACGTGGCGATAACGGTGTTTTTGAGCTACTTCCTGTGCGAGCTGTTCAAGGTGGAGCCTCTCTACGACGTGCTGTTGGAGCGCATGACGGACAAGCAAAATCACGGCAAGGAGCCGATTATCGTCAAGCTGACCTACACCGTGCAAAAGGGCGCTTTTGCTGTGGGCAAGGCCGTCCGAGACGTGCTGTGGCCCGCCAACACCAAGGTCAGCGAGATCGTCAAGGGGGATGTGGCACGTATGGACGACGACGGCGAAAAGAAGTTGCAAGTGGGCGACACCCTCACCGTCATCACCCAGACCTACGACGAAAACGCCACCCGCAGCGAGTTGGAGGAGATTTTGGGCAAGCAAACGGCCTGATTTTGCCCGCCGAATGCGGCACTTTGACAAAATTTTTTCCAAAATGCCGCAAAATGTTAGACAAATCGACATCGGCTGTGTATAATAAAACTATCCCAAAAGGAAAAGGAGAAAAACGGTTATGGCACACAAAATTACAAACGATTGTATCGCTTGCGGCGGCTGCCAAAGTGTTTGCCCCTGCGAGGCTATCAGCGAAGGCGACGGCAAATTTGAGATTGCCGCAGATCTTTGCGTAGATTGCGGTGCTTGCGCTGCTCAATGCCCTGTCGGAGCAATCGAAGAGGCGTAAAGCTCATCGCACAACATGCCGACCGTTTTGTCGGCGCACAACGGTAACACCGATAACATCGAAAGGCCAACCCTTGCTTTGGGTCGGCCTTTTTCGTTGCGACACGGCGCATCTCGTTTCGCCGGCCCTTTTATCCTTTTTTGATTTCCCCCGAAAATTTTTTCTTTTTCTTCGTAATGATTTTTCATCTCGGTTAATTTTTTTTATTTATTTTTTTATTAGCACGGTACTTTGTTGCGGTGGAATATTTTGTCATATTGTTTACTATTTTTGCAAATTGATGTACAATAGCGGTATGGTCGAGTTGGATCCGCAAGAAAAAATAGAAGATCTGCAATGCGACGGGCTGCGTATAATACAGTCCTCGCAGGAGTATCGCTTTACCACCGACGCCGTGCTGCTTGCCAATTTTTGCAGGGATATGCAGGGCAAGCTTTGCGTGGAGTTTTGCGCAGGCAGCGGTGTGATAAGCCTGCTTGTCGCCCACAAAAAGCGTCCTCGGCGCATTGTTGCGATAGAAATCCAGCCTCGTCTGGCGGATATGATGCGGCGCAGTGTGCAGCTAAACGGTTTGCAGCAGGTCATCGAGGTGCACACGGCGGATATCAAAGACGCCTCGCAGCTGGTTAGCGGCGCCGATGTCGTGGTGTGCAATCCGCCCTATCGCAGATTGGGCAGCGGCGAGCGCCAATTGCAGCCCAACATTGCGCTGTGCCGACACGAGATTGCCCTCACGCTGTCGGATGTGGTGGCAAGTGCAGCGGCCGTGCTCAACAATAGGGGCGTGTTCTATCTGGTGCATCAGGCGGACAGGCTGTGTCAGATCGTGACGGAGTGCGCCCACAGCGGCCTTGCCGTCAAGGAGATATTGCCCGTGTGTCCCTCTCCCGGCAAGCCGCCCAAGCTGGTGTTGGTCAGGGCGGTAAAGGGCGGTGCACCCGATTGTATCCTGCACAAGCCGATGTTTGTTGCGGACGAAGAGGGCAACTACACGCAGCAGGCCAGCATATGGTACAACGGCCAACCCACCCCGCCTGTGGGGCCAAAGGACTGCAATTGAGGTAGAAATGGTATATTTTGTTGCAACGCCAATAGGCAATCTGGAAGAAATAACGATGCGGGCGGTGGACGTGTTGAAGAGCGTATCCGCCGTGTTTTGCGAGGACACCCGTCACAGCAGGATATTGTTGGAGCGGTACGGCATATCCAAGCCCACATACAGCTATCACAAATTTAACGAGGCCAAGCAGACGGAAAATATTCTTGCCTTTTGCGAGAGGGGCGAGGACGTGGCCGTCATATCCGACGCAGGCATGCCCGCCATCAACGACCCCGGCACGGTGCTTGTTGGCGCCCTCAAAGAAAAGGGCTACCCCTACACGGTGGCAAGCGGGCCAAGCGCCTTTGTCAACGCATTTGTGCTTAGCGGATACCGTCCGCCCTTTACCTACTTCGGCTTCTTGCCCGACAAGCTGTCCGAGCGGGACAAGCTGCTGGACGCCAACGTGGGCGTGGCAATCTTTTATGTGTCCGTGCACGACTTGCAGGAGAACATGCGCTACCTGTGCCAACGTCTGGGCAACCGAGAGTGTCTGCTGGCCAAGGAGCTTACCAAACTGCACGAAAAACTGATTTTTTGCCACCTCGGCGACGTCATCGACGAGGACAAGGGCGAGTTTGTGCTGGTGGTAAACCGAGGCGACAACGTCAACCCTCTGTGCAAGCTTAGCGTGGCCGAGCACCTCGACTACTACCTCAAAGACGGCATGAGCAAGTCCGAGGCGGTCAAGGCGGTTGCCAAGGATCGCAACGTACCCAAAAACGAAATCTACAAGCAAACGCTGTGAGCGTTGGTAACGGATTTTACACAAAGTTGGTTTTGTGATAAATGTTGTGGACAGGAGCAACCAAAACATAAAGCCGGCTGCTTTCAACTAAACTTCCTGCAATCACGGACCTGCGCCGAGATTGCAGCCCCCCCAGGGGGTGCCGGGGCAATGGGAGACCCCGGCGAAGGTCTAAAAAATGAACAACCGTGCAGGTTGTTCCTTAGTAGTCCGACCAAGTCGGCGCTTGCGCCCCGTAGGGGTCGGTTGCGTAGTCAACCGTACCGACTTGCACCTGGTCGGGGCCCGTAGGGCCAAAATATTGAGCACGGCAATGCAATAAAACCGCTCTGCCGTGCGTTATTATTACAGAAAGAGGAACAAAAGATGTCTCGGCAAACCTACAAGATGCCTCGCTCGCATCAGATAGACAACGCTATCTACGGCATTGCCAACGGCGAGGAAAATTCGCTAAGGACGCTCTACCAACTGACAAGCAGCGCCGTCTACGCCTATGCGTTGACCGTCACCAAAAACGTCTTTGACGCACAGGACGTGATGCAGGAAACCTTTGTAAAGATGTACGACGCAGCGCCCAACTACATATCCCGCAACAGGCCCATGGCCTGGATGCTGAGTATCGCCAGAAATTTGTGTATGGACAAGTTTCGCTCCAACTCTCGGCTAACAGATGTCACGGACGAGCAGCTGGAAGCGCAATTGCAGACGGTGCAGGCGGATGTCACCGACAGGTTGGTGGTGCAAAGCTGTCTCAGCAAGCTATCCCAACAGGAGCGCACAATAGTGGTTATGCACGCAGTGGGCGGCGTCAGGCACAGGGAGATTGCCAGGCAGTTGGACTTGCCCCTCAACACGGTGCTGTCCAAGTACAAGAGGTCTTTGCAAAAGCTCAAAGACATTCTGCAAGGAGGTAAAGATGAATAACAAACAAACAGAAAAGCAAATAGGACAAAGTTTCAGCAACGTCACGCCCGATGTGTACAACGATATATCCGCCCGTTGTCCCACCCGTGCCGCTGTCAAAAGGCAGCGCAGCGCCAATTGGGGCTGGAAGCTATCCACCTGCGCCCTTGCGTTGGTGTTGGTGGTGGCGATAGTGTTTGGCGGAGTGATGCTGGGCACGCAGGGCAGGCAAAGCGCAGTTGCAGCCACTGTCACATTGGACGTCAATCCCAGCGTGGCGATAGAGCTATCCACCGATCAGGTGGTGCTGGGCGTCAAGGCGCTCAACAAGGACGGCGAGCGCATTTTGGGCGATCTGGACCTGACAGGCTCCAACTTGCAAACGGCGGTGTACGCCATTGTGGGATCGATGACGCTGGGCGGCTACTTTTCGGTGGATAACTCCGTCTTGGTAAGCGTGGACGCCGATCAAAGCCTCTACCAAAGCCTTGTGGACAAGGTCACAAGCGAGATAACCGTCATTTTGGGTTCGCAAAACGTGCAGGCCAGCGTGCTTTCGCAGTGGATAACCCAATCCGAAAGCGCCAAAAGCATCGCCCAACAGTACGGCATTTCGTCGGGCAAGGCGCAGCTTATCGCCGCGATACTTGACGCCTCGCAAAATGCCTACACGGCCGAGCAGCTTGCCAAGCTGAACGTAAACGAGCTCAACCTCATCATCGAGTCCCTCAATCTGCCGCAGGACGTGCTTTCTCACAACGGCAACAATGCCAGCCAAAGCAGATATATCGGGCGAGAGGAAGCCATCAACAAAGCTCTTGAAGCAGTTGCAGCCGACTTGACGCTATCGTCCCTGTCGCAAACGGACGTGAGCAGGTTGCAGTGCAAAATGGACAACGACGACGGCGTGATGGTGTACGAAGTGGAGCTTGTGTACAACGATTGGGAGTACGACGTGGATATCAATGCCATCACGGGCGCAGTTGTCAAGTTGGAGAAGGAGTTGCAAAACTATCGCCCCTACGACGACGCCACCCGCACCAAACTATCCGAAGAGGACATCCGCAATCTGGTGCGCAGCATGTTCGACCTGCCCCAAAATCAATGGGTACAGGTAAGCTACGACAGAGATGACGGCGTGTACGAGGTAAAGGTCAATCCCAATCAGGGCAAATTTTACGAAATCGAGTTCAACGTATACGGTGACGTCATCAGCTTCTCCGAGGAGGAGATAGAAATAATGCCCGGCCCCGTCGAGGACCAATGGCAGGGCGGCGCCCCCGGCGATCAGTACAGTGCCGTGATGAACTACGTCATCACCCAGCTGGAAAATATCTACAAACAGCCCATCGACCGCAGCAAGATGATCGACTTTACATACAAACTTGACGACGACTACCGTTCGAGAAACGTCTGGGAGGTGGAGTTCAAGTACCAAGTGGGCAATATCATGTACGAATATGAGTGCAGCGTGGATATCGACACAATGGAAATCATCGAGCAAAGCCGAGATATAGACGATTGACAATATCTGCCAAACAGACTGTTGTTAAAAGCCGCTAAAAAGATATTTGATGGAAGTCGCTAAATATTACGTTTGATATTTGTTTGACTGTTCGTCATTCCAAAAAACAGGTCAGCCCCGTTTGGAGGGCTGACCTTTTGCGATACTTTTTGGCGGGCGGCTTTTTGTTTTTTGCCACCCCATATGGTGTTTTTTGAAAAAAAGCGGATTTTTAAGTGTGCAAATTTTGCCACGGGCGGATCAGGCACTCGTGTATCATGGCCTGTGCGGCAACCACTTCTTGCTTTTTGGCAAAGCCGTCGCACAGCACAAAACAAGCGATGATCTCTTTCAGCTCCGAAACAAGCTTGTTCAGCAAATCCTGCCGAGCTGGCTCTTTCATTCGGGCAAAGCATTGGGGAAAGTTCTCGATCTGCGGCATGGCAACCTTTTTCAGCTTGTCGGCCAGCAGTCTCACCTGCCCAGTGAGCAGATTGAGGCCGGCAAACTCCCAATTGAAATCGTCGTCGCCGCCGCCGTCAAACAGTTCCAATATGTCGTAGTGGTCGGTGATGTTGTCGATAAATGTGCCCTCGGATGCGCACAGACCGCCGTCTGCAATGCCCACCCGCAGCAGCACATATTGCACGATCATATCAAACTGAAAGCGTGCCGGCGATGGATCCCCGTCCTCTTCGTCGTCGCCCGCAGCGTTCATCACCAGCTTTTGCGCCACCAGATAGTGGGTGTAGGCCCTGTTGAAGTAGTCCTGCTCGGTCATTTTGTCCTCCGTAACATTTCTATTATAGATTTGCGCCGCACGTTTGTCAACCCAAAATTGTCTCGGCAAAAAAGGTTGCCCAATGCGGACAACCTTGATTGGTCAGGTGCTCTTTTTTGTTATGCGTTGCAAAGCCTCGTTCAGCACGTTCAGGCATGCGTCCAGGCTGCCGTCGTCGATGATACCGCACAGCAGCTTGCCCAAGCGGCAGCGTTTTTCGTCTGCGGAGCCGCTTTCGGCGTAGATACTTTCGGCCTCGGCAGAAAGCAGTTTCACCTTGCCGATAAAGTCGGCAAAGCTCAGCTTTTTGTCCTCGATCTGCTGCCTTACCTTGCCAAAATACAGCAGCTGCGTGTAGAACACGGCAAACACGTCATTCTTCATCAAATCGTCAAGGCTGCCGCCCGAGAGGGACTTGACGCACCTAAAAAGCGTAGACGCCAGCGCCCCGATCGTGACTGCCGAAAGCGCCAAACGGTACACAACCGCCATATCGAAGGTGCGTTGACCCTTCACCGCAAACACATCCACCGCCGCAAACGCCAGCCCAAAGATAAAGGGCAGCAGCGGCGTCAGGTCGAAGCGGTGCAGCACGTTCACCTTGGCCTTGTTTACAAACAGCTTTTTGACGGCCTCGGTCAGCAGACAGGTGGCCACGGCATACAAAACAAAGCACACGTTGTCGCTTTGGGCCAAAATACTGCCCAGCGACGCAAAATTTGCAAAATCCATAAGTTTGTATTTCTCCTTTTTTGATTTGCGGAAAAACACACAGTCCCCAAGGATTTTCCTGCGAAATGCACGTTCCCACAACATCTCGCAATTGTATTGTACCACGCTTTTTTGCCCCTTTGCAAGGTTAGCTCTCATTTTTTTTGCGGCAGAAAAAGAGGCCGTCAACTTGCGTTGCGGCCCGATGTGCGCAGTGCGTCACAGATAGTTTTTCAGCCCTTCCAGCTTGCCCTCTTCGTAGCGCAGGATTTGTTTTTCCAGCAGGGCCACCTCGGGGTGGATCTCGCTGTACTCCCTTATCATGCGGTACAGGTCTATGATGCCGTTTAGTGTGCCTTGCAGCATTATTTTTGCAACGTGCGTGGTGCTTTTGTCCGACATCATCTTGGCCTTGATACCCATATTTGCCATGGTTTGCGCAAATTTGGGCGCAGGGGTGGGGTCAAAGGACAGGCGTTGGCACAGTTCGTCCAGCTGCTCTACATAGTGGTCGTATTGCTCCACCTGTTTGTGCAGCGTTTTGGTCATTTCCTGCTTCTCCACAAAGGGCAACAGCGTTTTGATACAGCTTTGCGCCATGGTGACGTTTTTGTACAGGTCGCTCATGGCCTGACGGGTCTGCTCCACGTCGCAGGTGTTTTCGGTGACGGAAGGTTGTTCTGCCGTCGTCTTGCCGTTAGTCGTCGTCATCTTCAAAGGCCTCCTCCCAGCTTAGGTGAGCGTCCTCTATCTGCAACCAATCGGGGTCAAATTCGTCAAAGAGACGGTTGCGGCAGGTCTCGTAGTTTGCGTAGTATTCGTGATTGTTTTGCTTGCTTTTTGCCATAGCTACCTCCTGTGTTGGGGATAGTATGGGCAGTTGTGCGCCGTTTATGCCTGCAAACGGGCGTTTTGCGCAGAGTGTGCACCCGTCGGGGCAGTTTCAGTGCGAGGACGTCCGCTCCACAAAATCTTTTATCGCAGCTTCGTAGCGTTGATTGTCCGTCAGATAGCTGAGGCCGTGCCCCGCCTCGGGAAAGACCAACCTCTCCTTGTAGCCGCCGCAGTGGTCAAAGATAACTTTGCTCATCTCGCAGGGCACAATGTCGTCCTGCTCTCCGTGCAGCAGCAAAATGGGCGTTTGGGTGTGGGATACGGCTTTTATCACGTCGGCGTCCCTCAACCGAAAGCGTCCAAACAGCCTTGCCCCCGCACGGATAAAGGGCATCATGATTTTGGGCGGCAAGCCCATTTTGCGGCAACTATCGGCAATGATGTCCTCTCCCCTGGCGTAGGGACAATCGGCCACAATGCCCCTGACGCTGCTGCCAAATTGTTGCAGCTTGTCCGAGGCCATCAGCACGGTGGATGCGCCCATAGATACGCCCACCAGCCATATGTCGATGTCTCCCCATTTTTCTTGCGCAAAGCGTATCCAGCACAGCACGTCTTGGCACTCTCTCACGCCAAAGGTGATGGTGTGGCCGCCGCTTTCGCCATGCGCCCGCAGGTCCACCAGCAGCGTGTTGAAGCCGCACTTTCGGGCCAGCTTGTTGCCCCCGCAAAAGTCCCTCACCGATGTCCCTCGGTAGCCCGGCACCTGTATCTGCAACGGAGCGCCGTCGGCAATGTGATAGTACCTTGCCGACAGCCGCACGCCGTCGTTGGCAACGGTGTACACCCGCTCGAAGGGCACAGCGGCCATTTCCGTTATCAGGGCGTACATTTTGTCCTTGCCCCGCTCAAAGTGAGGGCTGTCGGGCAGACGAAAATGGTTCTCCGTTTTGTGATGCCGCTGGTAAAACACCTTGATGTAGCAGCCCACAGTCACCGCCGACAGCGCAATGGCCACCAAGGCCGCTGCCGACAACACAATATATAACCAAAGCATAGTTTGCACCTCTGTTACAATGTAGCGCAAATGCGGCCGTTTGTCAACCTTGATGAAGTGCCTGCGCCAAAACAGTGCCAAGGGCACAATTTGTCCCTTTGGCATTGACAGAACTGGCGTATTGTGCTATACTAACGGCAATTACAGATGTAATAGTGGGGCTATCCCTGCGGGAGCGCATCATGTCACAAACCAAAAATACCCAAAATGACAGAGTGTCCGGCCTGCGCCGCCACAGCGAAGAAGTAAACAAGCTGGTGGTGGAAAGTTTGCAGGGGGCGCTCATCAAACTTATCGGTCAAAAGCCCTACGACAGCATAACGGTAACGGAGCTTTGCCGCAAGGCAGGGGTATCCCGCATGGCCTTTTACGGCAATTTTCAAACCAAGGACGACATCTTCCGCCGCATAGTGGTGGATCTGCACAAGGAAATGATGGCGCAGGTGGGCAGCCCCTTCCGTCAGCCCGTCTCCGTCAAGTGGTACGAGGACGTTTTCCGCTTCGTGTCGGACAAATCCGACGTGTTGGAGCCCATCTTTGCCAGCGGATACAGCGACAAATATCTGCAACTTGTCAACAGCATGGTGATGCGCTACAAGGCGACCTCGCAGGAGCAAATCTACCGCAGGCTTGTGTGGACAGGCGGCATCATCAACGCCGTGTCCCATTGGCTGTCCAACGGCAAAAACGTCTCGCCGCAGCAGATGGCGCTGTGCTGCGACAAGGTGTTTGCCAACATCAGGGCGGCAGACTTTGCCGAGTGCGAGTGCGAGCCTTGATAGCTTTTCTGCGACAATATTGCACCGACCGGTTGAAAACAGTTGGTTTTGCGTTGTATTGCTGCCGTATCAACAATTATCACATAACTGCAAAAAATGCGGCGTTTTTGTTTGACAAATCGCCGCTTTTATTGTAATATAATTGCAGCCGCATAAAAAGGGTTTATTTTGTCAAGCGCATTTTGGCTGTTTTGCGCAGCCGTGCCATCCCATTAGCGAGTCTTGTTTCGGCTGGCGCCGAAGCAAACTCCAAAGGGAATCGGCCTCAAATGCCACCCTATTAGCGAGTCTTGTCAGGAGGTAAAAAGTCAGATGTACGCAATCGTAAAAACCGGCGGAAAGCAGTACAAGGTGCAGGAAGGCGACGTGTTCGAAACGGAGCTTCTCAATGCCGAGGTCAATTCCGCAGTGGAGCTCGAAGTGGTTTTGGCAACGGACGGCGACAAGTTGGTCACCGGCAAGGACGCTGCCAATGCCAAGGTTTTGGCAACGGTGGTAGAGCATGGCAAGGGCAGAAAAATCAACATTTTCACCTACAAAGCCAAAAAGAACATTCGTCACCGTCAAGGTCACAGACAGCCCTACACCAAGCTGAAAGTCAACAGCATAACTTTGGGCTGATGACGGATATAACTATCACACGCAAGGATAACAGCATTGTCGAAGTGACGGCCACAGGCCACACGGGCTATGCGCAAAGCGGCGAGGACATTGTGTGCGCAGGCGTATCCACCCTGATACAGTCGGCGCTGCTGGGCTTGTTGCAGGTGGCGCAGATCAACGTCCGCTATCACGTAGACGAGCAGCAAGGGTCCTTGAAGTTTACTCTGCCACAACACCTCTCCGCACAAGAGCGGCACGACGCCGACGTGATACTTAACACCATGCTGTGCGGCTTGCAGGATTTCTACACAGAGTATTCCGACTTTATCAATTTGGAGGTAAAATAAATGATGTTCATAAAGTTGCAGTTGTTTGCCCACAAAAAAGGTATGGGCAGCACCAAAAACGGTCGTGACAGCGAAAGCAAACGCCTCGGCGCCAAGCGTGCGGACGGTCAGTTTGCCACCGCCGGAAACATTCTTGTTCGTCAACGCGGCACACATTTCCACCCCGGCAATAACGTAGGCATTGGCAAGGACGACACCTTGTTTGCCCTTATCGATGGCGTGGTCAAGTTTGAGCAGACCAAGACAAGAAGGCAGGTTTCCGTCTATCCCGTTGCGGACTAATCAAATCAACCAACGAGGTTGCCTTGGCGCAGCCTCGTTTTTGTATTACCGGCCAAACGCAAGTCGCACCTCGTCGGTGGGGCAAGTTGAAATCTCGGCGCAGGTCCGTGATTGCAGGAGTTTAGTTAAAAGCATTCCGGCCAAACTATATCACAATTTTCACTGAGGATAACCCAAAATATGCTTCCTTTGGCATTTAGTTACAGCTCGCAATATTTTTCTCTGCGCAACACATTGGAGTGCGGACAAATCTTCCGCTACAAGCGTCTGCCCGACGGCAGCTATGCTGTTTTTTCGCAGGACAAGTACGCACGTGCGTGTCAGCAGCAGGACACGGTAGATGTCTACACCCTCGACGGCGACTACTTTTGGCGGTTTTTCGACCTCGACGCCGACTACGGCGACAAGGTGCGGCGCATCTCCGCCCTCAGCCCGATATTGGCGCAGGCGGCAAGCGTGGGCAAGGGCATACGCATACTCAATCAGGACACGGTAGAGATGATTTTCAGCTTTATCATTTCCGCCAACAACAACATCAAGCGCATACAGCTCATCATCGAGCGGCTGTGCGACCGTTTGGGCGCCGACACCCCCTTTGGCAAGGCGTTTCCGTCGGTGGAGGCTCTTGCCCAAGCGCCCGTGCAGCTGTTTGCGGAGCTGGGCGCAGGATACAGGGACGCATATCTGTCGGCGACGGCCAAACGTCTGCTGGACTACGACCTGGACGCACTGCTGGCGATGGACACCCCCTCCGCCCGCAAGGAGCTGCTTACCTTTTTGGGCGTGGGGCCCAAGGTGGCAGATTGCATTTTGCTGTTCGGCATGGGCAGGGGCGATGTGTTTCCCGTGGACACCTGGCTAAAAAAGGTGTACCATGCCTATTTCGAGCAGGGCCACCGAGACAGCGACATATCGACCTTTTTCTGCAATTTGTTTGGGCAGGACGCAGGGCTTTGCCAACAATATCTTTTTTATTTTCAACGAAACTATGGACAAACCGTGCAAAATGCTGTAAAATAAAAGATAACAACGGAGGTGCACAATGCTTCGAAACAGAAATATTGCATTTTTTATCGACGTAGATAACGTCGGGCTCAAAAACGACAACTACACAAACGTGATGGAACAGCTCAACGGCATGGGTACCATTTTGCTGGGCAAAATTTACGGCGCAGGAGAGCGCAAACACAAGCAGATCTTTGCCGACGCCGAGACCCGCGGCTACAAAATTGAGCGCCCCATGCGGGTAAAACGCCGTGGAAGAAAGGACTTTGACCCGAGGATTTTTGTGGACGTTGTGGACGCAGTGAATCATGCGCCTGCCATCGACGCAGTGTGCATTGTGGCGCAACCCACCGATCTGGTGTATCTGTACAGCTACCTGCATGCCAGAGGCATCAAGATCATCGCTTTGGACAACGCCGACGACGCCAGCGTAGCCTTTGTGGATGAAGTGGTGGACCTGGGTATCGTTTTGGAGCTTAAACCTCCCAAGGCGGCTCCCGCTCGTCGCAGCGTGGCCAAACCTGCCGCCACCGTCACCGAGACGGCCGCACCCGTGGACCGCACGGACGAACTGCTGAGGGAGATTGCCTCGTTGAGAGAGGCCATCGCCGTCAAGCCGCAGCCCGAGCCGCAGCCCGAACCCGAGCCCGTAGTGGAGCAGCCCTCCGAGGACGCACCCCGGACGGAGGACTCGGCCAGCATCGTGGACGAAGCCAAGCAGCTGTTGGAGCGTATCGCAGCTATGCGTCAGGAGAGCGAGGCGGCTCAACCGCAACCCCAGCCGCAACCCGAGCCTGTTGCCGAGCCTGAGCCTCAACCCGAGCCTGTCGAGGAAGCTGCGCCTGCCGCACGTCCCACAGTGCCCACATCCGACGGCGACCTTGTGCGCAAGATAGAGGAGATCCGCCGCAACAGCAAGGAAGGAGACGACGACTACATCGAAGAAATCCGCAAGCTGTTGGACGGTCTGGAATAATCGAACCCCCACGGGATAATCGTCCCACAAAGGATAATCTCCCAACTCAAAATAAGGTTCTATGTCAAATGTTGGGGTGTAGGTCATTTTTTCCAACATATAATTGAGTTAGCTGATCCCTCTATCTGCGGCAGTGTTCCAGCAGATAGAGGGCTTCTTGTTTACAGAAAACCGCTGACGTTGAGCAATGCTCTGTCAGCGGTCATTGTTTTGATTAGATACGGCTTTTGCGCCGTTTTGTCGTCTTTCGTCGTCGGGCGTTCGGGTCAGATCACCCATTCGCCATTGCGGAACAGGGGCACAACGCTTCCGTCGTAGCCGATGCCGTCTATGTCGATATCCTTGGTGCCCACCATAAAGTCCACGTGTTGCAGGCTTTGGTTCATGCCGTGTTGGGCCAGCTGCTTTTCGGACATGTCGTTGCCGCCCTTGACGGTGGTGGGATAGCTGGCGCCAAACGCAAGGTGACAGCTGGCGTTTTCGTCAAACAGCGTGTTAAAAAACAAAATTTCGCTTTCCGCAATGGGAGAGTGTTTGCCGATGAGGGCAATTTCGCCCAGGCTAAGCACGCCGTCGTCGGTGGTGAGGATATTTTTCAGCGCCTCGTAGCCCACCTTGGCGGTGTAGTCCGTCACACGGCCGTTGCAAAAGGTTATCTTGAAGTCGTCTATCACGTTGCCGTTGTTTACCAGAGGCAAAGCGTTTACCACGGTGCCGTTTATCTTGCGATTGTGCGGTGCGGTAAAAATCTCCTCGGTGGGCATATTGGCGGTAAAGGGTATGCCGTCCTGGCCCATTTCTTCGGCAGCCAGCCAAACGTGATCGGTGGCCAGACCCACTGTCAAATCGGTGCCGTGGGCGTTTTTCAGGTGGATGTACTCAAAGTTGTGCTCGTTCAAAAAGCGTGCCCTGCGGTGCAGCGTGTCGATGTGCTTGCGCCAGGCCTCGGTGGGGTTGGGGGTATCCAGCCGCATGATGTGCCCTATGGCGTCCCACATCTTGTCCACGGCCGCTTGGGGCTGCTCTTTGGGAAAAACCTGCTGTGCCCAGGCCAATGTGGGTATCGACACGATCGTCCACCGCAGATAGTTGCTCATTGTGGCGGCCCTGAAATCCTTGTTGGCTTGCATATTGGCCAGATTGGACGCCTGCATTTTGTCGGGGTCGCAGCCCTTCATTATGTTGGGGTTTCCCGCAGAGATGGACACCAGGCACACCTTGTGCTCGATGCAATATTTGTTGAAGGCCGCCTGATACTCCGGCACGGTGCTCAGCGTCTCCTTGCTGGCGCCTATCATATTTATGCGCCCAAGCACCTCGTCCCGCCACTGCATATGCACCAGCTTTGCGCCAAATTGATAGGCCTTTTGCGCAATCAGATGGGCAAAATCCGCACATTGCACGTCGCAGCGAATGACCACTTCCTGCCCCTCTTGCAGATTGGCGCCCACTCTCACGGCCAGCTCGGCAAAGTTTTCCATTTGTTGTTGTGTAAGCATTTTTTCTCCTTGTTGCGGGCTTGATTGTGCGTTTTTGTGCGCAGCAGCTTGCCGCCCGCCCTTTTATATGATAAACTTATTATAGCGCAACACCTTTTGTCAAGTCAACCGAAATGTGTTGCAAAGCTGAGCGGACTATGCTATAATATATGAGAAAAATCTCCCCTGCGAGGTAGCTGTAATGAGTCTCATCATGACAATATTCGGCAACGGTGCCATAGTTATGGCGGGCGACAGCCGCACACTCACCCATCTTGCGCCCAAAACCACCAAGCAAAAGGACGGCACAACTGTGGTGGAAAAGGTGCAGGGCGTCTACAATGCCGATACCACCTACAAAGTGTTTGTGTGCCCCAACAACTGCGGCATAGCCTGGTGCGGAGACGCCTTTGACGGCAAAGAATCGATGGAAACTATCCTCAATTCCTTTATCCGCAAAAACGTGCACGCCGACACTTCGGTGGTGTCCGTGCCCAAGCTGTTGTTGGAATACATGCAGACCAAGCACAAATCGATGGATTCGTCCTTTGAGATAGCGGGGTTTCAGCACTACAACGGCGATTTTAAGCAGCGGGTGTACAGCGTAAACACCCAAGGCTCCTCCGCCGGCATCGACGAGGTGACCTCCAGAATCAGCAACGGCATCAAGGTGCATGGATATTCTTCCATCATCACCTCGCTGTGGGACGACGTGGCCTGGACCTACCTCACCACGCAGGACAAGATAGATTACTGCCGATACAGCTATTTTGTCACCACGCAGACGTTGCGCTTCAAGCAGAAGGAGTGCAACGTGGGCGGCCCGATAGACATCTTGCTGATACAGCCCGACGGCGCCCGCTGGATAGACCGCAAAGAGCCGCACTGACCAAACCAACACACAAGGAGAACTGCCATGAACACACCCAATCCCACCGCAACAATCACCATGTCCGACGGCAAAACCATCATGCTGGAACTGTACCCGCAGTTTGCGCCCAACACCGTCAACAACTTTGTATATCTGGCCAACAGCGGATTTTACGACGGGCTGATATTTCACCGTGTGATACGCAACTTTATGATACAGGGCGGCTGCCCCAACGGCACGGGCACGGGCGGCCCCGGCTACTGCATACGGGGAGAATTTCGCCAAAACGGCT
The DNA here is from genome assembly GCA_947586855.1 of uncultured Clostridia bacterium. Lineage (GTDB taxonomy): Bacteria > Bacillota > Clostridia > Christensenellales > CAG-314 > Fimimonas. The sequence goes on from CANPXV010000009.1 coordinate 35,077, forward strand.
ACTACGGCAACGATCTGCGCCACACCAGAGGCGTCATTTCTATGGCGAGGTCGATGCGACCCGACAGCGCAGGCAGCCAATTTTTCATCATGCACGCCGACGCACCCCATCTGGACGGCGCCTATGCCGCATTTGGCAAGGTGACGCAGGGCATGGACACGGTGGACGCCATCGCCGACGAGTACACCGACCGCCGGGATCGCCCCTATACCGACCAACGCATTGCCTCGATACGGGTGGATACCCACGGCGAAACCTATCCTCAGCCCGAAAAGTGCTGACGCTTGCCTCTTTGCAGCGGCGGAGAGCTCAATGCACATCTGTTTTGTGCAATCAACTCAACAGATACGGCCCGTGATTTGCGGGTCGTTTTTTTGCCCAAACGCAATATTGTGTTTGATTGCTCCCGTACTGAAATATTTACCACAGAACCTTTATTTTTAACTATAAAAACCTGCCGTTGTTCCACAAGAGCGCTTCACTCCCTGCTCGGCCCCTGTGAGGTGCTTATTTTTCTTTACTCACCCAATCAGGGTGGTTTGTTTTTCCTACTTGCCTCACCGGCGAGGTGGCCCCACCGACGAGGTGCGGCGAGGTGTGAGGGGTAAAATAACCGATAAATGTATGTACTATCGGCGGATAATGTGCTAATATATTGTTGATAGCGCCACCAATTTGCGGCGCAAAGGAGAAGTTATGAAAGTTTTGGTAACGGGCGGTGCGGGATATATCGGTTCGCACACGGTGGTGGAGCTGCTCAACGCCCATCACGATGTTGTGGTGGTGGACAACTTTTGCAATTCCGGCCCCGTATGTCTCAAACGTATAGAACAAATAACGGGCAAAGCCGTGCCCTGCTACGAGGGGGATGTGCGGGATACCGCGCTGCTCCACAGGATATTTGACGAGCATCATATAGATTGGGTCATTCACTTTGCCGGGCTCAAAGCGGTGGGAGAGTCCGTCGCCAAGCCGTTGGAGTACTACGACAACAACATCGGCGGCACATTGAAACTGCTGCAAGTGATGAAGTCGCACAACTGCAAGCGCATTGTGTTCAGTTCGTCGGCAACGGTGTACGGCAACCCCGAGCGTCTGCCCATAGACGAACTTTGCGCCGTGGGCGGCACCACCAACCCATATGGCACAAGCAAGTACTTTCAGGAGCGCATATTGCAGGACGTCTACAATTCGGATAACGGTTGGACGGTGGCGCTGCTCAGATATTTCAACCCCGTTGGCGCCCACCCAAGCGGCCTCATAGGCGAGGACCCGTCGGGCATACCCAACAATCTTGCCCCCGTTATTGCCAAAGTGGCGATAGGCGACCTGCCGGAAATAGGCGTGTTCGGCAACGACTACGACACACCGGACGGCACAGGCGTGCGGGACTACATTCACGTTGTGGACCTGGCCAAAGGGCACCTTGCGGCAATAGACAAGCTGACAAGCGCAGGCGTGTATATCTACAATTTGGGCACAGGCAAGGGATACAGTGTGCTGGATGTAATATGCGCCTTCGAAAAGGCGTGCGGCCACAAGCTGCCGTACAAAATACTTCCTCGCCGTGCGGGGGATATTGCCACTTGCTACGCCAGCAGTGACAAAGCCAAGCGAGAGCTGGGTTGGGAGGCTCAACTCGGCATAGACGACATGTGCGCATCGCTGTGGAATTGGCAGCAAAAAAATCCAAAGGGGTATCGCTCGTGACTACAAAACAAATTCTCATACAGCACAACCAACAGCACCTGCTTCCGCTATTAGACAGTTTGCACGGAGAGCAACTTGTCAGCTTTACCAATCAAATAGAGCAGATAGATTGGGACATGGTAGAGCTGTGGCAACATCCCGAGGATCTCAGCGGCAAGGGGCGCATACGTCCCATTGAGGGTTTGAACCTGCAACAGATACATCGCAACGCTGCGGCCTTTCGTGCGGCGGGCGAGCAAGCCTTGAAAGAGGGCAAAGTGGGCGCAGTGCTGCTTGCGGGCGGACAGGGCACCCGTCTCGGCTCCGACGCACCCAAGGGCGCCTACAATATTGGCGTCACACATCCGCTGTACATCTTTGAGCAGCTTGTATCCAATTTGCAGCAGGTATGCGATCATTGCCACTGCGTTGTGCCGCTGTTTGTGATGACCAGTGACCTCAACAATACCGCCACGCAGCAATTTTGGCAGCAGCACAACTTTTTCGGCTATCCGCAAGAGTACGTTCGCTTTTTTGTGCAGGATATGGCGCCTGCGGTGGACTTTGATGGCAAGCTGTTGCTCTCAGACGAGGCCACGTTGGCATTTTCTCCCAACGGCAACGGCGGATGGTATTCGTCGTTGGCCCGCACGGATATTTTGCGGCAATTTCCGTCGGTGCAGTGGCTAAACGTGTTTGCTGTGGACAACGTTTTGCAGCGCATTGCCGACCCTGTGTTTGTGGGCGCAACCCTGCTTAGCGGTTGCAACTGTGGCGCCAAGGTGGTGCGCAAGTGCGATCCGTATGAAAAGGTAGGCGTGCTGTGCTTGGAGGACGGCATTTCCTCTGTGATAGAGTACTACGAGATGACGGACGAGATGGCCAATCAAAGGGACGCAGAGGGCAATCCGGCCTATCCCTACGGGGTGATACTCAACTATCTGTTCAATCTGGACAAGCTGCGTTTCACAACGGACAAACGCATACCCGTGCATGTGGTCAAGAAAAAGGTGCCGCATATCCGTAACGGACAGCTTGTTGTGCCTACAAGCGAAAATGCCTACAAGTTTGAGACGCTGATTCTGGATATGATCCGCCTGATGGAGACCTGCCTGCCCTTCGAGGTGGTGCGAGAACACGAGTTTGCCCCCATCAAAAACAAAACGGGCGCCGACAGTGTGGAGAGCGCACGTATATTGTTGCAGCAAAACGGCGTGATTTTGTAAATTATTTTACCCAAAATGGGCGCCAAAGGAGGGTTTTTGCCGTCAGACGCAAATTTTGGGTATTGTTTTTTTGCAAAGTTTAATGTATAATATAACCCCAATCATTTGCAGACAAACAAGGAGTGCAAACTATGTTCAAGGTGACAATCGACAACAAAACGACATCCCTCTCCGACAGAATGCCCATCACGGCGCTGTTGGACGACCCCGCCAAGCACTACATGGCGGCCAAGGTCAACAACCGTCTGAGAGAGCTTACCTACGAGCTGAGCTTCGACAGCGTGGTGCAGCCGCTGGATCTTACCACGTCGGACGGCGTAAAAGTGTACGAAACGTCGTTGCGCTATCTGTTGGCGATGGCCTTCCACAATCTGTACCCCGATTATCAGATAAAAATCAGCTATGCCGTATCCCGTGCGCTGTTGGTGACATTGGTGTCCCCCAAGATAACTATGGACCGCCAACTGATAAACAACGTCGTGCAGGAGATGGACCGTCTGGTGGCGCAGGATATCCCCTTTGAGCGTACCGTGATGAGCAAGGACGATGCCTACGACTACTTTGTGGCGCAAAATCAGCAAGACAAGGCCGACGCTTTGCAGTACCGTCCCGAAAAGACCTGTCATTTTTACCGCTGTGGCGACTATCTCAACTATATGTACGGCTATATGGTGCCATCCACGGGCTATTTGCGCAGCTACAAGCTGTTTGCCTACGACGGGCACATGGTGGTGCAATATCCTCGCTACGAGGCGGGCGGCGTTATACCGCAATTCAAGGACGAGCCTACATTCAGCAAGGTGCTGAAAAATGCGCACAAGTGGGCCAAGATATGCAATGCGGAGATCATCTCCAAGATGAACGACCACGTCAACGAATCCACCTATGTGGACTTTATCAACATGAACGAGACCCTGCACAACGACATGTTGCACCAGCTGGGCGACCGCATTGTGGAGGACATCGAAAATATCCGCCTCATCTGCATTGCCGGCCCCAGCAGCAGCGGCAAAACCACTTTCAGCAACCGTCTGCGTATCGAGCTGATGTCTCGGGGTATCACTCCGCTGCGCATTTCGCTGGATATGTACTACAAGGATAGGGACCAGATCCCGCTGGACGAATTTGGCGCAAAGGATTTTGAGCATATCGACGCCCTGGACGTGGAGCTGTTCAACCAAAACATGCTTGCCCTCATCAACGGCGAGGAGGCCGAGCTGCCCAACTATCAATTTGAGCAGGGACGTGCCGAGCACGGCTTTGTTACCAAAATCGGCCCCGATACCCCCATCATCATCGAGGGTATCCACGCCCTCAACGACAGCCTGAGCTACCTGATACCCAAGCACCAAAAGTTCAAGATCTACATTGCGCCGCAATTTCAGCTCAACATCGACTACCACAACCCCATCAGCTACACGGATATCCGCCTGCTGCGCCGCATTGTGCGGGACAAAAAATATCGGGGCGCCAGCGCCGAACGCACGCTGGATATGTGGCCGTCGGTGCGCAGGGGAGAGTTCAAGTGGATATATCCCTATCAGGAGGGTTGCAACTATGTGTACAATTCTGCCCTCACCTACGAGCTGTGCGTGCTCAAAAAGTACGCCCTGCCCGCCTTGCAAGAGGTCAAACCCGATAGCCCCCACTACATAACCGCCAACCGCCTCATCAAGTTCCTCAAATACTTCAAGGATATGGACGACAAGTGGGTGCCCTGCAACTCTCTGCTGCGAGAGTTTATCGGCGGCAGCTGCTTTGCCGACGTGGACGAGTAGCCGCCCCGATATGGCTCACCGCCCGACTTCAAACGGCGAAGCAACATCAATATTATATAAAAACGTCCTCAATGCCCAAAGATGGGCAAAAGGACGTTTTTTTTTGTTGCAGATTGTTTTCAATTGCGCCGTGGCTAAAATCGGTCGAAATCGGCCAGCTCGGCGCAGCGGCGTTGGAGGGTATCGGCCAATTGAGGGTCGTCTATCAGCCCGGTGTTGGCCTGCACGTTCAGCGCACATCCCTGTGCGACAGTGCGCAGCAGTTGCAATGCGATGGTGCAGTCCTCCAACACATATTTGCTTAGCAGCGGTTGCACCCTCACCGTGGCAATGCGGGCCGTCTCTTTGCACAGCCCCATCACGTCCAGCGGCACCAACGCCGCCTTGTGATAAGCCTTTTGCAGCTGTTGTGTGCGCAGTTTTTGCTGCTCGGGTGTGTCCTTTGGCAGTTTTTGCCCCTCGGCAATGCGGCCAAAAGCGGCTGCGTCCTCGTTGGACAGCTTGTACAGCGCCCTGCGTATGCGCCCGATTGCCTCTTTTTGGCTGCCCAGATAGGCCCTGTTTTGCTCGGCGTCCGCCCGTTTTAGGGTGATGGCAACGGCCATTTCCAACAGCGAGCACGCCATTGCCGCCACCTGACACAGTGCGCTGCCGCCGCCGGGGGTGGGTGCGCCGTCGGATAGCAAATTGTTGTATTGCTCTATCGTCAGCTCTTCGAAACTCTTTTGCATACCGACAGTATAATGCACTTTTGCTTTTGGGTCAACTGTTTGCACCCGCCCCAATGGCACTTTTGCGCCCGCCGCACCTTGTCGAACATGGATCGGCCAAGGCCGAAACGTTACAAATGCGCTCCGCAACAGAACAGCCCCGATTGACATAACAGCTTGCACAAAGTCGAAATTGAAGCAAAACTCATCCGCAAAAATCTTGCTAAATCCGTTGATACGCACATTTTGCCACCCCATATTGTGTTTTTGCCGCACAGTGGGTATTTTTTTATCAAAAAAAGCAAGCGCAGGGCTTGCTTGTGAGAGGTGGCGAGGGATATTCAATCAAACAATTTTTCGATGGGCACGTCCAGCACCTTGGCAATGGTGTACACTTCCTTGTCGGTGGCAATGCGAATTTGCCCTTCCAGCTTGGAGTAGCTTGTCGGGTTGATGTCCAGCCCCTCCGTTTGCAGTTGGGCGATAAAGTCCTTTTGTTTCAGTTTTTGTTGTTTGCGCAGCCGCTCGACGTTTTTGCCGATCAGATTGCAACTGCCGTAGTTTTGTTTGCGAATTTTCATAGTTTTTTATTCTTTTACAGAATTATATCACCAAAAATCATTGACATAATTCCGTAACGGAATTATAATTAAAATATTCTGAAACAGGAGGGAAATTTTTATGAGGAAATTTTATCGCTTTTTTGCCGTGATTTTGGTAGCGGCAATGTGTCTGACCGCACTGACGGCCTGCTTGGGCAACAACGACCCATCGGGCGGGGACGTAGCCGTGACCGCCGTCAAGCTGAACAAGAACGCACTCACTCTGGACGAGGGCGCAAGCGAGACGTTGACAGCCACAGTGGAGCCGTCCAATGCCACCGACAAAACGGTAACTTGGAGCACGTCCAACGCCGCTGTTGCCACGGTATCCAATGGCAAAGTGACGGCAGTAGCCGCAGGCACGGCCACGATAACCGCCAAAGCAGGCGACAAAACCGCCACCTGTGCGGTAACGGTAAAGGTGCCTGTTGATTACACCGTGACAGAATCAGAGTGGACCGCCGCGCTTGAAACTTTTGTTGAAGAAAGTACCAACTATACGATGACTTTCTTTTTCGGGGAAGACGGAGCCACACATAAGTTTACGGAAAACATAGGTTTTGCGGAAGAAGTACAGCATGGAGAAACGTACAGTGGCTACATCGTTAAACGTGAGGGCGGTGTAGAAATGTACATGTATGACCCTCAATCCAAGCAATGGGTGAGTTCAGGTCTGAACAATCAAAATGGGGAAACATCCGATATGAGATATGAGGACTACTTGTCGGCAGATAAAGATCTTGTTGAACAATTTGACTTGGGCACTCAGTACAAAGATATGCAATACGATTCCAAGACGGGAACATACCGCAGTGAAAAAGACGGAACTCAGATTGTAGTTGGATTTGAAAACAAGCAATTGTCTTACATTTCAATCAAAGACGAAGAAATGTCTTGCGAAGTTACCGATATCGGCACCACGAAATTGGACGTACCGTTTGAAGTAGATCATACTTTTGCCGAAACTTGGTCGTCGGACAACGTTTACCATTGGCATGCCGCAACCTGTCACGAGGGTGTCGTGGACGAGCGAATCGCTCATACTTTTGCCGACGGCAAATGCACTGTGTGCAACTACGCACAAAAAGAAGTTTCAAACGAGGTCACCGAGGAACAATGGCGCGCCGCATTTAAGTTTGACGGCATTTACAGCCAAACCTACGAGTGCATCGATAGTTATGGCAATGGTTTTGACCATGTGCGCACGATGTGGCAACACAACGCTGTGTACACAGAGGCGTGGGAAGGTGACGGAGAAAAACAGACTTTGCTGGGTTATACCCAAAATGGCAAGGGATACAGAGATATAACAATAGACGGCAAAAGATATTTTCAATACGACAACTATATATCGCGCAACATCAAGATGGCTCAAAAATTTCTTTCCATGTTGCAACCACTTGCGGATATGTTTTCTCAATTCACTTTGCAACCAGACGGCAGCTATATTGCTTCAGGTATCGCAATCAATTTTAATGATACCTATCCCTACTGGGATTTGGAGTCCGAAGTCAAAGTGGTATTTGATGACGGAAATATTGTTTCTTTGCTTTTGACCGCCGAAGACAAAACACTTTCCGTGACGGATATAGGTGCAACTGTTATTACGATCCCTCAATTGCCTTTGCACGAACACAACTATGTGTTTCTGACGAATAGCGATCCCGGTGAACACTACTTTGCATGTGTGTGTGGAGCGAGAGCGTTTTATTCTCACTCCGATGGAGAAACTTGCGATGTCTGTGGTCGCAAATCAGGCGATCCCTACATTTATGAACATGCTACTCTGAACGGAAAAGAAGGCTGGATATTGAGTACTCCGGAGATGGATGAAATTTGGATTCCGCAAGTAACCGAGTTTTGTGGTGAGCCGATAATTGCAATCAATATTAAGGGGGATTTCAACGGAGTAGTAGTGCCGTCAAATCTTGCGCCTTGTTTTCCTGACACCGTTTATAGGACTTCTTTATATTGGGAGGGGACGGAAGCCCAGTTAGAAGCACATTTGGATACAATACGTCAATATTTAATTCAACAAGGTGCAAATTTATCGCCGGATCCTGAGGAAGATTTGAAAACTATTTTTTCAAAATATATGATTACAGTCTACTACTACAGCACTGAAGAAACAGAGGGCGGTTGGCATTGGAATGACGATCACACTGCGCCGGTGCTTTGGTAACTCTGTTTATATGTTTCTATTAAAATTGGGGCAACTGCAATTGCGGTTGTCCTCTTTTTATCCGCAAAGGTGCGGCAAGCGGGTTCGTCGTTGTGCAGCGGGCGAGATTGGCGGGGCGGAGGAAAAATTTTTTGTCAAAATTGCATAATATCCTTGACAAGCGGCAAATATAGTAGTATATTGGTAGCAGAAATTAGCAGTCGGGCGTGTGGAGTGCTAACACTCAAAATAAATCGTTGACAGGAGGGTGCGCAAATGCTTAGCGACAGAAAGAAAAAAATACTGTGCGCAGTGGTGGACAGTTACATCGAGTCGCCTTCTCCTGTTGCCAGCAAGGATATCCAGCAGGAGTATCTGCCCGATTGTTCGTCGGCAACCATTCGCAACGAGCTATCCGCATTGGAGAGCATGGGCTATCTCATCCAGCCGCACGTGTCGGCGGGGCGCATTCCGTCCGAAAAGGCCTTTCGGTTCTACGTAAACGAGCTGATGTGCGAAAGCAACATCACTTCGGCCGAGGCGGAGGTTATCGAGAGGTATCTCAGCCGCAAGGTGGGCAGTCTGGAAGAAGTGATGACGGCGGTGACGCACATCATTGCGGAGCTGACGAACTACACTTCGGTGGTGGTGAAGGAGGATATGTCCGACACCATCACGGCGATAAAGCTGCTGGACCTATCCAACGGCAAGCTGTTGGTGGTCATCGTCACCGACAGCCGAGTGCTGAAAGATGGCATGGTGGATCTGCCCGACGACTTTGACGAACACATGATTGCGCAGGCGCAGCGCTGGCTAAACAAGATATTCTGCGGCAAGCACGTAAGCGAGTTTATCAACTTCGACTATCCTTTTGCGCTGGTCAACGACGAGTTTTCGCAGTACAACGCACTGTTCAAAAAGATAATCGACGTGCTCAAAAAGGTGTCCCTGATGAACGGCATGGATGTGGAAATGTACGGCGAAAACCGCACCCTTGCCCACAGCGAATACGCCAATGTAGAGGACGCACGCAAATTTCTTGCGCAAATGGAAAACAAGGAACGCATTGCCGAGATTCTGACCAACGACGGCGGCGCAGACGGCAGCCTCACGGTCAAGATCGGCTCGGACGAAAACGCCCCCGAGGGATGCGCAGTGGTAACCACCCGAGTGAGCCTCGGCGACAACATAAGCGGCAGCATCGGCGTGATAGGCCCCGTGCGCATGAACTATCGCAAGGTGCTGGTGGTATTGGACAAAATCAGCGAGATCATCATCGATCTTGTGGGCAAAGGAGAATAAATGAGCAAAGAAAAGAAACACGAGCAAACCGCTCAACAACCGCCCGAACAGCACAAATACACCGAGACGGCGGAGCAGACGGAACAGGCCGCCGCAACCCCTCTTACGGAGTTGGAAAAGGCCCTGACGGAAGAAAACGAAAAGCTGATAGCCGAAGCGGCCGCTCTCCAACAGGAAAACGACAAGCTGCACAAAACGGTCAAGCGGCTGCAAAGCTCGGCGGACAAGTCGGATACCTACCTCAACCAGCTTGTCGCCATGAAAAACGACTTCGAAAGTTACAAGCGCCGCATGCGTTTCAATGCCGAGCAGGCCAAGACAGAGGGCGTGCAGTCGGTGATTGCAATGCTCATCGGCGTGTGCGACAACTTCGAGCTGGCCAAGCAACACCTTGACGGCGACAATCTGAAAGCCTTCGAGATGATCTACGCACAGTTTTTGCAGATATTGCACCAATTTGGCGTGGAAGAAATGGACGTGCTGGGCAAACCCTTCGACGCACTGCGCATGAACGCCCTCTCCAAGCTGGACCGAGGCGAGCAAAACAAAGATCTGGTGGTGGAAGTGTACAAAAAGGGCTACGTGATGGGCGACAAGGTGCTGCGCTATGCCGAAGTGGTAGTGGGCGCCTGAAACACAAACTGCGGCAGTTGGGCCGTTAAAGATAGCAACTAACGCTGCTAAAACAGCAGTTTACGCCGTGCAAAGCGGCAAATAAAATATAAAATAATCAAAGGAGATATACATTATGGGAAAAATTATCGGAATAGACCTTGGAACAACCAATAGCTGCGTGGCCGTGCTGGAAGGCGGCGAACCCGTCGTCATTGCCAATGCGGAAGGCAACCGCACAACCCCCTCCATTGTGGGCTTCACAAAGGACGGCGAGCGTCTTGTGGGACAAGTGGCAAAGCGTCAGGCGGTGGTAAACGCCGACAGGACGGTGCTTTCCATCAAGAGAGAAATGGGCAGCAACTACACTGTCAACATCGACGGCAAGCACTTTTCTCCGCAGGAAATTTCCGCAATCATACTCGGCAAGCTCAAAGCCGACGCAGAGGCCTACCTTGGCGAAAAGGTAACGCAGGCGGTCATCACCGTGCCTGCATATTTCAGTGACGCACAGCGTCAGGCCACCAAGGACGCAGGCAAAATTGCCGGCCTCGAAGTGCTGCGTATCATCAACGAGCCCACGGCTGCGGCGCTTGCCTACGGTCTGGACAAGGGCGAAAACAAAAACCAAAAGATATTGATCTATGACTTGGGCGGCGGCACGTTCGATGTGTCCATATTGGAAATCGGCGACGGCGTGTTTGAAGTGCTTGCCACCAACGGCAACAACCGCTTGGGCGGCGACGACATCGACAAGCTGGTGATGGACTACCTGATCGCCGAGTTCAAAAAGACCAGCGGCATAGACCTCAGCAACGACAAGCAAGCGTTGCAGCGCCTCAAAGAGGCCGCCGAAAAGGCCAAGATCGAGCTGTCCTCCACCCTCAAAACCACCGTATCTCTGCCCTTTATCACGGCGGACGCCAGCGGTCCCAAGCATCTGGAAGTGGAGCTTACCCGTGCCAAGTTCGAGAGCCTGATCGATGGCATAATCAAAAAGACCATCGAGCCCATGCGCAAGGCTATGGAGGACGCCAACGTCACCAACAACGACCTCAACAGGGTCATCTTGGTGGGCGGATCCACCCGTATCCCCGCCGTTGTGGAGGCCGTCAAAAACTACTGCGGCAAAGAGCCCTACAAGGGCATCAACCCCGACGAGTGCGTGGCTATCGGCGCTGCCATACAGGGCGGTGTGCTGGGCGGCGAGGTCAAGGACGTGCTGCTGCTGGACGTTACCCCGTTGTCGTTGGGCATCGAAGTGCTGGGCGGCGTGACGGCTCGCCTCATCGAGCGTAACACCACAATACCCACCAGCAAATCGCAGATATTCTCCACTGCGGCAGACAATCAGACCAGCGTGGATATCCACGTGTTGCAGGGCGAAAGAGAAATGGCCGCCGACAACAAAACGTTGGGACGTTTCAGCCTGACGGGCATTGCCCCCGCACCCAGAGGTATCCCGCAGATCGAAGTCAAATTCGATATCGACGCCAACGGCATTGTGCACGTCACCGCCAAGGACCTCGGCACGCAAAAGGAGCAATCCGTCACCATCACATCCAGCACCAACCTCTCCGAGGCGGATATCGACAAGGCCGTCAAGGACGCCGAAAAGTACGCCGAAGAGGACAAGAAGCGCCGCGAGGCGGTGGAGGCTCACAACGGGCTGGACCAGATGATACTGTCGGTGGAGCAGGTGCTCAAAGATACCAATGCCAAGCTGTCCGACGAGGACAAGGCCACCTTGCAGCAGGAAGCGGACAAGAGCAAAGAGGTACTCAACAAGCAAGGCGCCACCACAGAGGAATTGAAGGCGGAAACAGACCGTCTGGCGCAGGCTTGCGCACCCATCTTCCAAAAGATGTACCAACAGGCTTCGCAAACCGCTCAGCAGCCCGATGGCACCGACGTACACTACGATGTGCACGACGACGACAAAAAATAATTTCAACGCAAACACAAAGTTTCATCAAGCACGAAGTCTTGCCCGGGCAAGGCTTCCTGCTTTGGTGTAAGAGGTAACAATGCCGACAAAAGACTACTACAAAATATTGGGCGTGGACAAATCCGCCTCTGCCGACGACATCAAATCGGCCTACCGTCGCCTTGCCAAGCAATATCACCCCGATCTGCACCCCGGCGACAATGCCGCTGCGGAAAAGTTTAAGGAGATAAACGAGGCCTATTCGGTAGTGGGCGACGCCGACAAGCGTGCCAAGTACGACCGAGGCGAAATGGATACGGACGGGACGGGCTTCAACCCCTTTGGCGGAGGCAGCGGCTTTACCGCCACGGGCTTCGACGACATCTTCGACATGTTCAGCGACGCATTCGGCTTTGGCGGCAGACGGCGCCGAAGTGCACAATCCAATGTGGGCAGCGACATCACCTATCAGGTGGAGCTTACCTTTATGGAGTCCGTTTTGGGTTGCACCAAGCCCATCACGTTTTCTCGATTGGAGAAGTGCCCCGCATGCAACGGCAGCGGCGCCAAGGATTCCGCCCACATCAAAACCTGCGACAAGTGCGGCGGCAGCGGACAGGTGCGCCATGTGCAAAACTCCATTTTTGGGCAGCAGATCACCGTCGGCCCCTGCGATAAGTGCGGCGGCACAGGCAAGATCGTCACCGAACCTTGCAAATCGTGCGGCGGCAAGGGCGTGATAAGCAAAAACAAGGTAATCAACGTCACCATCCCCGCCGGTGTGGAAAACGGCTCTGTGCTGCAACTTACGGGCGAGGGCAACGCTCCCCGCAACGGCAACGGCCGCAACGGCAACTTGCTGTTGGAGTTTTCCGTCAAGCCCAGCGCACTGTTCCGCCGAGATGGCTACAATCTGTATGTAACCGTGCCTGTCAGCTTCAAGACGGCGGTGTGCGGCGGCCAGATAGAGATCCCCGCCCCCGACGGCGTGTTTATCCACAACCTGGCCGAGGGCACGCAAAACGGCGAAACGTTGCGTTTCAGGGGTCAGGGCGTGCGTCGTCAGGGCGCCGTGGGCGATTTGTTTGTCACGGTCAGCGTCGAGGTGCCCAAGGGCGTCACTCGCAGCCAAAAGCGTGCGCTGGAAATGTTCGAGACGGATAACTCCCTCAAAAATTACGCCAAACGCCGTGCCTATCTGGACGAAATCGCCAAAACCTACCCCAAAAAGTGATCCGTTTTGCAGCTACACAGCAACCAACAACAAAATAACGCTTTCAACCGAGTCTCGCAAAATGCGAGGCTCGTTTTTTTTTTGATACACAACAAAACAAGTCAACCTTGCTCGGTTGACTTGTTTGTAAATGGCATTTTTGCCCGTTTGGGATAGCAGTGCGGCCGGTCAGCCCTGCAAACCCTCGGCTTGGCGGCGCATATTTTCTATCACGACGTCGTACACTTCGCCCAGCGTGGCGCAATATTCCAGCACCTTCCAGGGGGTGTTGGTGTGGAAGTGCAGCTTGATAAGCTCGTCGTCGCCCACCACAAGCAGGCAATCGCCCTCGATATTTTTGTTTATGTAGTCGATGATTTTTTGGTCGGAAAGTTTTTCCCCTTCCAGCAGCAGTTGCGTATCGTAGATGTAGTCCATGGTGTTGTGCTCCTTTGATAGGTTTGCACCAATTGTACCCCCGTGTGGACGTTTTGTCAATCGTTTTGCGCCCGCCGCAACCGTTGGCGGATTTGTTTGGGGCGGTGATACGCCCTTTGCCCGCAGCCATATTTTATTTTCCGTCATCCGCAATCTCGGCAAGTTGGGTAGGGGAAGGACTATTCCAGATGTTGTTTCAGTTTTTCGAGGGCGCGGCTTTCGATGCGGGAGATGTAGCTGCGGCTTATGCCCAGTTCCTTGGCCGTTTGCAGTTGGGTCATGGGTGCGGAGCCCTCTTCCAGACCGTAGCGCATCAATATGATTTTCTGCTCCCTCGGGGACAGGTGGCGGTGTATCAGATCCAGCAGGTTTTGGCGCAAAATGGACATCTCCGCCTGGTGCAGGACGCTGTCCTCCTTGACGGCCAGCACATCCATCAGGGTGTACTCGTTGCCGTCGTTGTCCACGCCCAGCGTGCTGCTGAGGTACACGGTGTTTTGGTAGCGTTTGTTGCTGCGCAGCGTCATCAGTATCTCGTTTTCGATACACCGTGCCAGATAGGTGGCCAAAGTGGTGCCCCGCTCGGGAGAGTAGCTTTCCACGCCCTTTATCAGCCCGATAGAGCCGATACTTATCATGTCGTCGAGGTCGTTTTTGCTGTATTTTTTGGCTATGTGCGCCACCAATCGCATGTTGTGTGTGATAAGTTTGTCCCGTGCGGCACGGCTGCCCGCCGCCATTTTGGCAAGACAGACCGCCTCTTCCTCGGCGGAAAGGGGCTGTGGATAGCTTCCGTTCTGAAAATATCCCGTAAAGAAAAACAGCCTTCTAAGCAGGCAAAGCAGCGATGTGATCATGGTTTGCTCCTGCCATATTGTACGCAGCGGCGGCAAGACATATTTGCCGGGGCTTGTGCACTTTTATTTTGCTTGTCAAAAGGGCGCAAATAGGCTACAATATGGTGGTATGAAGTGTACCCTCTGCCCCCGAAATTGCAATGTCCAACGTAGCCTCCGCAGCGGAGTTTGCCGCACGGACGACATTCTTGTGGCCCGCATTGCCCGTCACGATTGGGAGGAGCCGTGCATTTCCGGCGCAAAGGGCAGCGGCACGATATTTTTTGCGGGGTGCAACCTGCATTGCCGCTTTTGCCAGAACTACGATATCTCCGTGCTGCCCCACGGTGCACCCGTCACAGTGCAAAGGCTGGCCGACGTGCTGCTTTTTGTGCAGGATATGGGCGTTGCCAACATCAATCTGGTCACCCCCACGCACTTTTCCGACAGGGTGGCGCAGGCGCTGACGTTGGCCAAACCGCAGCTGCACATCCCCGTGGTGTACAACACATCTTCCTATGAAAAGGTGGACGCATTGCGCCGTCTGGACGGGCTTGTGGACGTGTATCTGCCCGATTTGAAGTTTTGCGACGCCACCGTATCTGCCTTGCTGGCCAACGCACCGGACTATTTTGCCGTGGCCACCGCCGCCATAGGAGAAATGCTGCGCCAACAACCCCGCAACGTTTTTGACGCCGAGGGCTACATCGTCAGCGGCGTGATAGTGCGCCATTTGGTGTTGCCCTCTTTTGTGGAGGACACCAAGCGCATTTTGGATTGGATTTCCGCCACCGACAAGGATATCTACGTCAGCCTGATGTCGCAGTACTTTGTCGCCCGCCAAGACGACGCCGTTGCGGCGCTTAACAGGAGGCTGTTCAAGCACGAGTACAAGTCCGCCTGCGACTACTTTGCCAATGTGGGGCTGCACAACGGATTTTTTCAGGAGCCAAGCTCCGCCACAGAGGACTATCTGCCCGATTTCGATACCGAGCAGGTAACGGCCGTGCTGCAAAACGTGCCGCACGTTTTTTGAAGGAACAATGCAAACTAATCTCGACAAACAATCCAATACTTGCAAGGTGTCGCTGTGGCAGCTGTTTTGGACGTTTTTCAAAACGGGGCTGTTCACTTTTGGCGGCGGCTATGCCATGATTTCCATTTTGGAAGAGGAGCTTGTGTCCAAAAAGAAGTGGATAACCTCTCGGGATATGCTGGACATGCTTGTGATAGCCGAGTCTACCCCCGGCGTCATCGCCGTCAACACCGCCACAAGCGTGGGCTTTCGCCTAAGGGGCGTTGCAGGTGCGCTGCTTGCCACATTGGGAGTGGTGCTGCCCTCCTTTGCGATAATCACTGCGCTGTCCTTTTTTATACGGGCCTTTGCGCAAAACAGTTGGTACAGGGCGGCGTTTACCGGCATACAGGCCTGCGTCACCGTGTTGGTGCTAAACGCCTTCATCAGGATGCTGAGCCAGATGGAACGCAGTGTTTTTGCCTTTGTGTTGATGTTTTCGGCCTTTGCCGTGGCATTGTTTACCGATTTCAACGTGATCTACGTCATTTTGATAGGCGGCGTTTTGGGCGTGGTGTACGCAGTTGCGGCCGACGCACTCCGCAAAAGGCGCAACAAGGATCTTCCGCTTAGTTCATCCGAGTTGGACGTCGGGCAGCAGCCTGATATCGGGCAGCAGCCTGTCGATAGTGAGGCGCAACAGCTGCAAGACAGCGAGGAGGAGGACAAATGATCTTTCTTCAACTGTTTTGGGAGTACTTCAAGATAGGTCTGTTTACTATCGGCGGCGGCTACGCCATGCTGCCCTTGGTAACGCAGATCGTGGCCAAGCATAGTTGGCTGGACGAGCAGCAACTGATAGAGTTTATCGGCGTGGCCGAGTCCACTCCCGGGCCGTTTGCCATCAATCTGGCCACCTTTGTGGGCAACACTGTGGGCGCATCCACCTCGCTGGGGGTGTGGGGCGGCTTGCTGGGCTCGTTGGTGGCTACCGTAGCGGTGGTGCTGCCATCCCTTGTGATAATCATCGTCGTCACATTGCTGTACGACAAGTTCCGTACCAATCGCTATGTGCAGGCGGCTTTGAGCGGCATACGTCCCGTGGTGGTTGGGCTGATACTCTCCGCCGTGCTCAGCGTGGGCGCCAAGGTGATTTTGCCCGATTTCAGCTTCAAACACATCGCCGAGGGCGCCGATCGGTTCAATTGGATATCGCTTGTGCTGGTGGCGGCGTTTGTGCCGCTGTCGCAAATACGTATCAAAGGCAAAAAAATCCACCCGATATATCTCATTTTATTCTCCGCTGCGCTGGGTCTAATCATATTTGGCGCATTTGGCGTGCAACAGTAATGCAAAATTGATACATTATTTTTAGTCAATAGTGTTGCAATTTGCCAAAGAATGTGCTACAATAGGTATAGTGATTTTGGGCGCATTGTGGGTGCGCATCACAAACGACAACAGGAGAATAACTATGGAATTTAGAGAAAAGGTAAAAACTGTCAGGAAAAAGTTATATCTAAGTCAGGAAATGATGGCTAAGGAATTGGGCGTCGCCTTTGCCACGGTTAACCGTTGGGAGTCGGGTAGATGCAAGCCCAACTACGGCGCACAAAAGGCGTTTGCAGATTTTTGCAAGGCCAACAACATCGACGTAGACACGCTGGAAGAGCGCAACTACTGATACAGAAAACAAGTTTACAACCCGTTTTGCGGCATCGTTTGCACCCAAAGGCAAGCGGTGTTGCAGGGGCGGGCAATGCGGGCGTTTTGCCTGCAAATATGGAGGCATAGCTCAGTTGGTTAGAGCGCTCGCTTCACATGCGAGAGGTCGTAGGTTCAAATCCTACTGTCTCTACCACAATGATGTGCCCTTTGGTGGGCGCAACGAAAAAGGGAACGCAGCAATTGTGTTTCCTTTTTTCATTGCTTTTTGGTCGGGCACATCCGTAGTGGTGCCGACAGTAGGACAAGTAGGGGTCCCCAAAAAAGTCGTAGCGTAGCAGACTTTTTGGGGAGAGGAGACACCGACCGCCAACGGAACCGGTCGAGCTTTCGCTCGATTGGTGTTGGTCAAGGGAGAGTGGCGACGATGTAGCGCTCCGCATTGTCCTCATTTATCGTATACTTGTAACAAGTTATATGTTGCCTTCTATCCCTGCGGGAGTGCTCATTTAGCGAAGCGGGAGCACGCCCTTGGGCGTTCGGCTACCAACTGGCGCTGCACAGATTGGCTCGACGCCGAATGTGCTCACCCTCGCTCTGCTCGGGACAAATCCTACTGTCTCTACCGGATGCGGCAACTGCGCCGGTGGTTGCAACGGCGTGTTCGGATTTTGACTATGCCTCGAAAAAAAATCCTTTTTCGGGGCTTTTATATTTTTCGCACAGCAAGGCAGGCGTTTTGCGGGTGCTTGAAAGGTTGCTCGTTTGATGTACAATTCTATTAGTTACATTATTTATATGTATTTTCTATCCCGCGGCGCAAAAAGGTATGCGATTTTGTTCAAGGATATTTTGCGTCAGTTGCGATTTCACTTTATCATTGTGTTTTTGCTTATTAGTGGGTGGCGACGGCGGCTTGTTTTTTGTCGAGGTGTGGCGAGGTGTTTTTGCAGAATATCCCAAGGACGTGTTGACTTTTGGCGATAAAAGTGATACCATAATTCATAATGGACAAATATGTCCGCAGGAGGGCAAACAATGACAGTGAGACCGTACCAAAAGAAGGATTTTCGCTATGTGCAGGACATTTGTCTTGCCACAGGCAGGTATGCCGACGAGGACACGCCCGTCAATCGTGCGGTGGAGTGCGCCATGTTTTGCGACTACTATCTGGACCGCCAAAGCGACTACTGTTTTGTGGCGGTGGACGACAACGACGTCCCTGTGGGATATTTGTTGTGCGTGGTGGATCTGGACGACTATCAGGAGAGCATGCAGCAGCAATATCTGCCGATAGTGCGCAAACTTGCCGGCGGAGAGTACTTTCGTTTTGTGGCGGAGACCAAGGTGTGCGAGCGTTACGTGCGTCAGGGCTACACTGCCCACATGCACGTCAACATTTTGGAGCAATATCGCCGTCAGGGATTGGGCACGCAGTTGATGCAATGCCTACACGACAAGCTCTCGGCCATGTTTGTGGAGGGCGCCTACGCCATTGTGGGTCAAAAAAACACCCCTGCCCGCTCCTTTTTTGAAAAGTTGGGCTACGAGGACGTGGACTATCTGGCAGGCACCGTTGTCTACGGCAAAAAATTCTACACGGAGGACTGACCTATGCCGCTTTTGCCGCCCCTTGACGAAAGGGACGTGTTGCAGCTGGGCGCATTGACGCTGGCCTTTGTGGGGGACGCAGTGCACAGCCTGTATGTGCGGGGAGTGCTGGCCAACGGCACGCTAAAACCGCTTGTTTTGCACAAGATGGCCTCGGACAAGGTCAGGGCGGCCTCGCAGGCTGCCTGGGCAGAGCAGCTTTTGTCCAAGCTCACCGAGACAGAGCTATCCGTCTACCACCGAGGGCGCAACGCCAACGTGCACCACAAGGCAAAAAACCAGACCTCGGCCGACTACCGCAAGGCCACGGGCGTAGAGGCGGTGTTGGGCTACCTGTATCTATCGGGACAGGAAGAACGCCTCAAACAAATTTTGGAAGAACAACCATGAAGATAGAGGGAAAAAACAGCGTCGGCGAGGCGCTCAGATCGGATAGCGTCACCGTCAACACGCTCTATTGCGAAAGGGGCCGTCACAGCTCTTTGGTGGCGCTGGCCCGACAGCAGGGCGTCAAAGTCAGCTTTGTGGACAGGGCCGTGCTGGACAAAATGAGCGCCGACGGCCGCCATCAGGGCTACATCGCCGATGTGACGGACTTCGAGTACTGCACGTTGGAGGACATTTTGCAGGCAAGCAAGCAGCCATTTGTGGTGGTGCTGGACGGCCTAAGCGATCCGCACAATCTGGGCAGTATCATACGCAGCTGCGAGTGCGCAGGTGCAGACGGCATCGTCTTGGGCAAAAACCGTCAGGTGCCCGTCAACGACACCGTGGTGCGCACTTCGGCAGGGGCGGCGGCGCATGTCAGGATAGCAAGGGTATCCAACATCAACAACGCCATACGTCAATTGCAGGATAGCGGCGTGTGGGTGTACGCTCTGGATATGGACGGGCAGGATATCTCCACCGCTCGTCTTGACGGCGCCGTGGCCATAGTGGTGGGCGGCGAGGGGCAAGGCATATCTCCCCTCACCAAGCAGTGCTGCGACGGCGTTGTGTCCCTCAAATTGAAGGGCAAGGTCAACTCGCTTAATGCCTCGGTGGCGTGCGGCATTGCGCTGTACGAAGTGCTTCGGCAAAGGGGATAGCATGGAACAACTTGTGGCTCGGGCAAAAAGCGGCGACGCACAGGCCATCGACGAACTGTACACGCAGTACAAGGGGTTGGTCAATTGCGTTGCGCACAAATTCTTTTTGGTGGGCGGCGACGTTCAGGACCTCGTCCAGGAGGGCATGATAGGGCTGTTTGTGGCCATCAACAAGTACGACGAGCAAGAGGGGCCCTTCCCCGCCTTTGCCCGACTGTGCGTCACCCGTCAGATATTGGCGGCGGTGCGTCACAGCAACGGGGTGCGTCAGCGGCCGCTGTTCAACGCCGTCGAGCTGGATTCGCTTGCGGACAAATTGGCCGATACCGACGACCCGCTGGATATCCTGCTGCAAAAGGAGGAAAACGAGCAGTTTTTCCGTCAGGCCAAGCGGCAGTTTACCCCGCTGGAAAACGAAGTTGTATCCCTGTTTGCGGAGGGCTACTCCTACGAGGACATCGGCGAAAAGCTGCACAAAAGCGCCAAATCTGTGGACGGCGCAATGCAGCGTGCACGCAACAAACTGCTTAAACTGCTGTAAATCGATATAGAAAACTGTCAAGGAGCACATATCTATGAGCTATGTAGCGCTGTATCGCAAATATCGTCCTGCCACATTTGACGAGGTGATCGGGCAGGACCACATAGTCAGGACGCTGCGCAACCAGATATTGCAGGACAAGATCTCCCACGCATATCTGTTTTGCGGCACAAGGGGCACGGGCAAAACCAGCACCGCCAAGATCTTTGCGCGTGCGGTCAATTGTCCACACGCCAAAACGCACAACGGCAACCCCTGCGGAGAGTGCGACGTCTGCAACACGGTGGGCAACGCCAATCTGGATATCATCGAGATGGACGCCGCCAGCAACAACGGTGTAGACTACGCCCGAGACATTCGCGAAAAGGTGCAATATCCCCCCGTCAACGGCCGCTACAAGGTGTACATCATCGACGAGGTGCACATGCTCAGCGTGGGGGCATTCAACGCCCTGCTAAAAACGCTGGAAGAGCCGCCGCAACATGCGCTGTTTATCCTGTGCACAACCGAGGTGCACAAGCTGCCGGCCACAATTTTGTCCCGCTGCATGCGCTTCGACTTCCGTCTGGTGCCTGCGCCCATGTTGGCAAAGCACATTGCCTCCATCTACGACAGAGAGGGCAAACAGTATTCTCCCGAGGCGGTTGCGGCCATTGCTCAGGCGGGCGAGGGCAGCGTGAGAGACGCCGTTTCCATCGCCGACAGGTGCTACGCCATGTCCGAGGGCAAGCTGCAATACTCCGATGTGCTCAACGTGCTGGGCGTAAGCTCTCGGCAGAACATCGCCTCGCTGGCGGAGGCCGTGCTGTGCAACCAACCTGCGCAAATTTTGTCGGAGACGGACCAATTGGTAAGCGAAGGCAAGGATGTGCTGCGCCTCAACAAGGATTTGTCGCTGTATGTGCGGGATCTGCTCACCGTCAAGGTGTGCGAAAACGCCAACAGCATGCTTATGCTGCCGCAGGACGCCTTCGAGCAGCTTCAACAGCTGGCCGACAAGGTGTCGGTAGACAAGCTTCTATATGCCATACAGCAATTTGTGGATGCCGAAAACGGCCTCAAATACGCCCTTTCGCCCCTGATGTTGTTCGAGGCGACGGCGCTGAGGGTGGCAAGCAGCAGCGGAGAGGTGGATTTCGACGGGCTTGACAAGCGTGTGACCCGTCTGGAACAGCTCCCGCAAAATATCGGCGCGGATAGCCGCCGCATGTACGTGGTGGACAAAACCGACCCCAAATCCATCTGGAAGGGCGTCAAAATGGCGTTGGATATGCGCAACGAGCCGCTGCTATCGGGTGTGTGGAGCGATGTGCGGGTAAGTTTCGACGCCCAGCGCAACTTTGTGCTGAGGTGCTCCGAGGGGTCATATTGGTTGATAGAAAACAAGTACAAAAAGATTTTGCAGGCAGAAGTCGGTCAGTTTTGCGACGGCAAGCTGATTGTGGAGCTGGACGACTCTCCCACCGACAGCGAGATAGACAAGCAACTTAGCGGACTTGGCAAAAACGTCACGTTCGATTGATAACGGAGGTAAATATGGGTAACAAATACGGCTACAACGGCGCAGGCGGCGGCTACGGCGGCGGTCACGGCGGATTTGGCGGCAACAATATGCAAAGCCTGATGAAGCAGGCGCAGCAAATGCAGCAAAAACTGCAAGAGGCCCAACAGCAGCTGGAAGAGTTGCAAGTGGTGGGCGCTGCGTCGGGCGGACTGGTAGAAGTGACCGTCAACGGCAAAAAGAACGTGCTGTCCGTGCGTATCAAAAGCGAAGCGTGCGACCCCGACGACGTGGAAATGTTGGAGGACTTGGTGTTGGCCGCCATCAACGACGCCTATGCCAAGGCTCAGGCCGAGGAGGACCGTCTCATGGCTCCGTTTGGCGCCATGAAGGGTTTGATGTGATGCCAAGCTATATCGAACCTATCGAAAAGCTCATCAGGCAGTTTGCCCGATTGCCGGGGGTAGGCTCCAAAACGGCGCAACGCTATGCGCTGTGCGTGCTGGGCATGTCCGACGACGACGCAGCTTGCTTTGCGCAGGCGATAACCGAAGCCAAGCGCAAGGTGACGGTGTGCTCGGTGTGCGGCAACTACACCGATACCGACCCCTGCCACATCTGCCGCACAAGGGACAACTCCACCATATGCGTGGTACAGGAGGCCAAGGACGTGCTGGCGGTGGAGCGTCTGGGCGAGTACAAGGGCGTATATCACGTTTTGGGCGGCGTGCTCAACCCGCTGAAAGGCGTCGGGCGAGACGACATCCGTTTGGCAGAGCTGTTCAAACGGCTGACGGGCGACGTGCAAGAGGTCATTTTGGCCACCGACACCTCCGCCGAGGGAGAGGCCACAGCCACCTATATCGCCCGTTTCGTCAAGCAGTACGGCATCAAGGTGACACGGCTTGCGCAGGGCATCAGCATCGGCAGCGAACTGCAATATGCCGACGAAGTTACCCTGTCGAGGGCCTTTCTCAACCGCAAGGAGATCTGATATTGGCCGCAAAAGCGGTTTTTGCACTATGAGACTTGACAAATTTCTCAAAGTATCTCGCATACTCAAACGGCGCACCGTTGCGCAGGAAGCGTGCAGTGCAGGCAAGGTGGACGTCAACGGGCGCAGCGCCAAGCCGGGCTGTCAATTGAAGGTGGGCGACACCGTCACCGTGCATTTTGCCGGCGGTGAGCTGACTTTCCGTGTCAAAATGCTCAAAGAGTCCGTCAAAAAGGACGAGGCGGACGCCATGTACGAGATCATCACCGAACTATGAGATATGCACTGATTTTGGCGGGCGGCAGCTCCGCACGATACGGACGGGACAAGCTGGACGAGCAATTTTTGGGCAAATCGGTGCTGCAACGCTGCGCAGATACCTTTTTGGCGGTGTCCAACGCAGTTGTTGTGGTGGGCAGGCGCATACAGGGCGCCCTTTTTGCCGAGGGCGGCGCCACTCGCTTTTGTTCCGTGCAAAACGGGCTGGACTTGTTGCAGGGAGATGGCGTGGTGGCCATCCACGACGGCGCAAGGCCATTTGTCTCCAAGCAGTTGGCCCTCAGGCTGTTTGCGGAGGCCGAGCAGTACGGCAGCGCCATACCCTGTTTGCCCGTCAGCGACACGCTGTATTGCCGCAGCGACATGCGGGCCGTGCGCAGGGACGACTACTTTACGGTACAGACGCCGCAGGTATTTGACCTGTCCGCCATCAAGAGGGCCTATTGCGCCGCAAAAGAGGGCAACTTTACCGACGACAGCAGCGTTTTTGCTGCAAACGGCGGCACTTTGCACTTTGCGGAGGGGGCGGCCCACAACATCAAACTTACCTACGACGGCGATTTGCCCCAACTGCGCATAGGCAACGGCTACGACGTCCACCCCTTTGCACAGGGCGATGGCGTGGTGCTGGGAGGCGTGCGCATACCTTTCGGCAAAAAGTTGCAGGGGCACTCTGACGCCGACGTGCTGTGCCATGCGATCTGCGACGCTGTGCTTTCGGCAAGCGGCAACAAGGATATCGGGCATCAATTTCCCGACAGCGACCCCGCCTACTGCGGCATAGACAGCACTTTGCTGCTTTCTCGCTGCGTTGCCTTGGCCGCCGAGCAGGGCTTCGAGGTGGTCAACGTGTCCGCCACCGTGATATGCCAGCAGCCCAAAATCGCACCCCATATCGACAAAATGACGCAAAAACTTGCCCCCGTGCTGGGCGTTACTCCAAGTTGCGTCAACATTTCGGCAACCACAACCGAGGGTCTGGGCAGTTTGGGCAACGGCGACGGCATTGCCGCCCAAGCCACCGCACTGTTGCGAAAATTTTGAATATA
>CANPXV010000010.1 GCA_947586855.1 uncultured Clostridia bacterium
GCTTTTCAGTTACGGCTTTATTTGAAAAAATATAGAATTAATATGGCTTATTTTGCATAAGCAAATATTCATAAAAGGAGAAATTAAAATGAAAACAAGGGCAAAGACAACACTAATTAGTACGCTGTTTGTATTATTTTTAGTGTTATGTGTGGTAGCTGGTATCATTACAAATATAGCGAGTTGAATTAATTACACTGCAAATGTTTTATTCAGATGAGTTCTTTTACAGCTTCGGTACGACAAAACATGTAAAAAGTTTTAATAAATATTGTTAAATCAGTTGACAAACTCTGCAAAAACATATATAATAGAGTCACAAAGTAAGGAGGTATTAGCCTAACAAAAAAAAATTAAAAAAATTAGTTTGTCAATGTAAACCGAAAATATTAGAGTATAAAGTAAAGGAGAGAAGAGTATGAGTATGACAAGTTTCGGTAGATTTATGAAAATACAAAGAATTAAAAAAAATGAAGTGATGGGCGATACGGCTAAATTGTTAGGTGTTACAATTCCATATATATCTGCGGTGGAAAATGGGAAAAGGAACGTGCCCGAAGAATGGTTGCCAAAATTAATAAAACATTATGAATTGACAAATGATGAACAAGAAGAATTGAAAAAGGCTGTTGAAGAAATGAAAACGCAAGTGAGAATTACGTTAAACAATGCAACGAGTTATCAAAGGCAGGTCGTTTTCCAACTTGAAAGATCGTTTGATAATCTTGATGAAGAAACCGCAAACGAAATAATGAAACTGTTAAATTTAAAGGAGGATAAATAGCCTATGGACTATCCTACAAAACCTCTTTCAAGAAAAGGTAGTAGATATTTAGCAAAAATCTTTTGTCGTGTATTTGGGTTGTCACCCAAGAAGGCAGTTCCCGTTATTGAACTACTTGATAAATTTTGCTTAAAGATGACTAATGTTACTTATGATATTGTCGATGACGACAAACTTCCACACAACGTTCCTGCTTTAACAGAGGTGGATGATCGTGGTGTTTTTACAATTAAAATAAAAAACGAAGTGTATGAAGGCGCATCAGAACGCAGTGTAGGAGGTTATAGAAACCACATTATGCACGAAATGTGTCATGTGTTTTTGTATAGACTAGGTTATCGACCGATATTGGCAAGAAGTTTTGCAAACAACACCATACCACCTGCGTATAGTGCCGAGTGGCAAGCAAAAGCCTTGTGCGGCGAAATAATGATGCCATACGAGGAAACGAAAAATATGAATGCTGATCAAATCGTAAGAAAATACAAAGTTTCTTTGGCATCAGCGCGTATGCGAAAAAAATATTAAAATTTTTATTTACATAAAAGAACAGCGCATAAAAGTTGTTGCAGCAACTTTTACACGCCATTCGGGGTGAATGCTATCGCACTCAACTCTAAATGCATTATAGCATCTCCCGTCTTTTATGTCAATATTCTGACGGCAACCAAAGGTTGACTAAATAAAAGGAGATGTTAGTATGAAAACAATTACACCTTACGGAACAATGTGTAAGGATGTTTTTCACGCATACATGGTACAACACGCCAAGTTCGATGGCGAAATGGAAATTCCGTGCGTAAAAACAACCGAAAAATTGCCCACTCGACTTGTTCCGTTTTCCCACGCCATAGCGGAAAAAAATCATTCGGGGTTCGTCGTGTTCTATGAACATGATGAAAAGATTGAAGCGTTATGGAATCAGCCCAATCGTTATTTGCCTATTCTCAAACGGTTTGACGGAGTAATTACTCCCGATTACAGTTTGTATTACGATATGCCCCTTGTTATGCAGGTGTGGAACACCTATCGCGGCAAGGCTGTCGGTGCTTGGCTAAACGACAACGGCATTCCGACAATTCCCAATGTTCGTTGGAGCGATGAGCGTACATACGAGTTGGCTTGTCTTGGCGTAGAGCGCAATTCTACAATTGCAGTTGGGGCGCATGGTTGTATCAAATCCAAACAATACAAACAACAATTCATTGACGGTTTTGATTATATACTTCAGCGGCTATGTCCCAAAACGGTCATTGTCTATGGTCGTGCGCCGAGCAAAATTTTCTGTTTGGCAAAACTTTACGGAGTGGAAATAATTGCTTTTGAAAGCGACTTCGGTTTATCTCACAAAAAGGAGGTAGGCTGATATGGGCGCAGGATATAGCGGACATTTCCACAGCACGAAAGGCGGCAGAACGACTTTGCACACCGGCAGACAGGGCAAGCATATTGTCGGGAATAAAAACTATATTCCCGGAAGAAGCATATTTTCCGGGACGATACAAGAGGCACAACAGCTTATTCGCGAGTTTTCAGGCAATGGAACGCCTACTGGAACAAACCGGGAAAGGGTTGATTTCGGTAAAATCATAGGATATTATGTTGATCCGCAAACGGGCAAAAAATATCCAACAACAATGGGAATAATTCATTATTCAAAGGATGGTGCACACATAGTACCGAGTAAACCAAAAAAGGAGAGATAATATATGTTTAGTGAAAATGAAAAGAATATAGTTTCAAACTTTTACAGCAGATTGGACGAAATTGAAGATAAGGAATTGCAATTATTTTGGGAACAAGGATATGCAATTGCACAGTTTGACACATGTTTTGAGGACTTTGCCGACGATAACGAGGAAGACGAGTATACTTCATTTGTTTTCAAGGTTGTCAACGTAGAAGGCGATGTTCCTATCGAAATCAGTTCTGCAGGGTACTTTATTGTTAACTATCATAATTTTCCTCAAAAGATAGAAGTTAAACATTAAAGTTATAAAGAATAAGTAACATTCACATCGCCCCTTGCAAGTAGTACAGCTGCGCAAGCGAATATCAAAAATCTGCGCAAATAAGGCAAAAACACGACATGGGGTGGCAAAAATCCTTCCACCCTGCGCATAAATATCGAATATTTTGTGACAAATGATTTAATCTTTTGCGTAAAATCTATTTGGTATTTGAGCTATTGAATATTTATCAACAACAAAGGGCTTGTTTTCCGATATGGGAACAAGCCCTTTCCTGTTAACCATGGGTACTTGCGTATTTGTTGCAGCTTGCGCTTTCATATACAAATTTTTAGTGATAAAGTTTTGTGTAAAAATCTTGACAAACAGAAAAGTGGGTGTATAATGTTCTTAATAAAACAGAACAAACGTTCTAAACAATCAAAATCAAAGCAACAAAAGGAGATAAGAATGAAAAAAATGTTGGTGATTGACAAGACAAAAAGGAGTGCAGTATAATGGGGGCTGGAGGTTTGCCGAGTGGCGGTGTTGTAAAAATACACGGAAAAGTTGGTAGTTTGCCACGATTTGGAGCAAAACCCAATTCAAGAATTGATTTGTACAATGACAGGGGCGTGCGGGTACAAAGTCGTTGGTATGACAAAAACGGCATAGCGTGTCGAAATCGGGATTACAGCCATACCAAATATGGTGTACACGATCATTTATGGTCGTCGTATAATCAAATTTTTATAAACAGTATGGGAATAAAATACGCTTATATAGAGCGACAAAAAAGTCACATTGTGCCTGATTATGAAGGTTTTCCGAGTGAGGAGAAATGAAAATGGAAAAATACAATCCTATGAAATACAATAATCCGATAAAGTGCGAGGTATGCGGAAGCCTTAATTTTGCCGACGACTACGGCAACAGCGACAAGTGCTCAAATTGCGGTTGGATGGCATGCAGTCATAATGAACAAATGGAAGAATGGCATGGCATAAGTTATCCTATGCTTGTTCCTCTTTCTCGTGCACGGCAGCAATATCTGGCGGGGCAAAAATTCAAAGCCACGTTTGATGATTTTATCAACGGACTTAAATTTTACGCCGAAATGCTGTTTTGGCATAAGGGTTTGTGGTATTCGGTGTGTTTGGTAGAGGACGGAATAACATTAGAAAACAAATTTGGCAAGAAAAATTACAAAGATTATGACGATTTCCGCAACAACGCCGAGATTGACGGAATTTTGCTGAGCGGACTTTGGGATGAGGTGAAGCATCCCAGTTTTATGTTTTGCGGAGATGATAATGCTTTTGATTTTCCGCCCGAAGATTGAGGTGAGCATATGAAAGAGATGACCGAATACGAAATTGAAAAGAAAAAACACAAAAGATTGCTTGTCCGCAACGAATTTCAAGTTATTGGCAAGTATGATATTCCTATTGTTCATAAACAACAAATCGATATGAATTACACCCGTTCTTCGCCCCTTGCAAGTAGTACAGCTGCGCAAGCCAACATCAAGAACCCCCGCAAATAATGCAAAAACACGACATGGGGTAGCAAAAACAGCGCTATTAAACGTCAAAAACATCAAACATTTTGCGATAAACTATTTTGTACTTTGCAAAAATCCAAGATATTGTTCCGCAAATCTTGACATTGTTTCGCAAAAACAGTATATTATACCTGCGTCCAACAAGCGCAGCAAACGTACAGCGAGGGACATCTATGGCCTTGACCACCAAACAAGCCGCCGAAAAATGGCAAATCAGCGTTCGCAGAGTGCGCACCCTTTGCGCTCGGGGCAAAATTGACGGCGCAACCAAGGATGGCAAGCTGTGGCGTATCCCAAGTTGTGCCGCAAATCCCTGCGCCGCCCATTGCAAAAGCGATATTTTTGCGCAGGTGGCCGCCAAAAAGGCGCAGCTTGACCTTTGCCGTCCCTTGACAGACGCCGAACGTCAGCAATTTTTGCACGATTTTGCGATAAGCTACACCTACAACTCCAACGCCATCGAGGGCAACACCCTTTCTCTCAGCGAGACGGCAACGGCAATGTGCGGCCGCCCCGTCGAAGGCAAGCCCCTCAAAGACTGTCTGGAAGCGGCAGGGCACAAGCAGGCGTTCGACTTTGTGCAGCAGCTTGCGCAATCGCAAGCGCCCCTCACGCAGTTTGTGATCAGGCAAATCCACTCGCTTGTTTTGGCGGATAGGCCGCAGGACAAGGGAGTGTATCGGCGTGTCCCCGTGCGTATTCTCGGCGCCAACACGCAGCCCGTTCCGCCCAACCTGATAGAGCCCAAGCTGGCCGATCTGCTTGCCCGATATGCCGATAGCACGCAGCCCATCGCCGCAAAATTGGCAGAGTTGCACATCGGTTTCGAGGCCATCCACCCCTTTGCCGACGGCAACGGCAGGACGGGCAGGCTGATTGTCAATCTGGAATTGATGAAGGCGGGCTACCCTCCCATCGACATCGAGCTGGCCAGCCGATTGCGCTACTACGACGCCTTTGCCGACCCCAACCAAATGGCACGGCTGTTTGCCGAGTGCCTCATCAAAAGCCTCAACACCCTTTTGCATACCCTATCCTGACACCCCACTGCGCATACAAACCATTTGCAGCGGTGGTGAGGTTGAGCTGCACCCAACGGACAATTTCAAGGTGCCCTTATCGGCGCATTTCGGGTTGCTCCAAGATGTAGTGCGTTCGGGACTTTTTCCGACAACGCATATCCTTCTATCAAAGATGTAGTGCACTTCAAACTATCCTCAATCGACGCACAAAGAAAGTCAAATAGCTCCGATCTATCGCCGCACTAAGCGGTGTTTTTTTACGAAATTTTATGTAAATGCCTCTATTTTGCACAATTAAGAGTATTAAATGCCTCTACTTGTACATTTATTTTGCACATCAGTTGCCCGTCAACGGTCGCATGTCCGCCTTGTGTGTGCTTGTAGCTTTGCTTATTCCGCAATGCAAGTCTCTGCAAGTACGCATATGTTTTGCTCATTTTGCATGCCATCGGCACCAAACATAGCTTTTGGGAATTTTATCTCATTTTTCGCTCTGCGGCGGCAATTTTTTTGCCCAAACGCAAACCCATTGCGCTCTTTTGTTTTTCAATAAAAAAAACGCACACAGGTGACATTTTTGTCGTTTTTGTTTGACAGAGTATATTTATATATGCTAAAATTAAATTTATGGTATCTTGGATTATATTTTTTATAGCGGGTGTAGCGTTATCGCTGTGGTTTACCGCCTGGGTCATTCCCAAAATTATGTTCAGAACAAACGCCGCCACGATGCCTGTCGGCTCCAAGGCGGTGGATAGATACAAGGACGATTTCGGCGAAACCGTCGTTTATGTCCCTTCGTCAACGGCACGGCAGTACATCAAGCGTTACCGAATCGGTCGCGACAGCGAGGGGCTATATTTTTGCGGCGAATTGGCCAAAAATGTGGCCTTTGCAGAGTACGAGCTGACCGTCTACAACGCCGACAACGAGCTGATACAGATCCTGCGCATTCAGGAGAAGTTCAATTCGTCCAACGCAACGGCTGTCACTCGCCTGCCCGACAAAACGGACTACGTCCAATTGCGCTTGGTGTGCCTGGACGACAACCCCATTCCCGCCGAACGCAAACGTTTCAACCTGCGCTACGGATTGTGGCTGGCGGCGTTGTGCGCCTGCATTGCATTTGTGGTGGATTTTCTCATCTGGCTGACGGTATCCTTTGTGCTGCGCTGCCTCAACGATTTTGTCTCCGTCACATTGCAAACGGATGTGTGGGCGGCAATATTGGGCATAGCCGCACTTTTTGTGGTGATAGTGACATGCGCAGTGTCGTTGGGCGGATTCTTCCTGCGAAAGAGAGGTGATACGGATGAATAAAAAACGAGTTGCAGAGCCCGCCGTCGAAGAAACATCGGCAGCCGAGCTGACCCAAGCGCAAGATACGCCGCAGCCCGACCCTACCGATGCGCAACCGACCCCTGCGCCCAACCCCGAACCTGTCGAGCAACCCGCCGAGGAGCAGCCTGTCGAGCAACCTGCCGAGCAGTCAACAGAGCAGCCTGCCGAACCCGTCCAAGCGGCTGCCGAAAGCGACGCTCCTGTCGCCGATACGTCCCCCGTCGAGGCCAAGCCCCGCAAGCAGCGCAAGTCGTCAGCGGAGTTGAAGGCCGACTCAGAAGAAAAACGTCAGGCCAAGTCGCAAGCCGCCGCAGCCAAACGCAAAGCCGACCAAGCCCGCAAGGCTGCCGCCAATCGCAACAAGGGCAAATCCTCCTCCAAGAAAACGGCCAAACCCACCCTCGCACAAAAAAGGGCGGACAAAAAGGCCGCTCGCCTCGCCGCCAAAACGGAGGCCGCCAATCAAAAGGCGCAAGAGGCCGCCGACAAGCAAGCCGCCCTGCAAAGCCAAAAGGCCGCCGCCGCAGCTCAAAAGCAAGCCAAGGCGCAGCAAAAAGCCGATCGCAAGGCGCAACGCCGCACCAAAAAGAAGCCCCTGACTGCCGAGGAGCGCAAGCAACTCAAACGGGACAAGAAAGAGGCTTTGAAGCAACTTGCGCAGCAAAGAAAGCAAATTTTGCACAATCAATTGCCGCCCAAGCCGCAGCCGAAGCAGCCCCTGCCCGAGACGGAGTTTTTCGGCAAAAAGCTGCCCTATCCGGGCAATTTTCCCGTGTATTGCTGCAAATATGTGATATGCCGAGACGCCTCTCCAAGCGTTGCGCTGAGATTTTTCAACGCAAGCGACATCACTGTCACGGGGTTGCGCTTCACCATCACGCAAAAGGACGGCGACGGCAACCCAATCGAGTCCGTCACAATGGAGCGGTTGGGCCTGTTTGCGGAAAGCAGCACCGAGTTTGCCGTTGCAGATGCGCCCGTGTCCGCCTCCTGCGAGGAAATTGACGTGTGCGTCAACACCGTCCGGTCCGACGACTACGAGTACATCATCGACGACAGCGGTCAGGTAACGCTCAGCTACGGCACCAACAAGTTGGGCAAGGAATTTTTCTTTAAGGAAGCGCCAACCTATTCCGTCAAAAAGAAGCGCAAAGGCTACACATTGCTGGCTCTTGGGGCGGTGTTGGGCATGGTGACCGTCATGCTGCTGGTGCTGATGGCAATGGGAGTTTTCAGTTAGCGCACTGCCTCAAAGCGCAATCGCAACAAATCAACTTAGCGGAGAAACAAATGCCAAAGCATACAGAAATATTGGAAAAACTCAACAGATTGCAAAAGGCGGCGCTTGTGGCGTCGGCCTTTGCCGCCGAGCCCTTCATTCAGGCGGATATCCCCGCAGTCAACGTCACGCCGTTGGACGGCGCCGACCCAAACGCCATTTCCTACGGCAGTGCGGTGCGCAGTTGGGATCCGCAGCTTGTGGGGCAGCTTACGCAGCTGCTGATCGCCGAAAAGGGCTGCAAAAACAATCTGTTTGTCGCACCCGACCTCAAATCGGCCGTCAATCCCTACGCAATGGACGGCACGCTATCCGAGGATTCCTTCCTCAATGGTGAGGTGGGCGCAGCGATAGTGCATGCGGCGCACAAAGTTGGGGCGTACATCGGCTTGGGTCGCTTGTCCGTATCGCAAAGCGAGCTGGACTACATCGACGAGTCGGAGGATTTTGCCGCCGTGCACGAGCTGTTTACCCAACCCTTTGTGCACGCAGCGCAGCAATCCCCCTGTGACGCCGTGCTGTTGTGCCCCTCACGCGAGGGCGTCGGCTATCACGACACCAACCGCACCCTGCTCAACGAGGTGCAAAACGGCCTCTTGGGCGAGGATGTGTTTGTGGTGGGCGAGGGCGAAACGTTTTCTTCGGACGCCGTGGGCATGTTGCACGGAAAGATAACGCTTGGCGGCTGCACCATTCCGCTGGAAAGGGCCGTACGCAGATACGCCCAGTTGCTGCATTACGAGCAGGAGGGCAGTATCCCCCACCGAGAAGTGGAAGATTCTCTGTTGGCAGGCAATGCCATTTCCGACGAGGCGCTGGACGAGCTTGCGGACCACATCATAGATTTTGCTTTGGCGTTGGACGCAGCCGAATTGCGCACCTCGCCCGAGCAAACGGAGGCGCTTTCGGATAGCGAAGTCGACATTCCCGTTGTCAAACAGGCCGATACCCCCGCCGCAGACGACGCCGAAACTACCGAGCAAGCGCAAACCGACGACGTTGCCGAGCAAACCGACTTGGACGAAACTGCGCAATCGGATACAGCCGCCGATTTGCCGCCCGAAACGGAGCTTTCCGAATCTCAACCCGACGAACAACAGCCTCAAACCGATCTGCCGCAGGATCAAGTTGACTACACAGAGCCAACGCCCGTTGTCGACGAGCCCGCCCCGCAGGAGACGGACGTATTTGCCGACCCCGACGCCGTTGCCAAACGTCTTGCGGCAGAAAGCATAGTTCTGCTCAAAAACAACAAAATTTTGCCGTTGGACGAGGGCAAAAAAATCGCTCTCGTCGGCGACGCCAACTTCAACACGGCTGCCTTTGGGCAAAGTTTCGACGTTGTGGGCAAGGCTCGCGGCTACGATCGCACCTTGCAGCGCAGCGACACTCTGATACCGGCAGCGGTGCGTTGCACCAAAAATGCCGATGCGGCGGTGGTGTTTTTGTATCCCGAACCGGGCAAGCTCACCCTGCCCGCCAACCGCATTGCGTTGCTTTCCGCACTAAAAAGGGCACACAAAAAGGTGGTGGCCGTGGTGTGCGGCGACGCCCCCGTGGATATGAGTTTTGACGACAACGTCGACGCCTTGTTGGTGGCGCCGTCCGATTGTCCCTTTGCCGCCGAGGCTCTTGCGGATATCCTGTGCGGCAAGCAAAATCCGTCGGGCAGGCTGACACGCACCCTCTACGACAACGCCGACGAATACTATCGCAACTACATTCAGCGCAAAAAGGACGGCGTCATGCACATCGGTTCCTTTGTGGGCTACCGTCGCATGAGCGTAGAAAAGACCGTCGTGCGCTATCCTTTTGGCTACGGCCTCAGCTACACACAATTTACCTATTCCAACCTGACCCTCGGCGAGGGCCAACTGTCCTTTACCCTCACCAACAGCGGCAAATACGACGGCGCCGAGGTGGTACAAGTGTACATCGGCGTTCCGCAAACGACTCGGGTTGCTCCTTCCAAGCAGCTGCGTGCATTTTGTCGAGTCTTTTTGCGCAAAGGCGAAAGCCGCACTGTAACTTTGCCCTTGCCCGAGCGCACGTTCGAAAGTTACGACGCAGGCAGCTACACCGACACAATCGAGGCGGGCGACTACACAATTTACGTTGGTCCCTCTCCCGTCGATATACGCCTCACCGCCCAAAAGACGATGGACGGCGTCACCCGCGAAAAGACGGGCTACACTTTTGCCGACTACTCGCCCGACGCCGATTTCGGCGACGTTGCGCATGTGGGGCTACACAACCGCATTTCGCAAAAAACCGACCCCATGTCGAGTGAATTGCGCCTCACGCAGAAAATCGCCCGATATGCCGTGCCCATCTGCGCCATATTGTTTTTTGTGGCCTTTTCGGTGATTTTGGCGTCGCTGTCCATCGACTACCTTTTGTTTGAGGCGGCTCAATTGGACATTGTGGAACAGGCAATGTTTTGCGCTGCGGTGATAGCCATCGCCCTGATACCTTTGGCAGGCAGCCTCAACCGCAAACGCCTTGTGCGCATACGCAACGTTTCTATGGTGCTGACGCCGCTGCTCATACTGCTGTGTCTCGGCATATTTATCATCACCGAGTTTGGCGGGGTGGATTTGGTAGACGAACAGATGCGAGAATTGTTTGTCAACGTGCTGACGTGCATAGCCATCGGCACGCCCATCATGGCGTTGATAGCGTTGCTTGTCGAGCGGCAGTTGTGGCGCAACCAGAACGGCAAAAACCGTTGGGATCGCTACTATTTCGAAAGGGAAAAGGAGGGCAAAACCACCTCGGACGAGCAATTTGACCAAGCCATGCACGCCGCCGACGTCGCACGGGAAGCTCGTGTTGTCAAGCAAAAGCCGGAGGAGCGTGTGATCATTGCCGAAGTGCCGCAGTTCTACGACAAGCGCCTCACCTTCGAGCAGCTGATGACGGACTGCGCACAGTTTGTTGCGGAGTACGGCCTCACCGTGTCGGAAGATGTTTTGCGCAATTGGATAGCGGCCATTTCCTCCAATCAGTTGGTGTTTGTGCCCCAAGGCGGCACAGAACTGTGTTCGGCCGTGGCGGAGTATTTCGGCAGGTCGGTATATGTGGATAACGCCGAGCGGTACGTCCGCATTGAAGATATGTTTGCAGAGTGGCACGCAGGCGACCTCACCAATGTGCCCACCAATCTTGCAAGGGCCTTCGACAAGGCCTCCAAGGAGACAGCCTACCTGCACACCGTGCTCATTCGTCATGTCAACCCCGATTTTGTCGAGACGTTGTTCCGTCCGCTTGCCGATGTGGTCTTGCGGACCAAGCTCACCGTCCCCGTGGCGGGCAAAAACGTTGCCCTGCCCGACAACATTGTGATCGTGGCGGAGTTGGAAAGCGACCAAACGGTGTTGCCGCCCGATATCGGCGCCGTTGCCGCACAGCTTTGCCCGCAGGTAAGCGAGTGCGAGCCCGCCCAACACCGCACGATAGTGCAAACGGTTGGTTTCGAGCGTTTCAAGGCGCTTTGCCGCACCGTCTGCGACGATTATCCGCTGGACGAGGACGTCTGGAAGCAGGTAGACGCTCTGGACGAGCACTGCAAATCGGCGCATATCGGCAACAATATGTGGAACAGAATGGAACTGCACACTTCGGTGGCGTTGGCCTGCGGAGCCGACCCCGACGACGCAATGGACAGCGCAATAGCCGTCGAAGTGCTGCCTTGGCTTGTCACCGTCTGGCAGGACGAGCTGTGCGAGATCACGCTACCCAACGCCCTCCTCGACAGTTTCGGCGACAAACTGACGCAAAGCATGGCATTGCTGAAAAATGCCGACCAAGAAAAATGATCAGATTGTTGGCAGATGATTTGTGGGACACGCTCACGTCCCCTACGATGATATTGGTGTATGTTGCCGCCATCGTTTTGCTGATGGTGGGCATAGTCATATCCATGATGGCAAACGAGCACCGTTTTTCCGCCTTTGTGGACCGCATTGGCAACAGTGCCAAAAAGGCCGAGGCCTCCAAGGAGCAGCCTCACTCTCGGTTCGACATGCTAACCCACCTCGACGAGGAGTTGGCTACCCGTCCGCCCAAGGATTTCGTCAACGACATCACTCTCAAAGAGTTTTGCGACGCTTTCCGCAATTTTTCGGCGGGCAAGCTCAAGCTGTACTACGACATCGGCACGATAAGAGAGTTTATTGCGGGGTTGGCCGTATCGCACATCATGATATTGCAAGGTATGTCGGGCACGGGCAAAACGTCTTTGGCGTTTGCCTTTGGCGAGTTTATCCAAAACCCCTCGGCGGTGGTGCCTGTGCAGCCCATGTGGAAGGATCGCTCGGACTTGCTTGGCTACTACAACGAGTTTACCAAGCGCTTCAACGAAACATTGCTGCTGCAAAAAATCTACGAGGCCAACGGCTGCGAGGATATGTTTGTGGCCATTCTGGACGAGATGAACATCGCTCGGGTAGAGTACTACTTTGCCGAGTTTTTGTCGCTGTTGGAGATCCCCAATCTGGAGTCCCGCAATCTTGAAATCGTCTCCGACCATTGGGAGGACGACCCCAAGGATATCAAAAACGGCTGCGTGCGTTTGCCGCCCAACATGTGGTTTTTGGGCACGGCCAACAACGACGACAGCACATTTGCCATTTCCGACAAGGTCTACGACCGTGCCATGGTGCTCAACATCAACGACAAGGCCGAGCCGTTTGTGGCGGTGGCGGGCAGTCCGTTGCCCATCACGGCCAAGCGCTTTGAGGAGCTGGTAGACAAGGCGATAAAGGAAAATGCCGTTTCGCAATCCCTTTTGGAAAAATTGGACCTCATCGACAAGTACCTGATGGACAACTACCGCATCGCATTCGGCAACCGCATAATGAAGCAGATCATGCAATATATCCCCGTGTATGTTGCCTGCGGCGGCAACGAATTGGACGCTCTTGACGAATTGCTTGCCAGCAAAGTGCTCCGCAAGCTGGAAACTCAAAATATGACCTATCGCAAATCCGACCTCGAAGCTCTCTGCGACAAATTCAACGAGTATTTCGGCACGGATCGCATGGCACACTGCCTCAGCGCAATCAGACGCTGCGCACGCAACGCATAACCAACATGACAGAAGCTGATACATTATTCCGAGCCTTCGGCGAACTGTTCAAGCTCGTCGGCGGCGAGCCCAACACCACAAAACTTATGGACGCTATCGCCAAATCGCCTAACAGCGAATCCATCACCGTGACGCACAAGGTGTGCCATGTAGAGACGGATTGGCTGGACGCTATCGAGCGAGGGCTGATTTTTGTGGGCAAGGCTATCGAAGAGGATCGCCAATTTATACGCACCGATGGCGAAGTGAAGCCTATTGAAAAGGTCAAGCACATCTCCAAGGAGTCGGTCCAGCACTTGTCCCGCCACAGCGACCTCATCACTCGCGAGCAAAAGGCGGACGGCGACATCGTGCCCGACAAGCTCTACACCGTCGAAAAGGACAGCGACTACGCAGTGTACGAAAACCGTTTTTTGTACATGTTGCTGTGCTACATTCGCGAGTTTGTCAACGTGCGCTACCATGCCATTTCCGACGCCTACAAGCACTATCGGGGAGAGTACAAAGTCACCAAAGTAGTCAAGCTCAACAACCGCAAGCTCAACTTTACCTACGACCTCACCGAGGAGCAGGGCGATGCGTTGGTCGTCCCCACCGACGACGAATGTGCGCAGGCGCTCAGCCGCATAAACATCATTTTGCAAAGCGTCGCTTTCTATTTGCGCACGCCCATCATGCAGGAAGTGTCCACCGTGGACAAAATCGGGCCCAAGGTCACCAAAACCAACGTGCTGCTCAAAGACAAAAACTTTTTCGGCGCATTGCAACTGTACGAATATCTGTTGGACTACGACCGGGACGGCTACACGGTAGAGCAGTGCGTAGATGTTTTGCCCATCACCGAGCAGCTTGCCAAAGAGTTTTCCGTGCCCACAATGCTGACGGCGTTTTTGATGTTCGAGCATGGGCTGGGTCTGGAAAAGTACTTGCAGGCCGAGTTCGACAAGGAGGAGCTGCGCCGCGCCAACGAACGACAAAAGGAACTCAAAAACAAACTTGCCGCCCTCAAAAAGAAGCTGGAAAAAACCGGCGAAAGTCTGGAAGAATACTTTGCCATGTTAGAGGAGCGCAATTCCATTCTGGAAAACAGCTACGACCTCTGGCAGTCCGCCTTGAAGGATATCGAGCAGCTAAAAGCGGAAATTGCCCACCTCAAAACGGAAATCGAGTTGTTGCAAGCGGAAGTGACGCAGCTCATCGAGGAAAAACGCCTCTTGCAGGAAGAAATGGAGCGCAAGGAGGAGGAGCACCGCCAACAGATTGCCGAAATGCAACGCCTGCACGAGGAGGAGATCGCCGCTCTCAAAGCCTCTCACGAGGAGGAGATTGCCGCCATCAAAGCCTCCTACGAGCAGCAGATTGCCGAGCTGCAACAGCGTTCCCGTCAGGAGTTGGAGCAGCTGAAAATGCAGACGGCGCAACAGATAGCTAACCTCAAAAAGGCCCACGCCGACGAGCTTGCCAATCTGCGTGCCGAACATTCCTCTCGTATCGAGTCGTTGAAGGCCGAGCACAAAAGGGAAAAGGAAAAACTTGTTGCCGACTGCGAAAAGCGTGTTGCGGATAGCACTGCCAAGCTGCAAGAAAGCCAATCCAAGGTGCAAAACACGTTGGACGAGCTGTACAAACTGCGCCAACAGCTGACCTTTACCTCGCAGGAGAGGGATATCGTCAAGGCCCGCCTGTTGGCCACCCGCCGAGAGCACGGCCTGCTGACCGCAGCGGACGACTTTACCACCGAGGAGGGTTTCACCGCCCTCGAACACGAGTTCGAAGTGTTGTGCAGGATGCTTTCCGACGAGTGGAACAAGGTCAAGGCCCTGCTCCGCAAGGAGATGTTCGACCAGATCCGCACCAACATGCACAAGCGCAAGCAAAAAGAGAGCAAAGAGTACAAAGAAATTCAACAATTTGTCAACGCGCGGGATAACGCCGCCTCCGACGCACCCCAACAGGATGTCGACAAGGGCGCAACGGACGGCGAGTCAACGTCCCCGACGGAACAGACGGCCGCCCCCGACGAACCCAAGTCCGCCCGCAAGTAATATAACCCTCGCCCCACAGGGCGCACAGCAAACAAATGGCACAAAAAAAGGACAAGTACACAAAAAAATTTGCAAAGATACGCAGACGTCGCACCGCACGTTTTGTGTTTTCTATGATTTTGTTGGTGATCGTCACGGTCGTCGGCAGCACTTTGCTTGCCGTTTTGTGGCACTTCACCCGTATCGGCGACATCGGCAGTCTGGGCGAATTTTTGAAGGGAATTTTGGAGTCGCAAGAGCTGGACGTCACCTTTACCGTTTTCTGGATGATCCCCGTGCCCTTTGTTTTGGCGATTGTGCTGGTGATAAGTATCATTCGCCGCCGCAGGTTCAAGCATTTCCGCTACACTTGGGAGCAAACTGCCAGGATAGCGGTGGAGGAGGAGCGCAAAGCCTACGAGGCCAAGATGGAAAAACTTGCGCACACCAGGCGTTTCAGCACCCTCAACGGCATCACTTCGCCCACCATACCCGAGACGGGCGATGTGCAATCGCTCAAACAGCTGTGCGAAAGTTTTCGCATGTTTGCAGCAAGCCAACTCAACTTGTACTATACTGACAAGCTGATACGAGAGTTTATCGCAGGTCTGGCCGTCTCGCATATACTCATTTTGCAAGGTATGTCGGGCACGGGCAAAACGTCGCTTGTGTACGCCTTTGGGCAATATCTGCAAAATCCGTCCTCCATCATACCCGTCCAGCCCACCTGGAAGGAGCGCTTTGACCTGCTGGGCTACTTCAACGAATTTACCAAAAAGTACAACGAAACGCCGCTGCTCAAAAAGATCTACGAGGCCAACGGCAGCAATCAGATCTACATCACCGTGCTGGACGAAATGAACGTGGCCCGAGTGGAGTACTACTTTGCCGAGTTTTTGTCGTTGTTGGAGATACCCAACCCCGAGCTGCGCTATCTGGAAGTGGTGCCCGACGTGTGGGAGGACGATCCGCCCCAACTCAAAAACGGCCGTATCAAGCTGCCCGAGAACATGTGGTTTGTGGGCACCGCCAACAACGACGACAGCACGTTTGCCATCTCCGACAAGGTCTACGACCGAGCCATGATCATCGATCTGGAAAAGGGCGCCATCCCCTTTACCCCCGACGAGAACGTGTCTCGCCTGCACATCACCTACAACGAGTTTGTCCGCCTTGCGGACAACGCTCAGAGGGGCTATCAACTCACACGCCGCAACGAGCGTCGCCTGAGAGAGTTGGACGAACATCTCATCTCCAAATATCAGATAACCTACGGCAACCGCATCATGCGGCAGTTGCGCAGTTATGTATCGGTATATGTCAGTTGCGGCGGCGACGAATTGGACGCTCTGGACGACATCATCTGCAAAAAGGTACTGCGCAAACTTTCCTATAAAGATATGTCGCAGATCCGCAAAGACCTCAAAGCCACATCCAAGTATCTCGAAAAGCTGTTCGGCACGGACAAAATGCCCGTTTGCAGAGAATTTCTTGCGCAACTCAGCCGAAACTGACATGCGCATTTGCGGTTTGCCGCAACAAAAGGTAGTGCAATGCATTCAAGGACAATCTACATAGTGGGAATATTGCTTTTGACCGTCGTCATTGCGGCGTCGGGATGCCTTTGCTTTACCGTTTTCGGTAAGGAACTGCGAGAGCAAATAGTTCGAGACGTGTGGGGTACCATTTTCGACCACATCGACTGGGAAAACTTTCCGTGGGACACATTTCCTTGGGACACTTTGCCGGAGGATTTTCCGTGGGATATTTTGCCGTGGGAGGACCTGCCCTGGGATCAAATCGCCGAACAATTGGATTGGGAGGATTTTCCGTGGGACGAGGTAGATTGGTCCTCTCTGGAAGATTTTCCCTTCGACGAGTTTCCTTGGGACAAACTCCCCGACGATTTTCCCTTTGAGGACATTCCTTGGGACAAGATGGATTGGTCGGATCTGCAAGGTATCCCCTTCGACGAGATACCTTTCGATCAGCTGTCCGACGAATTTTGGCAGAACCTCGATTGGTACAACCTTCCGCCCGATTTTCCGTG
Organism: uncultured Clostridia bacterium; assembly: GCA_947586855.1. GTDB lineage: Bacteria > Bacillota > Clostridia > Christensenellales > CAG-314 > Fimimonas. Next base: position 17,103 of record CANPXV010000010.1, read on the forward strand.
GCAGGACGTGCCCTGGCAGGACCTTCCGCCGGAAGTGTTGCAGGACCTTGATTGGAGCTACCTGCCCGAAGGTTTCACGCCCGATATGGTGCCTTGGGATCAACTGCCCGATGAGTTTTGGGATAACCTCGATTGGGACGCTCTGCCCGAAGATATGCCGCTGGATCAGATCCCGTGGGAGGATTTGCCGCCCGACGTGCTGGAAAGTTTCGATTGGGGCAATCTTCCGCCCGATTTTCCCGTGGACGAAATTCCTTGGGAAGATCTTCCGCCCGAGGTGTGGCAGCAGCTGGATTGGACCAACCTGCCCGAAGATATGCCCTACGACAGGATACCTTGGGACGATTTGCCTCCCGAAGTGTGGCAGGATATGGATTGGACCAACCTTCCGGAAGATTTTCCGTGGCAGGATGTGCCTTGGGAGGATATGCCCGATTCCTTCTGGCAGGATTTTCCCTTCAAAGATATCCCGCCGGTGGCGCTTTTGGCCATCCCGTGGTTGCTCATCAATCCCGATCTCATCCCGCCCGACGCTCTCCCCGACGACTTTTACCCGTGGGATCACGAACATCAATTTGCCACCGATTGGGTGGTTACGGAGCCAAATAACTGCGGCAAAGCGGGCAAACATGTCAATCTTTGCACACTGTGCAAGCAACTCATCGAAGAAGAACTTCCGCCAACGGGCGAGCATAACTTCGGCTCCGACGGCATTTGCACCGTGTGCGACACGCACAAATTGATACTCAAAGCCGCCAACATAACCAAGGAGTACGACGGCACGCCTCTGACGTGCAGCGACGGCGGCTACGAGCCCTTCGACTATGCCGAGGGTTCTGCCCGCCTGCTGGAAGGACATCATTTCAATCTCCAAGCCTTTACGTTCAGTTCCTGCGACGAAATGGGCAGCGTGCCTCACCAGATCGAAAAGATCAGCGACGACATCATTCTGGACGCAAGCGGCAACGACGTCACCTCGCAATACGTGGTGGAAGAGGAAATCGGCATCGGCGTGCTCACCATCACCTTGCGCAAGATCACAATACTGACAGGCTCTGCCAGAGACGTCTACGGCCCCGATATGCCTCCTGTCCAAAACAACAGCTACCGGATCATCGAGGGTAACTTGGTTGCGGGACATCAGATTGTGGACGTGGTGTATGTGGATCCCCTCTACGAGCAGGGCGAGTGCGACAACCAAATTTTGTATTTCAGGATAGTGGACGAAAACGGCAACGATGTCACCGACAACTACAATGTAGAGTTCGAGTGGGGTCTGCTGGAAGTCCTCTGGAACCCCGACTACGACGAATAACAAACTGCAAACAACAACAATCAACCAATAGAAAGGTCAACAAGAGATGCTCTATCAAGAATACAAAGCAAAGTTAGCCAAGCGTCAACGCCTCATCGAGCGCTTGTGGAAATTCCGCCTGCTGATATTGTCGGCGGCAATTTTGCTTGTTGTTTCTACGGGCACACTCATGGGTATCAAGGGCATGTCCTACGCTTTTGAAGCGCCCGCCAAGATACTTTACGGCCAAAGCTACACGCCCTCTTCAAGCTGCATTTTCGGCGAAGTCTCCTACGAGTATCGCAAAGTGGGCGATGAGCATTGGACGGACCAATGCCCCATCTATGCGGGCAGCTACCAGTGCCGCACCGTCACAACGTCGGTGTTCGGCACCAAGCGCACGGGCAGTGCGCACAACTTCGAGATAGCCCCAACCGAGCTGAACGTCGTTGTGTACGGCAGCGATTTGCAGTACGGCGCCGAGCCTGTCTTTCACGGCGACACGTCCTATGGCGACAGGGTGATGGTCAGCAACTACACTTTGCAACACAGTGCCCAAAGCGACGAGATCCTTGTTTGTTTCGATTCGCAGGATGTCACCGTTGTCAATTCTGCCGACGAGGACGTCACCGACTCCTACATTGTCGGCACCGAGCAAAAGGCGCTTCACGCCCAATTGCGGCCCGTCACGCTCACAATGCCCACTCTTTCGGTCGAGTACGATGGCCAAGCCCACGCTGCGGACGTTGCTGCGGTGCAGGCGGACGGTTTGCTGCCAAAGCACAGAGTGGAGGCCACTTTCCAATCCTTCACCGAGGCGGGCACCTACCCCAACCAACGTCTGCCCCTGCAAGAGGGCGGCCCCGATTATCGCATAGTAGAGGACGAGGGCGATTCGATTGTGGACCGCACCTACATGTACAATGTGGATTGGCGCAGCGGCTCTGTGGAAATTTCCAAACGCAAGATCATTGTCGGCGCATCGTTGCAGCCGATAGTGTACGACGGCGCCGAGCACGTCTATCGCGAGTGCAACCTGCTGGAAGGCACCACCCTTGCCGATGGACAAGATTTCCGCATAACCGACTTTTGCTCAGGCACCGATGTGGGCAGCTACACCCCCATCACCAATGGGCGCATAGCCGTCTACGAGGGCGAAAAAAACGTCACTTCCAACTACGACATCACTCGCCGCTTCGACCCGATGGTCATTTCCAAGCGGCCCGTTACCCTTTGCACAGCCGACGCCGAGTTCACCTACGACAGCGCCGAACATTCCTTTGCCGACGTCACAACTCTATCCAACACTCCGCTTGCAAGCGGTCACAGCCTTGACGTTGCGCCCTTTGTCGTCACCAACGCCAACGAGCAGGGCTACGTCAACGCCCCTGCCTGCCAAATTGTGGATGCCGACGGCCGCATTGTCACATCCAACTATCAAATCACGGATAGATTTGGCACGGTGGTGGTGCACAAACGTCCGATAACGGTGGCAACGGTGTCTCACGAGTTTTGGTATAGCGGTCTGGACAACGTTCCCTCGTCGGATCTGGGCGAAATTGTCAACGGCGACGCCCTTTTGCCGCCCAACGACGCCATGCAGCTGTCCTACGACGGCCTCACTATGGTCAACGCCAACGAGCAGGGCTACACCAACAAGCCCGTCGTTACCATATTCAACGCCGACAGGCAGGATATCACCTCGCTCAACTACGTCCTCTCCTATGCGGACGAGCTGGGCAAGATAGTGGTGCACAAGCGCAATCTGTCTATCGCAACGCAAAGCGACACATTTGTTTATAACGCCGAAGAGCAGTTTGCCGAGGGCTACGATGTGGCGCCCTACGACGAAAACGGCAATGGATTGGCGCTGGGGCACAATTTGCAGGTACAAACCCACACTGCGATCAAAAACTTTTCGGATAGCGGCAAGCCCAACGAGTTGACTTTTGTCGTGCAGGACGGCAACGGCAACGATGTGTCCGCCAACTACAATCAAAGCCTCACCTACGGCACGCTGTCCGTTGACAAAGCAACAATATCCGTGCGCACCGATGACGCCGAAAAAGTCTACGACGGCGCCCCATTCGAGCATTTTTCCGTCACGGTAGATGGGCTTGTGCACGATGAAAGTTGGGTTTTGTCTGATATCACCCATGGCGAGCTGCCCATCGATTGCACATCTCAACCCGTTTCCAACAGTTTCAGCTTTACCCTGCATTTGTGGGACGGCGAGCAGGACGAGGACGTCACCGAAAACTACAATGTCGTTTCGGCTTTGCAAAGCGTAACCTACGGCTCGCTTACCATCACGCAACGCTCTGTCACCTTCACCATGCAGACAGGCGAGTTCACCTACGACGCCCAATCGCACACCTTTGAGGAAATTGCCGTTTCGGGCCACAGCGACGACTTTGGCAATGGTTTGGTGCATGGACACAAGCTGCAAAGCGTAACGTTCCGCTACTTTGCGGACGTGGTGGATACCGCCCCCGACAACAACACCCCGATATCTACGGGCATCATATTGGACGGCGAGGGGCACGACGTCACCGCCAACTACATCATAACTTGGCACTACGGCACCGTCACCGTTCTTCCCCGCCCCGTCACTTTCACAACGCAAACGGCCCAATTTACCTACAACGCCCTGCCGCACACCTACAACGAGATCGAGGTGTCAGGCCACAGCGACGACTTGGGCGATGGCTTGGTGCAGGGGCACAAGTTGCAAGGCGTGGAGTTCCGCTCTTTCACCAATGTTGCGGATACTTCCGACAGTAACAACTATCCGCTTTCTGCGGGCGACATATTGGATGGCGAGGGCAACGACGTCGCCGCCAACTACATCATAACTTGGCACTACGGCACCGTCACCGTTCTTCCCCGCCCAGTCACTTTCACAACGCAAACGGCCCAATTCACCTACGACGCTCAACCGCACACCTTTGAGGAAATTGCCGTTTCGGGCCACAGCGACGACTTCGGCAGCGGATTGGTGCAGGAGCACACGCTGCAAGGCGTGGAGTTCCGCTCTTTCATCAATGTTGCGGATACTTCCGATCTCAACAACGCTCCGCTATATTCCGGCAACATATCGGACGGCGCAGGCAACTATGTGGACGCCAACTACGATATTACGTGGCGCCACGGCACCGTCACTATCGACAAGCGTCCCGTCACGCTTTCCACCGATTCCGTCACAGTTACCTACCGTGGCAAGCAGGGTTTCGATTTCAGCAGCTTAATGCCGTCCGATGGGTCAATTGCCGATAGCGACAGTCTGGAAGTGACGCCTTTGCACCTTTGGCAAGCGACGGAAGGGCCTGTTGTCAATGCGCCCACCTACGACATCGTGCGTAGCGGCGTTTCGCAGTTGGATAACTACAACATCAGCAAGTCTTTCGGCGAAATTGTCATCGAGCGCCTCGTAGTGGATATAGATATGAGCGTGGAAATCGGCGGTCGCCCCCTCACGTTCACCTACGACGCCCAACCGCACACCTTTTTGCCCCTTGAGGCAAACTTTGTCAAAGGCAACTTTGCCGAGGGCGACACCCCAAACTACATCAATTTCCTTGTGGATATCGTCAACGCAGGCACCTATAATCCCGATCTGAAAGTGCAGGTCCTTTGCGACGGCGAGGATGTCACGTCCAACTACGATATTTCCATCACCAAGGCCGCCGTCACTATCGACAAGCGTCCCGTCACGCTTTCCACCGATTCCGTCACCGTTACCTACCGTGGCAAGCAGGGCTATGATTTCAACGAAATCAACGCTACCGGCGGCCTGCCCGCCGAACCTGCTATTGCCGCTGGCGACATTTTAGATGTGACGCCTTTGCACCTCTGGCAAGCGACGGAAGAGCCTATCGCCTATGCGCCAACCTACGACATAACAAGGGACGGCGTATCGCAGTTGGGTAACTACAACATCAGCGAGTCTTTCGGCGAAATTGTTATCGAACGCCTCAAAGTGGAAATAGATATGAGCGTGCAAATCGACGGCCGCCCCCTCACGTTCACCTACGACGCCCAACCGCACAGCTTTTTGCCCCTTGACGGCAACTTTGTTCAGGGCGACTTTGCCGAGGGCGACACCCCAAACTACATCGATTTTCTCGTAAATATAGTGGACGCAGGCACCTATTCGCCGAATCTTGATGTCCAAGTCCATTGCGACGGCGATGACGTCACATCCAACTACAATATTTCCGTCATGTCCGCCACCGTCACCATCGAAAAGCGCCCCCTTGCGTTGCAAACCACCAACAAGGATGTCTTTTACAGCGGCCAAAGCAACCTGCCAACCACCGTCAGCGAGGCCTTCCTGTTTGTGGACGGCGCATTGCAGGGCAGGGACGAGTTGCGCTTCGACTACGGCCGTCAAACAATGGTGGACGCCAACGAGGATGGCTACGTCAACAATCCCAGCTTCAACATCGTCAGGGATGGCGTCAATCAGGACGACAACTACGAGGTAAACGTTCAGTCTTACGGCAATATAGTGGTGCGCAAGCGCAAGATAGATTTCCAAATTGATGACATCTCGCTAGGTTACAACGGCAAGTTGCAGGGCAAAACGGATAGCACGGAGCTTATCAAATACAGCTGGTATGGCGAAGTGGAGCAGGGCTTTTGCGTGGCCAATGGCAGCGACCACACTTTTATTGTCAGCAACTCTGCCGAGTACAAAGATTGCGGCGACTATGATATGGTTTGCAGCTGGAAAGTGCTCGATGGCAGCGGCGCCGACGTGTCGAAAAACTACAACTTCATTCCGCACGACAAGACCACACCCCAACTGCACATAACCCAACGTTCGCTGACCTTCACTGTGCATGGCGACAGCAAAGTGTACGACGGCACGCCCCTCACCTGCAACAAAATCGATGTCGGCGGGCTTGTGGACGACCCGCAACACACAATCAAGTACAACATCACCGAGACATTGCCCTCACTTACAGATGTCAATGTCGATGGCATACTCAACAAATTTGCTTTCGAATTTACCGTCACCGACGAAGAAGGCTACGATGTAACCCGCAACTACGCCGCCGATTGGGACAGCTCAGTGTACGGCACGCTTTCCGTCACGCCCTACGGCCTCACCGTCAGCCCCGCCCCCGACTGGGGTTGGACCTACGACGCCACTTGCCACCTCGATTGGCAAAAATCCTTTGTGGTAAGCAACACCGCAGGCGGCGATCAGCCCCTGCCCAACGGCATGCGCCTGTCCATCACCTTCTCCAATATCGTCAATGCGGGCGGTTACTACGCCGTGTGGAGCGACGAAAGCGTTTCGCCAAGCACCCAAGCGGAGGATACATTCCTATATTCCTTCAAGGTGTATCTGGGCGACGAGGACGTAACCCGCAACTTTGTCTTCACCGACAACGTGCGAGATCAATATCTCAATGTTTTACATCGCAAAATCAGGATGATAACGGGCAGCGGCGAGTTCGAGTACGATGGCGATCCGCACAGCGTGGAAGAAATTGTCGGCGACAACCTTGTCAAGGGACACCATCTGGACACAAGCTCGATAGCCTTCCCCTCCTACACGGATGTCCGGCAGAGTTCCACCGAAAACAACAAGCCCACTTGGGAGACCGTCATAGTCGACTCCGACGGCAACGATGTAACCCGCAACTATTCGGTGGGCTTCAACTACGGCACCGTGACAATTTTGCCTCGACCGATCACCGTCACCACGCGCTCGGCAGAGTTCGTCTATGATAGCACAGTCCACAAAGAGTACAACACTTGCAAGGTGACTTCGGATAAGCAGCTGGTGCAAGGCCACAAGTTGGTATCAACCTACGGCGACGGTTATTGTTTTGCCAACGATGTGCCCTACACAAACGCCTGGACATCGCTGAGAATCGAAAACGCCGACAAACAGGACGTCACGTCCAACTACGAGATCACCCCTGTTTACGGCCAAATCAAGATAAACAAGCGCCCGATAACGGTTCGTCTCAAAGCCGACGCCTTGCTTTCCTGGACGTACGACAAGCAATTCCACCTTTCCGATCAAACGGATTGTGTGGAAGTGTGCGACGACACCACGCTGTGCGATCTCGAACAAATCAGTATCAGCTGGACATACTGGTCGCCCACTGCAGTTAACGCAGGACTGCACAAAATGGGTCCAATGGACAGCACGGCAGAAATCAAGTACGAAATCTCCATCATAAAAACACTGTATGGCGCCAACCGCACCTCCAACTACGAGATCACCGACAAAGTGCAGGGCAGCCAAGTCGAAGTGGTGCGCCGCAATGTCACGATAGACCCCACAGGAGAGTGGGACCGCATCTACAACGGCAAAACCATCACCTTCGAGGAAAACTTTGCTGTTTTGCCCGCCGACGACACCCAAGGCCTGCTGGACGGGCACTATATCACGGCGAACTTTGCGCACAACACGTCCGATGTCGGCACCTACACCCCCAAGAGGGCCATTTCTCCCACCGCAAGCGAGGGCAAAATTGTCTATTTCTACGAGATCATCGAGTACGTCAGAGATACCGAAATCGACGTAATCGACAACTACAACATAGTGGACAACATCAGCGACAAAAAGACCTTCACCATCTCCCGCCGTCCCATCACGGTGGACAGATCTCCCTACTACGAGTGGGATTGGGAGTACAACGCCGAGTGCAACATCGATTCAGGCTACTTCTCAATTGCCGATGGCAGCACAGGCGTCGACTATCAGTACATACAAATCGACTTCTCGCAGCGGCCCAACAAAGCAGGCACCCACTTTGCCCGCAACGCCAATTTGCAGCAGGATTTCAGCGGCGATGACTTGGTGTACACAATTGCCATCTACGACAGCTGGAACTCCCTCAACGTCACCGACAACTACGACATCACCGACAACGTGGACGGTACCTCTTTCGAGATAGCCAAGTACCGCATCACGATTATCACCGACTCTCGCACTTGGGTGTACAACCAAGACTACACAATCTATTCCGAAGGTGGCTATTCCATCGCCAACGGCAGAGGTTTTCTTCCCGGCCACAATCCCGAATACACCCCCACCCAGCTGTTCGACATCACCGACACGGCCGATTCGCCCGTCTATATCGACAACGAGTTCAACAACTTCCGCATTGTCAGTGGCTGGGAGGACGACGTCACCAACAACTACGATATAACCTGGCGCAACGGCACATTGCGCATCAAAACGCCGATAGTGGTGCGTATCTACACCGTCAACAAAACCTACGACGGTCAGGGCGTAAAGCTCACTTCCGATAACTATCGTGTCGAAAAACGTCCGCCCGACATCCGCAAGCAGGATATCGAACTCAACCTTGTCTACAACGAGATGACCAGGCCGGGCACTGTCAGTCTGGAAGATTTTTCCAACGCCAACGTCGCCTACAACAGCTATCAAGGCAACACCATGTACTTCTATGGCGAACCCGACCGCCCCGACAATGCGGCGATAACAGTGCACAACTGCACCGACGGCGTGTGCGGTATCCAACTGCTTTGCGGCAGCCAGACCGTCATCAGGATCAACAAGCGCAACATCACGCTGCGGCCCGTTTCCGCCAAGGAAATCTGGGGCGAGGGCAAGTTTATACAGGGCAGCTATCAAGTTTCGGGCAAGTTGGCCCTGGGCGAGTACCTCAAAGTGGAAATGTCCGTGCTGTACTACTACATGCCGTCGATAGAAAACACTGTTGTAAGTTTCAGCGTTCTCAACAGCAATGGCGAGGACCTCACAAACGAGTGCTACAACGTAACCGTTTCCGGTGCAAAGGCCACGCTCAGCTGGATAAACTATCCCTACACCTATTGATACCCGTCGCCCATCTGTTTGCCTGTTTTCCCGCAAAAAATTGCGTAATTTGCCTTGCGTACAGTTGCCCGCTTGGCACGGCAGTGGTATAATAGGTGTACAAAAACTTGCAAGGAGAAAAGTTTTATGTCAAAAAAATCAGAAACCACAACCAACTATTCTGTCGTAAAAACCACCGCCTTTTGGGGGATAATCATTTCCGGCATTGCGGGTATCATCACCTTTGTGATACAGTGCCTCGTCAAGTGGAACGTCATCAGCGGTGCAGGCTCCGTGCTGGGCACAGTGATAGGCGTGCTCAACCTCATTGCCAATCTGGCGCTGTTTGTAAGCGTATTTTTGGCGGCGTATGCCCACTCCAAGAGCGTCGGCAAATCACTGAGAGTGCTGTTTTGGATATTCGCCGTGTTGGCATTGCTGTCCATTTTGGGCTTCAACCTGCTCAGCATGTTCTAAAAAGGCTTTGTGCAACACAGTCGGATGCGCTCCTCCGTGCGAGGAGCGTTTTTCTTTGCCCTGCGAGTTCCGTGCCTTATCTTTTTCCTACCCGCCTCACCGGCGAGGTGGCCTATGTTTGCTCACAAAGGCATTGATTTCCACATAAATTTATTGTATAATAAAGAAAATATCATCGCAACGGGGGCACATCATGACAAAGCAGGCAATTTTCGACGCACCGCAGCAGGTAATTTTCGGCACGCCCATGGATACGGGCGCATTGGTTCAGCAGGTGCAGCAGGCGGACAGCCTCCGCCATTGGCAGGTGGAGCAGGGCAACAAGCTCACATTTCGCTGCGATCTTTCCCCCGCCGACATCGTGTACGGCTTGGGAGAGCAGGTGCGCAGCATCAACAAGCGTGGCGGCCGATACGTCAGCTACAACACGGATAACCCCCACCACACGGACGACATGCCCTCGCTGTACGGCTCGCACAACTTGCTGATAGTGGATTGTGCCACCCCATTCGGCGCATTTTTCGATACCCCGGGCAAGGTCATCTTCGAGGTGGATTGGCAAAACAGCGGCCAAATCGTCGTCACTTGCCCCAAAGACGTGAGCGTGGTGGAGCTGTTCGGCGACAGCCCCTACGATATCGCCAAGCAGTTTTTGCACCTTATCGGGCGCAGTTTCATACCGCCGCTGTGGGCGTTTGGATTCGGCCAGAGCCGCTGGGGCTACAAAAACCAGCGTGATCTGGACAGCGTCGCCGAGGGCTACCGAGGCAACGGCATGCCGCTGGATTGGATATGTATGGATATCGACTACATGGACAGGTACATCGATTTCACCGTCAATGCCAAGCGCTTTCCCGATCTGGCGGCCTATGCTGCCAAGATGAAGCAAAAGGGCATACGTCTTGTACCCATCATCGACGCAGGCGTCAAGATAGAGCCGGGCAACCCCACCTACGACGAAGGCATAGCCAAAGGCTACTTTTGCACCAACAAGGAGGGCAAGCCTTTCAAGGCGGCCGTGTGGCCGGGCATGACGCACTTTCCCGATTTCTTCCAGCCGCAGTGCCGCAGCTGGTTCGGCAACGAGTATCGCAAGCTGACGGATCTGGGCATCGAGGGCTTTTGGAACGATATGAACGAACCTGCCATCTTTTACAGCGAGTACACGGGGGTGCTCAACGCTCTCACGCCGCCCCCAAGCGACGACTCCGCCAAGGAAAGCAACGCCTACAAGGACTATCGCAATTTCTACCACAACATCAACGGCCAACGGGTGCTGCACGACGACGTGCACAATCTTTACGGTGCGCTGATGACCCGTGCCGCAAGCGAGCAGCTGGACAAGCAGCTGGACCGCCGCTTTTTGCTGTTCAGCCGCTCGTCCTATGTGGGTGCTCACCGCTACGGCGGCATCTGGACGGGCGACAACGCCTCCGATTGGGATCACCTTGTGCGCAACGTCAGGATGATGCCCTCCCTCAACATGGTGGGCTTTTTGTACAGCGGCGCCGACACGGGCGGCTTTGGCGGCAACTGCGGCCGAGAGCTTTTGTTGCGGTGGTTGGCTTTTTCCACCTTTACGCCCCTCATGCGCAATCACACGGCGGTGCTCACCCGTCGACAGGAGTGCTATCGCTATGCGGGCACGCAGGATTTTTGCGACATATTGTCTCTGCGCTATCGTTTGCTGCCCTATATCTATTCGGAGTTTGTCAAGGCGGCACTGCACGGCGACATGTACATCAAGCCGCTTGCCTTCGAGTACGACGACGAACGCTCAAAGCAGGTGGATGACCAGCTGCTGGTGGGCGAAAGTATCATGATTGCACCCGTGGTGGAAAAGGGCGCTTCGGGCCGTTTTGTCTGGCTGCCCGAGGAGATGACCGAGGTGCGCTACAACGGCAAAAACTTCTCCTGCGAGCAGATCCCCAAGGGTTTGCGCCGCATAGATGTCAAACTGAATGAGGTGGTGTTCTACATCCGCCCCAACAAGTGCGTGCCCGTCACCAAGGCGGCCATCTGCACCGATTTATCGGACCTTGCCGACGTCACATTGTTGGGCACGGGCAGTCAATATCGTCAGTACATCGACGACGGCTTCACCAAGGACGTGACCGAATCCAACATCGTCATAGTGTACAAGAAATAGCTGTTTAACAGCACAAAAAACGTCCCCTAATGCCTCAACATGCACACCTCGCCGGTGGGGCGGGTAGGGGAAATATTAAGCACTCGTCGTTGACGAGTGCATATTTTTTTGAGAAATTTTTTTATTGTATTTAGTATGTTTTATTAAAGTTTGTTGTTTTGAAATTTTATTCTTTTTTGTGAAAAAATTTTTAATTGTCCACCCTGACGCCCAATTTTCACATACCAATTTTTTGTTGGTCGCAGCGCAGGAGACAGACGTTGTCACTGCCGTTTGTTGCGATGTTTTTCCACAAGGTGTGGCACCAGCTCCACCAGCACAACGGCGCCCACAACCAGCACGCCGCCCACGGCCGTTTGCCACAAAAACGGCTCCATACCCACCAGCATGGATAGCACCGCCCCCACGGGCGACTCGCAGGACATGATGAGCGATGTCTCCGACGGCGACAGGTGCACCTGCGCAAACGTCTGCGCATAGTAGGCAAACGCCGTGCCGCCCAGCACCACAATGGCCAGCCGCCAGATGTCGTAGCCTGCGTCGATGTGCAGCGAGGCGTAGTGTTTGCTTTCAAAGATGAGCGTATATGCCACAAAAAACACTGCCGCCCAGGCCACCTGCCAAAAAGTCAGCTGCACAAAATCCGTTTTGTTGCGTTTCAGGGCAAAGTCCGCCCACACGATCTGCAAGGCAAAGGTAAGCGCACTTGCCAGCGTGATGAGGTCTCCCTTCCAGGAGGCGCCCTTGTTGCTGCCCGTGGTGTTGAGCAACAACAATCCGCCGATAGCCATTGCTGCCCCCACAAACACCGACCAATGCGGTCGCCTGCGATAGACCGCCCAGGCGATAAAGGGCACCAGCACAATGTAGAATGCGGTAAAAAACCCGCTGTGCGATGGCGAAGTGTACTTCATGCCCACCAGCTGGCACAAAAATCCCACAAAAAGCAGCGCTCCGCCCACACTGCCGTACAGCAGCGTCGCTTTGGTGAACCGTATGCGTCTGTTGAACACCGCCAGCAGGCACAATGCGGATATGCCAAATCGCAGGGCATTGAGCAGCGACGGCGTATTGCCAAAGGAGCCCAGCAGTTGTGCGTTCAGCACAAAACCGGCGCCCCAAAACAACGCCACGACGCTCAACATTATCAACCCCACAAGGTGCATTTTTTTGCCAGATTGCATATTTTACCTGATTTTTGCCCGATATGCCCCTAAGATAACAAAACGGCAAACTAAAATATTAGTCTGTCGTTGCTTGGCCGAGGCGAATGGACACGGGATTTCTCCCACATTGCCAACGGGTATTCTGTTTTATTACACTCAAATTATATGCCAAACGTCGTCATTTGTCAACCGATTGCGGCCTGATTTGTCCGATTTGTCCATATTCTCAACCGTGTTTTACGGCGCTGCCGGCGGGTCAAAAGGCGTCCTTTGCCAATTATTTTCGGATAGTTTATTTCAAATAATTGCTTTTAATCAAAGATAATGCTAAAATGTATTCTGTGCAAGTATGCACGCATATTTCAGGAGTTTTCATGAGAACAAGCGGTATTTTGTTACATATCACCTCGCTGCCCGGCGCAAGCGGCGTCGGCACCCTTGCCGAGGCGGACAGATTTATCCAATTTTTGCAGAGAGCCAAGCAACGTTATTGGCAGATCCTGCCCATCACACCCACCGATTTTGTCAATTCTCCCTATGCCTCGCCCTCGGCGTTTGCCGGCAACACGCTGGTCATCGACGCCGAGCAGTTGTGCAGTCAGGGATTGATCGGCACGGAGACCTTGCTCGCCTCCAAGCACGCCCGAGGCAACGACTACGGTTATGCCATACAGCACAAGGAGGCCATTCTGCGAGAGGCTTTTGCCAACTTTGTCAAGCACAATCCCCCTGCCGACTACGCCGATTTTTGCGAGCGCAACAGCTATTGGCTGGGCGATTATGCACTGTTTTGCGCCCTCAAAAAGCACTTTGACGGCAAATCCTGGTTAGAGTGGCCCGACGAGGACGTCCGCATGCGCAAGCCGCAGGCGTTGGAGCGCTACTCGCAGATGCTCTCCGACGAGGTGGACTACGTCATCTTTTGCCAATACGTTTTCGACGCCCAATGGAAGCAATTCCGCAGCAAGTTGGCCGCCGCAGGCATACGCCTCATTGGCGATATCCCCATCTATGTGGCGTACGACTCGGCCGATGTCTGGGCCCACTCGGAGCTGTTCGACCTAACGCCCGACCGCCGTCCCAATTGGGTGGCAGGCGTCCCGCCCGATTATTTCAGCGCCGACGGCCAATTGTGGGGCAATCCCCTGTACGATTGGGAGGCCATGCGCAAGGACAAATTTAGCTGGTGGACCAAGCGTGTGGGCAAGTGCGCCGAGCTGATGGACGTGCTGCGTATCGACCATTTCAGGGCGTTTGACAGCTACTACGCCATCAAATACGGCGAGGCCACCGCACGACGGGGCCATTGGCGCAAGGGCATAGGCTACGATTTCCTCAAACACATTCAGGACAGCTTTCCTCAACTCACCATTATTGCAGAGGACTTGGGCGACATCCCCAAAAGCGTGTTGGAGCTGCGTGACAAATGTGGCTTGGCGGGTATGAAGGTGGTGCAATTTGCCTTCGACGGCAACCCGTCCAACGCCTTTTTGCCGCAAAATTTCGAGACGCATTGCGTGGCTTACCTCGGCACGCACGACAACGACACCACGGTGGGTTGGTGGGATAGCCTCACCGAGCAGCAGCGTCAAACGGTGCTGAATATGACGGGGCTGGACAGCGGCGAGCACATATCGCTTGAACTCATCAAAATTTTGGCACAAAGCCGTGCGGAAATGGTCATTTACAGCATGCAGGACATCGCCGAAAACGGCACCGAGCAGCGCATGAACATTCCAGGCACGCTTGGCTGCTGGAAGTATATGGCCAAACGGGGAGATTTTTCCCTCAAAAACGCCAAATGGCTGGCCGAGCTGACCGTCGGCGCAAACAGAATGGAGGATTGACAAATGGCAAACAGATTTACCGACTTCTACAACGGCGAAAGCACCAACGCCTACGACCTGTTGGGTTGTCACAAAGTGGGCGAAGGCCTGTATCACTTTGCAGTGTGGGCGCCCAACGCCAAGGACGTTTGCGTGGTGGGAGATTTCAACAATTGGCTGTTCAACCACGACAAGCTTACGCTGCAAGACGGCATCTGGCAGATCACGGTGGAGGCTCGTGCAGGCGATTGCTACAAATTTGCAATCACAACGCAGTGGGGCAACATACTGTACAAGGCCGACCCCTACGCCCGCTATGCCGAGCTGCGCCCCAAAACGGCCAGCATCATCTACGACCCCGCCCAGCCCTTTCAGTGGACGGACGGCGATTGGATAGACAAGCAGCGCAAAAAGGACATCTACAAAAGCCCCGTCAACATCTACGAGGTGCATGCGGGCAGTTGGCGCCGCCACTACGACGGCAGGCTGTACAGCTATCGGGATCTGGCCAAATATCTGGTGCCCTACGTCAAAAAGATGGGCTACACTCACGTGGAGTTTATGCCCCTTGCCGAGCACCCCTTCGACGGCAGCTGGGGCTATCAGGTGACGGGCTTCTACGCCCCCACCAGCCGCTACGGCACGCCCGACGACCTCAAATATCTCATCAACAAGTTCCACAAGGCGGGCATCGGCGTCATCATGGATTGGGTGCCTGCGCATTTTTGCAAGGACGCACACGGCCTCATCGAGTTTGACGGCACCTGCTGCTACGAAAGCGCCGACGAGTTCAAAAAGGAGCACAAAAGCTGGGGCACGCGCATTTTCGACTACTCCCGCTACGAGGTGCAAAGTTTTTTGGTGTCCAATGCGCTGTATTGGCTCAAAGAGTTTCACGCAGACGGCCTGCGGGTAGACGCCGTTGCCAGCATGCTCTACCTCGACTACGACCGCAGAGATGGCGAGTGGCGTCCCAACAAGTGGGGCGGCAAGGAGAATCTGGAAGCCATCGACTTTTTGCGCAAGCTGAGCTGTCGGGTGTTTGAGGCCTGCCCCTATGCGCTTTTTGTGGCGGAGGAGTCTACAGCCTTCCCCAAGGTCACGCATCCCACCTATGTTGGCGGCTTGGGCTTCAACTACAAGTGGAACATGGGCTGGATGAACGACGTGCTCTCCTACATGAAGACGGATACGCTCTGGCGTGCAGAGCATCACAATCAGCTCACCTTTTCTATGTGCTATGCCTATAGCGAAAACTTCATTTTGCCCCTCTCGCATGACGAGGTCGTGCACTTGAAGGGTAGCCTCATCAACAAGATGTTCGGCGACTACGACGGCAAATTTGCCCAACTCAAAGCACTGTTGGGCTTCCAATACGCCCACCCCGGCAAAAAGCTCAACTTTATGGGAGTGGAGCTTGCGCAGTGGAACGAGTGGAGCGAAAACAAGGAGCTGGATTGGATGTTGCTCACCTATCCCAAGCACGACAGTCACAAGCTGTTTGTGCAGACGCTCAACAACGTTTACAAAAAGTACAAGCCCCTCTACCAAAACGACGCCGATTGGCAAGGTTTCAGGTGGAGGCTGGCCGACGACGCAAGCAACTCGGTGTTGGCCTTTGAGCGTGTGGACAAAAAGGGCAACGTGGTGCTGGCGATAATCAATTTCAGCGTGTACGACTACCGCAAGTACGGCTTCTTTATGGATGCGGGCAACTACCAACTGATACTCAACAGCGACGAACTGCGCTTTGGCGGCAGGGGCGTCGAGGTGGCGGACAATTTCGTCACCGACGATCAGGGCTATGCCGAGCTTACCATGCCCGCCGCAAGCGTGCAGTACTACTACAAAACGGCAACCAAACAAACCAAAAACAGGGAGAAGAAGTAAATGGAAACATCCTATGGCAATATGACCAAATCCCGCATACGGGACATGATAGAAAGCGCCTCCAACAAGGCCTACGGCATCTCCGCAGGAGAGCTTACCAATCTGCAATTGTACAAATGCGTCGCCAGCGTCGTCAGGGATATGCTGTTGGAAAAGCGCACCGCCTTCAACCGCCAGCACAAAGCCCGGGACAGGAAGAGAGTCCACTACCTGTCGATGGAGTTTTTGATGGGTCGCAGCCTCAAAAACAACCTCTACAACATGGAGATGGAGCCGCTGTTTGCCGAAACTCTCAAAAAGTACTACTATGTGGATATCAACGATTTGTACGATTGCGAGCCGGACGCAGGTCTGGGCAACGGCGGTCTGGGACGTCTTGCTGCGTGCTATCTGGATTGTCTCGCCAAGGAAAACTACCCTGTCATGGGCCATTCACTGCGGTTCGAATACGGCTTCTTCCAACAAAAGATCGTGGACGGCTGGCAGACGGAGCTGCCGGAAAATTGGCTGCCCGGCGGCGAAGTGTGGCTCAAAGAGCGTGCCGACAAGGTGCAGGTGGTGCGTTTCGGCGGAGAAGTAAAGGAGATCTGGACGGATCAGGGGCCTGTGTACCAGCAGGTCAACTGTCAGGAAGTCAAGGCCTTCCCCTATGATATGGTGGTGGAGGGCTACGACGCCACGGCAGTGGGCGTGTTGCGTTTGTGGGCTGCCCGTCCCAACAAGCCTTTCGACTTCCGCACGTTCGGTCAGGGCGAATATCTGCGTGCGTTGGAGGAGCAATCTCAGGCGGAGATGATCACCAAGGTGCTCTATCCCAACGACGACCACGAGGAGGGCAAGACCCTCCGCCTCAAACAGGAGTATTTTTTGGTGTCGGCCGCCATGCAAAACATCGTTGCCGACCACTACAAGCGCTACGGCAACTTCGACAAGTTCACCGATCTGGTGGCGGTGCACATCAACGACACGCACCCCGCCCTTTGCGGACCGGAGCTGATGCGCATATTCATCGACGAGTACAAGATGGATTGGGACAAGGCCTGGGGATTGGTCAAGAGCGTCACAGCCTACACCAACCACACAGTCATGGCCGAGGCATTGGAAAGCTGGCCGGAATATATCTTCCAGCGTTTGCTGCCCCGTATCTATCAGATAATTGTGGAAATCAACGAGCGTGCCTGCAAGCAATTTTTCGATCGCACTCAGGATTTCAAAAAGGTGTCCGACCTTGCCATCATTGCCTATGGGCAGGTGCGTATGGCCAATTTGTCCATTATTTCTTCGCACAGCGTCAACGGCGTAAGCGAGCTGCACAGCGAAATTCTCAAAAAGGACCTCTTCAAGGACTTCTACGAGTTGGAGCCGCAGCTGTTTACCAACGTCACCAACGGCATTGCCCACCGCAGATGGCTTTGTCAGGCCAATCCGGGGCTGACGGGGCTGATCAAGGACCTCATCGGCGACAAATTTGTGTCCGAGGCAAGCGAGCTCACCAAGCTGAACGCCTTTTTGGATGACAAAAACGTCCACCGCCGCATGGAGCAGATCAAGCGTGCCAACAAGGAGCGTTTTGCCCAGCGTGCCATGCAGCGCCTCGGCGTCAGGATAGACCCCAACACCCGTTTTGACGTGCAGATCAAGCGCCTGCACGAGTACAAGCGGCAGCTGCTCAATGTGCTCAAAATCATATCTTTGTACCACGACCTCAAAGAGGACCCCGAGCTGGACGTCACGCCGCAAACCTTCATTTTCGGTGCCAAGGCTGCCCCCAGCTACTACGCCGCCAAGGAAGTTATCAAACTTATCTGCTTCCTGCAAAAGGATCTGGAGTCTCACCCCAAGATAAGAGAAAAGCTCAACGTTGTGTTTATGGAAAATTACAGCGTCACCATGGCCGAGGATCTGATCCCGGCGTCGGAAATTTCCGAGCAAATCTCCCTTGCCGGCAAGGAGGCCAGCGGCACGTCCAACATGAAGTTTATGATAAATGGTGCCCTCACTCTCGGCACTATGGACGGCGCCAATGTGGAGATACACGACAGCGTCGGCGACGACAACATCTTCATTTTCGGCATGAACGCCCAAGAGGTGGCCGAGTTGTGGGCAACGGGCTACAACAGCACGTCCTACTACTTCAAGCTGCCCAAGCTGCGCATCATCATCGAGGAGCTCAACAAGGGCTTTGCGGGCGAGACTTTCGAAAATATCAGCAACTACCTGTTGCGTAACTATCCTGTGGCCGACCCCTATATGTGCTTTGCCGACTTTGCCGACTACATGGCCGCCTACGAAAAAATGGACGCCGCCTATCGAGACTCCGATTTGTGGAACAAGATGTCCCTCAAAAACATTGCGGAGTCGGGCCGTTTTGCCGCCGATAGAGCCGTCAGGGAATACGCCACAAGGATTTGGAGAATGTGATGGATTACGTCAGATACAACCCCACCGACGAGTTTTACAAAAGCGTTGTCGGCGCCGTGCAGGAGGACGTGCGATTTGGCATACGTCTGCAACTGCACGAGGCCGTCAACCCCTCCAAGGTGACATTGGTGGTGTACAGCGACGACAACTCCCTGCACAAGGAGTACGTCATGTACAAGGATTGGAGCGGCGACGGCTACGACAACTATCTTGCCGATGTCCAGCTGAAAAAGGGCCTGTATTGGTACTATTTTGTGATGGACGGCGTCACCTACGAGCGTTACGTGGGCATGGGAGAGGACAAGCGTGCGGCACTGTTCTATCAAAACGTGCGGCCGTGGCAGCTTTCCGTCTACAAAAAGCTCTACGACACCCCAACTTGGCTCAACAAGGGCGTCATGTATCAGATAATGGTAGACCGCTTTTGTGCGGATGGCACCACCCAACCCAACGAGGACAAGGTGATGCGCAGCTGGGGAGAGCAGCCCTTCTATCGAGAGGAGGACGGCGTTGTGCGCAATCGAGACTTTTTCGGCGGCAACCTGCAAGGGATCATCTCCAAATTGGACTATCTCCGTTCTCTCAACGTCACCACGCTGTATCTCAACCCCATTTTCAAGGCCTATTCCAACCACAAGTACGACACCGAGGACTACGAGCTGATCGACCCGATGTTCGGCACGCAGCAGGATTTTGCCGAGCTGTGCCAAAAGGCCGAGGCAATGGGCATACGCATAGTGCTGGACGGCGTGTTCAACCACGTCGGCTCCACCAGCAAGTATTTCAACCGAGGGGGCAAGTACGGCGCAGGCGGCGCCTACAACGACCCTGCCTCTCCCTATCGGGATTGGTTCCACATCCACCCCGACGGCAGCTACGATTGCTGGTGGAATTTCCAAAGCCTGCCTCGTATCAACGCCCACAGCAAGGGTGCACAAAGATATTTCACCTCCAAAAACGGCATTGTGCCCCGCTGGCTGAGAGAGGGTGCGTCCGGTTGGCGTCTGGACGTGGTGGACGAGGTGGACGACTGCATGTTGGACAGGATCGTCGCCTCCGCCAAGAAGGAAAAGCCCGACGCCGTCATCATCGGCGAAGTGTGGGAGGACGCCTCCAACAAGATAGACTACGGTGTGCGCCGCCACTATCTGGACGGCAGTCAGCTGGACAGCGTGATGAACTACCCCCTCATGAACGGTATCATATCCTTTGTGCGGGACGGCAACGAGCGTCTGCTAAGCAACGTGGTGTTCGACACCATCAACAACTACCCCCGTTATGTGCGCAACAACCTGATGAACATCCTTGGCACGCACGATACCATTCGCATACTCACCAATCTTGCGGGCAACCGTCTGGACAACGCCTCCAAGGAGGCCATGGCCCGCACCAAGCTGGACGACCACCAATACAAGGAGGGCTGCAAGCTGCTCAAAATCGCTGCCGTTTTGCAGTACACGATGTTCGGCTTCCCCTGCGTGTTCTACGGCGACGAGGTGGCAATGGAGGGCTACAAGGACCCGTTTTGCCGCGCCTGCTACCCTTGGGGAGAAGAAAACAAACTTATGTTGGATTTCTACCGCCGTCTGGGAGAGCTGCGCAAGCTGTCCGTCTTTGCGGAGGGCGACTTCCATGAGTTGGTGGCGGAAAGGGGCGTCTACGCCTTCGAGCGTGTGGACACGCAGTCCGATTCGCAAGCCATTGTGGCGGTCAACAGGGGCAGCGAGCCTTTCAAGCTGTATCTCGGCAACATCTACGAGGACGTGCTGACGGGGCGCAAGTATTCCAACAGCTGCCACTTGCAGCACAACGGATACGTCATTCTCAAACGAGTGGGCCGCAACGCATAGCGGCTGCAAATTTGCGGCAAATATTGCAAAATAAATTGACTTATTTGCGTGCAAGTATTATAGTTAGTTAGGAGATTTTGTATATGATTTGTATATCACAATGCAAAATCTCTTTTGTTTCCAGAGGATAGCGTTTTGAAGAAACTTACGACAAAAGATTTTTTCATCAAGGTCAAGGAGTATTTGTGGATGACGGTTGCGGGCATACTCAACGCCATCACGCTGTACACCTTTCTCAACCCGTCCAAGCTGATAGCCGGCGGATTCAGCGGGCTAAGCTCCGCCCTCACCTACATTTTCAAGCTGTTTGTGGATAGCGTCAGCTACGACCAACTGATGTCGTTGGTATATTTTATCATCAACATACCTTTGTTGGTGTGTTCGGTGGTGTTTTTGCGGGGCGATTTCACCATCAAGACGGTGTACGCCACATTGGTGTGCACGGGCACGTTGGCGGTGTTTCCCTATGTGCATTTTCCGCAATTTGTGGATTCTCGCATCATCGGCGTGATATTTGCCGCAGTGCTCATCGGGTTTTCGATGTATATCGCCAGCGAGTACAACGGCAGCAACGGCGGCACGGAAATTTTGGCGAGGATAGTGTCCAAGTACCATCCGGAAATTGACCTCAGCAAGGTGATATTGGTGGCCAATTTCGTCATAGCGGTGGCAGGCAGCGTCATTGTCATCATCATCGAAGGCGAAAACGGCGCCGTGGTGGTGTATTCGTTGGTGTACGTCGTGCTGGGCTCCACCTTTATGGGGATGTTCAAGAGGGGCTTCAACCATCCGCAAAAGTTTATGATAGTCACCACCCAATACGAGCGCCTCACCGAGGACATCACTGCCTACTTCAAGCGGGGCTGCACCTGCGTGGACGTCAACAGTGACGATCCCGACGCCGCCCCGCGCAAAATTGTGATGGTTGTTGTGCAATATCGCCAACGCCAGCACCTCAAACAGCTTATCAAAGCGAGGGATCCGCACGCCTTTGTGTTTGTAAAGGACGTCTATGACGTGTTCAGCCGTCCCACCTTCAACAGGAGCTACAAAACCAAATGAAAAACGAACAATTGCAAGTCAAGCGCAGTTTTGCGTACAATTTGAAGCAGTACCTCATCATCTTTGTTGCCAGCGTGGCCACGGCCATGGCGATAGAGGTGTTTTTGCTGCCCACCGATACCCTCGTTGGCGGCGTGCTGGGCATTTCCGGCATATTGGATTTGCTGCTTACCGAGCTGTCCCCGCAAAAGTGGTACCTCTCCGCAGGGCTGTGGGTGCTTGCGCTCAACGTGCCGATAATAATTTATAGCTTTTGCACCTTCCGCCGCCGTTTCGCCGTCAAAACAACGGTGTATCTGGTGATGCTCTCCTGCGAGTTGGTGGTGCTGCGTGTGTGCAACGTCGCCGAGTTTGTCAAGGGCGTCATGGCGGGCGACGGCGACACCTATGACAAGGTTCTGTACGTGCTGTTGGGCGCTGTCCTGCACGGCTTGTCGCTGCCCATGCTGCTTTCCGTCAACGCTTCCACGGGCGGCACGGATATCGTCGGCCTGATGGTGCAAAGGCACTCCAAATCCAGCAGCAGCGACGCCATTCGCATCATATTGATGTCCAACGCACTGATAATTTTGCTTTCCGCACTTACCTACGGCCTCGTGCACAAGAGCGCTGCCGAGGGCGTCAACATGGCGGTGTACTCCATTGCGGCACTGTTTATTTGCGAGATCGTTCAGGAAGCCATCTTCAAGGGCTTCTCCTCCGCCATCGAGTTGGAAATCACCACCGACAAAACTGCCGAGATGACCGAGGCGCTCACCACCGAGCTGAAACACGGCCTCACCTCCGTCAAGGTGATGGGCGGCTACTCCCATCAGGAGCGCAACATGCTGCTGTGCGTGATCTACAAGTCGCAGCTTGTTCGGGCGCGGCGTATCATCAACCGAGTGGACCCCGCCGCCTTTGCCTATGTGGAAAACGTCAAAGAGGTGCTGGGCAAGGGCTTTGCCAACAAGGAGATCGAGCTGGAAGAGGACGAGTCCTCCACCGACCAACAGTAGCGTTTTTGCCCCAACCTTGCGTTTTTCCCACCCCATATGCCGTTTTTTGGCGATTTTAGCTGGCACACAAGCCAAAAGGCTGTTCCTTTGCGGAGCAGCCTTTGTTTTTCTTTGGTTATGTACAAGAGAGTGTGTGCCTTGCGCTATTTGCAGCCGTGTCCCACCGAAATCCCGCCTGTGCAAAACAGCAATGCTGTCAGCAGTATAAGGCAGCAGGGGTTCACGTTGAGGCTGAAACTTTTCAGCTTGCCGCCGCAGCAGCACAAAAACAGGATAACAAGCAGTATCCAGGTGCAGTTGCAGCCGCCCATTGTCATGCCGCCGCCGCAGCCGCCACATCCGCCGTTGCCGCCGTTGCCGTCGAAGTTGCCATCGTTAAACATTCCGTTGAACATTTTTACCTCCATTCGCCGAGAAGCTCGACTTTCGTATTTGACTGTTAAGTCTGTTGTACAATATGGCAATTTCAAAAAAAGTGTTACCGCCCCGCCCTATGTTTGACAAACCGCCCAAATTGCTGTACGATATTGGCAAACCGAAAAATAATCTATGAAAATATCCCTTTCCGACCATTTCTCATACCGCAAGCTGTTGCATTTTTGTCTCGGTCCCATTTCCATGATGATCTTCACCTCGCTCTACTCGGTGGTGGACGGCATTTTCGTATCCAATTTTGCCGGCGATGTGCCCTTCAAGGCCATCAACTACATTTTCCCCGTCATCATGATATTGGGCGCAGTTGGCTTTATGTTTGGCGCAGGGGGCACGGCGGTGGTGTCCAAAACGCTGGGCGAGGGAGATCGCCGCAGTGCCAACCGCTATTTCACGCTGATAGTGACGGCCACCTTTGTCGCAGGTGCGGTGTTGGCGGCGATATTTTTCTTTTTGATGCGCCCCATTGCCCGCCTGATAGGCGCTACGGGCGCCGTGCAGGACGACGCTGTTACCTATGCGCACATTCTGATTGTTGCATTGCCCTTTTTTATGCTGCAAAACCTGTTTCAAAGTTTTTTCATCACGGCCGAGCGGCCCCGCTTGGGTTTTGTGTTTACGTTGTGCAGCGGTCTCACCAACATCGTGTTCGACGCAGTGTTCATCATCGGCTGCAAGCTGGGTGTTGCGGGTGCGGCGATAGGCACAGCCCTGTCTCAGGCGGTGGGCGGCATTTTGCCTCTCGTGTACTTCGGCTGCAAAAACAGCAGCGTGCTGCGATTTGTGCGATTTGGGCTCAATTGGAGGGTCATCGGCCGCTCCTGCGTCAACGGTTCCAGCGAGCTGTTGGGCAACATTGCCATGTCGCTTGTGTCGATAATCTACAATTGGCAGCTCACCCGTATAGTTGGCGACGACGGCGTGGCGGCGTTTGGCGTGATAATGTACGTCCAATTTGTGTTTGTGGCGATATTTATCGGCTACTGTTTGGGCACTGCGCCCATCGTGGGCTACAATTTCGGCGCCCAAAACCGCACCGAGCTGCAAAACGTATTCAAAAAATCCATGGTGGTGCTCACCGTCACGGGCGTGGCGATGTTTGTGCTGGCCGAGGGGCTGGCCGACGTGGTGGCGCACATCTTTGTCAGTTACAGCGACGAGCTGCTGGCCATGACGGCACGGGGCATGCGGCTCTATTCCGTCAGCTATCTGTTTTGCGGATATTGCATGTACTGCTCGTCCTTTTTCACTGCGCTAAGCAATGGTTTGGTGTCGGCGGCGGTGTCATTTGGCAGGACGTTGGTGTTTCAGTTGGCGTGCATATTTTTGCTGCCGCTTTTGTTGGGTCTGGACGGAGTTTGGTTGGCCACTCCCTTGGCGGAGCTGTTGGCGCTGGCGCTGTCCGTGGCGATGTTCGCCGTCAACAACAAACGCTACGGATATGTTGCAATCGCCGCAAAAAAGTAGTAAAATAGTGTCGGAGAGGTGGATATGGGCGTACTTTTGGGTTTTCAACCGCTATTTGACGATCGCAGCCGCCTGCTTGTGCTGGGCAGTTTTCCCGGCGTGCTGTCCCGACGTCAGGCCTTCTACTACGGCAACAGCCGCAACCGATTCTGGCAGGTGCTCAGCGAGGCCTTCGGCGAGCCTCTGCCCGTCACCGTGCCGCAAAAGCAAGATTTGTGCCTGCGCCACGGCGTTGCGCTGTGGGATATCGTGGCCGATTGCGACGTAACAGGCTCTGCCGACGCCAATTTGCGCAACATTCGCACGGTGGATTTGTCCCCTGTGCTGGGCTGCCCCCTGCAAAAGATACTTTGCAACGGCAATCTGGCCTACAAGCTCACCAAAGGGGTGTATTGCGGCCCTTTGCCCGTCATTCAATTGCCCTCCACCAGCCCTGCCAACGTCCGATTTGACAAAAGCAAGTGGCTGCAACAACTAAACTAAACAAAGGAGATCACCATGTCAGATATCAATGCCCTCAAAGCGGAGTTTTTGCAGGAGTACAACGCCCACATCAAGCGCAGCGGCGCCGACCAGCTGTTGGAGTATCTTTCCAACAACGATTTCTTCACTGCGCCTGCGTCGGGACGCTTCCATCTGGCCGAGGCGGGCGGTTTGTGCCAGCACAGCCTCAACGTGTACAAGCGCCTCAAAGCCATTGTCCGCAGCGAATTTGGCGACGATCAGCGCCTTTACAGCGACGAAACCATCGCCGTGTGCGGTCTGTTGCACGATGTGTGCAAGGTCAACTACTATGTCACCGAGATGCGCAACGTCAAGGAGGGCGGCAATTGGGTGCAAAAGCCCTACTACAAGGTAGAGGAAAAGTTTCCCTACGGCCACGGCGAAAAATCCGTCTTTATCATCTCGCAGTACATCAAGCTGTCTGCGGAGGAGGCTATGGCCATCAATTGGCACATGGGCGGCTTCGACGAGCGTGTCAAGGGCGGCAGCAACGCCCTCAGCGAGGCGTTGGCCAAGTTCAAGCTGGTGCTACTGTTGCACGTTGCGGATATCGAGGCCACCTATCTGGACGAAGAGCGTGCCGACATCAAATAGAGGTAAACGGTTATGAACAAACAACTTACGCAAAGATTTTTGAGATACGTCGCCATCGACACCGAGTCCGTGCCCGATGTGGAGCAATTTCCCAGCAGTGCCAAGCAAAAGGACCTGTTGCGCCTGCTGAAAGAGGAGCTTGCCGCAATGGGTGTTGCCGTCACAATGGACGAGTACGGCTACGTGTATGCGCAGATCCCCTCCAACACGGGCAGCAACTACGGTTTGGGCTTCATCGCCCATGTGGACACATCCTCGGCCGTCAGCGGCAAAAACGTGCGGCCAATCGTCACCGAGCGCTACGACGGCGGCGATATCCCCCTTGCCGAGGGCAGGACGCTGTCTCCAAGGCAATTTCCCGTCTTGGCAGATAAGGTCGGCAAAACCATCATCAGCTCGGACGGTACCACGCTGTTGGGCGCCGACGACAAGGCGGGCGTGGCAGCGATAATGCAGCTTGCGCAAACGCTCACAAGCGACAGCTCCATCAAGCATGGCAGGGTGCTGTTGGCCTTTACCCCCGATGAGGAAGTGGGGCGGGGCGCCGACTTTTTCGACGTCAAGGGCTTTGGTGCGGACGGCGCCTACACTGTGGACGGCGGCGGCGTGGGCGAGTTGGAGTACGAAAACTTCAACGCAGCTTCCGCCAAGGTGCATGTCAGGGGCGTATCCGTGCACCCCGGTTCGGCCAAGGACGCCATGCTCAACGCCTCGCTGGTGCTGATGGAGCTGCAATCTATGCTGCCTGTGGAGCAGGACCCCCGCTACACAAGCGGCTACGAGGGGTTCTTCCACCTGACGGATATGCAGGGCAGCTGCGATTGCGCCTACGCCAACTACATCATCAGGGACCACGATTTTGCCAAATTTCAGCAAAAAAAGGCGCTTTTTGAGCAAATTGTGCAGTTTCTCAACGCCAAGTACGGCTCGGATACCGTTCAGGTACAGATTTGCGACAGCTACTTCAACATGAAGCAGCAAATTTTGCCCCATATCCACCTGGTGGATAACGCCAAGCTGGCCATGCAGCGTGTGGGCGTAACGCCCAAAGTGGTGCCTATACGGGGCGGAACGGACGGCGCACGCCTCAGCTACGAGGGGCTGCCCTGTCCCAACCTGTTTACGGGCGGCTACAACTGCCACGGCCGATACGAATTTGCCGTGGAGGAAGAAATGGAGCAGTGCCTTGCCACACTGTTGCAGCTTGTGGATATCTACAAGGACCGCTGACCCCCGCCTTCCAACTCAAAAACGACAAAAAACACAAATAAAAACTCAATAAAACACATCAAAAAAACAAAAAATCACTCAAAAAACGCTCCGACGAGATTTTCGTCGGAGCGTTCATTTTGTCGTTGGCCGTCTCAAAGTTGCGGCGGCGTTTTTGCATTCTCGTCAAGCGAGAGGCCAAATTTTGCAGGGAAAGCTATTCCTTATTGGCAAGGTGCTTGTATTTTTCCACACGTTCCTTGGCGTCTTTTTCCGACTTGGCAAACAGCGTCTCGGCAATTTCGGGTTTGGTCTTGGCCAGAGAAGCGTACCTCGTCTCGCCCTTGATAAACTCCTGATAGTCGCCCGTGGGCTCTTTGCTATCCAGCGTAAAGGGATTTTTGCCCTCGTTGGCAAGGGTGGGGTTGTAGCGATACAGTTGCCAATAGCCGCAGTCCACAGCGCGCTTGATCTCTTCCTGGCTCTTGCCCATGTTCAATCCGTGGTTGATACAGGGTGCGTAGGCGATGATAAGGCTGGGTCCGTGATAGGCCTCGGCCTCGGTCAGGGCTTTTACAAGTTGCGCCTGATTTGCGCCCATACCCACCTGTGCAACGTACACATAGCCGTAGCTCATGGCCATCATGCCCAGATCCTTTTTCTTTACCCGCTTGCCCGCAGCGGCAAATTTAGCCACAGCGCCCGTGGGGGAGGATTTGCTTGCCTGTCCGCCGGTGTTGCTGTACACTTCGGTATCCAGCACAAGCACGTTTACGTCCTCGCCGCTGGCCAAAACGTGGTCCAATCCGCCGTAGCCGATGTCGTATGCCCAGCCGTCTCCGCCAAAGATCCAGATGGACTTCTTGACGAGGCAATCTTTCTCGTTGTAGATTTCCTGCACCAGCTTGTCGCACTTGCAGCCGCAATCTTTGCACTCTTCCAGACGTTTCACCAGCTCGGCAGCGGCGGCCTTGCTCTTTTCTGCGTCGTCTTTGCCTTCCAGCCAGGCACGGCAAGCGGCGGCGCCTTCGGGCCATTTCTTCCACTTGACGGCCAACGCAGAGATCTTGTCTACCAGACGGTTTCTGCGTTGCGTGTAGGCCAGATTGATGCCGTAACCGAACTCGGCGTTGTCCTCAAACAGGCTGTTTGCCCAAGCGGGGCCGTGGCCTTCCTTGTTGGTGGTGTAGGGGACAGTGGGTGCGCTTCCGCCGTAGATGGAGGAGCAGCCCGTTGCGTTGGCAACCACCATTCTGTCGCCAAACAGCTGCGTAACCAGCTTGACGTAGGGTGTCTCGCCGCAGCCTGCGCACGCACCGGAGAACTCAAACAGCGGCTGCTTGAATTGGCTTCCCTTCACGGTGTTGGGGTTGAGCGGGCTCTTGACCTGTTCCACCTTTTGGCTGAACTCCCAATTTTCCACTTCGTTTACCTGCTCGGCGGGGGTCATCACAAGCGCTTTGCCCTTCATTGCGGGGCAGACGTTTGCGCAGCTGCCGCAGCCTGTGCAGTCCAGCGGACTGACCTGTATGCGGAATTTTGCGCCCTTGATACCCACAGCGGGCAGGGTGGAAAATCCCTCGGGTACGGGTTCGTTTTCGTCCACCAGCACGGGGCGGATGCACGCATGGGGGCACACAAAGGAGCACTGATTGCATTGGATGCAATTTTCCGGCTGCCACACGGGCACGTTTACCGCAATGCCTCTCTTTTCGTACTTGGTGGTGCCTGTGGGCACAACGCCGCTTTCGTTAAAGGCAGATACGGGCAGCGTGTTGCCCTTTTGCTCGGTGATGGGACGCACAAAGTTTTCAAAGTACTCGTTGTCCGTCTTTTCGGGCAGAGGTGCACCCTCGGTGGTGGTGGCCCAATATTCGGGCACCTTCACTTCGTGCAGGCCTGCAACGGCTCCGTCGATGGCGGCAAAGTTGGCGTCGATGACCTTTTGGCCCTTCTTGCCGTAGCTCTTGATGACGGCTTGCTTCATGTATTCTTCGGCCTGCTCGTAGGGGATGATATCCGCCAGCTTAAAGAAGGCCGCTTGCATCACCATGTTGGTGGATTTGGCGCTGCCCGCCTTTATTGCGATGTGCAGACCGTCAATGGTGTAAAATTTCAGGTGTTTGCGGGCGATTTCGTTTTTCATAAAGGCCGGCAATTCCTTGTCCAGCTCTTCGTCGCTCCAAGCGCAGTTAAGCAAAAACGTTCCACCCTCTTTTGCGTCGGCCAGCACGTCGTAGCGTGTGACGTAGCTTTGGTTGTGGCAGGCAATAAACTCCGCCTGATCGATGAGATAGCTGGATTTGATGGGGTTTTTGCCAAAGCGCAGGTGGCTTATCGTCAGGCCGCCGCTCTTTTTGCTGTCGTACTCAAAGTAGCCTTGTGCGTACAGATCGGTGTGGTCGCCGATGATCTTGATGCTGTTTTTGTTGGCGCCCACGGTGCCGTCGCTGCCCAGACCCCAAAATTTGCAACGAGTGGTGCCGGCGGGGGCCACGTCGATGAGTTCCTTGACCTCCAACGAGGTGCCCGTCACGTCGTCGTTGATACCGATGGTAAAGTGATTTTTCCTTTCGCCTTCCAGATTGCGATATATGGCAAGTATCATGCTGGGAGTAAACTCCTTGCTGCCCAAGCCGTATCTGCCGCCGATAACGTTGGCTCTGCGATGCTGCTCGGCAAGTGCGGCCACAACGTCCAGATAAAGCGGCTCGCCCAATGCGCCCGGCTCTTTGGTGCGGTCCAGCACGGCGATGTTTTTGACGCTGCGAGGCAACGCCTTGACAAAGTGCGCAGCCGAGAAGGGACGATACAGGTGCACTTTCAGCACGCCCACCTTTTCTCCTCTGGCCACAAGGTAGTTGACGGTTTCTTCAACGGCCTCGGCGCCGCTGCCCATGATGACGATGACGCTTGTGGCGTCCTTTGCGCCGACATAGTCAAACAGGTGATAGCTTCTGCCCGTCAGACGGCTCACTTTCTTCATGTATTTTTCCACAATTTCCGGCGTGGCAAGATAGTACTTGTTGGCGGCCTCTCTGTTTTGGAAGTAGATATCGCCGTTTTGAGCCGTGCCTTGCAGTTGCGGATGCTCGGGGTTGAGTGCTCTCTGGCGGAACTCGTCCACAAAGCGGCGGTCAAGCAACTTGTCCATCTGCTCGTAGGAGATTTCGTCGATCTTGCTCACTTCATGGCTGGTGCGGAAGCCGTCAAAGAAGTGCAAAAATGGCACCTTTGCTTCCAATGTGGAAAGGTGGGCCACCAATGCCAGGTCCATAGCCTCCTGCACAGAGTTGCTTGCCAGCATTGCAAAGCCCGTCTGACGGCACGCCATCACATCTTGGTGGTCGCCAAAGATGTTCAGCGCATGGGCGGCCAACGCTCTTGCCGAAACGTGGAACACGCAAGGCAGCAATTCGCCGCTGATCTTGTACATATTGGGGATCATCAGCAGCAAGCCTTGGCTGGCCGTAAAGGTGCTGGTCAACGCTCCTGCTACAAGACTGCCGTGGACTGCACCGGCTGCGCCTGCCTCCGATTGCATTTCTGCAATTTTCACCGTCTGCCCAAACAGATTTTTTCTGCCCGCCGCCGACCATTCATCGGCGACCTCTGCCATGGGAGAGGAAGGAGTGATGGGGTAGATAGCTGCCACGTCGCTGAACGCATACGCAACGTGAGAAGCAGCGGTATTACCGTCAATAGTTCTCTTTGCCATATTTTTTCCTCCAAAAAATAGTATCGAATTTTGTTGTTTGGCGTCAATTTTGCACAAACACCATACAAAACAATTATAAACTTTTGCGCGCGCAAAGTCAAGAGTAAAGTAAATACAAAAAACGGATATATTTATGTATTTTTTATAATTATTTGATTGTTGCGGATAGATATTCTCGTTGGTGGTGCGTGTGGATATATTTTCGTTGAGTGTGGACATGCCTTTTCCCAAGCGTCACCTATCACTTTTTTATTTGATGTCGGACGGTTTGCCCACACGCCCCTCGCAGCAGTTTCTGCTTGTATACAAAAGCAAACGGCCCGACATCTCCGTCAGGCCGTTTTCAACAGTCTTGTAATATTGGTGCGCAGGAACAATCAGGACGCAAAACCGACTGCTTTCAACTAAACCCTGCAATCACGGACCTGCGCCGAAAGTGGTGTCCCCTGCCAGGGCGGCGCACTAAATCAGGTATAAATCTTCTCCAACTTGCCCCACCGGCGAGGTGGCCTCACCGGCGAGGTGGCCTCACCGGAGAGGTGTCCACACCGAAGAGCACTGTGTTAAAGTTGCGGCACCTGCCCCGATGCGTACACAAGCGTGCAGTCTATCTTGGCGTCGTTGCCGTAGCTGACTGTGATGCGGTAGTAGCCCTTTGCGCCCGTTACTCGGATGTTGCCGCCGCCGTTGCCGTCCAGATATTGCCGTGCTTCCGTCGTCAGGTTGGATGCGTTCAGCTCGCCGTTCCAATAGCCGTCTCCGCCGTCGTTTACTATCTTGAATTCCTCTCCGCCCGACATTTCTCTTTCAAACACGTACACCGTGTTGCCGTTCACAGCCTGCGCCAGACGGTGAAATTTCCACTTGTCGTTGTGCGTTTCGCCCCAGCCCTGTGTGGAGCCGTTGTCGTCGGTAAAGGTGCCCACTATCCAGAAGTTGAGGCTGCTCAAACCGTCCGCAGCAGGTGCGTCAAAAGCATATCCGCAGCTGCACAGATAGTTTTGCTGCTGTTGGTGATTTGTTTTGGTCTGTTTGTTGCCGCAAACAGAGCATTGCTGCCAATGTCCGTCGGCGTCCCGCAGCGTCACATAGTTGTGATCGCAGTCCTGTTGCTGCTGCGTGTAGCCGCATACCGAGCACTTGCCCTTGTTGTCAAAGTCGTGCTGTGATTTTTCCGTCGTCAACCCGCACAGACACTCCGTCCAATGCCCGTCACTATCGTAGCGCACTTCAAATTTGTGCGAGTGATCGTCATCGGAAGATCCATCGTCGGGCTCGCCGTCATCGGGTTCGCCGTCGTCGGGCGTTTTGTCATCGGGTTTTGAAGTTATGATGTAGCCGCAGCCGTCGCACACGCCGTCACTGTTGCCGTCAGCGTGAGGTTGACGCGAAAAGGGCTTTTCTTCGCCGTCCTCCTCGCACACCTGCCAATGCTCCTGCGCATTGCTTTTCATTGTCCAATCGTGGGTATGCGTGCCGCATGCGGATAGCAAACAGCAACCGATCCACAGCAATATTGTCAGCCAAACGATAAATTTTTTGTTCATATCCCGTCCGATATCCGATATTTGAAATTTTTTGCCGCTGCGTTATGCCTCTTTCAGCGGCGTAGCGTTCAGCTCAGCCATGCGCTCCACAAAGCCGATTTTATCCCGTTTTTTCAGATCCTCGTTCCACCGTGCCGACACCGCCACATATATGCAGTAGATGGGCACAGCGCCCAGATTGGTCTCCACAAGGCTGTTTACCACCAGCGTGCGCAGCTTGTCCCACATGTCGGGTATGGCCGCGCTGCGGATGTTGCCCACCAGCAGCGAAAACTCCCAACCCAATTGCACGCTTACGCCCACCGCAAACAAAAACAGCAGCGGAAACCGTCTTGCCTTGTCGCTTTGAAATAGGTTCCACACAATTGCGGCAAAGTAACCTGCAATCATTATCAGCGCCATGTATCCGTGATATGCCCCCGTGGTGCGGGCAATGGTGATGGTGGAGGCATTTGCGCCCACCGCCTCCGAAAGCATCGGCGCACATATCCACCACACAAGTATCATCAGCGTCCAGGTGATGGCCTGCTTGTCTCTAGAAAACCACAGCCAGATCCACACAAAGTTTGTGATGCCGTAGCTCATGCTCATCCACAACAACACCCAAAACAGATTGCCGCCCTCTATGCTGCGGGTGTGCAGCGCCAGGTGAAATATGCCGTAGTCCACAATCATATACAGCACGCCCCCTGCCAACCCAAACAGCAACGTCAGCCACTTGCGTTTGAGCGCCAGCAGCACGCACAGCCCCACTATGAATGTCGTATCCAGCCAGATGTAGGCCGTGTTGAAAACTCTTTGCGCAACAACTTCCGCAGCGATCAATGCTTGCATACGTTTCCTCCCAAGTGATAACATAGCTAATTATATTATGTTTTGCCGCCGCTGTCAACCCCTGCGCCCGTCGACGACAGGCGCCCGTTCTCCCCGACGGCAAGGCGGCTCCGCCCGATACACACCGCCGCCGTATATCCGCCCGCACACATCACACTCGCCCTTGCCGACACGCACAAAATTTATGCAAATATAAACGCTTAAATGCCCGATATTGCACAGTTAAAAGCGATATCTTGTACAAATTTTGCAGCCTGCAATCCATTGCCTTTCACGGCCTGTGTCCCCCAAGATGTGTCTTGTATGGTCGATTACAATACGTTGTCCCAAAACGCGCTCTCTTTTTATTGAGCAGCATATTGTCAAAAAAGAGAACTTTCTTTTTGTGGCTGATTGCAGTTTTTGTCCCCAAAGTGCAGCCGCCTGAGTGCGATTTCAAGGGAGAATGAACCCATGTTATTGGGTTCTCGCCCATTGTCGTCACCAACTTGCGACAAGTCGCAAGACGCAAAAAACGCAGTTTCTTTTTAATGGTTGATTGCAATAT
>CANPXV010000011.1 GCA_947586855.1 uncultured Clostridia bacterium
TACGCCATGAGCAAAAAGAAGGCGCAGATGATGAAGGACCTCGGCGAGCTGTTTGTGCACGGCGGCACCTGGACCAACGGCGAAACGGTGCCGGGCTGCGTCAAAAACGGCATACCCGAGGACGTTGCGTTGGAAATTTACAAGCAGCTGGACGACTTTTCGCAATATGCCTTCAACAAATCTCACGCCACCTGCTACGCCTATGTCACCTACCAGACGGCCTGGCTCAAAAACTACTACCCTGTCGAGTTTATCTGTGCGCTGCTCAACAACCGCATAAGCGACATTTCTCAAATCAAAAAGTACATGGCCTATGCCAAGTCGCAGGGCATTGCAGTGCTCCCGCCGGACATCAACCGCAGCCGAGACGAGTTCCGTGTGGAAAACGGCGCCATTCGCTTTGGTCTCGGGGGCATACGCAACATCGGCGTGGGCATTGTCAGGCAGATAGTGGAAGAGCGCGAGCGCGGCGGCGACTTTGCGGATATGTCCGATATGTTTGACCGTTGCTTCTCCTTCATCAACAAGCGCATGATCGAAAACTTTATCAAGGGCGGCGCATTCGACTGTTTTGGCCGCACCCGTGCCGATATGTTGCAGTACTACAACGACGAACTCAATGAGGTGGCCGAGAACGTCAAGACCCGTGCCACAGGTCAGTTGTCTATTTTCGATCTGCTGCCCGACATCCGCCCCAACACCCGTCCATCGCACACCCAGATAAAGGAATTCAGCAAAGAGGTGCTGTACAACTACGAAAACGAAGTGCTTGGCGTCTACATGACGGGCAGTCCGCTGGACGACTACGACGATATGGCCAAGATGTATCGCTTCGATTTCGACACGTCCGAGACCATGGCCTATGTGCCCGAGGGCAGCGAGGACGGCGAGCCTGTGCGCCCCAAGGTAAGCAAGCGCAGCGTCACCACGGGCGGCGTGTTGCGCAACATCAGGGTCACTGTAGGCAGGGATAACCAACGTCTGGCCTTTGGCGTGTTGGAGGACAAGTTCGACTCCATCGAGGTGGGGCTGTACGGCGCCTCCTACGAAAAATACAAAACGCTGTTTGCCGAGGATGCGTTTGTGGTGGTCAAGGGCAACCTCGGCGAGGGACGAGACGGCTACAAGATAACTATCCGGGAGCTTATCGACCCACGCTCCGACCAGACCAAGCGAGATGTCGCCGCCGAGCAGCCCCGCAACATCACCCTCTGGCTGCGTATGGACGAGCGCAACGAGGAAAAATACGCCCGTGCGCTGGACGCTATGCAGCAGTACGAGGGCGATATCCCCGTCAAGTTCCGTATCGAGGGGCAAAGCTACGCCATGGAAACGCACGTCCGCAAATGTCAGGGCATCATCTACGAGCTGTCGGATATTCTGGGCGAAAAGAACGTGATGTTTTTTGAAAAATAATCGCATATTTGCTTTTGCAAGGGCTTTCCGTTGTAGCGGAAAGCCCTTTTTTGTGCTTTTTGCCCCTTTGCGGGATTTTCTTGTATTGAAGGCGCAATTTTTTTCCAAATTGTCGCAAAGATTTGCCGCCGCAGTGCAATTTTGCTTGACAAACGGGCGATAATATTGTACATTTATGAATAGTCCCGTTTGGGACAATATTTATCGAGGCGCAAAATGCAAAGAGACGAATTGTTGGATTACATTCACAATATATTTTTGGTAAAGCAGCGTGTAGATGAAGAGGTCGCCGCCCAAACCGACCTCAGCCCGTTGGAAGTGCACATGATAAACTTTGTCAAAATGCACTCCGACGACCCCACGGCGGCAGGGATGGAGCGCAAGCACCGTATCAAAAAGAACACCATATCGGTGCATGTGGAAAATCTTGTGCAGGGCGGCTATCTTGTGCGGCAAAACCGAGAGGGCGACCGCCGCAAGGTGATCCTGACTCTGACGGACAAGGGAGAGGAGATTGCCCGTCGCACCTACGAGCGCAGTCAGCAGGTGGGGCGCATGCTCAGCCGCAACCTCACCGAGCAGGAGCTGCAATCTATGATAAAGTGTTTTCGCATAGTAAGCGACAACGCATTGGAGCTGCTCAACAAACCATTGGGCAGCAAGGAGGAACTATGAACAAACGTTTAGCGATTGCAATATGTGCGTTTGCGGCGCTGTTATGTTGTATATTTGCAGGTTGCACACCGATAGCTCGGCAGGTCAGCGACTACACTGCAACAATCTACGAGGCGCAGCCCGCATCCGCAACGGAAAGCGCCATCGAGACGCTTGCCCGCATACGTCCCACAGTGGTGGACGTCACCAGCTACGCCGAGCAGGGCACAGCGGCAGGCAGCGGAGTTATCATATCCCACGCCACCGTTGGTGACACCGAGCGCTACTTTGTTGTCACCAACCACCATGTGATCGAGGGCGGCGAAAGCTACTCGGTAGATGTGCTAAATATCGCCGACGACGGTTCCGAATCCACCTCTCACTACGATGCGCAGCTTGTGGGCAGCTCTATGAAGCGGGATATCGCCGTTTTGGCGCTGAGTGCCGACAAGGGCACGCAGCTGACTGTGGCGCAGTTTATCAAGGATAGCGACGCCGTCAAGGTGGGCACCGAGGTGCTGGCGATAGGCAATCCTTTGGGCATTTTGGGCGGCACTGTCACGCACGGTATCGTATCCGCCACCAAGCGGCAGGTTTCGGTGGAGGAAATCGGCACAATGACCCTCATGCAGACTGACGCTTCCATCAACGGTGGCAACTCGGGCGGCGGCCTATTCAACACAGATGGGCTGCTTGTGGGGATAATCAACTCCGGCTACGACACCTACAACGGGCAGTCGGTAGAGGGACTCAATTTCGCCATCCCCGCCAACGACGCCAAGTATGCGGCGTCCTCCATCATCGATACCTATCAGGAGACGGAGGGCAACGTAAGCAAATTCGGCTATGTGCAGGGCGACACCAATCTGGCCGTCACATTTTCTTCCGCCACGCTGTATGCAACCAGCTCTTTGGCCTCCCGCAACAACTATCTGGTGGCCGCGGCCTCTGCGGGCAGTCCCTTCCGCAGCGAGTGGGGCGCCAGCACCAAAGTGATAGTGTCCATTGCCGTCAACGGTCAAAAGGTCAACCTCACCGAGAAGGGCAGCAGCTCCTACACGGTCATCGACGTTGCAAACAGAGCCTTTACCGATGTGCAGGCGGGCGATCAAGTGACCGTGGAGTACAAGGACGTGATGTCCGCAGGCGCCTCGATATTGGGCTTTGGCCGCAACTACGTGGGCACGCAGGTCAAAACGGTAACTGTCACGGCCGAGCAATATGTGTATCAACCGTCCTGACAAATGGGCAGTGCAAATCGGTTTACACTTTGCACAATGTTGTATATAATAGATTGATAAATATATAGTAAAAAATTGGGGCTGCGCCGCAGGGTGCAGCCAAAGGGGATAAACTTGATAAGAAAATTGCTAAAAGGAGCCAAAGGCTACGAGCTCCAATCGATATTGACCGTGCTGCTGGTGCTGTGCGAAACAGCGCTGGAAGTGGTTCTGCCGATATTTATGTCCAACATACTCAACACCATGCAGCTGTATGCTGTGTCGGGCAACGAGCTGACCTCGGACATGATGTACTACGATTTTATCGGCGGCAGCGGCGTGCAGACGGTTCTCAAAGGCACGGTGATATTCGGCGACAAAAACCTGTTGCTCAACACGGTGTACACCTACGGCATACTCATGATCATTTCAGCACTGTTTTCGCTCACATTCGGCGGATTGGCGGGTTGGTTGTGTGCCGTTGCGGGCGCAGGATTTTCCAAAAACATGCGCAACAAGCTGTTCAACAAGATACAAGGTTTCAGCTTTGCCAATGTGGACAAATTCAGCACCGCAAGCCTTGTCACCCGTTCCACAACGGATATCAACAATGCGCAAAACAGCTTTATGATGATTATCCGCACCGTCATCAGGGCGCCCGCCATGCTCATTTTCAGCACGGTGATGGCCTTTATGACCGAGCCGAAGATGGCCTGGATATTCCTCGGGGCGATACCCGCCTTGGGCGTGGTGATGTTTTTGATTTCCACCAGGGTGCACCCCTTGTTCAAGTCCATGCTCAAAAAGTACGACAAGATGAACGCCGACGTGCAGGAGGATCTGATGGCGATAAGGGTCGTCAAGGCCTTTGTGAGGGAGGACTACGAGGAGCAAAAGTACCGCCAATCCACCGAGCAGGTGCGCCAAGCCCACCTCAAAGCGGAAAAACTCATGATACTGATGAACCCGCTCACCAGCCTGATAATGTACAGCACCATCATAGGTTTGCTCATTATCGGCGGCACGGATATAGCTGTCGGCACAATGCAGGGCGGCACGCTTACCGCAATGATGAACTACTGCACGCAGATACTCAGCAGCGTGATGATGATATGCTTTATCGCTGTGCAATTGGTGCTTAGCCGTGCCAGCATCGACCGTATCTACGAGGTGTTGGAGACGGATTCCACCATCAAGGACGGTCCCCGCACCGACAAAACCGTCGATAGCGGCAGCGTCGACTTTGTAGATGTGGATTTCAGCTATTCCGACAACGCCGACAACCTCACCTTGGAGCACATCAATCTGCACATCGATTCCGGCCAGAGCGTGGGCATCATCGGCGGCACGGGCGACGGCAAAAGCAGCCTTGTGCAGCTCATTCCCCGTTTCTACGACGTGCTGGGCGGCCACGTGCTTGTGGACGGCACCGACGTCAGGGAGTA
The DNA here is from genome assembly GCA_947586855.1 of uncultured Clostridia bacterium. Lineage (GTDB taxonomy): Bacteria > Bacillota > Clostridia > Christensenellales > CAG-314 > Fimimonas. The sequence goes on from CANPXV010000011.1 coordinate 4,736, forward strand.
CTCGCTGTTCAACTTGCGAGAGGGCGTATCCATGGTGCTGCAAAAGAACGTGCTGTTCAGCGGGACGATACGCCAAAACCTGCTGTGGGGCAACAAGGACGCCACTCAGGAGGAGATTGAGGCGGCGTGCAAGGCGGCCTGCGCACACGACTTTATCATGTCCTTCCCCGATGGGTACGAAACCGACCTCGGGCAGGGCGGGGTGAACGTCTCAGGCGGGCAAAAGCAACGTCTGTGCATTGCCCGTGCGCTGCTCAAAAAGCCCAAAATTATGATACTTGACGACTCCACAAGCGCAGTGGACACCGCCACCGACGCACAGATCCGTCGGGGCCTCAAACAGCTTAGCGCCGACATGACCACGATCATCATTGCCCAGCGCATTTCCTCTGTGGAAAATTGCGACAAAATAGTGGTGCTGGACGACGGCAAAATCAACGCCGTTGGCACCCATGCCGAGTTGCTCAAAAACAACTCTATCTATCAGGAGGTGTACCGTTCGCAACAGAAGGGTACAGTAGAACAAGGGGGTGATAACTGATGCCTCCCCGCACAAAGTATATGGGCGCACAGCGTCCGCACAACCTCAAAGGAACGCTTTTTCGGCTGCTTGGCTACCTCAAACCCTACAAAGGGCGCATGGTAGTGGTGTTTTTGTGCGTGATAGTGCAAAGTCTGGCCAACGTTTTGGCTACGTCACTGCTCAAACCGCTGCTAAACGGCCTTGCCGCCGGCAAAGATGCGGTTGTCTCGCTTACCGGATTTGCCTTTTTGGATAAATATGCGCTCACGGGCGTGTTAGAGGACAAAATGGTGTTCCTCGGCGGCGTGGTTGGTCTGATGGCGGCGATATATGTGCTGGCATTGGGCACCAACTACCTGCTCAACCGATTGCTCGTTGCCGTATCCACCTCCACCATCAAAAAGCTGCGCGACGACCTCTTCACGCATATGCAAACGTTGCCCGTCAGAGTGTTTGACAACACCACCCACGGCGAGCTGATGAGCCGCTACACCAACGACATCGACATGATGAACGAGTTTATCGCCCGTGCCCTGCCGCAATTTGTAAGCAGCGCCGCCACGATAATAGGCGTTTTCGTAATCATGTTTGTGATGGATTGGCAGCTGGCATTGGTGATGGTGGGCATGCTGATCGTCATGGGCATTCTCGTCAAGTTTATCGGCGGCCGTTCCAAGCGCAACTTTGTGGCGCAGCAAGCCGCAGTGGGCAAGCTAAACGGCTACGTTGAGGAAATGACCGAGGGGCAAAAGGTGGTAAAGGCCTTCAACCACGAGGAGATCGCCGCTGCCGAGTTCGACGTCATCAACAGTCATTGGGCAACCGTTTCGGCACGGGCCAACAGCTATGCCAACATCATGGGCCCGATAATGAACAACCTGTCCCACTTCTTTTACGCAGGCATTGCCATTTTCGGTGCGCTGATTGCCACCCAATCGGATAACCCCCTCAACTATGTGGGCACAATTGCGGCATTTTTGCTGTATATCCGCAACATCACCATGCCGATACAGCAGATCTCGCAGCAAATCAACTTGCTGTTTATGGCTGTGGCGGGCGGCGAGCGTGTGTTTGCGCTTATGGATACCCCGCCCGAGGTGGACGACGGCTATGTCACCCTTGTCAACGCCGTGATAGCCCCCGACGGCACCATTACCGAAAGCGCCTCTCGCACGGGCCATTGGGCGTGGAAGCATCCGCACTCCGACGGCACCGTCACCTACACCGAGCTGAAAGGCGACGTGGTGTTTGAGGACGTCACGTTTGGCTACGAGGAGAACAAAACTGTGCTGCACGACGTGTCGCTGTACGCTCACCCCGGCCAAAAGATAGCCTTTGTGGGCAGCACGGGCGCAGGCAAAACCACGATAACCAACCTCATCAACCGCTTCTACGACGTGCCCGACGGCAAGATCCGCTACGACGGCATCAACATCAACAAGATCAAAAAGGCCGACTTGCGCCGTTCGCTTGCAATGGTGTTGCAGGATACCCACCTGTTTACGGGCACCGTCATGGACAACATCCGCTACGGCCGTCTGGACGCCACCGACGAGGAGTGTATCGCCGCCGCCAAATCGGCCAATGCGCACCAATTTATCAAGCACTTGCCCGATGGCTACCAGACCATGCTGACCCGTGACGGCGAAAACCTGTCCCAAGGGCAGCGCCAACTTCTTGCCATTGCCCGTGCCGCCGTGGCCGATCCGCCTGTGCTCATTCTCGACGAGGCCACCAGCAGCATCGACACCCGCACCGAGTGGCTGATAGAAAAGGGTATGGACGCCCTGATGGACGGCCGCACGACCTTTGTGATAGCCCACAGATTGTCCACCGTACGCAACAGCGACGCCATCATGGTGTTGGAACACGGCGTCATCATCGAGCGGGGCAACCACGACGACCTGATAGCGCAGCGTGGCAAGTACTACCAACTGTACACAGGCATGTTCGAACTGTCCTGATTGATTGCAATTGCGACCCGTTTGGCAAAATTGCCACCCCATTTCGTCAAAAACGGCTTGAAACAAAGATGTTTCAAGCCGTTTTGTATTATTGAAAAATTAGGTTTTTGTAAAAAGTTGCGGTGCGATAGCCGCTAAAAAAATCAAATCAGATGGTCCGACCTTGGATATGCGCTCGTCTTGCTGTCCTCACACAGTGATGTCGGCGTGGCGTTCACTCCTTGATGTGTTCCTCAAACAGGCTGTTCACTTGGTCGCAAAACTCTTGCGCAATCTGTTGGCGGTTCAACCCCCGCTGTTCGTAGTCGGTGTAGAAGCTCGGGAAGCCTATCACAATCTTTTTGTATTCGGGGTGGTAGTACACGGGGTAGATAGGTATATCCTCGCCGTTTTTTCTTCGATAAAATTTTGCCAGCTCCACAAACCCGGCAAAAAAACTCGAAAGGTGCTCGTTGTAGCCCTCGTTGCTGTCCTCGGGGAAGATGATTATCCCCAGGTCGCTATCCAGCACACGCATACTTTTGCGCAGCGTAGCGATAAAGCGTTGGTCGTTGTAGCTGGCGATAACACGCAGCCCCTTGTAGAAGAATGGCGCAAATCCCGCCTCAAAAAATGCCAAAACAGTGGCAACAAACTTGTTTTTGTGCCGTTTTTGCACAAAGTAGACGTCTTTCAGGTAGCGATAGCGTTGTTTCCAGCTGCCAAGCATGGGCCAGGCGCCCCATTGTGCAAACTTTGCGGGTAGATACAAATTGTACATCACCGGGCCAAACATCGCCGCATGGTTGGCAACATAGATTGCCTTGTCGGGCAGCTCTCCCGACAAGCTCACGATCTGCGGCTTTTTGAAAAACAGTTTCAGCACTTTGGCCACGCCGCCCCACACGGGTTGTTTTTTGGGTATTTCGTTTTTGATATGTTTGCTCATCGTTGATATTGTGGGATAGCGGCACGCAATTTTTATCGTCGCAGTGCAATGTCGGCGGCTTGCCGCTCCGTTTGTTAAGTATATTATAGCACCAAAAAGCCGTTTGGTAAATGTTTATGGCAACGTAGATTACAAAATCGACACAAACTGTTTACCTTTTGCAAGTTTTACGCTAAAATATATACAAGAAGGTGCACAAGCTATGTTTGATATTCTTGTAGTAGAAGACGACAAAAACACTCGCAAGCTGCTGTCCACGGTTATCGGCGGTGCAGGCTACAACGTGCTGCTCGCCCAAAACGGAGAGCAGGCCCTGGACGTGTTGGAGCACAATCACGTCGATTTGATGGTGCTGGACGTCATGATGCCCAAAATGGACGGCTTCACCCTGACGGAAACGCTGCGGGGCGGCGGCAGCCAGATGCCCATATTGATACTATCCGCCAAGCAAAACGTGGTGGATATCAAGCGGGGCTTTTTGGTGGGCATCGACGACTACCTCACCAAACCTTTCGATTTCGACGTGCTGCTGCTGCGTATCAAGGCGCTGCTCAGGCGCAGCAAGATCGTCACGGAAAACAAACTTACGGTGGGCGGCACCACGCTGGACTACAACTCCTACCTCGTCACCACACCCGACAGTGAGGAGCAGCTGCCCCAAAAGGAGTTTTTGTTGCTGTTCAAGCTGCTAAGCTATCCCAATGTGGTGTTTACCCGTCTGCAACTTATGGACGAAATCTGGGGTATGGATGCCGAAAGCGACGAGCACACTGTCAACGTGCACATCAACAGACTGCGCACCCGTTTTGCCGATAACAAGGATTTTGAGATTGTTACCGTCAGAGGGTTGGGCTACAAGGCGGTGCGACATGACGAATAGATGGAAAACTCGCTTGCCCAAGCCTGTGCGCAAGCGCAACATATTCAATCATATCACCTTGATCGTGGTGCTTTGCCTGTTTGTGCTGATGATCGTCACCACGGTGCTGACGTTGGCCCTCACCTCCATCATCGCCCGCTATTGGGCGCTGGATGCGGATAACATCTGGCTGTTCGGCACGGTGGTGCTGGCGATAAGTATCGTGTTGGGCACGGCGTTGTCCTTTGCCTATTCGGCCATCATTGTGCGTGCCAGCCGCCCCTATCTGGACGCCCTGCAAAAGGTGGCGGAGGGCGATTTCTCCGTCAGGATAAAGGATAGCCCCTTTTTTGCCAACTTCAACCTGGCCAAAAACTTCAACTACATGACAAGTCAGCTGCAAAGCGTCGAAACTTTGCGCGAAAACTTTGTTTCCGACTTCTCGCACGAGTTCAAGACGCCGATAAGCTCCATTTCCGGCTTTGCCAAGCTGCTCAAAAATCCCAACCTCACCGAGGAACAGCGCAACGAATATCTCGACGTCATCATAGACGAATCCAAGCGACTGGTGGATTTGTCCGAAAGCGTGCTTATGCTCAACAGGCTGGACTCTACCGACGAGATAGAGACCGAGCAGTACTTCATCGACGAGCAACTGCGCCAATGCGTGCTGATGTTTGAGCAGCAGTGCGAGCAAAAGGGGCTGGAACTCAACCTCGAATTGGACACCGTCTCCGTCAAGAGCAACTACAAGTTGCTCAGTCAGGTGTTTGTCAATCTCATCGGCAACGCCGTCAAGTTTACCGACAGCGGCAGCATAAATATCTCCTGCAAGTCGGCAGGGGTCAATGTGGTGGTGGAGATTGCCGATACGGGCTGCGGCATGGACGAGGAAACAAAAAGCAACATTTTCAACAAGTTTTTTCAGGGGGATACCTCTCATACCACCAACGGCAACGGCTTGGGGTTAAGCATAGTCAAAAAAATCGTCGAGCTGTTGGGCGGGCAGATCTTTGTGGAGAGCAAACCGGGGCATGGCAGCAAATTTACCGTCCAGCTGCTGAAAGGGGTGTGACGTGCTCAGACCCAACGACATCGTACACTACACCGCACAGGGCTACTCCAACAGCGAGACGGTCGGCTCCGTGGGGGACTACACCCTATTTGTGCCCCAACTGATTGTGGGCGAACAGGCACAAGTGCGCATAGATCACGTCAAGCGCAACGTCGCCTACGGCACGCCCGTGCAGCTCACCAAGCCCTCCGACAAGCGTGTGCAGCCGCTGTGCAAACATTTCGGACAATGTGGCGGATGCACCCTTGCGCATATGTCCTACGACGAGCAATTGTTGTTCAAGCGCAACAAAGTGGCGCAAAATCTCGCAAAATTGGGCGGTATCGATATCGATTTGCCCAACTGCGAGCCATCTCCGCAGCAGTGGGGCTATCGCAACAAGCTAAGCCTGCCCGTCAGGGGCACGGTGGGCAATGTGGAGGTGGGCATGTTCCGCCGCAACAGCCATATTGTGGTGCCTGCGCACGCCTGCCTTCTTTGCGGAGATTGGGCCGCCACGCTGGTGGCGTTGTTTACCGACTACTGCAACGAGTGCGGCCTCGCCCCCTACAACGAGGCCGATTTCAGCGGCATTGTGCGCCATCTGGTGGCAAGATATGTGGATGGGCAATTGCTGGTCACGGTGGTGTCTAACGGCCCTTTCAACGCCGATTTGCGCCCTCTGGCGGACAAATTGCGCCAACATTTTGACAAGTTTGGGCTGTTTGTCAACGTCAACACCCTGCGCAACAACGTCATTTTGGGCAAGACCACCAGGCACATTTGCGGCTTGCAGTACATCGAGGGCAAACATCTCGGCGTCACGTTCCGTTTGCGCCCCAACAGCTTTTTTCAGGTAAACGACGGCGTCAAGGACATCATCTATCGTCAGGTGCAGCAGCTGGCCGACCTTTCGCAAACGCAGCTGCTGGTGGATTGTTTCAGCGGTATAGGCGTGCTTACCAACGTGCTGGCCGACATCCGCTACGACACTTTCGCCATCGAGATCGAGCCATCCGCCGTGCAGGACGCCAACGAAATGGCGCAGCTAAACGGCACGCCCCGCCTCACCAACATATGCGGCGACGTCACCGAGCACCTGCCCAAACTTGTGGCGCAGCACGCCGACAAGCGCATGACGGTGGTGCTGGATCCCCCTCGCAAGGGCCTCAACGATACTCTCTGCCGCACCCTCAAAGCGGCCGCACCCCAAACGGTGGTGTATATCAGCTGCGATTCGGCCACCCTCGCAAGGGACCTGCACGCTCTGTCCGACGTCTACGACGTCACCTTTTGCCGTGCCTACGACATGTTTCCCCAGACCGATCAGGTGGAGACATTGGTACGGTTGACAAGGCGAGCCTGACCCGACTTTTTCGGCGGAGTCGCACTGCGGCGCACTGCTGCAAGGCGGCATAACGGTGAGTTTCCGCAAAAAAACAATGCAAAAATTTTCCTATCTGTCGCAAGGATTTTTCACAATGGACACATCTCAATTCAGTCGCAGCCAAGGGCTGGTGGGCGATCAGCAAAAACTTTTTTCGTCGCATGTGGCGGTGTTTGGTTTGGGCGGCGTGGGCAGCTATGCCGTCGAGGCCCTTTGTCGCATGGGCGTGGGGCACCTCACGCTGGTGGACGACGACGTCGTGGCGGCAAGCAACCTCAACCGTCAGCTGTATGCGTTGCACTCCACTTTGGGGCAGCCCAAGGTGCAGGTAGCCAAGCGCCGCATTGCCGATATCTTTCCCGAGTGCACAGTGGATGCGCTTTTGCTGCGGTTGGACGAAACCACCCTGCCGCAGTTCGACTTTGCCGCCTTCGACTACGTTGTGGACGCCATCGACACGGTGACAAGCAAAGTTGCGCTCATCACAGGCTGCCTCAACGCAGGCACGCCCGTCATCAGCTGCATGGGCACGGGCAACAAATTGCACCCCGAGCTGCTGCGTATCGGGGATATTTCTCAAACGAGCGTGTGTCCTTTGGCCCGTACCGTGCGCAAGCTGCTAAAACAGCGTGGGATAACAAGCGGCGTCAAGGTGGTGTATTCCACCGAGGCCCCTGCCTCCTGCGTAGCCGATAGTTCTCACGGTCGGCACTCTCCGTGCAGCGTGTCCTTTGTGCCCTCTGTTGCGGGGCTGATGATCGCAGGCGAGGTTATCAGGTCGCTTACGGGTCAAAATTGACGCTCGCAGCAATTGCGCCACCCGTTTTACACCTGAATTTGCAAAAAAAATGACGGACTGTTGTCAAAAACAGCCCGTCGTTTGTTATGTTGATATGTTTTCAGCGTTGATGGCGGCTGTATCTGCGCACCAGGCCCACAAGCAGCTTTTGCAGCTCCACAAGGGGTATGATGGCCAGCGCCAGCCCCAGCGCCGCAAAGTACTCGGCGGCGGATATGCTCACAAAGCCGAACGCCGCATTGAGCCCGGGGATGTAGATCACGGCGGTGGTCAGCAGCAGGCTAAGCGCCATTGCGCCCCACAGCAGCCAATTTTGATTTTTTATGCGGAAGATACTGCCCGTCATGCTGCGAGCGTTGTATGCGTGGAAAATTTCCGTCATGCTCATCGCCAAAAAGGCCATCGTCATACCCTGCTCGGACAGGTGCCAATCGGCGCCCTCCATATGCGCACCCAAAAAGTACGCCGCCAGCGTTATCGCCGCCACAAACAGCCCGTGCACAAGCACGTTTACGCCCAGACCGCCTGCAAAAATGCCCTCTCGTTTGCTGCGCGGAGGCCTGCTCATCACGTCCGGCTCGGCCTTTTCGGTGCCAAGCGCCACTGCGGGCAGCGTGTCGGTGATTAGGTTTATCCACAGCAAGTGGGCGGGCCGCAGCAGCGTAAAGCCGCACAGCGTGGACACAAACACAGCCAGCACCTCTGCCAGATTGCTGGACAGCAAAAACTGTATTGCTTTGCGGATGTTGTCGTAGATGCGCCTGCCCTCGCCCACCGCCGTCACGATGGTGGCAAAGTTGTCGTCGGTCAGTATCATATCTGCGGTGTTTTTGGTGACGTCCGTGCCCGTGATACCCATGCCCACGCCAATGTCGGCGCTCTTGATCGAGGGTGCGTCGTTCACTCCGTCCCCCGTCATGGCGCACACCTTGCCCAGCTTTTTCCAGGCGTTTACGATGCGCACTTTGTGCTCCGGCTGCACGCGGGCGTACACGCTGAAATCGGCGATTTTCGACTCAAATTCCTCGTCGCTCATGCCGTCCAATGCCGAGCCGAGCACCGCCTGACTTTTGTCGGTGATGATGCCCAGCTGCAACGCTATCGCCACGGCGGTGTCGATGTGGTCGCCCGTTATCATTATCGGGCGGATACCCGCCTGTTTGCAGCGCACAATGGCGTCGGCAACCTCTTCTCGCACGGGGTCGATCATGCCGCACAGCCCCACAAAGGTAAGTTGCGTTTCGATGGCGTCGGCGCTTGCGTCCTGCGGCAAAGCGTCGTAGGTGCGCACGGCGGCGGCCAGCACTCGCAGAGCCTTGTCGGCCATATGCTTGTTGCTTTGCAGGATTTGTTGACGCATTTGCTCCGTCATGGGCACGGATTTGCCCTTTTGCCACACAGCGGTGCAGCGGGCCACAACCTCGTCGGGTGCGCCTTTGGTGTACTGCACAACGCCATTTTGCGTTTGGTGCAGGGTGCTCATCATCTTGCGCAGACTGTCAAATGGAGCCTCGGCTATGCGAGGGGTCTCCTGTTGCAGCTCCGTCTTGTCCAGCCCCTGCGACAGTGCAAAGTTGACAAGCGCACACTCGGTCGGCTCGCCCACGGCCTGCCCGTCCGCCACCTGGGCATCACAGCACAGCGCCATAGCTTTTGCCAACAGGGGCACGTCCTCGCCGAAAGTCTCCACAACGGTCATTTTGTTTTGGGTCAGCGTGCCCGTCTTGTCCGAGCAGATAATTTCCGCACAGCCCAGCGTTTCCACGGCCGTCATTTTGCGGATAACGGCGTGTTTTTTGCTCATATTGGTAACGCCTATGGACAGCACAATGGTAACCACCGTTGCCAGACCCTCGGGTATGGCGGCCACGGCCAGCCCGATTGCCACCAGCAGCGAGTCCACAACCACATCGGCGCTGAACCCTGTGCCCTGCACGTAGCACATCAGCAGCTTGAACAAAAATATAAACACAGATATGCCGATCACCACGTAGGTCAGCACCTTGGATAGCTGTGCCATCTTGATTTGCAAGGGCGTTTTGTCCTCCTTCGAGGTGGCCAGCACGTTGGCGATTTTGCCCATTTCGGTGTTCATTGCCGCCGCCACGATCACGGCTTTGGCCCTGCCGTAGGCGATAGAGCTACCCATAAACAGCATATTTTTTCTGTCGCCGAGGGGCACATCGCCCTCTATCTTGTCGCTGAATTTGTCCACGGGTACGCTTTCGCCCGTCAATGCCGACTCTTCCGCTTTCAGCGAGGCGGCCTCCAATATGCGGCAATCGGCAGGCACGCTGTCGCCCGCTTCCAGCAGCACAACGTCGCCCACCACAAGGTCGCAGCTGTCGATAAAGCACATCTTGCCGTCTCGCAGCACCTTGCACTTGGATTCCGTCATGGATTGCAGCGCCGCAATGGCCTGTTCCGCCTTGCTTTCCTGCACGACGCCCAGTGTGGCGTTCAGCAGCACAACAACGGTGATTATCACCACGTCGGCAAAGTCGGTAAATTTGGGTTGGGGATTTTCCACAAAGGTCACAATCAGGCTTACAACTGCGGCCACCAACAAGATTATTATCATCGGGTCGGCCAGCTGCCGCAAAAATTTGACGATAACGCTTTGCTTTTTGCCCTCGGCCAGCTTGTTTTTGCCGTTGCGCAGCAGACGTTGCGCCGCCTCTTGCTCCGTCAGGCCTTCTGCGCAGGAGCCGACCTCTGTCAGCACCTCTTGGGCAGTCATTTGATAGTGTTTCATTGATGTCTCCCTGTCGGTCGTTCCGACAAAATATGCACAAAAAATTTCACGCAACCCTGTGCGGGCTGCGTGCAGTGACGTGTATGACAGCTCCGAAAAATTTCGGACGGACGTTGTGCGCCCTTCCGCAGGGTAGCTTTGGTTGTATGATAACACAACGCAAAATTGTTGTCAAGGATAAAGTGGCTGTGTTATAATAAGGCATATCCGCCCCTTTGGCTGTGGGGCGCAAACATATCGGGGAGGTGGCGCAATGCTTCCGAAAAAAACTTTTCTCATCACCGATTGCCCGCTTTATGACAGCAATTTCGACACAAGCGGCACCGTTCGTCTGCAACGGATAATGGATTTTATGCAGGACGCCGCCGGCCGACATGCGCAAAAGCTGGGTTTCGGCTGGGATAACCTCGACTCCACAGGTTGTTTGTGGGTGCTTTCCAAGCTCAAATTGCGTTTCGACCGCCCTGTCACACGGCAGACGGAGGGTTTTACACTGTGTACCTGGCCGCTGCGCCCGCAACGCTTTTTTGCCGAGCGCTGTTTCGAGGCGTCGGACGCCAACGGCAACAGGCTGTTTTGCGCAACGTCAGTGTGGCTCATCATCGACCGCAACAGCCGCAAGATCGTCTCTTCCGACCGTCTCAACGACATCTACAACTGCGATTTCGACGACGCCCACAGCGACATTTCTGCTGATTTCGAGCGTATCCGCCGCACCGACGACTATGCGCTGTGCTACGAGCGCACCGTGCGCCGCAGCGATCTGGACGTCAACGGCCACGTCAACAACACCGTCTATGCCAATCTTGCAGTGGACGTGCTGTCGCCAGACGAGCGTGTCAGGGAGGTGCAAATAGTGTACCAAAAGGAGCTGCGCCTTGGCGATACCGTCAGGATCTTCTCTCGCCGTGCGGATGACGCCGTGTACGTGGTGGGCGAACGGGACGAAACCTGCTTTTCCGCCCTGCTTACCCTCGACGTTTAGCGCCGCCTTTTGCGGTGGTGCAAGCGGCCGCCCCGCCAAACCGCATCGCCGTCCGTTGTGGAAATATTTCATCACATATATTTCCAACTCAAAAAAGAAGTCAACTTGCAACGGTTGACTTCTTTGGTTTCTGTGATGATTGTTGCTGCGTGTGCTGTGAATGGACTACCCCGGCAATGCTCGCCCCACCGGCAAAGCGGCAGCTGGTCGGAAAGCTTTCAACTAAACTCTGCAATCACGGACCTGCGCCGAAAGTAGTGTCCCCACCAAGGTTGTGTATTATATTGTATAGAAAACCCGTCCTACTTGCCCCACCGGCGAGGTGCGTTTGGTCGGAAAGCTTTCAACTAAACACCTGCAATCACGAACCTGCGCCGAGATTGCAGTCCGCCCCGGGGATGCCGGGGGTATGGGAGACCCCGGCGAAGTATAAAAAATGAAGGCACGTGCAGTGCCTTCCTTAGTAGCCCGGCCAAGGCTGCGCTTGCGCCCCGTAGGGGTCGGTTGCGTCAGTCAACCGCACAGCCTTGCGTTTGGCCGGAGTTTATCCAATGTGTAGCGTGTCAAAGCAGTGCACCACGTAAAATATACTGTCGTACAATTTGTCGATTTCTTCCTGCGACATTTTGCGCAGCACAAAACTCAGCTTGTCGCTCACTTCCGTTTGCAGCGAGGCCAGCAGTTCTCTGCCCTTGGCCGACAGCCTTGCGTACACTTTGCGGCGATTGTTGGGGTCGCACACCCTTTCCACCATGTTCAGCTCGGCAAGAGCGTCCACAACCTTGGTCAGCTGTTGGTTGCTCATGCACAGGTCGGATGCCAACTGGGTCATGGTCAGGTCTTTGCCCTGGTTAAGTATGTGCAGGCAGGTAAGCTGCGTGATGGATATGGGTATATCCCGTATTGACACCAAATCTCGATACAGCTTGCGTATTTTGGGATAGTGGGCAAATATCAGCTCGCCCAGCTCCGATATGTTTCTATTCATTTGCGATACACTCCAAAACTATTTTAATGTTATTTTAATGTTTTGTCAAACGATATTTGGCGCTGCCAGGAGGGATTTTCAAAAGTGAAATATTTTTTTGGATATTTAATGTTAGTCTCTTGCGCAAATCGGCCAATTAGTGTACACTAAGTATGATGGAAATTTTGTGGTTATGCCACGCAAAGCCAAGGAGGAAGTTATGAACAAGGCGGTCGCAGTAGTGGGGATGTGCGGTTCCGGCAAAAGTGTTTTGTGCAGATATTTTACCGATTGCGGTTGGGATAGCGTCTATTTTGGGGGCGTTGCAGTGTCCCGTCTGCGCAACGAGGGGCTGCCCGTCAACGAGGCCAACGAACGCCGTGTTCGCGAGCAGTTGCGTGCCGACTTCGGCATGGGCGCCTTTGCAGTGGTGCTCAAAGAGGAAATCCTGGACAAGCTGTCCCGCAGCAACGTGGTGCTGGACGGCCTGTACAGTTGGAGCGAGTACGTCATTCTCAAAGAGTTGCTGGGCGACAACCTTGTGGTGCTGGCGGTGGTAACCAACAGCGACATCCGCAAGAGCCGCCTTGCCCACCGAGAGGTGCGTCCCCTTTCGGCGGAAATGGTGGATAGCCGAGATGTTGCCGAGATAGAAAACCTCGAAAAGGGCGGCCCCATTGCCAAGGCCGACTACTATGTGGTCAACAACGGCACCGAGCAGCAGCTCAAAGCGCAGTTCGACGCCTTTATGAGTTGGTTGCAGCACAAATAGCGTCTTTGCGGCAAACCTACTTGGTTAAAAGTAGCATTTTTTGCACAAATAACAGCCGACCTCTTTGCGAGGTCGGCTGTTTGCATTGTTTGCTACTCAATATCCCAATCCAAACAATATTTTTCGTCTATCAGCAGATAGGGGACGTTGCACTCTCGGCAGCGGGCAAGGAAGTAGTTGTTGCACCGTATCAATCTTTCCAATTCCACATCGTCGTCCATGCGCCGCTCGATGTCGTTGGCGTGGGCTTTTACGTCGTCAAAGTGGTTGCGCAGATATTGCTCGCTCATCACCAGGCACACAAAGCGTATTTGGTCGAGATACCGCCGAGAAAAATACTCTCGGTAGTTCATGGGGATGTAGCAGCCCTCCACAATCAGGTTTTGTCCGTTTTCCACCGCCGTTTTCACAATTTCCTTGGTGATATTCCACAGGTAAGGGCGCAGTGCGTCGGTGTCGCATACGTCGATGTCGGTGTTGCCGCTGCGTATCAGGCCCATCTTCAACAGATCTTGCAAAACGCACGCATAGCCGTATTTTTTTACCAGCCTGTCCGCAAGCAAAGTTTTGCCCGTGTGGCTTGCCCCGCCGATAAGTACTATCATGTGTCACCTCTGTGTTTTTTTGATTGCGATCTCCCGTCCGTCACTGCGTCAGTCGGCACCGACTGTTTGGTCGGTCTCGTCAGGAGAAAGGTAGAATTTGGCAAATATGGGCAGGCTCACCGCCGCCGTCAAAAAGTCGGATACGGGTTGCGAAATCTGTATGCCCACCAGCCCCCACAGTGCGCTTGTCGCAAACAAAATGGGGATAAACAGCAATCCGGAGCGCAGCAACGCCAAAAAGGACGCCATGCCCGATTTTCGTATGCTTTGCAGGCACATGTTCAGCGGGATAAATATGGGCACAAACAGTTGTCCCAATATGGCGTAGCGCATGGCGGGCGTGGCAAACTCCACCACAAGGGGATCGCTTTGGAACAGCTCCACAAAAAAGCGCGGTGCAGCCACAATGGGCACTCCCAGCACGGTCACGCAGCCCAGGCTTATCATGACGGTCATCCACAGACCCCTCTTCACACGGGCGTGTTTGCCCGCCTGATAGTTGAAGGACGCCACGGGTTGCAGGCCTTGGCTGATACCCATGCCCACGCACATCACAAAGTTGCTTATCCTGTTGACCACCGTCATGCCGTCTATGGCAACGTCGGCCATCTCGGCGCTCACTTTTGCGCCGTATACTCCCGCAAGTTTGTTCAGCAACCCGCTGCTGATGCTGTTGAGGCCCTGACGTATCAACGAGGGCAGCCCGTTGCGGAAAATTTGCAGGTACAGCTTGCCCTTGAAGCTGATATGTCTCACGCTGATTTTGCTTTGTGCCGTCTTGATGTACATTATCAGCAAAATGGCAAAGCTGATTATCTGCGAAATGGCCGTGGCCATGCCTGCGCCAAAAACTTCCAGCCCGCACAGGCGTATGAAGATGTAGTCCATGCCCATATTGAGCAGACCGCCGCTAACCAGCCCAAACATTGCAAAAAATGCCTTGCCCTCGTAGCGCAGATTGTTGTTGAGTATCAGGCTGCAAATCATGAAGGGGCAACTTATCAGCACCCACAATCCGTAGTCTCTTGCGTAGGGCAAGATGGTCTCCGTCGAGCCCAGCAGCCTCATCAACGGGTCAAGCAGCAGCAGCCCCAGCCCCGTCAGCAGCAGCCCCACGGCCCCGCCCAAAAAGAATGCGGACGACACGTATGTCGAGGCACGCTTGATGTTTTTGTCCGCCAGCTCTTTGGACACATATGTGCCCGAGCCGTGGCCTAACATAAACGCAATGGCCTGTATTATCGATTGCAGCGTAAACAGTATGCCGATAGACCCCTGTGCGCTGGGGTTTATGGAGCCCACAAAGTAGGTGTCCGCCATATTGTATATGCTGGTGATGAGCATACTCACGGTGGTGGGGATACCCAGCCTCACGATCAGCTTGGTCACGGGCGTTTCCGTCATTTTTTTGTAGTATGCGTCGGCCTTGTTCAATTCCATAACAAAAGTGTACTACTTTGCCGATATGTTGTCAACCGATTGGCCCTTTGGCGGCGAGTGAAGCAGCGCAGGCGCAGGCGGCGGGCGTTTGGACAGATGACGGCCGTTTGGCTGTCAATCTTGCGCAAAAACTCTTTTCAACCTCGGCCATATGTGATATAATACAAAATATAAAGGGAGAATATCACTTTGAAAGCGGTAATTCAGCGGGTTGCGCACGCCACACTTAGCGTGCAGGGCAACATTGTTTCGCAAATAGGCAAAGGTTTGGTGGTGTATTTTTGTGCGGAGCGTGGCGACGGCGACGAGCTGTGCGGCGTTTTCGCCAACAAACTGTCCAAGTTGAGGATTTTCGAGGACGACAACGGCAAGATGAATCTTTCCGTCATCGACGTGGGCGGCGAGGTGCTGTTTGTGTCGCAGTTTACGCTTGCGGCCGACCTTTCGCACGGCAATCGCCCCGGTTTCGCCGCTGCCGAAGAGCCTCAACGTGCCAAGCAGCTGTATCTTGACACGGCGGATATTCTCGGCGGCTTGGGCGTGCCCACCAAGTTGGGCGTGTTTGGTGCGGATATGACGATAGACCAACAAAACATCGGCCCCGTCACCATCATCTGGGAGAGTGCAAGATGAAGAGCCTGCGCAACCTGTACAAGATAGGCGTCGGCCCGTCGTCCAGCCACACAATGGGCCCCGTCAAGGCCTCCGAGCGTTTTTTGGCGGAGCATGGCGATTGCGACAGCTACACCGTCACGCTGTTTGGTTCTCTTGCCATGACGGGCAAGGGGCACGGCACGGATGTAGCCATCAAGCGGGTGTTCGGCAACAGACCCGTCACAGTGCTGTTCGACAAGCAGACCAAGTGCCTTGTGCACCCCAACACGATGGAGCTGGTGGGCAGCAAGGCGGGCTGCGAGGACGTGCGCATGCAGGTGTTCAGCATAGGCGGCGGCGACATCATGGTGGCGGGCGAAAACTTTGTCGAGGGCGCCGATGTCTACGAGCAAAGCACATTTCAGCAGATAAAAGACTACTGCAAACAGCATGATCTGCGCCTGTACCAATATGCCGTCGGGTGCGAGGGCGAGCAAATTGTCGATTATATGAAGCAAATCTGGGCGGTTATGCAGCGCTGCGTGGTGGAGGGCTTGTCCCAAGAGGGCGAGCTGCCGGGCGGCTTGGGCGTGCAGAGACGTGCCAAAAAGCTGCTCAACGAGTCCAACGACATCACTCGTCACACCCGCAGAGACCGCATAGTTGCAGCCTATGCCTTTGCCGTGGGAGAGCAAAATGCGTCGGGCGGCACCGTGGTAACTGCGCCCACGTGCGGTTCGTCGGGAGTGTTGCCCGCCGTGTTGGTGTACGCCAAGCAGCAGCAGGACTACACCGACGAGCAGATCTGCCAAGCGCTGCTCACTGCGGGCGTTGTGGGCAACGTCGTCAAGACCAACGCATCCATTTCCGGTGCGGAGTGCGGCTGTCAGGCCGAGATCGGCACCGCATGCGCAATGGCGGCGGCGGCCTTGGCCGAGCTGTACGGCATGACCCTCGACGAGATAGAGTACAGCGCCGAGGTAGCGTTGGAGCACCAGCTTGGGCTGACCTGCGACCCTGTCAATGGGCTTGTGCAGATACCCTGCATCGAGCGCAACGCCGTGGGCGCCATGCGTGCCATCAACGCCGTCAGTCTGGCCACGTTCCTTGCCGACAGCCGAAAAATTTCTTTCGACACGGTGGTGGCGGTGATGTACGAAACGGGCAAGGACATCTCGGAAAAATATCGCGAGACCGCCGTGGGCGGGCTTGCCAAAATATACAAATAAACCCACCCCGGGTGGGCAAAATCGACCCTATGTGGGCCCAAAAGAGACAAAACGCCGCTTTTGCGGCAAGAGGAGTAGATATGAAACTTTTGATTGTAGAAGACGAAGTCAAGCTGGCGGACGCACTGAAAGAGCTCTTCAAAAAGGGCAACGTGGTAGACGTGGCCTACGACGGCGAGGACGGCTATTTTATGGCCAAGAAAGGTGACTATGATGTGGTGGTGCTGGACGTGATGCTGCCCAAAATGGACGGCTTCGAGGTGGTCAAGCGCTTGCGGGACAGCAAGATAACGGTGCCCGTGCTCATGCTCACCGCCAAGGACGACGTAAGCAGCCGAGTGAAGGGATTGGACTGTGGTGCGGACGACTACCTCACCAAGCCCTTTGCCACCGAAGAGCTGCTTGCCCGTGTGCGTGCGCTCACCCGTCGCCAATCGGAGATGGTGTTTGACGTGCTCACCTTTGCCGATATCAGCCTAAACACTTCCAACTACACGTTGCACTGCGGCGGCAAATCGGTCAATCTGGGCGCCAAGGAGTACGAGCTGATGCGTTTGTTGCTCAGCAATCCCTCGCAGGTGCTCAGCAAGGACGTCATCATCTCCAAGGTGTGGGGGCTGGATTGCGACATCACGGAAAACAACGTCGAGGCCTACATGTCCTTCCTGCGCAAAAAGCTGCATTTCATCGGCTCCAAGGTCAACATTTCCACCAAGCGCATGTTGGGCTACTATTTGGAGGAACAGGCTTGATAAAAAAGCTGCGCACCAAGATCATCATTTTCGGCTTTTTCAGCGCAACCCTCGTGTTTGCGATAGGCCTTGCCACGCTGTTCGGCATCAGCCACGCCCGCCTCAACGACGAGCGTCTTGCGCTGCTCAACAGCGAGTTCGACAAGGAGGATTGGCGTCTGGTGGAGCCTTCTTCCATCAGCGGCATGGTGCTGGCAGAGTACGACCCCGTCACATTGCAGCGCAAGTGGATGTTGGTGGGCAACGGCGTCAAGCAATCGGAGGAGTTTTTGCAGGACGCCCTCGACAAGGTGACGTTGCGTCATTTCGACAGCGGCCTGTTGGGCGTCAAGATAGTGTATTCTCGCCGTGTGCAGGGCGATGTGTTGCGCATTGCCATGTACGACAGGGATTTCAGCAGCCCGCAAAACAACAAATATCTCATATACACCATTCTGGCGCTTATTGCCGGCTCGGCGTTGTTTTTTCTTATCAGCTATTTTATGGCAAGGATCGCCCTCAAACCCGTCGAAGTCACCTGGAAGCGTCAACGTCAGTTTGTTGCCGACGCCTCTCACGAGCTGAAAACGCCCCTTTCCGTCATCAGGGCCAATACCGAGCTGGTGGCCTCGC
Source organism: uncultured Clostridia bacterium (assembly GCA_947586855.1). GTDB lineage: Bacteria > Bacillota > Clostridia > Christensenellales > CAG-314 > Fimimonas. The sequence goes on from CANPXV010000011.1 coordinate 22,961, forward strand.
ACGGCGATCAGACGGTGGACAGCCAGATGCAGTGGATCGACAACACCCGTTTCGAGGTGGAACGCATGACGGCGCTCGTCAACGATTTGCTGTTCCTCGCCAAAAACGACGAAGGGCTCAAAGAGGAGCTGGACACCGTCAACCTGTCCGAGTGCGTCGAGTCGGTTGTGCTCTCTCAGGAGGTGCTGCTGTACGAAAAGGGCAAAAGCTTCTGCTACGACATCACCCCCGATATCACCGTGCTGGGCAACAGCAATCAGCTATGTCAGCTGACCACCATTTTGCTGGATAACGCCAACAAATATTCCAAGGGCAGCGGCAACATTGTGCTTTCCCTTTCGCTGCCGCAGGGTCTGGTGGTGCGAGAGGCCGAGCTCAGGGTCAGCAACGACTGCGAACCGCTGTCTGCCGAGCAGTTAGAGCACCTTTTTGACCGCTTCTACACTGTGGATCAATCCCGAGACAGGTCGCACAACGGCAACGGTTTGGGGCTGGCCATCGCCCAGACCATCTGCGAAAACCACGACGGCGCCATCTCGGCCAGCTATGCCGACGGCCGCATAACGTTTGTCGTCACCATGCCCGTCAACAAAATCATGGGCATCATCGACCAATAAAAACTTTGCGGGCGTCCCTTTCGGGCGCTCGTATGTGTGCGTTGCGCAATGTGTTCGGTTGCGCATATGCGCATGTATACTAACTTTCAAAAATCATTTGGGAGCAAACACACTCTATGACAAAACGACAAAGACTGCATCTTTCTCTGGCGCTGATTGCGGTGGCGGCGATAGTGCTGGCGTTGGCGCTGCCCTTTACGGCGCAGCCCGCCCTTGCACAGGAGACGTCCGCCGTCAACAGCTATCAGGGCGACTACTACGACAACCTCAATACCGATCTGGACGGCGAGGAGTTCCGTGCGCAGCTGGCCAAGCTCATCACGGATACCCACACAACCTGGACGGTGTACAGGGGTTCTTCGTCCTTGTCGCTGAACAACGTCTGGCCGCTGTCCGACGTGGGCGACGTCCACAACCCCAACGACAACACCATGAAGTGGTTCTACACGGGCACCGTTGTCCCGTCCGATAACTTCGGCGGCAATGCCGGACAGACCAACCGAGAGCACGTCTGGGCAAAAAGCGGCACCTCCACCTTTGGCGCAAGCTGGGCAGAGGCCGGCCCGGGCGCCGACGCTCACCATTTGCGTCCCACCGAAGTAAGGCTCAACGCCGATCGGGGCGATCTCGGCTTTGGCGAGGTGGCCCAGACCAAGTCCAATATCGTTGCGCAAAACGGCTCCAAAAGCTACGGCTCCACCCCGGACGAGCTGTGCTACAAGGGCGCAAACCTGTTCTATCCCGCCAAGGGCTACCGAGGCGCCACCGCCCGCATATTGTTCTATATGCAGGTGCGTTGGGGCGACGCCTGCTCGCTGGATTTCACCGACGGCCCCACCAAAGGCGATGGCAAATTGATAGGCAAAATCTCCGACCTGATGAAGTGGCACCTTCAAGAGCCGCCCACAGAGGAGGAGATCTACCGCAACAACATCATCGCTGGCATACAGGGCAACCGCAACCCCTTCATCGACCACCCCGAATATGCCGAAATGATCTACTGCCACAACAACGCAAGTTACAGCGCAACCTTGCAGCAGACGGTGCTCACCTACGGCAGCTACCTCTACACAGAGGCCGACCGTCCCACTGCGCTCACCCTTTCCGCCGCATCCTTGCAGCTGCAAGTGGGGCAAAGCTCGGCCAAGATCACCGTCACGCCCACCCCAGCACAAGCGCTTAGCCGTGTGCAGTGGAGCACAAGCGACGCCACCGTAGCTACCGTTTCCGACGGCGTTGTCACCGCAGTGGCAGCAGGCACGGCAACGATAACGGCCACCAGCGTGGTGGATAACACCGTGACCGCAAGCCTCACCGTGACCGTTGCCGTCGATACGTCCCCCTTTGTGCAAGCGGTGCAGCAAATCGAACAAAAAACCGCCCTCTACGACAAATATTACGCCATCAACGAGGCCATCGAGGAGTACAACAAACTTCCGCAGTCGGCGCAGGCGACCGTTGCGCAGCACTATGCCACGCTGCAACAAGCCATCGAGGACTACAACGCACAGGCCGCTCAACTCAACGCCGATCTGCACACCGCCACGGGCTATGCCGCCGGTTGGACGGCCGCAGCGGCAGCCGCAATGCTGGCAGTGGTGGCAGTTGTGACGGGCAAAGGAATATGGAGGTAGCCGCATGAAAAAGATTTCGGTAATTGTTTTTGCGATATTGATGTGCGCACTGCTGTGCCTTGCGGGTTGCAGCAACACGCTTTCTTATTCGCAGCTCAACAAGGCTCTCGGCCTGCCGTACAGCAAATTGCAGCTCAACGTCAGCGTCAAAAAGTCCGGCGTAACGCTCAATGGCAGCTACGCCATCGCCTACAATGGCGATAACGCCACCGTGCAGTACACCTACGACAGGCTCAACACCCTCAGCGTCGACGGCACCAACGCCGATGCGCCCCTTGGCCACGTCACGGGCACCGTGCAGGTCAACAACGGCGCCGTCACGGGCGATGTGCAGCCAGATCTGGACCTTTCATTCGTCAACTACGAGGGCTTCCGCTTCGACAAGGGCTTTTTCGCCGAGGTCGAGGCCACCAAAACCACCTTCAAGGCCAAAGTGACCGACCCCAAGGGCTTTTTGAACAACTCCGACTTCGCCTGCTCCGACATGAGCGTCGAGGCGACCGTCAACGGCAAGGCGCTTTCCAAATTGACGTTTACCTTCACCCTGCCCGACTCCGCCTCGGTCAGCGTAAACTACGCCTTCACATTGGCACAGTAGCGTTTGCAACGCCGCAACGTCTCGCAATCCCCTTGCGAGGCGTTTTTTTTGTTGACTAACGCAACTTTTTGCCGAGAAAAATGGTTTGCAAGGGTAAATTCGCTCACGGTGGCAAAAATTACGTCTTGACAAGAGCTTTTTTCTATATTAAAATAATGTAACCTATCCTCTGATAAAAGGAGACAACACAATGATAGACTACAAATTGCTTGTCAAAGAGGCCTACGAGGCGCAAAAGCAGTCCTACTGCCCCTATTCTCATTGGGCGGTGGGTGCGGCGTTGCTTACCGAAAGCGGCAAAATCTACCGTGGCTGCAACATCGAAAACAACACCTTCACCCCCACGATATGCGCCGAGCGCACGGCGATATTCAAGGCCGTCAGCGAGGGCGAGCGCCGCTTTGTTGCCATAGCCATTGTGGGCAACGACGTCAACGCCGAGATAGGCACCGCCGACGTTTGCCCGCCCTGCGGAGTGTGCCGTCAGGTGATGGCGGAGTTTTGCCCGATGGATTTTGAAATAGTGTTGGGGCGCAGCTACGACGATTGGGAGGTCTACACCCTCGGCGAGTTGCTGCCCAAGGTCAGTTTCCCCCTCAAATAGACTTTTACCCCGCACAGATCTGCCCGTTGTTTGATGCGGGCAGGTCTCGTTGCGCAAAGCAACCGTTTGCACGGGAGTTTTGCGGTATTTTTCACTTTTTTATTGCACTTTTTTTGTACAAATGCGCATTTTTGTTTGACAACGACGATTGGATATGCTATCATAATCTTGCACTTCTCAATGGGGTGTAATTTTTTGCGTGCGCAAAATTGCATTTTTTTGCGTCACAAACAGGAGAAAGTTATGGCAGCGAAGAAAGGAAACAGAGTCAAGGTAGTGTTGGCCTGCACCGAGTGCAAACAGCGCAACTACGACACTTTCAAAAACGGCAAAACCACCACAGACAGACTCGAACGCCACAAGTATTGCAGATTTTGCAAAAAGCATACCCTTCACAGAGAGTCTAAGTAAGGAGAGCAGATCATGGCAACACAACAAAAGGCAAAAAGGCCCAATCTCTTCAAGCGTCTCGGCTCCTTCTTTGTCAAGAGCTGGTCAGAGTTAAAAAAGGTCACCTGGCCCAACTTCAAGACGGTACTCAAAAATCTGGGTATAGTTTTGTTGGTGGTGCTGGCCTTTTCCGTGGTAATTTTGCTTGCGGATATGGTTTTTGCAAACCTGTTTATCAGCCTTCCCGGCGGCAATGGCTGGGTATGGCCCTGGAACTAAGGGTAGAGGCAAATGGCAGCAAACGAAGCAAAGTGGTATATACTCCACACCTATTCCGGCTACGAAAGTCTGGTCAAAAAGTCCATCGAGCAGATGGTGGAAAACGGCAACCTCCAAGATGTGATATTGGATACCAAGATCCCCACCGAAACGCTCATCGAGGACCGAAACGGCAAATTGAAAGCCTACGAGGCCAAGATAATGCCGGGATATGTGTTCATCAAGCTGGTCTACTCTTCGCAGCTTTGGTTCATGCTCACCAACACCAGGGGCGTCACGGGTTTTGTGGGTCCCAACGGCAAGGCATGGCCGCTTACCGATGACGAAGTCAAGCGCCTCCGTCTGGAAGATCCCGTGGTGGATTTCTCCATGGCCGTCGGCGACAGCGTCAACGTGGTGGGCGGGCCCTTCGAGGGGTTGGTAGGCGTCATCAAGAGCATCGACTCTCCCCACCAAAAGGCGCAAGTGGTGCTCAACATGTTCGGCAGAGAAACTTCTGTCGATATGGACTTTATTCTGTTGGAAAAAATCTCCAATCCCACAACCACCGTTGTGGACGAGGATTAGTTTTTCGCTTGCACGGCGACACAGTGCGCATTTGGGAGAGGCGTCAGATTGATTGCCTCGCTACACCACGAATAGGAGGAACTCACAATGGCAAAGAAAGTAACCGCAGTGGTAAAACTGCAACTTCCTGCCGGCAAAGCCACACCGGCACCTCCGGTAGGCTCGGCGCTTGGTCCCCACGGTATCAACATACCCGGTTTCACCAAGGATTTCAACGCCAAGACGGCAGACAAGGCGGGTCTCATCATTCCCGTCATCGTAACTATCTATCAGGATCACAGCTTCACGTTTGTGTTGAAGACGCCGCCCGCACCCGTGCTCATCAAAAAGGCTTGCGGTATCGAAAGCGGCAGCGCCACACCCAACAAAACCAAGGTAGCCAAGATCACCAACGCTCAAATCGAAGAAATTGCCAAGCTCAAAATGGTTGACCTCAATGCAGCCTCTCTTGAAGCAGCATGCTCTATGATCAGAGGCACGGCTCGCTCTATGGGCGTGACCGTTGTGGACTAAGGAGGTGCGCTATGGGAAAGAAATATGTTGACGCATTGAAGCAAATCGACAAAAGCAAGCAATACGATCTGACCGAGGCCATCGACCTTGCGGTAAAAGTTGCCCCCGCCAAGTTTGACGAGACGATGGAACTGCACGTCAAGCTGGGTGTAGACCCCCGTCACGCAGACCAACAGGTTCGCGGCGTGGTGGTGCTGCCCAACGGCACAGGTAAAACGGTGCGAGTGTTGGTCATCGCCAAGGGCGCCAAAGCCGACGAAGCCACTGCCGCCGGTGCAGATTTTGTCGGCGCAGAAGAGTATATCGAAAAGATCCAAAAGGAAAATTGGTTCGGCTTCGACGTGATGATCACAACGCCCGATATGATGGGCCTTGTGGGGCGCATGGGTAGGGTGCTCGGCCCCAAGGGCTTGATGCCCAACCCCAAAAGCGGCACCGTCACAATGGATGTTGCCAAGGCCATCCACGATGTCAAAGCCGGTAAGGTAGAGTACCGTGTGGACAAGCAGGCTATCTGCCACGTCATCTTCGGCAAAAAGTCCTTCGGTACCGAAAAACTTGTGGAAAACGCCACAACCGTCATGGACGCCATCATCAAGGCCAAGCCGGCCGCAGCCAAGGGCACCTATCTCAAAAGCGTTGCCGTGGCCAGCACGATGGGCCCCGGCATCAAGGTAAGCTACAAATAGGCTTGCCCCCTCAACAACGTAATGCAGCCCCACCGTCCCCAAGACAGCAAGTAACAGTAAATCTTGCCGAGGTACACAAAGAGGTTTTCACTGTCGAAATTCGACTCCTACCCTTGTACCTTGCGGTGCAAGGGTATTGTATTTCCCCAAAAAGTCGATATGGGGTAGCAAAAAATTTAACAGGAGGAAAACAATGGATCACGAACGTCATCAAGGGCACCGCAGCGCCTCTCAACAGGCCAAGTATGACAAGGTAGACGAGATAAAAAAGATCATAGAGGAAAGTCAGTCTTTCGTCATCATCGACTACAAGGGTCTCACGGTCGCTCAGGATACAGAATTCCGCTCGGAGTTCCGCAAAAACGGCGTCGTGTACAAGGTGCTGAAAAACACCCTTGTGCGCAAGGCGCTCAACGAGCTTGGTTACACCCAGTTTGACGAAGCTCTCAACGGACCCAGCGCATTTGCATTTGGCATGCAGGACGCCGTCGCCCCCGCCAAGGTAGCGGCCGAAAGCGTCAAAAAGTACAACAAAATGCAGGTAAAGTGCGGTATGTTCGACAAGCAATTTGCCGATGCCGCCACTTGCGAGGCCATGTCCAAGGTCCCCGGCAGAGAAACTTTGCTTGCAATGCTGGTTTCTGTGTTGTCCGCTCCCATGCGGGGGCTTGCAGTTGCACTCAATGCAGTTGCAGAGCAAAAGGCGTAACAAGTTGTCTTTTGCAGTCGGCTCGGCCGACAAATCACGGTTCGCCTTCGCCTGAGCAGGGCACATCAATCAAAAATTTATCAAGGAGAAATCACAATGGATACAAAGAAATTTATCGACGAGATCAGCAGTCTCTCTGTTTTGGAACTTAACGAACTTGTTCACGCCATCGAAGAAGCCTTTGGTGTGAGCGCAGCCGCTCCCGTGGCTGTTGCAGGTGGCGTTGCAGGCCCCGCAGCCCCCGCCGCTGAGGAAAAGACCGAGTTCGATGTCGTGTTGAAGGGCATCGGCTCCGCCAACAAGATCGCCGTCATCAAGGTAGTGCGCGAAGTTACCGGTCTGGGCCTTGTAGAGGCCAAGAACGCCGTAGAGGGCGCTCCCACAACTTTGAAAGAGGCTCAACCCAAGGACGCCGCCGAAGCTCTCGTAAAGCAACTTACCGAAATCGGCGCCGAGGCAGAGTTGAAGTAACAGGTTTGTCGTTACCAAACGATCTCAGCAAACAAATTTTCACCCCGATTGGCTTCGGTCGCACATGCGCACCGCCTTTCGGGGTGTTTGCATAAGCAAAATTCTTTCGGCCAAACGCCGCCTCGTAGGCGGGGCGAGGCGAGAATTTTTTCAACCAAAGTAACACGCCGTCCAGGTCGGACTACTTGCGACAGCCCCATTTTGCGCCGATACGGCCCCACATACGCTATGATAGAACTACAAAACGTCACCAAAATTTACAACCCCAATCGAAAAAAGCACACCGTCGCATTGAAGGATGTCAGCTTTGCGCTGCCGGACAAGGGCTTTGTGTTTGTCGTGGGCAAAAGCGGCTGCGGCAAATCCACCCTGCTCAACATGATGGGCGGTTGCGACAGGATAACCTCGGGCGAGATCGTCGTGGACGGCAACAAATTTTCTCAATTTGGAGAGAGCGATTTCGACAACTTCCGCAACGACTACGTCGGGTTTATCTTTCAGGACTACTGCCTGTTGGACGGCCTCACGGTGCAGCAAAACGTTGCTTTGGCATTGCAGTTGGGCGGTGTGGACGACGAACAGCAAGTGCAGCAGGCGCTTTGCAAGGTAGAGATGGAGCAGTATGCCGACCGCTATCCCACCGAACTGTCCGGCGGGCAAAAGCAGCGTATCGCCATTGCCCGCACCTTGGTCAAGCAGCCCAAACTGATACTTGCCGACGAGCCGACGGGCAACCTGGACGCCAAAAGCAGCGCCATTGTGTTGCAGCTGCTCAAAGAAATGTCTCAACAGATGTTGGTGGTGATTGTATCTCACAACGCACAGGACGCCGAACGCTACGCCGACAGGATAATAGAGCTCAGCGACGGCCGCATCTTGGGCGACTACTCTCGCAATGCGGCAGTGCAGGATATCGTGTTTGCCGACGATGAGATAGTCATTCAGCGGGGCACGGTGTTCACTGACGAACAGTTGCAGCAGATAAATGCCGCCCGCACCGCCAAGGATGGCGCCGTTTGCAAAATCAGGCAGGTGGACACCCGCTTTTTGCCCACAACATCAACTATTGCCCAACCCGAGCAGCGCCGTCTGCAAAACCACAACCTCACGGGCAGCGGCAAACACTTGCTGTTTGCGATGTTTGCAAAAAAGCGTATCATCAGCATGGTGTTTACCTCTTTGATAGTGGTGTTTATCATTGCCGTCATGGGCGTGTGCCAATTTTTTACGCAGTTTTCCGCCGATGAAGAAATTGCCCGCATAGTGGCGCAAAGCGAAGAGGACAAAACCTTCATTTTGCAAAAAGGGCACAAGACCAGCGCCATAAACACCACCTTGATAACATCGCCGTTTACCGACGTGACCGATGCGGATATAGAGGCCTTTCGCAGCACGGGCTACGACGGCGGCATCTATCCGCTGTACAACATTTCGCTGATGACGCACACAAGGGGCAGCAATCTCATTTGGAGTATAGAAGGTTACTCGATGCCCGGCGACCAGGACAACTATGCCAACTTCTATTGCGGCAGCGGTTTGGGCGTGTTGGTCACCAACGAGCAATTTCTCACCAACATCTACGGGAAGGAAGACGGCAAGCTCAAATTGCTGTCCGGCACGCTGGAAACAGCCGGCCCAAAGATCATCTTTACCGACTACCTTGCCGACAGCATTCTCAGCTACGAACCCACTTACCGAGCAGGAGGAAGCGACCCCTATGCCACCCTCACCAACGGCGCAATGCATTTGGGACATTTTCGTGTGGCGGGAGTGATCGACACGGGCTACAAGCAACGCTACGCCGACCTCATCGAAAAATTTACAAACGGCACATTTTCCGTCAAAAACGACGCCGACTCCTACGAAAAATTGTTGAAGGAACTCAATTCCACCCTCAACATAGGCTACTCTTTCAATCCGGATTTCTATCAGGAGTATGCAAGCGACGAGGAGTGCCCTCGCTCCGTCTACTACGGCACTATGGAAATTCGCTGCGGCGAACATGTTGTCACCAACAATTCGTATAGCTATCGCGACGATGCGCTTGCCCCCGACGAAATACTCATCAACAGGGCGGTTTATGCAGAACTTATGGGTATCAGCGAAAGCGAAACGGACGAAAGCAAGGCAATCGGCACCAAACTTACGCTTTCCCGATACCGTTTTGTGCGGGGCGAAAACGACCTGCCCGATTACACTTTGGAAGTGACAATCGCAGGGTTCAGAGAAAATGTCAACGGCGTTGGCGGTTTTGACTGTTCGCCGGAAATTTACCGACAGCTCAAAAAGTTTGGCAATGCGCCCTACGCCCTGTATTTTGACAACCTTTCCAAGGCGGTAGAACTGTACGACAAGGGCACCGAACTTGACTACGTTGTCAAAAACCCTCTTGTTTCGGCGCTGTACACCGTGTCCAGATCGGCATTGGTGTTTACCGACGTGTTTCAATTTATCGGCATTGTGCTGCTTGCATTGGCGGCATTGATGTTGGCAGGCTTCGGTGCGGGCAGTATCCGAAAAAATATGTACGAAATCGCCGTGATACGTGCGCTGGGCGGCAAAACAAAAGACCTCACCCGTATGTTTTTGCTGCAAATGATTTTTGTAAGCATAGTGGTGTGTGTGCTATCCGTTGGGGCAATGGCGGCAGGCGCCGGCTTGTGCAACTCTATGCTGGCCGACGGTTTTGTCAAGCTGGCCAACAACGTGTTTATGCGTCAGCTAAACGTCATCACTTTCCATTGGCAAACGGCGCTTATCGACGCAGCCGCAGTGCTGGTGCTGACGGCCGTTGCGGCTATCGTGCCCTTGCTTGTGATGCGCCGTGCCAAACCTCGCGAAATCATCCGTGCCAAGGAGTAACTTATCGCCCTCCTCCCGCCGCCTTGGCCGGGCTTCATCACAACTCTCGCTTGGCGCTACCATACGTGCAAGCACGAACGGCGCCCACGCCGCTCGGTTGTTCCTCTCCCACAAAAGTTTCGCAAGCTCGACTTTTGCGGGTACCCGTGTTGGCTATCCCATTATTGAAACGTGCACAGGCGGCAAGCAACCGGGAGCAATAGAAAAAGAGTTCGCCTTGTGCGGACTCCTTTCTGTTGCGCTTGCACCTGTGCCTTCGACATTCGTCGAAACGTATAGGCGCCGCCTTTGGGGATAGTAACTCTTATATCGGAAATTTTCCGATTGGCTGAAACATCAAGGGGATTCGTCTCGGCACATTCGGCGTTAAGTCAATCTGTGCAGTGCACAGTTGGTAGCCGAATGCCCAAGGGTGTGCTCCCGCTTCCTACATGAGCACACCCGCAGGGATAGAAAGCAACAAATAATCATTTGCAATTATGCGGTAAATGAGGAGAACACGGGCTACATATTTCGCCATCCCATTATCGAAACGTGCACAGGCGGCAAGCAATCAGGAGCAATAGAAAAAGAGTTCGCCTTGTGCGGACTCCTTTCTGTTGCGCTTGCACCTGTGCCTTCGACATTCGTCGAAACGTATAGGCGCCGCCGCCTTGTGTCAATGACGAACAAAAAGGAGCGTCTTTTTAAGCCTAAAAGGGTGCAGGCGTCCACGGGGAGTTGAACTTGAATATGTTGATTTTTGACGAGGTTTTTGATATAATAAATAAAAGGTTATCGGTATTGAAACCAACGGGGTAGTCAAATACCAACCGCTCGGCACATTCTATTCGGACGAATGGCAGATAAACCAAGACTCGCAATGGGTAAAGTGTAGTGCGGTGGACAGGCTGATGCGACTGCAGAAAAAGACCTATGTCGGCTTTCCGCTGACAGAGAATGCATCGCTATACGATATAGCTGCCGACATTCTTTTAAATATCGGCGAAACGGCAGATACTTTCGTTATTTCAAACGACTTAAAGTCTGTAATCGTGCCGATGGCATTTCTGCCGAAAGGCACGGCTTGGGACGCATTGCAGGAAATCGCCAATGCGGGACTATGCAAAGTGTTTGTAGACCGAGAAGATAAAATCAATGTCCGCTCTGAGAAAAAGCCGAAGACAACAACGGCGATAAGGATAGATAAAAGCAATATGTTTTCGTACTCATCGAGTGTTTCTTTGACCGAGTTTGCGAACCGTATTTCTGTGGAATACTGTGACGTATCATTGTCGAACGATACGGTCGAAGCGGTATCGGTCGAACTTAATATAGAGCCGAACGCATCGCTTGAACTGACGCTCGATTATAATACCGAAGTTGCGTACCCTGCAATGGAAACGGATAACTTAAATGTGCTATTGACCGACTTCCAAGGCGGTGTTAATGCTTGCTCGGTCGTTGCGAAGAACAAGACAGCTGAAAAACAAAAGGCGGTGCTGATGGTCACGGGCAAGGCAATCGAGATAACGACAAAGACTTTGACCAAACAGGACGATGAAAGCGTGCGTAACAACGGAATAACCGAGTATTCTCACCCGTCAAGCGATCTTGTACAAAGCCACGATCAAGCGGAATACATTGCGAATTTCTTACTCGAAAAGATGCATGCGGGAGAGGGTGTTGTAACTACGACTTGGCGAGGCAACCCGAAACTCAATCTCGGCGAGAAGTATGTGTCGGTGGATAGGTTCGGAGACAGTCAAGAACTTGTATGCGAGTATAACAAGTTTACGTTTGACGGCGGATTGAAACAAGAGACGCGCGGAAGAACGACATAAGGAGGGTATGAATGGCAAACTGGAAAGAGCCAAAGAGCGATTACAAAGCGGAAGACCAAGTAACGCCGGATATCTTCAATACTCTTGCGGAAAACGAAAAACACTTGAAAGAGATTTCTTGCAAGGTAGAAAAGAAAACAAAAAGCGGAACTACGACAACGATTTCCTCTATCGTTTTCGTAGAGCAATAGGATGCTGAAAGTAGTCAAAGGCGATGTTTTTGAGTTCGGGTTATCGTTTGGGAACGTTGCTACAGAACTCATAGAAAAGGTGGTGTTCGCATGCAAAGAACTTGGAATCGAAGAAGAGGCGGATAGAGAAGAGGATGAATTCCGCATTCGAATACCGGGTGAAGTGACAAAGGACTTCAAAACAGGTTTTTTGAAATACGACATCATCGCCACCTTAATAGACGAGCAAGAGGTAACGCTCGTGCATCGTCAAAAAATAGAAGTATTGGAGAGGGTGGAAAATGGCGGATAAAAACTACTATAGTAATCAGGGACAAGTAAACGTCACGCCCGGAATTACCGTAACCTACAACTACAATCGGTTAAAGAACAAGCCGTCCATCAACGGGAAACCGCTTGACGGGAAAATGACGGCGAGTGAACTGAACCTATTGTCGAATGATGTGACGGACTATGAGGAAATCAAACTGGGAGTCGATAAACGCGACTCCTTTATTCTTGTCGTGGGAGAAAACGGCGAGACAAATAAAATAAAACTTGGCGAACTCGTCAAAGGGAAATTACAGGCGGTTGACAAGATAACCGAAGATATCCCTAACGGCGATTTTGTATTCAAGAAAATGGAGGACAAATAACATGGCTCAAACTACAAACAAGTTTCAGATTATTCAGAAAGTCAGCGCAGAAGATACCGTCTTAATCCATCCCGAAACAGAGGCGGAAGTTGTCAAGTACAGCGGCACGGCGGCGGGTATTTCGGCGGAGAATGTGCAGGGCGCAATCGATGAAGTCTACGAGCAGGTCAAAGGTATCACGGGCGGTGGTATCGTAACGGGTATCAAGGGGGATAAAGAAACCGCCTACAGAAAAGGTGCTGTCAACCTTACCCCTGCAAACATCGGCGCTGAACCGAGCGGAGCGGTGAACACTCACAATACGTCCGGAACGGCGCACTCGGATATTCGCACCGCCGTAACCAACGCACAGAACAAAGCAAACAGCGCATATGCACTTGCGGAAGGCAGAGCGAAGGCTGTTTCGTTCGATACCGTAGCGGCAATGACAACAGCATTGAAAGCGGCTGCTAAAACCGACTACAAAGTGGGCGATAACATCTTTATCAAGGCTTTGGATACTCCCGACTATTGGGTAAGCAAGGTTCTCGATAACAACACGGGTACTTACGGGTACTTTGAGATCAGTGCTCTCGAATCGCAAAAAGTTGACCTTGCTGCATATCAGACGAAGACGGACAACACGCTTGCGACTACGGCAAAGACTGTAGTCGGTGCTATTGGCGAAGTAAAAACGACTGCGGATGCGGCAAAAAGTCAGTCCAATACCAATGTCACCGAGATTGCTAATATCAAGAACGGAATGACTAAGGTCGGCGCAGCTACGAAAGCAGATAAAGCAACCAGTGCTGATACGGCAACGAGCGCGACTTCGGCAGGCAAGTGGACTGCGGCGAGAACACTCGGTGTAAGCATCAATTCGGGTGTCAAGAAAGACGGCTCGACCGCTATCAGTGGATCGGGAAGCCAGAGTGTGGATGGTTCTGCAAATAAGACTGTTTCGGTTACATTGGGGGATAGCGGTGTTACAGCAGGAACTTATTCTGCCGTTCAGGTCAATGCTAAAGGTATTGCAGTCGCAGGCGGACAGATGATTGAAATTGGCACGAGCGAACAGACCACTCCGAGCGCATCTCTTGCAACGGGCGGACTTTTCTTCAAAGTAGTATAAGGGGGTATCGTGAATGGCTTACAGACCGAAAATTAAGAATGCCAACGGCACTCTTACCGATTTGCCGATAGCAGCGGAAACGGCAGTAAAGGCAGACGATTATAATACATCTACGGGGACGATTAAAACAAAGTTCGCAACTGTTGATTCGAAGCTCGGAAAACTGCAAATTGATGGCACATGGTACACAGTGAAAGAAGAAACCAATTATACGGCAACAGGTACTGCCGGGTACATCACTATCATTAAATAAGGGGGTATCTATGGGAAGTTATTTTGGGATAAGGGCAATCTATAAGGATACAACGCTTATTTTTGCCAAAGAAATGAAACTAACAATCAGCATAGGAACCGGGGTCAGTAAGGTCGCATACATTTACACAACAAAAACAGGCGCAACAGGTTCGGGAACAGTAACGTCAACAACGACAATCTCGGCAATATTTGGGTCGACTTTTACTTTTACACCGACCGCTGCATCTGGTTATTCAATGAACTCATACACATCAAGCCGATTCATTGATTCTGATATGACATTGAGTTTCACTGCAAAATCATCGAGTAGTAGTGGCGGCGGTGGTGGCTGTGTATATGCCGACAGTAAGATATTGACATCGCTTAATGGAGACACCAAAGAAGCACGCACTCTTATTACAGGCAACAAAATCGTGGCATATGACAAAGAGAAAAAATCGTTTGTTCAAACATTGGTGTTGAAGAGGTATATCCTGACCGAACCGACAAATATATACATCCTTTCTTTTGGCGATGGTACAGAACTGTCCATTACGCCAAAACACAAAGTTTTGACAAAAGACGGCTTTATATCAGTATGGGACGATAACGGACAAGAGCAAATCAGTGTCGGAACAAGGCTAATCGGCAAGGATGGAGAAAAAACAATAGTTGGAGTAAGGCGAGAGGTTACTGCGGACGATACCACTGTGTATAACTACCGAACCATCAAGGGGGATGCTTTCGTAGCGAACGGGGTTATTGTGGAAAACGAAAGCGAGACCACAGTCGGCAATGTAGTAAATAACCTCTTTAACAACGAGGGTGGAGTAAGTACGGCATCGCTTGTCGGCGGCGGAGATATTTCAAAACAACATGTATAATATGATATCGATAATAGTGAGTGTGTGTGCGAGCATCATCAGCGGAATGGTGCTCTTTTTCTTGCAAAGATTTTTCAAGAAAAAGCAAAAGGTAGATGAAGAGCGAGACAGAGCAAAAGCCAAAGAGAACATGCTGATACTAAAAAGTATAGATGCTGTGGGGAAACTGACGTATGCGGATGCGGTAGCCATTCGAGACGGGAAAACCAACGGCGAGATGAAAGAGGCGATGAAAGCCTATGCGGAAGTTAAGGATGAACTCTACGAGTATTTGCTCGAACAAAATTCCAAGAAATAAGGAGGGGAAGATAAATGGAACAGTATTTGAATTTAATCAGCGTCCCGGCGATTGCTGCGGTCGTGTACTGGACAATCAACGTCATTAAACATGCAGTCGGAGAGAACGAAAAGTTCAAGCGGTGTATTCCGCTTATTGCAACGGTGTTCGGAATCGTGTGTGGCATTATTTGTTTTTACGCTTTGCCGAGCATCATCCCGGCACCGAATATCGTGGTGGCAATCGTCATCGGCGGTGCGAGCGGACTGACGGCTACGGGAACGAACCAAATCATCAAGCAACTTGGCAAAAAGGACGATAAAGACGATGGAAAAACTAATAATTGAAAGCGTATTAAAAAGCCTTTTGAAAAGGGGGACTAATCACTTCGGCAGAGAAGGAAAGAATTATCAAAAAAGTTTCAGAATAAAGCAGTTTTTGTCTGGACTTTTATAAGTGAGCACGGTATTGTTTGTCCTGCCCGATAAAAAGGGCGGGACAAATTTTTTATCGCAGTTCAAATCCAGTCGGCAGAGCCGAAAAACGAACGAGAAAGGAGCGTGAGAAATGAATATTCAAGAGATACCTACAACAAGGAAGGAGAAACCACGGGTATGTGCGTATGTTCGTGTCAGCACCGATAGCGAAGCACAAGAAGATAGTTTCGCGTTCCAGTCCAATTATTGGCAGAAACGATTTGCAAGCGACGAGTCCATAGAGTATGTTGGCTTATTCTCCGATGAGGGCATCGGCGGTGCGTTTATGAAAAAGCGAGATGGACTTAAAAGGATGTTTCAAAAAGTACGAAATGGCGAAATCGACAGAATATACACGAAGTCGGTTTCGAGATTCGCTCGGAACAAAGTCGAACTAATGGAAGTAGTCAGAGAGTTCCGAGATTTAGGTGTGGAAATCATATTCGAGTCTGAAAACATACATACCCTTGACCCCAAATGCGGCTTAATCCTTACAGTGATGGCAAGTCTCGCAGAAGAGGAATTACTATCTATGAGCCAAAACCAAAAATGGGCTGCACGGAAACGATTCGCAAATGGGAGTGTGGAACTGGCACGAATACTTGGATATGACATGGTCGATGGAAAGTTAGTGATAAACGAGAAAGAAGCGGTCATAGTGCGAAGAATCTTTGAACTGTATCTGCAAGGCAACTCGTTTAGAACTATATGCCATATTCTCGAAAACGAAGGGTACACCCCAATGCATGGGGGACGATGGAGCAAATCGACAATAACGGGGATGTTACGAAATGAAAAATATTGCGGGGATAGTATTATGCAAAAATCATATAGCGTAATGAAAGTACAAAAATACAACTACGGAGAACTCCCCAAGTATTATATCCAAGGCGATCACGAACCGATTGTGTCGCGTGAAGACTACCAAAAAGCACAGGAGATAATGATGGCACGTGGCAATAAATATAGACCAAGGGGGTCACCTACGGCATTATATCCACTATCAGGAAAACTGATATGCGGAGAGTGCGGAACGAGTTTCAAAAGAAAAACTTCGGCACACGGAACTCCATATATGTGTATAAAGTGGACATGTCGGAAAAAGGATGTTTATGGGGTAAAGGAATGCGCATCACATGACATCAAAGACGAAGTCGTTACAAGATTGCTGATTGAAGCCTACAACGAAAGCCTTGACGCGAATAATGATGTGAACGGCGTAACGGAACAAGAAGATGTCTTGCGAAAACTTATTGCCAACGAGCAAGAACTGCGACAATTACGAGCCAAAGGTTATATATCCGAAAGCAAATTCCGAGAGGAAACCGATAAAATACTTATAAAGATAAAAGAACAGGAAACTCTCATAAAAAATCTACAAACGAGAGATATGGTAAAAGGGAAATATAAGAAATCGGATGAGCTGACGGAACAAATGGCGGAGTTCCTTGTAAAGGCAACAGTAAAAGACTGGACGATTACATTCGAGTTCCAAAATGGATATAAGGCAACGAAAGAATATACAAACGGGAGGGCAGGAAATGTCAATGGAAAACTGTGCAAACACTAAACCCAAAATTACGATTATACCAGCGAAAACAAGAGTCGAACGGCTTGACCCTATGTCGGTAGCTATGGGACAAAAGCCTAAAATACGAGTGGCTGCATATGCACGAGTGTCGACCGACCACGAAGAACAGGAGAGTAGTTACGAGGCACAGGTAGACCACTTCACCAAACTCATAGCAAGCCATGATGATTGGACGATGGTTGACATCTATGCTGACCCCGGTTTGAGCGGTAAAAATACCAAAAGAGTGCAGTTCAAACGAATGATAAAAGACTGCGAAGACGGGAAGATAGACCTAATAATTACAAAATCGGTCAGCCGATTCGCAAGAAACACACTCGACTGCGTACAGACGGCAAGAAAACTGAAAGCGGACGGCATCGGAATCATATTCGAGAAGGAAAACCTTGACACGCTACAAGAGCGGAGCGAGTTCGTTCTTACGATAATGGCAAGCCTTGCGGAAGAAGAAAGCCGGAGCATATCCAATAATATAAGGTGGAGCGTCAAGAAAAAATTCCAAGAGGGGAAAGTGATTCTTAACACGAAACACTTCCTTGGATATACGAGAGACAAGAAGGGAACGGTGCTGAAAATCGTGCCAGAAGAGGCAATAACGGTCAGAAGGATATATGCGGAGTTCCTTGACGGTAAAAGTCTGAAAGAAATCGCTGAAGGACTTGAGCGAGATGGTATAGCATCGCCGTCAGGCAGAGAAACATGGCATCCTTCCACGGTGAAGTCGATACTGCAAAATGAAAAGTACAAGGGCGATTGCCACCTGCAAAAAACATACCTTCCAGACTTTCTATCCCCAAGGCGAATTAAAAACGAAGGATTCGCGCAGAGCTGGTATGTGGAAGATAGCCATGCGGCTATCATATCGAAAGAGACATTCGACATGGTACAGCAAGAGTTCCAAAACAGGCAGTCGCTACGAAGTACAGGTGAAACGGGATGCGGAAAGTTTTCAGGTAAATATCCGTTCAGCGGAATGATAGTATGCGGCGAATGCGGGGAAACCTACCGAAGACACCAACAGTACAACAAATATAAGAAGTACTACATATGGGTGTGCAAAAGACACGAAAACAATGGGGCGGAATACTGCAAGAGCCGACCTATCAAAGAAGAAGCCCTTGAGAAAGCGTTTGTAAGGGCATTGAACGAACTTATAGGAGACAAGGAACGAATACTCGAAAAACTGCAAAGTGCGACCGTGAGCGAAATAACGGACTCCTGTGCGACAGTAATAAATGAAGTGAATGCCGAGATAGAAAAGCTACAAGAGCAGATGATGGAACTGCTGATGAAAAGGAACAACGGAGAGATTACCGATAAAGAATATGAACAGCAAAGTCAGCAGGTCGGAATGAAAATAGACCAACTGCTTATGAGAAAAGAAGAGATACTGTCCGAGCAAGGAAAAGTCCAACTCGCATCTTACCGAATCGAAGAAGTGACTAAACTGCTACAGACGGGAAAGATACTTGAAGAGTTCGATCGAGTGATGTTCAAAAGCCTTGTAAGGAAAATCACTGTGCTGTCCAACAAGGAAATCGAAATCGAGTTCGAGTGCGGGATAACAGTAAGAGAAACTTTATAAGTAAACGACCGACTGCGTTCATAAGAGTGCGGTCGGTCATTTTTTCGTTGATTAAGACAGAAGAAATCATACGCTCCTTATCGTGCAAAAATCCTTTTTGTGCAATCGTTAAAGGTTTGAGGTTTTTCAAAGCGAGTGAAGAACAAATCCCTACGGCGATGAGCGAAGAAACGACAAAAAGGGTAAACTACCATAAAAACGGCAATTTACCCCTGTTTTACATAGAAAAAGACACACGCAGCGGAGTTTTATACGCTCCTTTTGCGTGTGTCTTGATGGTGGAGATAAGGGGATTCGAACCCCTGGCCTTCGCATTGCGAACGCGACGCTCTACCAACTGAGCCATATCCCCACAACGGTTCCATTATACAACCACTCGGCAAAAAAAGCAATCAAATTGAGGCATTTGGCGCACAATATTGCGCAAAGGCGCAGGCGAAGTGGCAGCAGCGGTGCGTTTGGGGCAAATTTGCGGCCAAGTTGGACGATTTTGGGGTCGATTTTATCTTTGAGCAAAAGTTTGCAACTAATATGTCAAAAAAACTTTACTTAAAGCGCAATTTGTGATAGAATAATCAAGCAAACAAAAATCACCGGCTATGGAGAAGTACCCAAGAGGCCGAAGGGGCGCCCCTGCTAAGGGTGTAGTACGTGGTTAGCGTAGCGAGGGTTCAAATCCCTCCTTCTCCGCCAAGGCAGAATAATACGAACCCGACAGGTAATGTTGGGTTCGTATTATTGTAAAAAGAAAACCACCAGCAGTGCTGGTGGTGCCAAAGAGCTTTAGCCATGTCCGTTTACTAATTCTCCCGTGGTGTATAATTGTAGCGGTTCGCCAACCGCAATAAAATAAACCACCACGAAGGAATCAAGTATTAAACTTGACACAGAAAGTTTAGCACAAGGTAAATATCCTTGGGGATAAATTCAATAAATAAGATTTCAAAAATAGCAAGTTTATATTAAGAGCAGGGAGTAACATCTCTGTTCTTTTGTTTTGTTGAAATAAAGTCTAAATTATAGATTTTTGATTGCATTTGCTTTAAAACTATGCTATAATATAGCCAATGATAGTTGAGAGGTGTTCTATGGCGGTCAGTTATAAAAAATTATGGAAATTACTGATTGACAAAGATATGAAGAAAAAGGACCTGCGTCTTGCCACGGGCATGACTACGACTGCGCTTGCAAAACTCGGAAAGGATGAGCCTGTCAACCTCGAGATTCTTTTGAAGATATGCAAGGTTTTGAAGTGTGATATTTCCGACATTATGGAAATCGTCGAAACCAAGGAGTGAGGCGAATATGGTGCCCGACGATAACTATTCCGAAATTGTAAAAATCATACAGTCCGCACGAGAGCGTGCATTTTATAAGGTGAACGAGGAACTCATCGGAATGTATTTCCAGATCGGCAAATATGTTTTCGAAAATTCTCGCAATGCGGCTTACGGCGATGCCTATGTAGAAGGGCTTGCCGAATTCTTTGCTAAAAATTATCCCGAACTGAAAGGCTTTACCCGCCGTGGGCTTTATCGTATGCGTCAATTTTACGAACTATACGGCGAGGATGAAAAAGTGTCAGCACTGCTGACACAATTGAGTTGGACAAATCATCTTCAAATTATGTCCGCCTGTAAATCTGCTGAGGAACGCTACTTTTATATGGCGTTATGCGCAAAAGAAAAATACAGCACTCGTGAACTTGAACGCCAAATAGACAGCGCATATTACGAGCGTTATATGCTCTCTCAAAAGCCGACGACTCCCGCCATCACCGAGGCAAAGCGAAGCACGTCAAATGTGTTTCTTGATACCTACACCCTTGAATTTCTCGACGTTCCCGAAGTTGCCAACGAAAAAGATTTGCAAAAATCAATCGTGCAAAACTTGAAAAATTTCATTTTGGAGATTGGCAAGGATTTTTCGTTTGTCGGCGAGGAATATCGCTTGCAGGTTGGCGGGCACGACTATTATATTGATCTTCTTTTTTATCACCGCGGGCTTTCCTGCCTTGTGGCGTTTGAACTTAAGATTGACGAATTTAAGCCGGAGTACGTCGGCAAAATGAATCTATATCTTGAGGCTCTTGACTGCGATGTGAAAAAGCCGAATGAAAATCCGAGCGTCGGCGTCATTCTTTGTGCGAAGAAAGACGATGAGGTCGTTGAGTACGCCTTGAGCCGTTCACTTTCGCCAACGATGGTTTCGGAGTACAAACTCAAACTTATCGACAAGAATTTGCTCCAAAAGAAGTTGAAAGAATATCTCGAACTTGCGGGGAAAATAGAATAGATGAAGAACAACATATGCTTAATTAAGATATAATCCATTGCGAATGGACTGAAAACACATGGAGGATTTTAATAACGCGAAGCGGCACTATTGGGAAAATTGCCCTTGTGCCGAAGCATTGGGAGCATTGGATTCCATCCGACCATATTATTCGAGTTGTTCCGTGCAGTAAAAATATCGCAGGCTATCTCAATATTTTTTTGGCATCGGAATATGGTTTTAAACTAATTACTCGTTTCACTTACGGGTCGGTTGTTGATGAAATTGACGACAATCACGTGCGTGCAATTCCAATTCCGCTTCTGAAAAACCATGAGATACAAAAGCAAATCAATGATCTTGCACTTGAAGCCAACCAGAAACGATACGAAGCATATCAACTCGAACAGGAAGCATTGCGTATCATGGATGCTGAAGTCATTTATACAAAATGATATAATCTTATGTCTGGGAATATAAAGATAGGATGAAAGCAATAAAAAATCTAACATCAAGATTAAACGGGTTTTATCAATCGTTGGCACAGGTAATCAATCGGGGAGAAGCTATTAGATTAAACAAGTCAACTGCGGATAACGCCTTAACTCTTCTCGGACAACTAAAAGACGAGGTACAACCTTATAGTGAGGTTTGTGCACAGATGCTTGAGGACATTTATTCCAACCTGTTTTTCGTAAATCCCGATTGGACGTTGGGCATTAACGCATTTCGATTTGGTAAATTAGAAGCGGTTTTGCAATACTTGAATTCTTCTGATTTTGTCTGCGATTTTGCGAAATACATCAAAACGCCTTGGGAAGATATAAACAACGCAACAAGAAAATTATTGGAAGACTCGGCAAATGCTTCCGATAGATTTTCGTATAATCAAGTCGGAGTTTTAGGTAGGGAAATTTACATATTGCTTGGAACAAAGGTATATAAACCCGAGATGAACAATCATGGGGACGGTAGTCCTATCGGTACGGCTGACGCAAAAGGAATGCTTGAAAGTTTTATCGAATATCGTCTTAAAGGTAAAAGCAACAAAGATATGAGAGAGTATGCAGATAAAGCGGTAAAACTTGCTGAGCCTGTAACCCACGCAAAAACCGAAGATAGGAAAAGCATGGAAACATTAGTCACAGCTGTAATTGCATTGGTCGCTTTAATAAACACTATTTATAAAAATTGAACATAGGAGTATTTTGTCGCCATCTAATTTTCTTCTCCCCCACCCAAGCGGGCTCCCCGCTTGTTGAGGGGCGAAGTTGTGGCACTTGTGACCAACTTCCTTATCCTGCTTAGGCATCCGTTTTTCTGCCCACTTTTGTGGCACATTTGGTATGGGGTATGCCCGCTAAAATTTCTTCGGAAAATTTTGTAATGATGACAGGTATTGTCATGTTTGGTGTGGTATAATTGTCGTATGGATAAGTTAGCATATCATCTGAATAAGAAGAAATAGCCTGCGCCTACGGACGGAAAGTTCCTGTACTATTACCCCGCAGACGAGGAGAGCGCAGATGTGCACCAAACGTACACACCAATCACTTTACGCCTGCGCACGGACGGATATTCTGCGGCGGATGCGCATTGTGCGCCTCGGCTGTTGACAAGGCGCAAAGAAAAGTGTATAAATAGAGGAAGGGGCACAACCAACATGACCATCGACGAGCTGAACAACATCACCAAGCTAACCAACAAAAGCAAAATCGAGCGGGCGCTGCGGGCGGCGGGCTACTTCGACGTCACCAAGCACAAGCAGCTGCGCCACCTTAGCCTGATAGAACTTGCCCGAGCCGAGATGGAGGACGGTGCCGAGTACCTGACCGCCAACGGAAAGCGGCTGTTCGACGGGCAAATAGCGCCTTGCGTCAACACCGCCGATGGCTACGAATTTGTGATTGTCAACATCTACAAAACGCCGAGAGATCCAGACGGCGAGGCAATGCAAATCGACATACTCATCTGGGCTCACAAAAAGCCCTCCCTCACCCCAAAAACAGCACTTGGGGTAGGTTTTTAGGGCGGCGTAACCTCAAATATGCCCAAAATCTTATCAATCGGTATCGGCAGCTTGCCAAGGATCGAGAATGGTGCAGTTTCCAACAGGTCCAACACAAAGGGGCTTACAATAATTTCAAAAGATAGTTGGGAAGAGCTGTAATTTCAAACAGGTCTACAACTGTGCCGCTCTCCGTTTTGTTGATAGACCGTTGGAGAATGGTGCACTTTCAAATAGATCTAAAACGTGCGTACACTACGGCATTTTGCAGGTGTTTGAGTGTGGTGTGATCTCAAATAGGTTCATGGCCCAATCGCTTTGCGCTGGTGTGCAATCAAATATGGTTCATAAGCGGACGTGCACCAAACGCACACGCACCAATCACTTTACGTAAGCGCACGGCCAAAGATCCCCCGTCCCTGCGCATGGCGTGGCGCCATATATAGCAAAAAGGTCCCGTCTTGTTGCGGCAAAAGGTTGATTTTAGGCGCAAAACGTGCTACAATGATGGCGCAAAAGGGCGGCGGACAACTACCACACTTGCAAGGAGGATCTATGGATAAACTGCGTGCCAAAGCGGGCTTTATATGCGATATGGACGGCGTCATCTACCACGGCAACACGTTGCTAAGCGGCGTCAAGGAGTTTGTCGATTGGTTGTATGCGCACAACAAGCGGTTTTTGTTTCTCACCAACAACAGCCAAAAGTCCCCCAAGGAGTTGCAGCAAAAGCTGGCCCGCATGGGTCTGGAAGTGCCCGAGCACAACTTTTACACGTCGGCGCTGGCCACGGCAAGTTTTCTCAAAAGCCAGGGCGGCAAAACGGCCTATGTCATCGGCGACGCCGGCCTGACCAACGCCCTGTACGAGGTGGGCATCATTCTCAACGATATCGACCCCGACTACGTTGTCATCGGCGAGACGGAAAACTACAATTTCGAGAGCATCAAAAAGGCCACTGCGCTTGTCAACAACGGGGCGTTGCTCATCGGCACCAATTCGGATATCACCAACCCCACCGAGCATGGCGAGGTTCCTGCGTGCAAAGCGTTGGTTGCCCCCGTCGAGTACGCCACCGGCAAAAAGGCCTACTTTGTGGGCAAGCCCAACCCCCTGATGATGCGTGCCGCCATGGAGCGGTTCCACGCCAAGGGCATACACTCTCCCGATGTGGCCATGATAGGCGACCGCATGGATACGGACATGATCGCCGCCATCGAGTCGGGCCTGGACCCCGTGCTGGTGCTGTCGGGCGTGTCCACACGGCAAAGCGTCAAGCAGTTTCCCTACCGACCACGCCTCATTCTCAACGGCGTGGGCGACATTGTGGAATGATAGTTTATCCGGCCAAACGCAAGGCTGTTCGGTTGACTACGCAACCGACCCCTACGGGGCGCAAGCGCAGCCTTGGCCGGACTA
>CANPXV010000012.1 GCA_947586855.1 uncultured Clostridia bacterium
CTGCGCATTTGCAGTTGACTTCCGACGCCGAAACGGTATCTCGGTAGGTGGCTACTCCAAAGCTACCTTGTGGCACACGTTCGAGCTGCTTAGTGCTGCTATGTTCCCATCCTGACACGGTTGACAGTGTCACATTGCACAAGACCTTGGTATCAACACTCCTTGCCGATTCCTGCTTTCCACGCCGAGAGCCGCCTGCAACATTCGGCCTCACTGTAGCGGATTGTGAGCGACAGGGCACCGCTGGCTCCCCGCCTAGCGCAGCAATGGTATTATACAACAGTTTGCCCCAAATTGCAACCCTTTTTGCGTCGCCCGCAACAGCAAGTTGACCTATTTTGTCGCAAAAGGCAATTTTTGAGCGCAATTGCCTCTTCGCCCGATAACTTGCGTATTGTTGACGGTGGCCGCCGACAGTGTTATAATGTATGCAAAGGATATCACTATGGAACAAGCAAAAATCGACAGGATAAATCAACTTGCACGCAAGGCCAAAACGGCCGAGGGATTGACCGACGAAGAAAAGGCCGAACAATTTCGCCTGCGCCGAGAGTACATAGCCGAGTGGCGTGCTGCAACAGAATCCACCCTCGACAACGTGTACATCGTGGACGACAAGGGCGTGGAACACAAGCTGAAAAAGAAATAGCCCGTCGTCCACAGCAGCATTTATATAACATTTTTGCCGCATATCTATTGACGAAAGGGCGGCAAAGCGCTATAATATACTCAGAAAATTTGCAAAGAGGCAGCAGCATGAACGACTCTATATTGGAGCCTGTCCAATCCTATTTCGATCAATACGCCGCCAAGCACCAACAGCTTACGGAGCAATATTTTGACGAGCTTGTGGCTCGGTCGGGCGTCTCCGCCGAAAAAAACGCCGCATTGATGGCCGAGCGCAGCAAAGCGGTGGACAAGTTCAACAAGGCGGACGGCAATGTGCGCCGTCTCAAAGTCGGCCGTGCGGTGCTGATTTCCGTGGCCGTTCTGTTGATAATTGTCGGCCTCATCACGCTTGTGGCGCTGCTGCAAAGCGAGTTGCAGTGGGTGGGCATACTTGTTGCCTGTTTGGGGGTGGCCGCCGCTGCCGCATTGATCGCCCTGGTGTGCACCGTGTTCAACAAGCGCATCAGGCAGGGCAACGATGTGGCGCAAAAGCACAAAAAGGAGATTGCCGACATCGAAAAGAAGGCCATGCGCCAGATGAAGCCCCTCAACGACCTGTACGATTGGCACATCCCCGACAATCTGATATATCAAACGGTGCCGCAGATACAGTTGGACAAGTACTTCGACGAGGACAAGCTGGACTACTTTCAGCGGCATTGCACATTGGGCGTGCACGACAGCGACAGCAGCGCAGTGTGCGTCAAAAGCGGCAACAGCAACGGCAGACCCTTTTTGCTGGCAAGATTTTTGCGGCACACGACGGTCTCCCGCACGTTTACGGGCAGCAGAGTGGTGACCTGGACGGAGACCCAGACGGACTCGCAGGGGCACAGCCGCACGGTGACCTGCACCGAGACGCTGTTTGCCTCGGTGGTAAAGCCCGTGCCAAGCTATCACCACGCAACCTATCTGTTTTTTGGATGCGACGCCGCACCCAAGCTGCATTTCAGTCGTCAGCCCACCGTGCCGCACGGCGCCGACGACAAAAAGATAGACAACCTCATCAAAAAGGGCGAAAAGGCTCTGGAAAAGAAAACCCGTGCCGCCGTCAGCGAAGGAGGCAACTTCAACAGGCTGGCCAACAGCGAGTTCGAGGTGCTTTTTGCCGCCGACAACCGAGATGACGAGGTGCAGTTCCGTCTGATGTTTACGCCGCTTGCCCAGCAAAACATGGTGCGGCTTTTGCGCAGCGACAAGCCCTACGGCGACGATTTTTGCTTTCACAAGTTGGGCGTGGTCAACGTTATCAGCTCTCAGCACAGCGCAGCTCTGGATATCGACGCCGACCCCGACCGCTTTGTCCACTACGATCTGGCGCAGGCCCGCAAAAATTTTGTGGAGTTCAACTGCGAGTACTTCCGCTCGCTCTATTTCGACTTTGCACCGCTGTTTTGTATCCCGCTGTACACGCAGGATACCCCCTCCGAGAGCTTTGGCGAGTGCACCAAGCCGGGCAACATAGGCGATTGGGAGGCAGAGGCGGTGGCCAATCACCTCAACAAGGCGGCGATGGCGCACCCGTCCACCGATACGGAGGTCATTCTCAAAGCCCAATGCATGCCCAACGATCATGGCGCAAGCGTGCAGATCACGGCGCACAGCTTTGCCGCACTGCCGCAGATGGACTACGTGCCCGTGTTTTGCCGCAACGGTCACACCTACGAGGTGCCCGTCCCCTGGACGCTGTATCAGCCGTTGGAGCGCAAAACCACGCTGTTCATGCAGCCGTGCGAGCTGTCCCGCCGGCAATTTGCCTCGCAACGGGCCAAGGGTGAGACGTTTGTGGGCGGCATAACGGCCAAATTTGAGCAATAGCGCATCAAAAAGCGCAAAATTTAGCAAATATCTACAAGGAGAACCATCATGGCAAACGAACTTGACGAAATGACAGGGCCGATCAATCCCGACGGCCGAGACGTAAACGT
The DNA here is from genome assembly GCA_947586855.1 of uncultured Clostridia bacterium. GTDB lineage: Bacteria > Bacillota > Clostridia > Christensenellales > CAG-314 > Fimimonas. The sequence goes on from CANPXV010000012.1 coordinate 2,598, forward strand.
GATAGCCAAGCAGCTCCCCGTCAAAGTAGGCGTGGGCAGCACCGTTTTTGAGGTGTTGTTGTGGGTGCTGGGCATCATCCCCGGCTTGGTGTTTCTGTTTTTGAAGATCCGAGCCAAAAACTACCTGCAAAAGCTGCAACAAAAGCTGCAACACGACGCCTCGCAGATAGACAACTATCTCGAACAGCGTGTGCGCGTGCTGGAAAACACCGCCGCACTTGTCAACAAATCGGTAGAGTTGGACAAATCCACCTTTACGCAGATAGCGGCTCTGCGCAGCGGCAACGGCCTCACCGACGAGCAACGCAACGCCGTCAGCAGCAAAATCGACAGCTTGCACGCACAGCTTAACGTGGCGTTGGAAAACTACCCCGACCTCAAAGCGCACGACGATATCCGTCAGGCCATGAGCCAAAACGCCTACCTGCAAAAGGAAATCACCGCCGCACGAGAGCTGTACAACGACACCGTCAACCAATGGAACAGCGACATCTTTTCCTGGCCCACCAAGCAGATCGTCGCCGCCCGTGCAGGCTACACGACCCGCATACCCTTCACCGCCTCGGCAGAGGTCAAGCAGCGTGCCACAGAGGTGTTCTTTTAGCGCAAATTGACGGGCAAATAGCCCATTTTGTGCAGTCCAACGCCATTTTGACGCTTGCAAAGGCAGGTTTGCCCCGCCGCAAGATGTACTGACGAGCACGTATCAGAGGTGACCATGGCAAAAGTATTTTCGCTGTCCGCCGACGGCCAAACGTTGGTTATTGGCAGCTATCCGCAATCGCATATCGACAACCCCACCCTTGTGGCAAAGCTAAACGCTTTGGCAGGGGCAGTGCCCACTGCGCAAAATGCGCACGGTTGGACGGACCTTGGCTGCTACTGCGGCGGGCGCAAGCAAAGTATCGCCTGGTACAAGGACGTGCAGCATGGCGGCAACAGATACAGGGCGATGTACTTTGAGGCCTTTCTGCCCATCAAGGCAAGTTGGCAGGCAGCCACCTATCGTCCGGGCACATTCGGTACCGTCAAAAAGGCTTATTGGTTCAGATGGGAACCGTTGGTGTGGAACGTTTTGTACAACGACGGCAATCAGGCCTTTGCGTCGTGCAGTATCGTGGTGGACGCCAAGCCCTTCAACAACACGCTTGCGTTGCGCACTGTGGGCGGCAAAACGATATATCCCAACGACTACGCTCACAGCAGTATCAGGCAGTGGCTCAACGGCGTGTTCTGCAACGAGGCTTTTTCCGCAGCGGAGCAGGCTTCGCTTGCAAGTTGGTTTGTGGATAACCGTGCGGTGACAACTCGCAATTTCGAGCGGGATTACGAAAGCGTCCGAGACAAGGTGTCGCTGCTCAGTTTCAGCGAGATATCCACGCCCTCTTTCGGCTTTTTGGGAGATATGTGGGACAAGCCTCCTCGCTACTGTCTGCTTGGCACTCCCTATGCTTTCTGCAATGGGCTTCCGAACAAACAGTCTTTGCCGACTTGGTGGTATCGCTCCGCACAAAGTAAATTTTCGGATACGGACACCAATGTCAGCGTTTCCGGCAGCGACCATATCTGCAACTCCGAGTTCTGGAAGCCCGATCCCCAAGAGGTCGACTGTATGGATGTGGGCGTGGTGCCCGCCATATGTGTGCAGCTTGCCCCGTCGGTTCAGCCCCGGCCCACCGTCAAGATTGTGGAGAAGGTAGTCACCAAGCAGGTGCCTGTGGAAAAGATCGTTACCAAAACGGTGGAAAAGGTGGTCACCAAGCGGGTAGAAGCAGCGCCCTCGGCCGCTCAGCTTTGCCGTCAGGGCGTGGATGCTCACAACAACGGCGACTACGCCAAGGCGTTTGCTTTGTTTGGACAGGCGTCCTTTGCCGGCGACGTTGACGCCATGGCCTGGCTGGCATATTGCTACATCAACGGGCAGGGCACAAGCGAAAACCGTGTGCAGGCATGCTATTGGAACAAGCTTGCCGCCGAGCAGGGCAACGTCACCGCACAGTACAATCTTGCCTGCGCCTACGAAGCGGGCAACGGTGTGGAAAAGAACATCGAAGAGGCCGCCTATTGGTACAATGAGGCGGCAGAACACGGCAACAAAAAGGCGCAAGCGGCCTACAAACGTCTGGAAAAACTTCTGGACGGCGATTGATCGACCGCCCAAAACTACAATTTTGCCTCAATTTGCTTGCAAATCGGGGCAATATTTGTTAGAATACACTTGTAAAACAGCAAATACGTCCGAGCAGGGACAAGACTGCGGTTTTTTGTGCGCACAGAGAGCGCCCTCACGGCTGAAAGGGGCGTGGCACGGGGCCGAAAGCTATCCCCCTGCAAGTAGATCCGCCAAAGGAATTTCTGCGTAGGCGGATACGGCAGCGCTCCGTTATCAAGGCGCAGGGTATAATCTGCACTTATGCGCATATGTGCAGCCGTACTTGTTTGAAGATGGTGTTGCATACGGTCGGTATGTGTTTTTTCAAACGCATATCGGCTTTTTTGTTGGCCGAACCGAAAAATTATCCCATAGAGGTGCAAATATGTCAAAATATACCAAGGTAGATAGCTCGCTGAACTTTGTGGACAGAGAGCTGCAAGTTCTCGACTTCTGGAAGAAGAACAAGATTTTCGAGCAGACCACCGCCAAGGGCGGCGATTGCTTCACCTTCTACGACGGGCCGCCCACAGCCAATGGCAAGCCGCACATCGGGCACGTGCTTACCCGTTCCATCAAGGACCTGATACCCCGCTATCGGGTGATGAAGGGCTACAAGGTGCTGCGCAAGGCGGGCTGGGACACTCACGGCCTGCCCGTGGAGCTGGAAGTGGAAAAACAGCTGGGTATCAACGGCAAAAAGCAGATCGAAGAGTACGGCATTGGGCCCTTTGTGGAAAAATGCAAGCAATCGGTGTGGAAGTACAAAGGCGAGTGGGAGCAGCTGAGCGACCGTGTGGGTTATTGGGCGGATATGGAGCACCCCTATGTCACCTACGACAACGACTACATCGAAAGCGAGTGGTGGGCGCTCAAAACCATCTACGACAAGGGCCTGCTGTACAAGGGCTTCAAGATCGTCCCCTATTGCCCCCGTTGCGGCACTGCGCTAAGCTCGCACGAGGTGGCCCAGGGCTACAAGGACGTCAAGGAGAAGTCGGCCGTGGCCCGCTTTGAGCTGGCGGACGAGCCCAACACCTACTTTTTGGCCTGGACCACAACCCCCTGGACATTGCCAAGCAACGTTGCGCTGTGCATGAATGCCGATTTCGACTACGTCACCGTTGAAAGCGGCGGCTCTCGCTACATTTTGGCCAAGGAGCTTGTCAGCAAGCACTTTGAAGAGGGCACCTACACCGTGGTGGATTGCCGCAAAGGCAGCGCCTACGAGCACGTCCACTACAAGCCGTTGTACACCTTTGCCGACGTGCACGGCGCCGATTGCTACTACGTCACCAACGACAGCTACGTCACGCTTACCGACGGCACGGGCATTGTGCACATCGCACCCGCTTTCGGCGAGGACGACGCCAATGTGGGGCGCAGGTACAATCTTCCGATGGTGCAGCTGGTGGGCGAGGACGGCAAATTTGTGGACGGCTGCGGCGAGCTGACGGGAGTGTTTTGCAAGCAGGCCGACAAGCTTATCCTCAAAGATTTGCAGCAGCGGGGCCTTTTGCAGGCGGAGCTGATGTTCGAGCACAGCTATCCGCATTGTTGGCGTTGCGACACGCCCCTCATCTACTATGCCCGCAAAAGCTGGTTTGTCAGGATGACGGCCGTCAAGGAGCAGCTGTTGCAGGTCAACAGCACCGTCAATTGGATACCGCCCACCATCGGCAGCGGCCGTATGGGCAACTTTTTGGAAAACGTCATCGATTGGGGCATATCGAGAGACCGCTATTGGGGCACTCCGTTGCCCGTGTGGATATGCAACAAATGCGGCAAGGTGCACGTCATCGGCAGCCGCAAGGAGCTGGTGGAAAAATGCGGTTGCAGCCCCGATATCGAGCTGCACAGGCCCTTCATCGACCAATGCAAGTGGCAGTGCGATTGCGGCGGCGAGTTTGTGCGCACGCCCGAAGTCATCGATTGTTGGTTCGACAGCGGCAGCATGCCCTATGCCCAATTCCACTACCCGTTCGAGAACAAGCAGCTTTTCGAGCAAAATTTCCCCGCCGACTTCATCAGCGAGGCGGTGGATCAGACCAGAGGTTGGTTCTACGTGTTGCTGGCCGTCAGCACGTTGCTGTTTGGCAAGGCGCCCTTCAAAAACTGCATTGTGTTGGGTTTGGTGGGCGATGAGCACGGCGTCAAGATGTCCAAGCACAAGGGCAACGTGGTGGACCCGTGGGACAGCTTCAACAAGCAGGGCGCCGACGCAGTGAGGTGGTATTTCTACACGGCCAGCTCTCCCTGGCTGCCCAGCCGCTACTACGACGAGGCCGTCAGCGAGATGCAGCGTAAATTTTTGGGCACGCTGTGGAACACCTACGCCTTTTACGTGCTGTACGCCGATATCGACAACTTTGACCCCAGCAAGTACACCTTGCAGGACGCCAAGCTCACCCTGATGGACAAGTGGATACTTTCCGAAGTAAATCAGCTTGTCAAGACGGTGGACGAGGGGCTGTCCCAATACGAGATAACCGAATCCGCCCGTGCTATCGAGCGCTTTACGGATATGTTGTCCAATTGGTATGTGCGCCGTTGCAGAGAGCGCTATTGGGGCAGCGAGTGGACTGCGGACAAGCAGGCGGCATATATCACGCTGTACACCGTTTTGGATACTCTTGTCAAGATAGCGGCGCCCTTTGTGCCCTTCATCACGGAGAGTATCTATCAAAACATCACCGCCAACTGCTTTGCCGACGCCCCGAGAAGCGTGCATTTGTGCGACTTTCCCAAGGCGGACGAGCGCTACATCGACAAGCGCCTCAACAAGACCATGGAAAAGGTGCTGGATCTGGTGGTGCTGGGCCGCAGCGCACGCAATGCCGCCAATGTCAAAAACCGTCAGCCGCTGTCTCGCATGTATGTGTCGTGCAAGGACGACATCGACGGCGAAATGTCCGAGATCATCAAAAACGAGCTCAACGTCAAGGAGCTTGTCAAGGTGGACTCCGCCGAGGAGTTTGCCGAGTACGAAATCAAGCCGCAGCTAAAAACGTTGGGGCCAAAATACGGCAAGCTGCTCAACAAGATCAGAACGGCGTTGTCCAATCTGGGCGCCAAGGCCAAAGAGGTGGTGGAAAACGTCAAAAACGGCGGCAAACACCTGTTTGATCTGGACGGCGACAAGGTAGAGGTGACCGAGGCCGACCTGCTTATCTCCTCTAAAAACAAAGAGGGCTATTCGGTCGTGTCCGACCGCGGCGACACCGTTGCGCTGGACGTGTCCCTCACGCCGCAGCTGGTGGAGGAGGGCTACGTCAGGGAGATCGTTTCCAAGATCCAGACCATGCGCAAGGAGTGCGACTTTGTTGTGACCGACCACATCGACGTGGGCTACAAGGCGGACGCTCGCCTGTCCCGCATATTTGCCGACAACGCTAAGGCCATTGCCGAGGGCTGTCTGGCGGATAGCGTTTTGCCCGCCGAAAAGGGCGCATTTTGCAAGCAATGGGATGTCAACGGCGAAACCTTTACGCTGTATCTGACCAAATCTGCCAAATAGTTTGGCGCACAGTACTATGCACATCAACAACGAATGGAACGACTATCGAATAATTGCCACAGGCGACGGCGAAAAGCTGGAACGCTGGCAGGACGTGGTGCTGCTGCGCCCCGATCCGCAGGTCATCTGGCATGCCGCACGGCCGCTAAGCAGCGTTGCCCGACCCGATGCACGCTACATCCGCTCTTCCTCGGGCGGAGGCCATTGGGAGTACGCCAAGCAGCTGCCCGACAGTTGGGTGGTGGGTTGGCGTCAATTGCGCTTCAAGGTGCGCCCCATGAACTTCAAACACACGGGGCTTTTCCCCGAGCAGGCGGCCAATTGGGCGACCATGATAGAGCTGATACGGGGAGCTAACCGCCCGATAAGCGTGCTCAACCTGTTTGCCTACACGGGCGGGGCCACCGTGGCATGTCTGTCCGCCGGTGCGTCGGTGTGCCATGTGGACGCCGCCAAGGGCATGGTGGAGCTTGCCAAGGAAAACGTCGGTCTGTCCCATTTGGAGGACAAGCCCGTCCGCTACATCGTGGACGACTGCCGCAAGTTTGTCAAGCGAGAGCTGCGGCGGGGCAATCGCTACGACGCCATTGTGCTGGATCCGCCCAGCTTTGGCAGGGGCGCAAGCGGCGAAGAGTGGAAGTTGGAACGGGATATTTTCGATTTTTTGGCACTGTGCTCGCAGGTGCTTAGCGACAATCCGCTGTTTGTGCTGCTAAACAGCTACACAACGGGGTTGCAGCCGGCAGTGCTATCCAATTTGCTTACGCTGACAATGCCCCAAGGTAATGTGTGCAGCTACGAGGTTTGCCTGCCCACCGACGAGGGCGTGGTGCTGCCCTGTGGCGCAAGCGGTCTGTGGACAAAAGGAGAAAAAAATGAGTAGAAATTTCACAATGGACGACGTGGCAATTTTGCACGAGGACAACAGCATATTGGTGGTGGTCAAGCCGCAAAACATACCCTCGCAGGGGGACGCCAGCGGCGACTTGGACCTGCTTAGCCTGCTGAAACAGTACATCAAGGAAAAATACAACAAATCGGGCAACGCCTATCTGGGTTTGGTGCACCGTCTGGACCGTCCCACGGGCGGCGTGATGGTGTTTGCCCGCAACAGCAAGGCCGCCGAGCGCCTCTCCAAGCAGATTGCCGAGGGCGAGATGACCAAGCAGTATCTCACCACGGTGGTGGGCTGCCCCAAGGAGCGCAAAGGCACCCTTGTCAACTATCTCAAAAAGAACGCCCTCACCAACAACGTCTACGTTGCCACCATGGGCGATACGGGCGCCAAGCGGGCGGAGCTGAGCTACGAGCTGTTGGAGCGCAGGGACAATTTGTCGCTGGTGCGTGTGCAGCTGGGCACGGGCCGCTCCCATCAGATAAGGGTGCAGTTTTCCGCAATCGGCTGCCCCGTTTTCGGCGATATGCGCTACGGCGGCGACGTGGTAAAGGGCTGCAATCTGGCCCTTTGGGCGTATCGGTTGGAGTTGGACCACCCCATCACCAAGGAGCATATGGTGTTTGTGGCCTATCCCCCGCAGGCCGAGCCTTGGCGCCGCTTTGATGTGGGCAAATATATGGAGTCATTTGCCGACCCCGACGACACCGAGGAGGACGGCGTGCCGCTGTACACCAATCCGCAAACGGATATTGCCGACGACTGACCCTCACAGCAGCTTTGTTGCGGCCAGCACCGCCAATATGACGGCGGAAAACAGGTTGGTATGGCGCAAAACCACACGCTTGGCCATCACTTGCCCCACGGCCACCATCAGATAGTGCGTCAGGGCAAACACAAGCGGCGTCACCCATTGCAGGTCGCCCGCCGCAAAGGACAAGTTGGCAATGGCGGCGTCCATGCCCACTGCCAGGCCTATCGTCAGGCACTCCGCTGTGGACACATCGCCGAGAGTGTGCGTGCGCTCTTCTTTTCGCAACAGCGACAGCACCGCAAGCGTCAACAGCAATGCTGCGCCAAAGTAGTCGAAGGCTTGTTGTGATACCAGGCTCAGCGCCCTGCCCACAACAGACGCAGCCACACACAGCAGCAGCGTTATCAGCGCCACGGCCGAGGGCAGCACAGTGGTGGGACGTTTGTTGAGCGACAGCGAAAACCCTGCCATAAAGCTATCCAACGACACCGCAACAGCCGTTGCGGCCACGGTCAAAAATTTCACAAGTATCTCCTTTGCGTTCTCTCGTGAGGGGGTGTACGTCCCTGTTTATCTGTATGAAAATCGCCCAAAATGTGTTTTTGAGCGAAAATTTTTGCAAATCATTTTTTATAATTATCAATTAGTTGACAATCCCGACAAATAAATGTAAAATATCCCTATATGCGGTGATATGTCGCTACTTTCGGTATGTCATTTTGACGTACGGGCGGCCGCCGTTTTAGGACAAGTTGGACGCTGAGCGTCCTTCGGAGGAACAATGAAGAGATTTTTGAGTATTTTGATAGCATTTGCGCTGCTGATCAGTCTGTTTACTGTTGCGGCAGTGGCTTTTGCTGAGGAACCGAGCGGCGGCGAGCCGTCCCCTGCTCCCGAGACGGAACGCGAAGTGGGCTTTGATTTTGCCAAATTCAAAGGCTACGTCATGGATCGCATGGACGACGAGGGCGAGGCCGACGGTCAGGATTTCTATCTGGAAATGAGCCGCTCCTTTATGTTTGCCAACAAATGGTGGAACGACGCCAACAAGGTGCACGAAATTTTCCCCGGCATCAACTACACCAGATTGTCCGCAGAGGACACCACCGACAAGGCCAAGCACAAGGTAACCTACGTTATAGATGGCTCTGCCGAGGGCGAAAGGGCACCCACAGTGGACGAAAACGGCTACGCCGAGACGGCTCACTACAAGCTGGGCAGCGCACCCAAGGCCGCCGAGGGCAAGTTCTTTAACGGTTGGTTGGTCAGCTACGACGGACAGCCCGATTGGAGCACGGATATCCACTACAAGGCAGGCGACGAGATCGCCATACCCGCAGCCGACGTCACCGTCACGGCAACCTGGGTGGACAGCGAGGATGACGTGTCCCTCCGCCCCGCCGACGACGTGATTTATCTGCTGTATGTTTCCAGCAGCGGATCCACCACGCAGGATATGAAGGATTGGAGCCGTTGCCTTGTCACAAGCACGTTCAGCCTCACCAGCAGCGGACCGTGGAGCTTCCGCTTTGCAGTGGTGGACGGCGAAAAGGCCGGCGAGTCGGGCTACTCCTTCGACGAAAAGGATATGCTTGCCACCTCGTTTGACGCTGCGCAAAAGGTGATTGACGACGCCAACGCCGCCAGCACCGCAGTAAACAACGACGATGTGGATGCAGTAGACGGCACGATGACCTTCCGCACCAAGGATACCACCGCACCGCAAGTGGATCTGTCCTCCACGCAGAAGACCAAAGTTACCGACGGCTTGACCGTGGGCACAACCTACTCTATCTCCACCTCGCTGGATATCACCGACGCTTCGGGCACAACAGTTACCTACCTTGTGTACAAAAAGGTGGCCGACGGCACCGAGGGTGCAACGGACGGCTGGCTGCAAATCTATGACAGCAACACCCGCAAGGTGACCGAGGGCTACGAAACGTCGTCCGACGGCACCAACGCCAAGGGCTGCATCTCTACCAGCGGCGTCATCACCCCGATTGACGAGGACGTCACGGGCGAAAATGTGTACAAGATTGTCTACTCCGTCAAGGATACCTATGGCAACAAGGGCGTCAAGGTGACAGCAGCCGGCGAAACGGCCTCCACAGAGGAGTTCCACCCCGAAATGCTGCTCAAAGTAAACGCCGCCCCCGTCAACGGCGAGACGGCCACAAGTATCGAGGCCTGGAAGATTGTACTGTACGTGATTGCAGGTCTGTCCGCAGTGGGTATCATCGTGTTGCTGTGCGTCAATCCCAAACCCCAAACGGCCGACGCCCGCTACAACGCCAATGCAGCCGATAACGCTCAACCCGCCGATACCGAGACCCCTGCCGAAAATTCCGTTGAAGAAACGGCACCCACCGACGACGGCGACGACTCCGTAAAATAACATTTGCACGCAAAAAGCGTCGAGCATATGCCCGACGCTTTTATTTTGTGTATTTCAGCCGAAAATGATAAAGTCTGCGTGTTTGCCCACCTCTATCGTGCCGATGAGGCTGCTCATGTTCACCAGCCGTGCAGGGTTCACCGTCCACAGCTTGATGGCGTCCGTCAGCCCTTTGTCGCAGTGGGTAACAACGTTTGCCAGCCCCTGATATGCGTCGGCGGTGTCGGCGGTTATGCCCACCAATTTGTCGCTTGGCTTCGTCTTGCACAGCAGCTTCATTGCCGATGGCGACAGGTGAGACGGGTCAAACACCGCCATGCAGAAGCAGTCGTGCAGCAGTGCCCCGCCGCAAAGCCCTGCGTCCCGTGCGGTAAAGGGGGACATGTTGTTGCCCCAATCGGTAACGCATTTTGCGCCGACGTCCAGCGCCTTTTGCAGGGTGGCCTCGTCGGCCATGCTGTGCCCCAGCGACACGGTCACACGGCTGTCCGTCAGCTCGGATATAAAGGGCAGCGCATCGGGCAGTTCGGGCGCCACCGTCACCAGCCTGATTTTGCCCTCGGCCGCTCGCTGATATTGCATAAATTTGTCCATAGAGGGCTTTTGCAGCAGTTCCGACGGGCGATCGGTGCACTGCGGCGCCACAAACGGCCCGTCCAGATGTATGCCCTTGATTTCGGGATAGTCCTTGGACAACTTGACGATCAATTGCAGTTGGCGCAGCAAGTTGGCGTCGGTATCGGCTTTGAGGGTGGCAAACACCGTCCCCACGCCGTGCGCAATGTAAAACTCCACAATACTCTTCATTTCCGCCTCGTTGGCGGTGTTGAAGTCTTGCCCGTTTGCGCCGTAGCTGCACAGATCCACCAACGCAGGCAGCAGATAGCGATTGGCGCAATCCACCGTCTCCGTCTGTTCATCGGGCACAATGTCGGGGGCGATTTCTATTATCCGCCCGTGGTTTGCCGCAATGTCCGTCTTTATCAGCCTGTCGCCCACAAGCGCACGGCCGTTTTTGTAAACTATCATATGACGACCTCCCTGTCGCAAATTCTCAGCACGTAGCATTTGAGGTAGTGGGCCTCGTCTGCGCACAGCAAAGTGGGGTGATCGGCCCCCTGCGAGCGCACCTCGACGCATTGCACCCGTCTGCCGCTGCGTTTGGCGCACGCCGACAGCATTTTTTCAAAGGCCGCCTGCGTCACAAAGTGAGAGCAGCTGCACGTCATCAGATAGCCGCCGTCCCTCACCAGCTTCATCGCCAGCGTGTTGATGTCGGCGTAGCCGTGCAGTGCGTCCGCCGTTTCGTTGGCCGATTTGGTAAAGGCGGGCGGGTCCAGCACAACGCAGTCGAACAGGCGTTTTTCGCTGTTATAGCTGCGCAGCAATTCAAATACGTCCGCACACACCGTTGTGATGTTGGTCAGGCCGTTCAGTTGGACGTTATATTGCACGTTGTCCAGCGCCGTTTGCGATATGTCCGCCGCCGTGACGTGCGTGGCAGTGGTGGCCGCATTCAGCGCAAATCCGCCGCTGTTGCAAAAGCAATCCAGCGTTTGCCCCGTGGCATACCGACGCAACGCCAGTCTGTTGTCCTTTTGGTCGAGAAAATAGCCCGTTTTTTGCCCGTGGCGCACATCAACGGCCATTTTCAGCCCGTTTTCTTCGATTTGCACCCATTCGGGCACCTCGCCGAACAGCACGCCCGTTTCCTCTGGCAGGCCCTCCTTTTGGCGGGTGGGTATGTCCGACCGCTCGAAAATGCCATTTGGCGCAAATTCCTTTACCAATGTGTCCACAACAAATTTTTTGCGTTGATACATGCCCAACGTGCCGATTTGCACGCACAACACGTCGGCATATTTGTCCACCACAAGCCCGGGCAGGCCGTCCGCCTCGGCAAAAACCGCACGATAGCAGTTGTCGTAGCCCAACCGCCGCCGCATTTCATGGGCCTGATGTATGCGCTCTGCCAGCACCGCCTCGGCGTCCTCTCGTCCGTTGCGGATAAAGATCCGCACCAAAATTTTGGATGCGTGGTTGACAAACCCGCTACCGACATACCGCCCGTCGCAGGTGCAGACGGTGACAAGGCTGCCGTTTTTGTCCTTGCCCTCTATCCTGGCGACCTCGTTGGCGTACACCCACGGGTGCCCGTCGATAATGCGCCGTTCTTCGCCCTTTTTGAGATAAATTTTGTAAGCCATAAACCCTTGTTGCGGCGGATTTTTGTGCACAGATGCGCCAACTTGCCGCCGAGAAGTAAATTCACAAACAATTATATACCACTCGCACAAAAAAAGCAACCCGCATCAGGGTTGCTTGTATTTTGTATATATGGCAAATGTTGAAAAAGAAAAATATATAGAAAAAATCTATTCTCATTACGATTTGCCTTGAAACCGCCTTGCCGCACTTCGCCGGTGGGGCCACCTCGCCGCACCTTGCCGGTGGTGCCACCTCGCCGCACCTCGCCGGTGGGGCCACCTCGCCGGTGGGGCAAGTTGGGGAAGTTTACTACATAATAATTATAGCTTTGCTCACACGGACGTTTTGGCCAGCAGTTCCACGGCGTTCAGCAGCGAAAAACACTCTTCTTTGGCGGTAACGCAGCTCACTGACGCCCTCACAACGCCCTGTTCGAGGGTGCCAAGGTACTTGTGCATCAGCGGTGCGCATTGCAATCCGCCCCTCACGGCGATGTCGTACTGTTCGGACAGTGCGTCGGCTATCTCGGCGCTGTCCCTGCTGCCCACATTAAAGGCGACAATGCCGCTGGCGTTGGGCTGCGAGTACACCTTGACGCCCCGTATCTTTTGCAGACCCTGTTGCAGCGTTTGTTGCATTTCCGTCACGGTGGCGCTGTTTTGCCGCCAATTTGCCAGCCACCAATCTATCCCTGCGCTCATGGCCAATATGGCGGGGCAGGGCAGGGTGCCGCTTTCCAGACAGTCGGGCACGGTGGTGGGCTGATAGTACAGGTGACTTTCCGTCCCCGTCCCGCCAAATGTGATGGGGCGAGGTATGCAACGTTTGCCGAATATCAGTGCTCCCGCCCCCTGCATGGCGTGCAGCCCCTTGTGGGCGCCAATCGCCACCATATCCACATTGCATTTGTCCATATCCAGCGGCAGATACCCCACGCTTTGGGCGCAATCCACCAGCAATTTTACGTTGCGGCGTCGGGTCATGCGTCCGATGGCGGCCACGTCCTGCGCCTTGCCCGTGACGTTGCTTACGTGGGACAGGCACACCAGATATGTGTTTGGGCGCAGCAGCCTTTCCACCTCCTCGGCGGTGACGACCCCGTTGGCGTTGGGTTGCGCCACCGAAACCTCGGCATAACCCTTCTTTTTGAGCTGCATCACGGGCCGCAACACCGAGTTGTGCTCGGTGGCGGATATGACGATGTGCCCCCTTTGCGCCGTGCCCAAAATGGCCAGATTGAGTGCAGCGGTGCAGCCCGAGGTGAACGCCACATGAAGTTCGCTGTCGTTGTTGAACACCAGATGCAGCTTTCTGCGTGCGTCGTACAGCCGCTGTTGCAGGGCCAGCGCCTGCTTGTTGCCACTGCGATTGGGATTGTAGGGATACAGCGTCAGGCTGTCCCGCACGGCGTCCAGCACCTGTTGCGGCTTGTAGTTTGTGGTGGCGGCGTTGTCCAGATATATCATTTTTTTGTTCTCCGTACACTTTTTTTGCACAAATTCAATATTATATTTTATGGGTAAAACTCGGCGGTATGTCACAGCAAGGCGCTTTTACATAAGGAGCAAACTATGCAATATGTTTTAGCTGTCTACCGTTCGAGAACCGTCGCTTTCAGATCATACCGCTCGCTGCTGGACAGGGGCGTGACGTGCGCATTGGTGTCCACTCCCCGCAGTGCAGGGGCAGGGTGCGGCTTATCCGTCAAGCTGTCCTCGGCAGATTGGCCCGGCGTGCGCCCCCTTTTGGAGAACGAAACGCTTGTGGGATTCTTTTTGTATCGCAGCACGCTGTACGGCGGCACGCTTACCCGCCTATGAAAGGTGTGCAAACTGTTGAAAATTTGCGGCGGATAGGGTATAATGTAGTCGGTGGAGCTTTCACCGAGGGCATTGTACCCTCCCTTTTTGTCGGGACAAAGTTTATGGCGGATACAAAAGAAATTCTGACAATACTTTCAAGGGATTTTCCCGAGCCGAAGAGCGAGCTGAACTTCCGCTCTCCCTACGAGCTGATCGTGGCAGTGATACTGTCGGCGCAGTGCACAGACAAGCGTGTCAACCTTGTGACGCCGTCGCTTTTTGCCGAGGCGCCCACGGTGCAGGCGCTTGCCGCCATGCCTGTGGAGCGGTTGGAGCAGCTGATACACTCCTGCGGGTTCTATCACACCAAGGCCGCCCATCTCAAAAGCATGGCGCAGGACGTGGTGGATCGCTTTGACGGCCGCATACCCGACAACCTCGACGATTTGCAAACCCTTGCGGGCGTGGGGCGCAAAACGGCCAACGTGGTGTACGCAGTGGGCTTTGGCGGACAAGCCATCGCCGTGGATACGCATGTGTTCAGGGTGGCCAACCGTCTGGGCATAACCTGCGCCAACAACGTTCTGGATACGGAAAAACAACTTATGCAGGCCATTCCTCCCGAAAAATGGGCAGATAGCCATCACTACATTTTGCTGCACGGCAGATATGTGTGCAAGGCGCAGCGGCCCTTGTGCGACAGCTGCTCGGTGCGGCACCTTTGTCAATACTATGCTCAACGACATGAATGATTGCATACGGGAGTGCAAGCGCTGTCTGCATTGCGCTCGACCTTCCTGCCGAGAGGCTTGCCCCGTCGGCGTAGATTTTGGCGCCGTCACAAGGCTGCTGATTGACGGTAACGCCCCGCATGCAATGAATATTGTGGGACACCCCTTTGGCGGCGTGTGCGCCCGTGTGTGCCCGCACGAACGGCAATGCGTGGGGGCGTGCGTGTTGGGGCGCAAGCAACAGCCCATCAATATAGGGTTTGTTGAAAGCTGCCTTTTTGAGGGCGGCTATCCGTGGGTGCGCCAAGGCGACAAGGCGGCCTCTTTGCGTGTGGCCGTGGTGGGCGGAGGCGTTTCCGGCTTGACCTACGCATGCAAGCTGTACGAGCAGGGCGCCGACGTCACCGTTTTCGAAAGGGACAAGCTGCTATCCACATTGCGTCTTATCCCCCGCCTGCCCATCGAGCTGACCGAGGGCATTTGCCAAGCGGCAAGCAATGCGGTGCACGTCGTCTTGGGTGAGGTGGACGCCGATATGCTGCGCCGTCTGCACAAACAATACGACAATGTTTTTGTGGCTGCGGGCACGCCGCACGCACGCACTTTGGATGTGGAGGGCGAGCATTTTGCCACCCCATATACCGATTTTCTCCGTTTTGACGGAAGTTTCCGACACGCCGACCTGCACGGCAAAAGCGTCGTTGTGGTGGGCGGAGGCAACACCGCCATGGATTGCGCCTGCGTTGCAGCGGACAACGGCGCCGATGTGCAGGTGGTGTATCGCCGCACGCGTACCGATATGCCCGCCTTCGACAAGGAAGTGCTCCGTGCCGAGCAAGCGGGCGTACGCTTTGTGTTCAACGCCCTGCCCGTGCGTATCCGAGAGGGCGTCGTCACTGTTGCCCAAACTGCAAGCGAGGGCAGGGGCAAACTTACCGTCACGGATAACGTACATGATGTGCGCTGCGATATGGTGGTCTCGGCGCTGGGCGCATACGGCGACAGCAGTCTTGCGGAGACGGCTCGTCAACTCGGTTTGCCCATGGGCGGCGACATTTCAGGGGGCAAAACGGTGGCGCAAGCGGTGCACGGCGGCTTGCAAGCGGCAAAAAACGTCACAGACGCTTTGTAGAGGTTGGATATGTTTATCGACAAGGTAAAAATTTACATCAAATCGGGCAACGGCGGCAACGGTTCCGCCAGCCTTCACACGGAAAAATACGTCAACAACGGCGGGCCGGACGGCGGCGACGGCGGCAAGGGCGGCGATGTCGTCTTTGTGGCTACCACTGCCGAGAACACCCTCAACGCCTTCCACTACCAAAAGCATTTTCGGGCGGGCGACGGTCAAAACGGCGGCCGTCAACGTTCTTTCGGCAAGCAGGGCGAGGATATCGTGGTCAAGGTGCCCGTGGGCACCGTCATCAAGGATAGCGAGGGGCGTATTGTGTGCGATATGTTTGCCGACGGCCAGCGAGAGGTGGTGCTGACGGGCGGCAAGGGCGGCCGAGGCAATTGGCACTTCAAAACTTCTCGGCGGCAGTCGCCTTCCTTTGCCGAGCACGGCGTCAAAACGCAGGAATATGAGGTAACATTGGAGCTGAAAACCATCGCCGACGTGGGCTTGGTGGGGTTTCCCAATGTGGGCAAAAGCACCTTGCTGTCGGTGGTGTCGGACGCCAAGCCCAAGATCGCCAACTATCACTTTACCACGCTCAGCCCCAATCTCGGGGTGGTAAGCGCCTACGACAGCACCTTTGTGATGGCGGATATACCGGGGCTTATCGAGGGCGCAAGCGAAGGCGCAGGGCTGGGGCACAGCTTTTTGCGGCACATCGAGCGCACAAGGCTGTTGGTGCACGTTCTGGATATATCCGGCAGTGAAAATCGAGACCCATTGGCCGATTTTGAGCTTATCAACAACGAAATCTTTACCTATGCGCCTGCACTCAGGCAGTTGCCCATGATAGTTGTCGCCAACAAGATGGATATGCCCAATGCCGAGACCAATCTGCAACGTTTTGTGGACAAATACGGCGAGGACTACACAGTGGTGCCCATGATGACGCTCATCCACGAGGGCACCGAGCAGCTGCTAAACGCTATCGTGCACACGCTTGCGCAGTTGCCGCCGTTGGAGCCCCTTTCCTACACGCCCGTGCCCTTGCAGCGAGAGCCGGACGACAGCTTTGATATTGACATCTTGCAGCAGGACGTATTTGAAGTGACGGGGGATCTGGTGGAGCAGCTTGCCCGCAAGGTAAACCTCGACGACTACGACAGCTTTGCCTATTTCCAGAAGGTGCTGCGCAACAAAGGCGTCATCTCTGCACTGCGCAAGGCGGGCGCCAAGGACGGCAGCACGGTGATAGTGGGCGACATCGAATTTGAATTTGTGGATTGACGCAGGAGCAACATCATGACAACCAAACAACGCAGCAAACTAAAAGGATTGGCCAACACGCTGAAACCAAGCGTAACCGTCGGCAAGGAAGAGCTTACCCAAAACATCATCAGAGAGATACAAACCGCCCTCTACCACCGAGAGCTGGTCAAGGTGGCGGCGCTGAAAAGCTGCGATACGTCCGCACGCACCCTTTGCGATGAGGTATGCCGCATTTTGGGCTGTGAGGCCGTGCAGTGTATCGGCAAACGCTTTGTGGTGTACAAACGCAGCGACAAAGAGGGTATCGAACACATCGAGTTATGAAAATTTTGGTTTTTGCCGATTTCCACGGCGATGTGGCCGCATTGCAACAGGCTGCGGATATTTCCGAGAGGGTTCAACCGCAAAAAACTGTCATCTGCGGCGATATTTTGGGCTGGGGCGACGCCGTTGCCGTATCCGCCAAGCTAAGCCTCATGCAGGGCGTGCTGTATCTTGTCAAGGGCAACAACGATTGGCACATGGCGGACGAGCTGTTGCCCACCCCATTGGAGGACAGCGTGCTGATGCGACACTTCGGCCGCACGTTGTTTTTTACCCACGGCGACGTCTACAATCCCATGCGCATACCGCCCATTTTGGGCTTTGGCGATGTGTTGGTGTACGGGCACAACCACAAAGGGGAGCTTTTTCGCCAAAACGGGCTGTATATGTGCAATGTCGGCTCGCTTGCCCGCCCCAGATACGGCGTGCCCAACTATCTGACGCTGGACGAGCAGGGCGCAACCCTCCTTTCGCCCGACGGCGAGACGCTTTGCAGCCTCAGATGGAGCGACTGACGGATAAACTTTGTTCAAAAAAATTTATGGTATCATAAAACAATACTATACATCAAATTTTTTTGCAGATAATTGCCTAAAAAAGTATATTGTGATATACTGATTTTATTGTAAAAATTTTTTTGGAGGACATTCTCTATGCAATATTCACACGAAGTAGAATTGATGCAATGCGTAAAGAAGGGCTGCAATCACGGCCCCGCTCCCATCCCCGAAGAGGGCAAGTGGGTGGCTGCCACGCAAATCAAGGACATCAGCGGTCTGACGCACGGTTGCGGCTGCTGCGCCCCTCAACAGGGCACATGCAAGCTGACGCTCAACGTCAAGGAGGGCGTGATACAGGAGGCCTTGGTGGAGACGATCGGTTGCTCCGGCATGACTCACTCTGCCGCCATGGCAGCGGAAATTTTGCCCGGCAAAACCATTTTGGAAGCGCTCAACACCGACTTGGTGTGCGACGCCATCAACGTGGCAATGAGAGAACTGTTTTTGCAAATCGTCTACGGCCGCACGCAATCGGCATTTTCCGATGACGGTCTGCCCATCGGCGCCGGTCTGGAAGATCTTGGCAAAGGTTTGCGCAGCCAGGTAGGCACAATGTATTCCACCGCAAAAAAAGGCCCCCGCTATCTTGAAATGGCCGAGGGTTACGTCACCCGTTGCGCCTTGGACGAGCAGGGCGAGATCATCGGCTACGAGTACGTCAATCTGGGCCTGATGATGAAACTTATCGGCGAGGGCACCGACGCCAACGAAGCCCTCAACAAGGCAAAAAAACACTACGGACGTTTTGAAAACGCCGCCAAATATATTGTTCCGCGCAACGAGTAAGGAGGAAACACGCAATGGCTATCAGATTTGAAGGATATGAAAGAAGAATAGACAAAATCAACGCCGAAATGAAAAAGTACGGCTTGAAAAATCTCGAAGAAGCCCGCGATTTGTGCCTGTCTCACGGCGTCAACGTGGAAGAAATTGTCAAGGGCGTGCAACCTATCGCCTTTGAAAACGCCGTCTGGGCCTACACTCTCGGTTGTGCGATCGCCTTCAAAAAGGGCGTCAAAAATGCCGCAGAGGTATCCGAGTGCATCGGTTTGGGTCTGCAAGCGTTTTGTATCCCCGGCAGCGTGGCGGATCAGCGCAAGGTCGGTCTGGGACACGGCAATCTGGGCGCAATGCTGCTGAGAGAGGAAACGGACTGCTTTGCCTTTTTGGCCGGCCACGAGTCCTTTGCCGCCGCCGAGGGCGCCATCGGCATTGCCCGCAACGCCAACAAGGCCCGCAAAAAGCCCCTCAGGGTTATCCTCAACGGCTTGGGCAAGGACGCCGCCTACATCATCTCTCGTATCAACGGGTTTACCTATGTGCAAACCAAGTACGACTACTACACGGGCGAGCTGACAGTCGTAAGAGAAGTTGCCTTCTCCGACGGCGAGCGCTCCAAGGTGCGTTGCTACGGCGCCGACGACGTCAACGAAGGCGTTGCCATCATGCGCTATGAAAGGGTAGACGTCAGCATCACGGGCAACTCCACCAACCCTACACGTTTTCAACATCCCGTTGCGGGCACCTACAAAAAGTGGTGCCAAGAAAACGGCCGCAAGTACTTCTCGGTGGCCAGCGGCGGCGGCACGGGACGTACGCTCCACCCCGACAACGTTGCGGCAGGCCCTGCCAGCTACGGCATGACGGATACCCTCGGCCGCATGCACAGCGACGCCCAATTTGCAGGCAGCAGCTCTGTGCCCGCTCACGTCGAAATGATGGGGCTTATCGGCATGGGCAACAACCCCATGGTGGGCGCAACAGTGGCGTGCTCGGTGGCGGTGGCGCTGGCAAAGTAGTTTGCCACTTGCGTTGTAACTGCTATCAATCACAACAAATCGAAGTCAACCTTTTAGGGAGGTTGACTTCTTTTTTTCGACTAAACGCACCTCCCCGCTGCGGCAAGTTAGGAGAAAACCAACCAAAGCAATGCGCCACATTGGTGCTCTAATTTAGGCGCATATCTATGATTGCAGGAGTTAATTGAATACGTCTGTTTATTTTTGTTTTGATTATTTTCATACCCAAATATTCCAGAACCAAAATTTATAATTGTAAAAATCTGCACTCGTCTGTCAGACGAGTGCCATATGTTTCTCTCTCCGCTCGCCCCGCCGGCGAGGCGGCCCCACCGGCGAGGTGGCTCCAACAAAATGTGAGGTATATAAAAAAAGGTATTTTTGAAGTGAAAATTGCTCACAATATATTTGCCGAGGTGACACAGTGAAGAAGAGATTGGATATCGAGGACGCCAAAGCAATGGTGGCAAGCCTGCTGGGCAAGGACGTCAGCGTGCGGCTGAACAGGGGCCGCAACAAAATCAAGCACTACAACGGCGTGCTTAGCGAGGTGCACTCCAATGTGTTTGTGGTGCAGTTGGTCAACGACCTTTTTGACCGACTGAGCTGCACCTACACCGATATGGTGTGCGGCGAGTTGCAAATCCGTCCGCAAGCGTAGCAATGGGTGCTGTTGCGGCAAAAAAGCAGATAAATCGTCAAAATTTGCAGCCAACCAAGCGTTTGCTGCATTTTTTGTGGTCTAAGCCAAGCGCCCGCCCCGTATATTAGCATAGAAATCAAACAATTTTGTGTGGGGGTAGGTGTTATGCAATTTTCCAATCTGGTAAGCTACAACAGGCGTTTTGTCGGCAAGATCCAAACGGCGGAGAGTATCCGCATATCCGTCAAAACGGATATATCCGAGGTGCTTTCGGTGGGCGTGGACAGCAATGTCAGCTCCTACGAGGCGTCCAAGGGAGAGGCGTCTTTCTACGGCAAAACCAATGTCAAGCTGCTCTATTCGGACGGGACAACCGTCAACGGGCAAAACTACAATGCCGATTTTACCGCCACGGTCAGCGGCGACATGCTGGATACGGACAGCAAGCTCACCTTTGACGTGGCCACCGTCGAAACCAAGGTGGAAACAAACGCCAACACGGCCACGCTTACCATTTTGCTGGAAATTTCCGTCTTTGCCTATGTTGCCGACAGCACGCCCTATCTGTGCCCGTCGGAGGGGGTGTTTTGCAATACGGATAGCGTCGAATATCTTCAATCGGCCAACGTTGTGCACCTGCCGTTGGTGGTGGACGAGGAGCTGAACGCCACTCACAGCATAACTTCGGTGCTGCTGGCCGAGTCCTGCCTGGTCGCCGACGAGTACACCTTTGCCGATGGTATCCTGCACGTGACGGGCAGCGCATCGGTGCGCCTCACCTACACAAGCGAGGGCAACATAGTGACGGACGTGCTGCCCTTCAAGTTTGACAGGGAGTTGGACGCTGCGGGCATCGATACGGACAGCCAGCTGCGCATTTTGCTCACCGTCAAAAACACCAAAGTGCGCCTCAATCTCTCCGACGACGCCGCAAACACGCTGTTTTCGGTGGAGATTGCCGCTTCGGCCCGTGCCGAGGCCGTCAAAATCGGCGCCTGCGACATAGTAAACGACGCCTATGCCGCCTCGTGCGACTACGAGTTTCAGCGCAAGAGCATTGTGCTTACCCTGCCCTGCGGCAGCGCCGTCGAGCGCAAACGCATATCCGCCACTCTGCCCGTCGAGGGCGGCAAAACGCCCATTTCGGCGATAAACGTCAGCGCCACCGTCACCAATTGCACCTCGTTTGAGCGCCATGCCGAGGTGGAGGGCGTGGTGCAGGCCACCGTGCTGTACTCCACGCCGTCGGGCACCGAAAGCGCACCCATCGAGCTGCCCTTTGCCGAAACGCTCAACGTGGACTACCTTATGCCGCAATGCAAAAGCTACGCCTATGCCGTTGTGACCGATCTCACCGTCAAGGATACGGGCGCTTTGCAGGCGGATGCCGAGCTGTGCTTTGTGCTGGAAAGCGAACGGGACGCCATTTGCAACGTCATCGTCTCCGCCGAGGAGCGGCCGTTCGACAAGGCCTCGCTACCCGCCATCGAGGTGTGCCTCGCCCACAAGGGAGAAACGGTGTGGCAGCTGTGCAAGGGGCTGCATATGTCGCAGGAGGACTTGCTGTCCGTCAATCCGCAGATCACAAGCCCTCTGCAAGAGGATATGCGCATTGTTGTTTTCAACAAAATCTGACCGCCCACTGTCGGTTGGCGAGCAAATAGCCGTTGCCAAGTGTGCAGAGAGTTGAATTCTCTGCACATTTGTGCTACAATAGGGGCATGAAAGTCAAGGTGTACGCAAAGCTCAATCTCACGCTGGCGGTGGCGGCAAGGCAGGGACAATTTCACCCGATAGACAGCGTTGTCACCTCGGTGGACGTGTTCGACACGGTGCAAGTTACCCCTCGTGGAGACGGCGCCGTCACGCTGCAATGCGATCTGCCATTGCCTGCCGAGGCAAACTCCGCCTATCGTGCCGCCGAGGCCTTTGTGTGTGCGTTTGGCAGCTGTGGTGCGGATATTTCCGTCGTCAAGGGCATACCCGAAGGTGCCGGCATGGGCGGTTCGTCGGCGGACGCTGCGGCCGTTGTGTACTGCATGTGCAAGCTGTTTGGCGTGGATGTGCGCTCGGCGGCGGTGCACGAGCTGTGCGCTCGGCTGGGCAGTGACGTCAATTTTATGCTGTGCGGCGGTCTGGCGCAGATGAGGGGCAAGGGGGACGACCTGACTTTTTCCGCCCTCGCCCGTCCGTTGTATTTTGCGCTGACCACATTTGACGTGCAGCTTAGCACGGCGCAGGTGTATGCCGAGTACGACAAGCTTTTTGCCGACGCCACGCTGCCTGTCTATCCGCAGGACGTGTTGGATCCGCTGCATATTTTTGCCGGAGACGTATCCGTTTTGCCTGCCGACAAGCGTTTGGGTGCTGCGGCGGTGCTGGCTGCGGCCGATCTTGGCGGGCAGTGCTTCAACGATCTGGAAAGTGCAGCGCAGCAGCTTGACGGATATGCCAAGCTCTATCTCGCCTTTGCGGGAGAGCGTTTCAAGTGCACGATGACGGGCAGCGGCAGCGCCTACTATGTGCTGTTTACCTCTCGATCCGCAGCCGAACAGGCCGCCGAGCTGCTCAACTCCGCAGGCTTTTGCACCCGTGTGTGCCGCTCCGTGCCGACAGGTATCCAAATTGTCGATGACGGCGCCGAAGATTGTAATTCCTAAAATTTTCCCCACCCCATATCCCGTTTTTTTTTGATTTTTCCGACCCCATTGGGGTCGTTTTTTTGTAAATTTATTGATATAAGATAATATTTTTCATTAATGTAATTTTACAAAAATATTGCAAACAATCTGCGAGGGCGTGTTTTGCGTCGCCTTGGTCTCTGAAAACAGGCGGTCAAAAGTGATGCGACTATTTCGACAAAATTTTTGCATTGATTTGCTGCGGGCGGGTATGTGCGGCGGCAGGGCTGTCAACACTGTGTGCGGAGAAACTATGAAACGTTTTGCGGTTATTTTTCTTTTGGTGACAATTGTGGCGGGCGTGCTGTTGTACAAATTGCCGCAGCCTTTTGCCCGATATGCCGCCGGCTGGCCGTCGGGAGAGGTGTGCGTGTACTGCCGCAGCTCCGATCTGGACTCAATCGATATGGGCAACGGGCGCATTGTGCGCTGTTCGGCGCAGCAGCTCTACAATACCTTGCGCCATTGCAGCGGCGTGGACGGCGTCAGCGTCAGTTTTGACGGCGACGAGCAGGACGTGTGGCGCATAACAAAGCGTTTTGATCTAAACAACATCCGCACGCAGCAATGCGGCGACACCTTGGCGGTGTGCGGATACAGCGCAATGCTGTGCGGCGGGCTGCGGCTGGACGGCCATCTCGTCAACTTGCAGATAGCCCACTCGCATGGCAAAGTTACCGTGGGCAGTCCGCTGATTTTGGGCAGCTTTTAGCAGTCGGCATTTTGGCAGGTATAAAGTGGCGTCAAACAGTCAAAAATCACAACAAACAAATTTCGGAGGCAAACAATGAACACAAACAATACCAAACAACCAAGCAAATTTGCAAGATTTTTGCGCAACAATGCTGCGCTCTTGCTGCTTATCTTTTGCGTGTTGGCTATCACGGCGGTGGTGCTGGCGGTTACGTTGAGCCGCAGCAAACCCGATGTGGTTCCCGATAATCCCGTCACGGGCAACCCCGACGACAACACTCCCGGTGCCGTCACACCCGATGACGACAAACCAAACACACCATCCACGCAAAAGGTAAACGTCTACTTTGACAAGCCGCTAAACTACTCTAAGGTGGGGTTGGACTACACCTACGGCCCCGACAACCTGTTTGTCTACAAGGCCACCCTCAACGAGTGGAGCGCCCACAAGGCGGTGGATTTGCACGCCGACGAGGGCACCGAAGTGACTGCCATGTACGACGGCACCGTCATCAAGGCGGACAAATCCTTTGCCAACGGCTACTTTGTGGTGGTGGACCACGGCGAGGGCGTGGTTGCAACCTATGCCTCGCTGGCCGATCTTGAAGTGACCGCCGGCGACTCCGTCAAAAAGGGCGACGTGCTGGGCTACATCAGCACCACGGCCCAATGCGAGTACAAGGAAGGCCCTCACCTGCACCTGGAAGTGACGGAAAACGGCACCGCAGTCAACCCCATGCCCTATGTCAACGGCGAAAAATACCGCACGATAGAAGTTGCTGCGTGATCGCCGAAAAAGCAAACACTCTCCCGATAGCTTGTCGCCGTCGGGAGTTTTGTTTGCCAACACTCCTGCGCCAATCAGACCCTGCGGCATAAAAAAGGACGCACCGAAGAGTGTTTCCTTTCCGTTGCAGTATCTATACCTTCGACGAACGTCGAAACTAAAAGCGAAAAAATGGGGGCCCCCAACAAGACGTAGCGAAGCAGTCTTGTTGGGGAGAGGAGCAGCCGACTGCAAAAGCAAGCCCGCCAAGTTTGCTTGACGGGTTGCTCAATAGGTCGCGCTGCGACGATGGCTAGGGTAGCAGGATTTGTCTCCGCAATGCGGAGTGAGCGGAATGAAATGGAGCGCTACATCAATTCAAACTGTCCTGACTACACGCAAGATAAGGGCAACGAGCCAAAAGGCAACAATGGAAAAGGAAGCACCGAAGAGTGCTTCCTTTCCGTTGCAACTAAAAGCGAAGTTGCCCGCTGGCTAGGGTAGCAGGATTTGAACCTGCGGATGACGGAGTCAGAATCCGTTGCCTTACCGCTTGGCGATACCCCAATATCGGATATAGTATAGCGCATTTGGCGGCGGTTGTCAATCATATTTTTGCGCATTGTCAAAAGTAGTCCTGTGCAGCGCAAACCACTCTGCAATGAGGCCGTGTGATGTAGCCGTGCGGTGTGCCGTCTCAATGCGGCGGTGCGGCCTATTTGCTTTCGGTTGGCCGGGGCTGTTCGTCCGTTTTGTCCATTTGCTGGCAAGCCTCTGCGTTTTCGTTCGTTTGCTCGTCGATTTGCTCGCCCTCGGCGGTCTGCTCCTCGGCAAGACGCTGTGTGCGTCGTTTTGCCAGATAGTCCTTGGTCAAAAACACAACGTGCACAATTATCAGCGCACCGTTCATAAAGGCGGTAGAGTAGGCGGGCAGCAGCAGGCCGTATATCACAAAGGCGATGCAGCCGCAGATGTTTATCAGGCGGGTGACCGTCTGCTTGCTGAACAGAAAGGACACCAGCACAAAGGCGGACGCCACAATGCCCAGCCACTCGTTTTTGAGTATCTCCACAAAGGATGTTGCCAAACCGAAATACATATTTTGCTCCTTGTCGGGTGTATTTTGTCACAGAAACAGGCTTAAAGGCCTTTAGTTGTACATATTTTATGCGCTGCGGCCATTGCGGTGCAGCTCTATCAAAAAGTAGTCTGCCGCCTTCACCCGGCGCAGATTGTATTTTTCTGCCAGCTTTTGCGAGGCAACGTTGTCCCGTCGGATGTAGGCGTAGGGCGTGTCCCCTTGTGCTATCACGGCATTGCACAGCGCCGTCATCACCTGCAAAGCGTAGCCCTTGTGGCGATGTTCGGGCATGGTGTACAGCATCCCCAAACTTTTGTCGTTGTGCATGATGCACCAGCTGACGGGCTTTCCGTCCAGCCACACCGCCGCCGATGGGTACATATCCAGACACTCCTCGATATCCGCCACAGGCGGGCGATAGGGCGTCCCGTTGGAAATCAACTCGGCAAACTGCTTGGTCATGGGGCGTATCTGCTGCGTGCAAGGGTTGTCTATCGGGCGGCCGTCCCAAACGTACAGATAGCAGTTGGTCTCCCACACAAAGGGATACAGCGGCCGCAGCCACTCCGTCACCCAAGTATCTGCGCCGCACAGCTCCGTTTTGCCGTCCAGCGTGCACAGCACCTCCCGCAAAAAATCGAGGCTGTCCGTTTTGACGCACAGCTTGTTGACGTCGCCCACCTTGGCCGCAAGGGCGTAGCTGTTGCCGCAGTTGTACACGACGGCGTTTGGGTCGTAGGCGGCAAAGCCGTCAAACAGCAGCATCTCGCTGTCGTTGCGGAAAAATTTGATAAGTTGGTCGTTGAGAGGCAATTGTTTCATAGCGTTATCTTACCACATCGGCGCAAAATTTTCAATACTTTTTTGCAGCGGACGTCGGACGCAGGATACTCAAACACAAGTTGACATATTTTGCAAAGTTTGGTATATTGAAAATATGAAATGTGATCTGCACATACACTCCAATATGTCCGACGGACGGTTCAGCCCCGAAACGCTGGTAGAAATGGCCTGCGAGCGAGGGTTGGACTGCATATCGATAACGGACCACGACAACTTTGACGCCACCGCCCGTGCACAGGTCAAGGCCAAGGCGATGGGGCTCAAATATCTTGTGGGCGCCGAGCTATCCACCGTGTGGGAAGGGCTGGACGTGCACATTTTGGCCTACAACGTCAACCTTGCCGACCCCGATCTGCACAAGGCAATGGAACCCGTGCTGCAAATGAGGGATCGCCGCAACGAGGCCATGGCGGACAAGCTGGCGCAGCAAGGCATGCCGATAGATCTGGACGCACTGCGTTCTCAGGGCTTTGTGGGGCGCCCCGTCATCGCCCGAGAAATGGTGCGGCTGGGCTACTGCAAGGACGTGGCCGAGGCCTTCGAAAAGTACATCGGCGCAGGCAAGTGCTGCTACGTGCAGAGCAAGCGCCTGTCCCCGTCCGAGGCCATCAAGCTTACCTTGCGTTTTGGCGGCATACCCGTGTTGGCGCACCCCAAGCAGCTGCATCTGGACAAACCCCACACGGAAAGTCTGCTCAAAAAGCTGGTGGCGGTGGGGCTGTCGGGTATCGAAGCCAACTATTTTGCACACAATACCATCGAGCGCAGCTACTTTTGCCGTCTGGCAAAAAAATACAAGCTGATCATCACCGGAGGGAGCGACTTTCACGACTATGTCCACGGCGTGGAGCTGGGGACGCAAAGTTTTTCGCCCAACGGTTACACTCGCAAGGTATTGGGGATATGAAGAAATTTGTTTTGTTGACGCTTGCGCTCGCATTGTTTGCGAGCGTTTTTGTTTGTGCGGGGGCCTATGCCCAAACGGTGCGTCCGTGGGATACGGACATCACGGTGAGGCTGGGCGAGGACGAGTTCCGTTATGTGCTCAGCGAGAAAATGGCGCCTTTTGCCCATCAGGCGCAAGAAAGGGGATTTTACCTCGGCGCACAGGCCAAGCGCAAGCTGGCGGACAGGCTACTGGGCATGGGACTTTGTCCTCAGGAGGTCTACAACTACATTTTGCCCGATTTCGACGGCATTTTGCGCCATTTCGGGTATGTCAACGCCCAACGCAGGGACGCCGAGCTCAGTTTCGGCCCCGACGGCTTTGCCTATCGCAGCGGACAGGACGGCGTGGCGATAGACGCAGACCGTCTGTTTGAACTGCTGCTTGGCGGCAACGGCCGGCCCGCAACCGTGCAGCTGCCTCTCACGGTGGACAGGGCGGTCACTATCGACCAACTGCGCCAAAACACCGTTTGCAGAGGCACCTTCGAGACGTCCTTTGCGTCCAGCGGCGCCAATCGTTGTCACAACATAGCGCAGGCGGCGGCAGCGCTCAACGGGGTGACTGTGGGCGTGGGCGAAACGTTCTCTTTCAATCGTACCGTGGGCGAGCGCACAGAGCAGCGGGGCTACAAAACTGGCAAAATCATTGTGGACGGCGCCTATACCGACGGCGTGGGCGGCGGCGTTTGTCAGGTATCCACCACGCTGTACAATGCGTTGCTTATGGCGGGATTTGTGCCCAAGGCGGTACAACACAGTCTGGTGTCCTCCTACGTGCAGGCGGGCTTCGATGCCATGGTAAGCTACGGCAGCGCCGATCTGACATTCGTCAACGACACCGACCACCCCATCTACATTTCGGCAGCGGTGCAGGGCAAAAAACTGCGTTTTAGCGTGTACGGGCAGCCCAATCCCTACACAATCGTGCGAGAAAGCGTCCAGCAGCGAGACAAATTTGCCACCGTCTACATCGTGGACAGTGACAAATATCCCGATCTGGTGTACACTGACCAAACCAAGGTAGTGGTGGGCGGCTCGGACGGAGTCAAGTGCAAAAGCTACCTCAAATACTACCAAAACGGCAAGTTGGTGCGCACGCAGCTGATACGCAATTGCAGCTACAAGCGTGTGGACGCCGTTGTGGCAAGGGGCTATCTTCCCCGCCCCGAGCAGTAGCGTTCGACAAATTTTTGTGCAAAAACTTTTTTGCAAATCCGTTTATATTATTGCTTTATGTCGCCAAATCAATTATAATTATAATACCATAGTAGGCAATATAGCGCACAGCTTGCCTCAACAAAGGAGAAAACAATGCCCGCCAACAAGGATTCGGCCACGCTACCCGTCACAATGCCCAACAGCGTCGAGGCAGAGCAGAGCATTTTGTGCTGCATACTGCGAGACGAGGCGTTTCAGGCGGAGATGATCGCTCGGTTGCACGAGGACGACTTCTATCAGAACAATCACGCCACCATTTTTGCCGCCATGAAGGAGATCAACTCTGCAACGCACCGTCTGGGGGAGGAAAGCAAGGCCAACAGCGTCAACATTGCCTCCGTCATCGACCACCTGCGCCGCAACGGCAAGCTGGCAGAAGTGGGGGATATCGACTACATCACTCGGCTGAACGACTTTTTGCCCGGCACGGCCAACTATTCGGAGTATCTGGATATTGTCATCAGGGCGTCCAAAATGCGCAAATTGATACGCATTTGCAGCGACGTCTCGCAAAAGGCCCGCAGCCTTGCCGATGCCGAAGAGGCCATCACTTATGCCGAGGAGGAAATTTTCAAGCTGTCGCAAAGCGGCTCCAACAGCGGCTTGGTGTCCCTTTCGGACGAAACGGGCAAGGCGTTGTGGCAGATAAACGAGCGCTTCAAAAACCCCGGCCAATTCAGGGGCATACAGACGGGCTTCCGCCGCTTCGACCGCCTCACCAACGGGTTGCACGGGGGCGAGCTCATCGTGTTGGCGGCACGTCCCGGCGTGGGCAAATCGGCCCTGGCCATGAACATTGTGGAACATGTTGCCAAGCAGGGCAAAACGGTGGCCGTGTTCAGTCTGGAAATGTCCAACCAACAGCTCATCGAGCGTTTGCTTTCGAGTATGTCCACAGTCCCGCTGGAATATATTAAGAGCGGACAGCTGCCCGGCGGTGCAGCGGATATATCCAAGCTGCGTGTTGCGCAGGAGACAATCTGCTCCACAATGAACCTGTACGGCAACGACTACGCCAACATCCAGCCTGCGGAGATCACCTCGCAGTGCCGCCGCCTCAAAGCGCAAAAAGGGCTGGATCTGGTGGTGATAGACTACATACAGCTTATGTCGGGCACCGGCCGCAAGGACGGCAACCGTCAGCAGGAAGTGGCAGAGATTTCTCGTGCGCTCAAATTGTTGGCCAAGGACCTCAACATACCCGTCATCGCCCTCTCGCAGTTGAAGCGCGACGCCGAGATACGCAACATCAAGGGCAAGGACGGCGGCGGCAGCGAGCCGGTGCTTTCCGACCTGAGAGAGTCGGGTGCCATCGAGCAGGACGCCGACATAGTGCTGTTTATCCACAAGGACGCCGAGTCGGCCGATACGGGCAAATTCAGCCTTATCGTGGCCAAGCACCGCAACGGCGAAACGGGCAACTTGCCCATCTATTGGTTGGGCAAGATCGTGCGCTTTGTGGACGAGGACTACCTGACGCAGCACCATATCCGTCTGGCCACCGTGCAGCCGCAGCCAAGCGAGCAGGCAGATGAATCGGTGGTGCTTGATCCGGAGTTTGCCGAAGAGGAAGGCACGTTTATCGCCGACAACGCCGACATTGCGGAGGACGACCCGAAGGAATAAGAGGAAAAATTTTTATGGCAGAATCCAAAAATTTTATTGAAGAAATCATAGACGCCGACCTGGCAGAGGGCAAGGTGAGCGAGGTTTGCACCCGTTTTCCGCCCGAACCAAACGGCTATCTGCACATAGGCCACGCCAAAAGTCTGTGCATAAACTTCGGCATGAAGGCCAAATACCACGGCAAGTGCAATCTGCGCTTTGACGACACCAACCCCAGCAAGGAGGACACCGAATACGTGGAGTCCATCAAGTCGGATATCAAATGGCTGGGCTTCGAGTGGGACAAATTGCTGTTTGCCAGCGACTATTTCGACGTGATGTTCGATTGCGCCGTCAAGCTCATCAAAAAGGGCCTGGCGTATGTCAGCGACGAAACGGCCGAGGAGATACGCCTGCGCAGGGGCACATTGTACGAGGCGGGCGTCGAAAGCCCCAACCGCAACCGCTCTGTGGAGGAAAATTTGCAGCTGTTCTATCAGATGAGGGACGGCGTTTTCCCCGATGGCGCCAAGGTGCTGCGTGCCAAGATAGATATGGCCTCGCCCAACCTCAACATGAGGGACCCCGTCATATACAGGATGCTGCATGCCACCCACCACAACACGGGCGACAAGTGGTGCATCTACCCCATGTACGACTTTGCCCACCCCATCGAGGACGCCCACGAAGGGATAACCCACTCCATCTGCACTTTGGAGTTCGAGGATCACCGTCCGCTGTATGATTGGGTGGTGCGGCAGTGCGATTTTCCGCAGCCTTTGCCGCAGCAAATCGAGTTTGCCCGCCTCAACATCACCAACACCATCATGTCCAAGCGCTACCTCAAAAAGCTGGTGGACGAGGGCAAGGTTATGGGTTGGGACGACCCCCGCATGCCCACCCTTTCCGGCATACGCCGCAGGGGCTATCCGCCCGAGGCGATAAGGGACTTTTGCGAGCGCATAGGCGTATCCAAGGCCAACAGCGAGGTGCAAAGCAGCTATCTGGAATCCTGCGTGAGAGAGTATCTCAACCTGCACGCCGACCGTGTCATGGCCGTGTTCGATCCCATCAAGGTGGTGCTGGCCAACTACGAGGGCAGCGAGGAGCTTTGCGTGGAAAATAACAGCATGGCCGAGGTGCAAACCTATCGCAAGGTGCCCTTTTCCAAGGAAATATACATCGACCGCAGCGACTTTGCATTGGTGCCCCCGCCCAAGTACTACCGCCTCAAACCGGACGGCTATGTGCGGCTTAAAGGTGCGTATATCATCCACTGCGACGACGTGCTGACGGATAGCGAAGGCAATGTCGCCGAGCTGCACTGTTCGGTAGTGCCCAATTCTCGTTCGGGCGACGACACAAGCGGCGTCAAGGTAAAGGGCGTCATACAGTGGGTGGACGCCGCAACGTGCGTGGACGCCACCGTGCGCAAACTGCAAAGCCTGCTGACGGACGTCAAGGACGGCGTGACGGACTTCAACGAGCGTTTCAACGCCGACAGCCTCAAAGTTGTCTCCGCCAAGGTAGAGCGCAGCCTGCTTTCCGCCCACGTCGAGGACAGGTTCCAATTTATGCGGGTGGGTTACTACGTGTTGGACAAGGACAGCACCGAGGGCCGCTTGGTATTCAACGAGATCGTCGGTCTGCGAGACAGCTTCAACACCGCAAATAGTCAAAAGTAATTTCAAGTAAATTTCTTTTAATCTTGACATTTGCGGCAAAATGGTATATAGTAAATTAAAGT
Organism: uncultured Clostridia bacterium; assembly: GCA_947586855.1. Taxonomy (GTDB): domain Bacteria; phylum Bacillota; class Clostridia; order Christensenellales; family CAG-314; genus Fimimonas. The sequence goes on from CANPXV010000012.1 coordinate 34,349, forward strand.
AGCACACAAGGGTTGACAAATTATGAAAGTATGCAAAAACTGCGGTGAAATCAATGTAAACGATTCGTTGTACTGCGTCAACTGCGGTCAATCCAACTTTACCACCCGGCAGGAGACGGTTTGTCCCAACTGCGGCGCCATCAACGACAAGTCTTTCGAGCACTGCACCAACTGCGGCGCTCCGCTGTCCGAGCAGCTCGCCGAGGAGGGCTACACCCCCGTGCCTGTCAATCTCAAAGCGGAGCTTGACGGCGGCTATGCCGTGGGGGCGATGTCCATTCCCTCCGAGATGGCTCGCTGTCCCCATTGCGGTGCGTTGGTGCCCATCACGGCCATCTTCTGCCACAAGTGCGGCGTCAGCGTTGCCAATTTGCACAGTCACAGGGTGGTGGAGCGCAAGGTTTGTCCTCACTGCGGACGGCTGAACAAGTTGGAGGCGGATCTGTGCACCTACTGCTTCGGCTCGCTGCAAAACGCCAAGACCGAGCAGCTGCAAGTCACGCACGAAAGCCACAATCTGGGGGATCTGACCGTGAGGCAGGCCTATCTGGACGGTATCAACGGCAAAAACGTCATTTGCCCCAACTGCGGCACGCTCAACCCCGACGGAGAGCCTTTCTGCGTCAACTGCGGCTTGAAGTTGGAGATAGAAGAGGTCAAAAAATATTGTCCTCAGTGCGGTGCGGAAAACCCTGCCGACAGCGCTTTCTGCGCCAAATGTCGTTACTCATTTGAGGGCGAAGAGCCCAACCGTATAGAAAAATGGACTTGCGACAAGTGCAACCACGTCAACGAAAAAGACGATACGTTTTGCTCCTACTGTGGGCAAAAAAGAAAAATATAGGAGGTGCCTATGGGCGCTAACAGCTACAACATTTGCCCGCGCTGCGGCAACAGCAACTCTCTGAGTGCAAAATATTGCTCCCGTTGCGGAGGGCAATTGAAGGTTCCCGAGGAACCTGTGGTATGCCACAAATGTCACACACACAACAGCCCCATTGCCAACTTCTGCCGCAACTGCGGCGCCGAGTTGAAGGTGGGTCTGGAAACGAAGATCTGCCCCAGGTGCGGCAAGGAAGTGGACGCTCACGACAACGTTTGTGCGTGCGGCTACTCCTTTGTCACCTTCCAGCAGACGGCTCCCAAGCCGGTACCCCTCCCAAGGGACGTTGCCGCCTCCTCCGCCAAGAGCGGCGACAAGGTGCGCAACACCAAGGGCGGCAGAGGCTGGGCCGTGGTGTTGCTGGTGGTGGTGCTGCTGTTTGCCTACTACCTGATGGTGCCTGCAACGGTCAGCAAGCTGCGTCCCGCTGCGCTCAACAACCTTGACGGTGGTCTGGAAGCTAAGGCGGGCGTGCAGCAGTACGGCGCAGATATCATCATCAACCTAATCAACGAGGCCAAAGCGGGCAACTTTGTGCAGGTGGGCGTGCCCAACATCATTTTGGGCGTGCTGGTGGCGATAACCGCCCTCACAATGGTGGTTTCGCTGGTGATATATATCGTCAGGCTGTGCGTGGGCAAGCGTCCCAAACGAGGCAACGGCTACTACTTTGTGATGTTTGTGTTCTCGCTGATTGTGTGCGGTTTGTTTTTGCTGTTTAACCACTTCCAATTCAACATCGCATTCATCCAGAAGATAGGCAATCAATTTCTGCTGCCCGAGGGTTACACGTTGGGCTACGCTATCTGGGGTATCCCTGCGTACTATCTGCTCAGCTTCCTGTTTGGTCTGGGCTTCCGTGCCAAGGTGCTCAAAGAACACAAATAAGCGCCGTTTTGACAGCATAATCGAAGAAAAATGCAAAATTTGAGCATCGGCAAGCGTTGTTCGCCTCTGCCGCACAGCTCAAATTTTGTTTGTATAGCACTGTTTGCGTCCGTCGGGCGCATTGCATATGGCAGAAATATTTTTCAACTTGCCCCGCCGTCGAGGCGGCGTTTGGCAGGATAAATAGTTACAGAGGTATTGACAAATGAACATCACATCGAAACTTTTGAGAGAAAAATTTCTCGGTTTCTTTTGCGAAAGGGGCCATGCGGTCATTCAATCCGCAAGCCTCATTCCGGAAAACGATCCCAGCGTGTTGTTTACCACGGCAGGCATGCACCCGCTCATCCCCTATCTGTTGGGGCAGCGTCACCCCGCAGGCAGACGTCTGACCGACGTGCAAAAGTGCGTGCGCACGGGGGATATCGAGGAAGTGGGCGACGACAGCCACCTCACCTTCTTCGAAATGCTGGGCAATTGGTCGTTGGGCGACTACTTCAATCACGAGTCCATTGCGTGGAGCTACGAGTTTCTGACCAGCCCCAAGTATCTCGGCCTCGACCCCAACCGCCTGTCCGTCACGGTGTTTGCAGGCGACGATGACGCCCCGAGAGACGACGACTCTGCCAAGGTGTGGGAGAGTTGCGGCATACCCAAGCAGCGTATCTACTACCTCCCCAAGAAAAACAATTGGTGGATAGCGGGCACCACAGGCCCCTGCGGCCCCGATACGGAAATCTTTTGGGATACGGGCAAACCGGCCTGCTCGGACCACTGCGACCCCGGCTGCGACTGCGGCAAGTATCTGGAAATCTGGAACAACGTGTTTATGCAATACAACCGTCAGGCGGACGGCACCTATCTGCCCCTCCAACAGAAAAACGTGGATACGGGCATGGGCTTGGAGCGCACCGTTTGCGTGCTGAACGGCATGAAGTCCGTCTACGACATCGACCTGTTTCAGGGGGCGCTGGCCAAGATACAGCAGCTTAGCGGCAAAAAGTACAACTCCGACGACAAAATCACCCGTGCAATGCGCATCATTGCCGACCACGTCCGCACGGCTACATTTTTGCTGGGCGACCCTGTGGGCGTCACGCCAAGCAACGTTGATCAGGGCTACGTGCTGAGGCGGCTGATACGCAGGGCAGTGCGCATGGCCAACACCCTCGATATGCCCAAGGGCAGCATTGCGCAGTTGGCGGCGGTGTACATCGAGGTTTACGGCGACGTGTATCCCGAGCTGCAACAAAACGCCGAAAAAATCGCAGACGAGCTCAACAAGGAAGAGGAACGCTTCTCCAAGACGCTTGTCGCCGGCGAAAAGGAATTTTTCAAGGTGATTGCGCACATCCCGGGCAAGGTAGTGCCCGGCGGCACCGCCTTCAAGCTGTACGACACCTTCGGCTTCCCTGTGGAAATGACGGTGGAGCTGGCCGCCGAAAACGGCTACACGGTGGACGTGGAGGGTTTCAAGCAGAAGTTTGCCGAGCATCAGGCCAAGTCGCATGCAGGCAGCGAGCAACGCTTCAAGGGCGGCATGGCCGAGGGCGGCGGTATCGAAACCACTCATCTGCACACGGCCACCCACCTGTTGCAGGCGGCGCTCAGGCGGGTGCTGGGCGACGAAGTAAAGCAAAAGGGCAGCAACATCACGCCCGAACGGCTGCGCTTCGATTTCAGCTTCTCCCGCCCCATGACCCCGGACGAAATTGCCGAAACGCAACGCCTTGTCAACGAGGCAATCGAGCGCAAATTGCCCATCATCTGCGAGGAAATGCCCATCGAGGACGCCCGCAAGACGGGTGCAATCGGCCTGTTTGGCGACCGCTATGGCGAGGTTGTCAAGGTGTACACCATGGGCGATTTCAGCAAGGAAATCTGCGGCGGCCCCCATGCGCAAAACACGGGCGAGCTGGGCCACTTCGTCATCACCAAGGAGCAGTCCTCCTCCGCAGGAGTGCGTCGTATCAAGGCCGAACTGCACAAGTAGTGGCGTGCCCCGTTGGCGCAGATTTGCAAAAAAATTTACACAATTTTTGCGCAATTTTTGTCCCCAAAAAAGTAGTGCTGCAAGTGCGAGATTTAGTTAAAAACAGCATATGGGGTGCGAAATCTATCATAATGGTGCATTTTTCGCCGCCCCGGCGCACAAAGTATAAAACAACTCCCGATCGCAATTGCAATCGGGAGATATTTTTTGCGGTATATTTTATATATATTTAGTGAAATTTTCTATTTATTATTGGAAAATTTTTTGCGAGATTTTTTCGCAACATATTTTTGCACTTTTGTCTTGTTTGCGGGCTATTTCAGATAGCTTTCCAGCAGGCGGACGTATTCTTCCTCGCTGATTGCGCCCATCTCTCGCAGCATACGCAGCTTTTTGAGCTTGCTGCTGCCGTTGGACTCGGCGTTGGGCTTGCCGTAGACCTGCTCGACCGTCTGACGGACGGACACCTCCTGCGGAATGTACTGTTCGGCAGGGGACGTCGGCGCAGTTTCTTGTGCAGGTGCGGGTTGAGGCTGAGCTTGGGGCGCCTGCTCTTCGACGGGCCTATTTTCGGGTTCGTTTACGGGCTCGACGACGGGTTCTTCAACAACCTCGCTTACAGATTCGTCGATAGGCTCGTTTACGGGTTTCTCAACGTGTTCTTCAATGTGCTCTTCAACGGGTTCGGTTTGCGTTTGCTCCTCCGTCAGTTGCTCTGAGAGTTGTTCGTCCGTCAGCGGACGGCGTTTTATGGCGAGAGATATGACGATCAGCAGCGTCAGCAGAACAAACAGGCCCAGCATGGCCAGCCGCACAATCAACGAAAGTTTTTCGTCGCCCATTGCAAAGGCATCTGCGGCAACCACAACGGCGGCCGTCATAACAAGCAGGCCCAACAGCACAAACACGCTGCCTGCGATGTGCACGCCCTCCACTTTTGTTTTGCGAGCCAGCAGCAAAATCACGCCCAGCAGCATAAACGCAGCGGGTATGCCCAGCATCACAAGCAGCACGATGGTAGTGGACAGCTTGATTTCCGCAGCGATATTTTCCAACCCCATCTGCACTGTTGCAACCACATCCACCAATTTTGCGGGCGGATTGTCCAGCTTTTGCACAACGGTCATTGTCAGCGCAAACAGTGCCAACAGCACAATAACTATCAACGTCAGCACCCCGACGGTAACTTGCAATCCTCTGCGAGCCTTCATATCCAATCTCCTTTTACCGATTTGTTAAGTTATTTTATATTATACAACAATGCTCGCAATTTTGCAATACTAAATAGCACTTGTTTTTACTTTTGAGTTTGCGCAACAGGTTCGCCAAACAGTCTGTCCCACAGGCTGCCCTGCGGCTGGATCTCGCCGTTGGTTTGGCATGGGTCCACAGTGTAGTTGTCCTTGTCGGCGCCCACCAGCGTTATGCTGTTGACGTTTACTTGGTGCGTGCCCGCCTCGGCGTTGTCAAAACTTACGTCTATGCGGCCGATAGCAACGCTGTCCCCCTCGCACACGCCCACCAGCGTGCCGGGATTGTCCACGGTGGCCTTGGTGGTGCCGTCGTATAGCTTGTTTTGCACCGTAAGCCCTTGCAGCGACACGCTTTTGGGCAAGATCCTGCCCTGCGCAAAGTCCGGCAGCAGATAGTTTTCGGCGTCGGCGCCCACCAGCGTGGCCGTCAGCAGCACCTGCTTGTTTTCGCCGACGTTTTTGTTGTCGAAGTAGAGATTGTCGCACTGCACGGACACGTCGTCACCTGCCAGCACGCCGCCTATTTGCAGCGTTGGGGCACAAAGCACGCCGTTGCCGTCATATACCTTTTCGGGGCAGTTGTCCACCGTCAAACGTCGGGGCAGCACGGTAAGCGTGCCCTCGATGCACTCCGTTTGATAGTTCTCGTTGCAGTAGTGCACTGCAATGCGATACACTCCCACCTTGTCGGCGCCCTCCACCTGGCAACAATCGGAGCAAAAATCGGCTCCCTCGTTGCCCACAAAGCCCTCGGCGGTGCACAGCAGCTGCGGCATTTCGTCGCCGTAGGTTATGGTGAGGTTGGGCGCAGTTATGGTGAGGTGCGGTGCGTAAACCGTCTCGGTGAGGCTTTGGGCGTAGTTGCCCGCCGCAACCTCTATGCGGCTTTGGCCGGCGTGCTGCGGAGTGTAGTGCAGCGTCAGCGGCTGCCCGTCGGTGTAGGTACTTTTTTCCACCCTTTCGCCGTCCACATACCACACGATTTCGGCGCCGTCGGGTATGTTGCCATCGGGCGTGTAGGTGTAGATGCGCTCGGTGCCGCGCACGGCATCGCCCTCTGCGGAAATAACTCCGCTGTTGATGGGCTTGTTGCCGCCCGTCAGCGCCCTGCCAAAGCCGATTATCAGCCACACCAGCAGCGCCATCGCCACGGTAAACACGATAACTCCCACAATAAAATCCACTTTTTGTTGTTTTGCTGAGTTTTCCTTTTGCATAATGTCCTCCCTTGCGCATATTTTGCCGCAATCGGGCAATTTTATGCCCCTTTGGGGAATTGGAAGGAGGACGTGGCGTTTGTAACAAAACTTTGCAAAGCATTGCGAAAATCTGTTTGCAGGTGATTGACAACGGCGCCGCAAAATGATATACTGTATTGTGCAATGGGGGTATAGCTCAGTTGGTAGAGCGCTTGAATGGCATTCAAGAGGTCACGTGTTCGACTCACGCTATCTCCA
>CANPXV010000013.1 GCA_947586855.1 uncultured Clostridia bacterium
AAACCCTGTTAATTTGTAAAAACACTCAAAAAGAGGGGCTGCCGTAAGTGAATTTTGTCCACTTGCGACAGCCCCTTCTGTTATCTCTGCGAGTCACCGACTACACAAGCGCAGATACAAATTTATCTGATGTTGTTTTATATTTTTTATCACTTACATTCCAACACTTTTTACGGAACTTTTTTGCATTTGCTCGGACGAACTTATCAATTCCATCGTGCTAAAAAAAACATCGCCCTTGCCCTTGCTATCGGACGCAGCGGACGACTCACCGAACACACACGGACGTTTTTTTGCACATCTTACGGCAAACAAAAAAAGGGCAAATATTGCCCGTTAAATAGTGCAAGATTAGCCGTTAAACGCCACAACTTGTCACTTTTGTGCCGTGTGGTATTCCTCGAACAAGTCGTTGGGTGTGCACTCCAATATGTCGCACAGCGCTTTCATATTTTCAAATTTTATGCCGCCCGTCTCGTTGTTTACCAGCCTGTTGAAATTTTGGTAGCTAAGTCCCAATTGTATGTACAGCCAATATTTTGTTTTGCCTTTTTCCTGCAAGATGTCCAATACTCTCAGTTTCATACTGACCTCCACATAAGATAATGTACACATTATATAAAATTTTATTCCGCCCATATAGACGTCTACATTATATAATGTATAGATAGGCCCCTAAATCACCTTATGCAAGCATAAACAAGCTTTCCTGTTTTTTTTGCAGTTTTGCCGATAGCGGTAGTTTGCCTCACACCTGAACAGCGGGGCAATTCTATTTCGTTTAGTAGTCAATTGTATTTTTCGCGAAACATTTTTCAAATCTCTTGACAATGAAATGGCGACATTATATAATGTATACATTAGATAAGGAGGTACACTTATGAAAAAATTTGTTACATTTTTGCTCATTACCATTTTGACAATGTGTGCGCTGTTTGCATTGGCCGCATGCACGCCGATATCGGAAAAAGATTCACCGCAGGGAGACCCTGACGAGGTTGTTGAGGAAACGCAAAAGATTTCCTCGAAGGAAGAGCTCAACAAAATTATCAGGGACACGAAAAATGCCTTGTTTGAAAAAAATATCAAGATCGCATGGCAATTTCTTGTTGAAGATGATGCGGGAACTTATTCCGAGTCAACGGCCATGGATTTTGCGGCGGATTATGATCAGGTGAGGTTCTATCAAAAAAGGTCAAACGAAATTAACGGAAGCGAGCGATCCGGCCAAGAGTCATATATTGTAAAAGACGGCGACACGTGGCTTTCGTATGGAAGTGATCAATCAGGTACTTGGAAGTTTAACGGTGAGTATGATTATGGTGCGCAATATGCCAAAAATTACAGTGAAGCAGCTTTTTATGAATGCGGCTTGGACTCCATTCTTGCTATATTGGCCCGTGCAAATTTTGATGAAATCAAATTGAAGGACGGTTGGTATGCATTTGACTATACAGACGCCTCCGGAGAACTTTCCGGAGGCACGGCAACTTACAGCTTCAAAGTGGCTGACGGCAAAATAAGCGATATAAAGTTTGTGGGTATCTACGACGGCAAGGAAACATACACATATCATTTGGAATACGATGTTTCTCTCAGCGAACCTGCCGACGTCACAAAGTTGAGAAAACAATCAAAATAACCAAACACAACAAAAAAGCGGGCCCTGGGGCCTGTTTTTTTACAGAAAAATCTTTTTTTGATTTTTTGCAAAACACGGTTTTGTCTTTATGCGGGATGTGTTGGCCAACGCTTGCCAACCCGTCAACTTGCCGTCGGCAAACTCGCTATTGAAAATTTTGCCGCCGTGTGATATACTGTATGTATTATCACAAAGGGGCGCAACATGAGCGAAATCGTTGTCAAAAAATCCAACAAGCTGGGCGCACGCATCTGGTCGTCGATTATCATTTTCGGCCTGATGGGGCAGCTGGCCTGGATGGTGGAAAACATGTATTTTTCCACCTATATTCAAAAGCAAATCACCACCAACGGCTGGGCAACCAGCGCAACGGTGGCGGCAAGCGCAGTGGTGGCCGCATTGGTCACAATTTTCGGCGGGGTGCTGTCCGACAGGTTAGGCAAGCGCAAGATATTTATCAGCTGGGGCTACATCATCTGGGGTTTGGTCACGGCGTCCTTTGCGTTTTTCGGCGACGAGCACTTTGCCGAGGCGGACGTAGTGTGGGTGGTGGCGATATTTGTCATCATGGATTGCGTCATGACAGTGTTCGGCTCCATATCCAACGACGCAGCATTCAGCAGCTGGGTGACGGACGTCACCGACATCACCAACCGAGGCTTTGTGGATGTGGTGCTGTCCATCATGCCCGTTGCGGCGCTCATGATAATATTTGTGGGCTTCAACGGCCTCACCGAAAGCGGTCATTGGTCGCTGTTCTTCGTCTTGTTGGGCGGCATGACGGCGCTTTCGGGCGTGGCGGGCCTGTTTTTGCTGAGGGACAGCCCCACCCTGCAACCGGACAAGTCGGGCAGATACCTGTCGGAGGTGGTGTACGGCTTCCGCCCCAAAAACGTCAAAAAGCACAAAATGATCTACATCTGCCTGATTGGCATGATGCTCTCCGGATTGGCAATGCAGTTGTGGCAGCCCTATATGATAATGTTGTTGCAATACACGCTTGGCTTTGGCGACGGCTTTGTGCTGCCGCTGGCCGCCGTGATTTTACTTTCGGCCGGCATGGCCGTCGCAGGCGGCAAACTTATGGACAAGTTCGGCAAGGAAGTTTTCTTTTACCCCGTGGCGGCGGCAGGAGTGTTGGGCGGCGTGCTGGTGTACCTCATCAAATACGTGCACAACAACATGGCTGCGGTGTATGTGCTGTTTATCTTGGGCGGCACCCTGGTAGAGGGCGCATCGCTGCTGTCGGCAGGGCTGTTCAACGCCACCGCCCGAGACTACACCCCCGCCGAAAAGGCCGGCTGTTTTCAGGGAGTGCGCATCATCATTTTCGTCACCTTGCCCATGATCATTGCCAGCATATTCTGTCCCCTCATCATCGACGGCTTCGGCCCCACGGTGCAGCAATTTGACGTTGCTCCTGCACAAGGCTACTTCCCCATACCGCAACAGGCCGGCGTCTACAAGATGGGCGACCACGTCTATCCCTTTGAGCTGTTTTTGTTTGCGGCGGTGGTGGCGGCCGTCGGCTTTGTGCCCACCTATTTCGTCCGCAGAGAAAACAAGCGTTTCCGTGAGGCCAAGCTGGCAGAGATCAACGCCGATGTGGAGATCGCCGATAGCGCCGCCGAAGATGTGTCCGAAGATGTTGCCGAGAGTGTTGCGGACGTTGTCGAGAACGCCACCGAAAGTGTTTGCGACGCCACGCCCTCGCAGCAAGCGGCCGATACGCCCGACCCCTCGTCCGCCGATATCCCAAACGACCTCACCAACGGGCAGCACAAGTGATCTTGCGCCGTTTTGTGCAAAATTTTGCTCAATGTCCGTCCAAAAGGTTGTCGAAATCGTCATTTTGCGCTACAATTAGGCTCAGGAGATTGTTATGAACGAACCTTGGCTTATTTTTATCGTAGTATTTGCAACGCTTGCCTGCTCCGTGTGCACGGGGTTGCTTGTACCGTTGCGCCAACGCTTTTCCAAGCTGGACCCGAAGTATTTCCGCCGCATAAAGGTGCGGGGATTGTCCTTTTTGTTTGCGGGGATCGGCGCCCGTAGCGACACGGGCAATGTGCGCACATTCGGCGTTATCGTGCCCATGTTTGTGTTGCACATCACGGGGTACATTCTGACGCTTGCACTGTGGTTGGCGGTGCCCATCGCCTACCAATTCGGCGTGGACCTGACGGAGCTGTGGGCGATACCCATTGCGGCAGCGCTGTTCCACACGGTATGCGTGGTGGTGACGGAGGCTGTCTGCGCAAGAGTGTGCCGCAAACGCAAGGAGCAGCAATCCGCCGAGGCGCAGCCCGACTGATTTCACGCATATAAATCCTACTGCAAATGATAGACGGAGCGAACACTCGCTCCGTTTTTGACCCTATCGAGGTGTCCGTTGAAAATCAAAATCAAAAAACTATCCTATCGGCAAGTTATGGCGCTTCCCGCCGAAAAGCCCGTCAAGGTGCGCCGTCCCAGCCGCTTTTTGCGCTTTTTGGTAAACGCCGTGTGCGCAAGAGAGCTGAAAAAACTGCATTTCCACTGCGAAAGCAAAGGTATGGAGGCCCTCGCCAAGGGGCAGAACTGCCTGTTTTTGATGAATCACAGCAGTTTTCTCGATCTAAAAATTGCCCAGCGCATATTGCCGAGGTGGTTCAACATCGTGGCCACCTACGACGCCTTTGTGGGCAAAAGAGGCCTGCTTACGGCGTTGGGGTGCATACCCACCGCAAAATTTGTCACCGACCCCAAGCTGGTGCGCAGCATGAAATATTGTTTCGACAAGCTGCACACCTCGGTGTTGTTGTATCCCGAGGCGGGGTACAGCATCGACGGCACCACAACAACGCTGCCCTACGGTCTGGGCAAAAGTATCAAGCTTTTTGGCGTGCCCGTGGTGATGGTGACCACCTACGGCAACTTTTTGCGGGACCCGCTGTACAACGGCTTGCAGCTGCGTCAGGTGGACGTATCCGCCACCATGCAATATCTGCTTTCGCCCAAGCAGATTGCCGAGATGAGCGTGGAGCAAATCAACAAAGTGCTGGCAGAGGGCTTTGGATTTGACAACTTCCGCCACCAACAGCAGCACAACGTCATCGTGAGCGAGCCTTTCAGGGCGGACCATCTGGAACGTGTGCTGTACAAGTGTCCCTGTTGCGGCAGCGAGGGGCAAACGCTGGGCAAAGGCACAACGCTTGTGTGCGGCAACTGCCACAAGGTCTACGAATTGACCGAGCAGGGGCGCATGCACGCAGTGGACGGCCCCACCGAGATAGAGCACATCCCCGATTGGTTTGCCTGGCAGCGGCAATGTGTGCGCAATCAGCTGCAAAGCGGCGACTACCGGCTGGAAGCCGACGTGCACATCTATGCAGTGCGGGGCACCAAGGCGGTTTACGACATCGGCGACGGCCACCTCACCCACACGGCAGAGGGCTTTCGCCTGACATCCGACGACGGCACGCTGGACTACTTTCACTCCGCCAAGACGTCCTACTCGATCATTGCCGATTTTTTGTGGTACGAGCTTGGCGACGTGATAGGCTTCGGCGATAACGACAAGCAGTTCTATTGCCTGCCAATTGATCCGTCTGTGCCCGTTGTCAAGGCACGCCTTGCCGCCGAAGAAATCTACAAAATGCTGCACTGACAGCCCATTTTGCCACCATGGGGGCGGATTTTTTAGCCATGGGTGCGTTTTCGTAGCAGAATACTGCCGATAGTGCACCTTTTTTTTCTTTGTCGCAACAACATTTTTCTAAAACAAAATTTTGAGAGAAATTTTGTAAAAAAAATCCCCCGAAATTATTTTGCTCAAACGGCCTTTGCCCTCTATGAAAAGGACAGCAAATGTGCTATAATGTACTTGTATGAGATTTTCCAAAAGCAACACGATAGCTTTTTGCATAGCCTGCGCCGCACTTTTGGTGTTGGTGGTATCGTTGGCTATTGCCTGCCACAGTAGATCCCTGCACGAGGGCGAGGTCAGCGCCGACTGCGCCTACACATCTGTCCATTCGTGTATCGACAACATCACCGAGGCCGATCCGCCCGTGGTCAAGCTGGCATTGCTGGGCGCCCACGACGCCAACACCTACGCATTGCAGGGCAACAACGGTTTCAGCGGAGAGGTGCGCAATTCCACCCGTCTGTTGCACAACATGGTGCCGGGGCTGGCGTACAGATACACCAAAACGCAAGCGTCAACCATCTACGAGCAGCTGTGTCAGGGGGTGCGATTTTTGCACATCAAGTGTTCCTATTTCAACAACCGCTGGTATGGCAGCCACGCACTGCTGGACGGCCCGATAGACATCTACATACAGGATGTGATACGCTTTTTGCAGGCCAACAATGGCGAGATTGTGGTGATAGAATTGCAACTTATGTACGGCGAAGGCACCGATTATTCTCAAATGATGGACCAAATCTTTTCCGTACGCTACAACGGTCAAACTCTCGACGACGTTATCCCCTACGAAAACGTGCCGCTGCCTAGCCTCACCTACAACACCGTCACGCAACAGGGCACAAAGGGTGGCGCAGTGGTGGTTGCTGTGGGCACAAACACAGATTTCGACAAACAATTTTTCGACGTGAAAACAAGCAAATACGTCGGCAAATGTTATTGCGGCCCCAACACACTCTACTCCCCTTGGATCAACCGCATGGATACCGACGCCATTGCCGCCAAGCTGGACGAGCAATGCGCAACGGTGGAGCAGCGTGCCGACGTGTTGGATGGCGCTTTCAGGGTTATGCAGGTCAATACAACGCCCAATTTCGACGACCCGTGGCAAACAATCAGTTGTTGGTCGCTGCTAAGCAAAGCCAAGGATCACAACTACAAGATGATCACCCACCCCCATATTGACAATTGGTTGCAGCACATGCCCATATTTATGTGCGACTTTGCCACATCTGCCAACAACGACTTCAACAGGCTTGTCAACGACAAGTTGCTTGCCTACAACCGTGCATTAGTGTCGGATATGTTGGTCTCCAAGAAAAATTGATATTTCGCACCGCACCTCGCCGCACCTTGCCGATGAGGCACGTTGGGGGGGTATCACCCAAGCCATAGCCCGAGGTGGTTTTTCGAGGCAGATTTTTCAATCATGCACAAACAAAACGGCCGTCTCCAATGTGGGAGACGGTCGTCGATTTATGTCGTGTTGCTAAAATTTCATCGTGAGGGCAATGCGCTTTTTGTTGAGGTCCACCGAAAGCACCTTCACATCCACAATGTCGCCCACCTTCACAACTTCCAGCGGGTGTTTTACAAACTTGTTTTTGGATAGCTGCGATATGTGCACCAAGCCATCCTGATGCACGCCGATATCCACAAACACGCCAAAATCTATCACGTTGCGCACGGTGCCTTTCAGTATCATGCCCTCTTTCAGGTCCTTCATTTCCAGCACGTCGCTGCGCAGGATGGGTTTGGGCATTTCCTCGCGGGGGTCACGGGCGGGCTTTTCCAGCTCGGCCACGATGTCTTTCAGGGTCAGCTCGCCCACGTTCAGTTTGGCGGCCAGCTTGCCGTAATCAATCGACGTCTTGCTCAGTCCCGTCAGATTGCCCACGTTTTGCGGCGAAATGTGCTGTATTTGCATAAATTTGAGGGCAGCCTCGTAGCTTTCGGGGTGCACGGCGGTGGCGTCCAAAAAGTTGTCTCCACCCGTGATACGCAAAAATCCTGCGCACTGTTCAAAGGCTTTTGCGCCCAGCTTGTCCACGTCCAGCAGCTGTTTTCTGTCGGTAAAGCGGCCGTGCTTTTCTCGGTAGGTGACGATATTTTTGGCGATGGCGGTGTTGATACCCGATACATATTGCAGCAGCGGTGCGCTGGCGGTGTTCAGATCCACGCCCACGCTGTTCACGCAGTCCTCCACCACGCCAACAAGCGCCTCGCCCAGCTTTTTCTGGTTCATATCGTGCTGATATTGCCCCACGCCGATGGATTTGGGGTCGATTTTCACCAATTCCGACAATGGGTCCTGCAACCGTCTTGCGATGCTGGCGGCGCTGCGCTGTCCCACGTCAAATTGAGGGAACTCCTCGCTGCCCAGCTTGCTTGCAGAGTAGACGCTTGCGCCCGCCTCGTTCACAATCACATATTGCACGGGCAGCCCCGTTTCTTTCAGCAGGTCCACAATGATCTGCTCGCTTTCTCTCGATGCGGTGCCGTTGCCCAGCGAAATCAGCGACACATTGTACTTTTTGATGAGGCCGATCAGCGTCAGCTTGGCCTTGGCGATTTTTTCGGGAGTGGTGGGCGCCGTGGGGTAGATAACCGCCGTATCCAGCACCTTGCCCGTGCCGTCCACAACGGCCAGCTTGCAGCCCGTGCGGAAGGCGGGGTCCCAGCCCAGCACCACCTTGCCCACGATGGGCGGTTGCATAAGCAGCTGCCGCAGATTTTTGCCAAACACGGCAATGGCGCTTTCTTCGGCCTTTTCGGTGAGCATATTGCGTATTTCCGTGGCGATGGTGGGCCCGATCAACCTGTCGTAGCTATCGGCGGCGGCTCTGCGCAGCAGCGGTTCGGTCTGGTCGTTTTTGCGGGTGACAACGTGCCGCACCAGGTAGTCGGCGATCAACTCGGTGGGGGCGGCCACCTTGACGGTCAGCACCTTTTCCGCCTCGCCCCTGTTCACGGCAAGCACACGGTGCCCCTGGATTTTTTCCAGCGGTTCCTCGTAGCTGTAATAGTTGTCGTAGACGGTTTTTTCCTCCGGCTTTTTGGCGGTGGATGTCAGCTTGCCCAGCCGCAAGGTCAGGTCTCGTATGGCGGTGCGATACACGGCGTTGTCGCTTATCAGCTCGGCAATGATGTCCAGCGCCCCGTCGATGGCCTCGTCGGCAGTTGTCACGCCCTTGTCGGCGTCCACAAAGCGCTGTGCGTCGGCGGCGATATCCGTTGTTGCCTGCAACAAAATGATGTTGGCAAGCGCTTCCAGCCCTCTTTCTTTGGCGATGGTGGCACGGGTGCGGCGTTTGGGGCGATATGGGCGGTACAGGTCGTCCACGGCCACTTGCGTTTCGGCCGACTCGATCTGCGTGCGCAGCTCTTCGGTAAGCATGCCCTGCTCGTCGATACTTTTGAGTACCTGCGCCTTTTTGTCTTGAAGGTTGCGCAGATAGGTCAGCCGCTCGTCCAACTTGCGCAATTGTTCGTCGTTTAGCTGGCCTGTGGCCTCCTTGCGATAGCGCGAAATAAAGGGTATCGTGTTGCCGTCGTCGATGAGCGACACGGCGGCGTCCACCTGCCACTTTGCCACGTTAAGTTCTTCGGTGATTTTTTGATTTATATCCATAGCGTTGCTCCTGCAAAAAACATCTATCCTATTGTAGCAAATTTGCGCCCGCTTGGCAATTCGCTTGCACCAACTTGCCAAAATTTTGCCCCGCCCTGCGCACGGGCGACGGGAGAATAGCGGAATTGTATAAGATTTAATTGTATATTAAATATAAAATATTTCTTGACAAATGCCTGCGGGGGGGGGGTATACTCAATGGAGCAACAAGTTTGCGTATCACTTCAAGGAGGTACTCGATTTGAACAAGACAAGCAAGATTTTTTGTTTGGCGTTGGCGATAGTGTTTGCGCTGTCCACATGTCTGTTGGCAGCATGCAACGGCACACCGCAGCAGCCAAGCGACCATCAACACACCTTTTCGGATGGATGGACCTGGAACGAAACCGACCACTGGCACCCCGCCACATGCGAGCACACCGACCAAACTTCCGGCAAGGCGGCGCACGTCTATGGCGATGACGGCAAGTGCACTGTATGCGGATATGACGGCACCACGCTGCCGCCGCAACAGGAGCCCAGCGACCATCAACACACCTACACGCAAAGCTGGTGGAGCGACCAAACCAACCATTGGCACGCAGCCCTTTGCGAGCACACCACCGAAAAAAGCGACGTAGCGGCCCACCAATTCAACGATTACGGCCGTTGCACCGTTTGCGGCTATCAGGACGACGCAAAAATCAACTACAACACAAGCGTCACGGCAGCGCAGTGGGACAAGGCGATAGAGTCTTTTGCCAAGTCCACAAATTTCACGGCTGTTTTTCTGAACAAAAGCGCCAACAGACCTGTTGGCACCGAGGTGGTACAGGTCGATGGTTATCTGCTTTCTGGTAGAGCTGAAGACGAGCGTACAGTGCAAGAATTCTACGAAAACGCCGACATTTCCGATCCGATAAGCATTGGAGGTGTACAATTATCAGGAGCATACAGCTTTGAATATGAACCGCAAATATACGACGAAGCGCTGGACAAACTTGGGGAGTTTGCAGAAGAAATGGCAGATGTTATCGCAAGTTTTGCCGACCTCAAATGGGACGCCAAATCCCAAAGCTATGTCAACGAGGATAGCGGCCTTTCCTTCAAGTTTGTGGGCGATCAAATCTACACGGCAGAGCTGAATGCAATGAGCGGCGAGGGAGATGCGCAAGAGGGCGAATTGTATCGCTTTACCAACTTTAACAATACCGTTGTAGAAATTCCCTTTTTCCACACGCACGAGCTTTCCACCTACTATGCCACAAGCTCCATGTACCATTGGAACGTGGTGCGTTGTCAAGCCCATCAGGACGAAATAGTGGAAAAAGTGCCCCACACATTCGGCACGGACGGCAAATGCTCCGTTTGCGGCTATACCAAAGAGACCACAGCCAGCCGTCAGGTCAGCGAGGAACAGTGGCAAGAAGCTCTTTTGTTGAAAGGTATCAACAACTACACAATAACATATCAAACGGACATGGGATTCAGCGATGTCAAAATCACTGCCAAAGGCGTTTATGGCTCGACAGAACCTGATTCCGAACCGGATTCGATGGAATATGACGATGACGGTCATATGTATATATCTTCGTCAATCGGTGGCAAAACGTACAAGGTTTTGGCCGACAAGATGGAGTACTACGAAATAAAGTACTACTATATCCCTTATATAAAATTGACGACTCTTTATTACATAGTGTTTGTCGATCAATATGAGAAATTCCAATTTGACAGCGCCGCAGGCAAATATGTTGCCACCGATTTGGAAGTAGTTATTGATGGCGATTTGCTCTGCTTCAACAAGGTGGAAATCACCTTCAACGGCACCGAAATAGAAAAGATGTACGTTGACCCCGATTCCGGTTGGGATACCGAAACTTACAACACAACGTTCGGCAATACGGTTATCGAGTTCGACGACCTGCCCGAACACACGCATAACTATGAAGTTATCCTCGCCAGAGAATTCTATCACAGAATGGCCTGCACTTTGTGCGGTTCTGAAGTTGAAATGGCTCATACCCTTGGCGCCGATGACATATGCACCGTATGCGAAGTAAACTGCAGTAGCAATCACACTCACAAGTACACCGTACCAACCAAAGTAGAGCACACTGCTGGCGAAGAAAATTGGATGTACGGCCATTACCTCAACTGCGAATGTGGCTGTTGGAACCATACTCGTGAAGACCATACATTTGAAAACGGCGTTTGCATAAAGTGCGGAGAAAAGGAACATGATCATCACACTTTCGACTATGAAAATTATGTCTATGTAGACGGCCTAAATCACAAATTGGTTTGTTTGGACCCCGATTGCGGAGCCGAGTGGTACTTTGACCATACCTATGAGAAGGACGAAAACAAGTGTGACGGCTGTGGTGCCGCCCGCTGCTGGCACGAGTGCGACAATTGGAACATATCTGAATATGGTCGTCACAGCGGCATGTGCAAAAAATGCAACACCTATATATCGGAGTCTCACGACTTTGACAGCAACAATACCTGCAAGATATGCGGCGTCATGGACCACGAGCACACTTGGACGAACTATCAAAAGGGAAGAAAATATAGTAACCAACACAAAATGACTTGCAGCGCTTGCACTTTTTCAAGCACCGAGTCATGTACGTTTGAAAATGGCGTTTGCATCTATTGCAAAGCACCCGAGCACAAGCATGTCGTTTCCAAATGGCATCAGGGTGATTACGGTCACAGTGGTTATTGCAGCGTTTGTTTGAATGATGTTTCTGGGCAACATACTTACGACAAAAACTACGATTGCACCGTGTGTGGATACCATCATGAACACTATTGTTACTATGAACAGTTGGGAAACGGCCGTCACATTGCAAGATGTTATGACTGCGATTATGAGACAGAGGAGCCGTGCGAGTATGACGAGAATAACACTTGCACCAAATGCGGGTACTACAATTATGTGGAAATGTGATTTATGACGTAACTCCCACAACAAATTGATATCTGATAGTCAACAAAACTGTCGCAGGCTTTTGGGCTTGCGACAGTTTTTTGCAATACCAATGCGGCGATTTAGAAATTTGCACAAACAGAAGCAAGTTTTGCGTTATTTATCAACAAGATTACAAATCCTATCCAACTCGCCCCACCGGCGAGGAGGCCTCACCGGCGAGGCGGCCTCATCGGCGAGGTGTGGCAAGGTGCGCATAAGTCAAAAAAAGCGAGGCGCTTGGGCGCCTCGCCGGTTATCAATAGATGTAAATTTTCTTTTTGAGGTAGTCTTTCAATTGGTCCAGGGGCACACGTTCCTGTTGCATGGTGTCGCGGTCCCGCACGGTGACGCACTTGTCGTTTTCGGTGTCGAAATCCACCGTTATGCAAAACGGGGTGCCAATTTCGTCCTGACGGCGATAGCGTTTGCCTATGCTGCCCGCCTCGTCGTAGTCGCAAACAAACTCTTTCAGCAGGTCGTTGTACAGCGCAGTGGCAGGCTCGGCCAGCTTTTTGGATAGCGGCAACACGGCGGCCTTGACGGGTGCCAGCTCCGGGTGGAGGTGCAGCACAATACGGGTGTCGCCCTCGCCCACAACTTCCTCATCGTAGGCATTGGTCAAAAACGCCAAAAAAGCTCTGTCGGCGCCCAGGCTCGGCTCGATGACATAGGGCACAAAGCGCTCTCCCGTGATGGGGTCGGTGTAGTCCAGCGTTTCGCCGCTCACTTCGCTGTGGCGTGTCAGGTCGTAGTCGGTGCGGTCGGCGATACCCCACAGTTCTCCCCAGCCAAAGGGAAACTTCACTTCAAAGTCGGTCGTGGCCTTGCTGTAAAAGCACAATTCTTCTTTGTCGTGGTCCCGCAGGCGCAGATTTTCTTCCTTCATGCCCAGCGACAGCAGCCACTGTTTGCAAAAGTTTTTCCAGTATTCAAACCATTCCAGATCGGTGCCGGGCTTGCAGAAAAATTCCAGCTCCATCTGCTCAAATTCTCTTATGCGAAAGATAAAGTTGCCCGGGGTTATCTCGTTGCGGAAGGACTTGCCCACCTGGCCAATGCCAAAGGGCAGTTTTCTGCGAGTGGTGCGGCACACGTTTTTGAAATTGACAAATATGCCCTGTGCCGTTTCCGGGCGGAGGTACACCGTCGAGGTGCTGTTTTCCGTCACGCCGATAAACGTTTTGAACATCAGGTTAAATTTGCGTATGGGGGTAAAGTCGCACTTGCCGCAGGCGGGGCAGTGTATCTGATGCTCCGCAATGTAGTCGCTCATCTGCTCGTTGGTCATGGAGGCCACGGTAGAGGGCAAATTGTGCTTGGTTTGATATTCCTCTATCAAATCGTCCGCACGATATCTTGTTTTGCAGCCCTTGCAGTCGATCAGCGGATCGCTGAAACCGCCAATGTGGCCGCTTGCCTCCCAGGTTTTGGGGTTCATCAATATTGCCGAGTCCAGCCCCACGTTGAGGGGATTTTCCTTTACAAACTTGCGATACCACACCTGTTTGATGTTGTTTTTCAGTTCTACGCCCAGCGGGCCGTAGTCCCACGAGTTGCTCAGACCGCCGTAAATTTCGCTTCCGGCATACACAAAGCCTCTGCCCTTGCACAGATTTACCAGCTTGTCCATTGTCAATTCTGCCATAGTATATCTCCGTTTTCCGTAGTGATTTCATTGTAGTTTTAGCGCAAAAATTTGTCAAGTAAAATAGATATTTCCGTCTCAAAATGCGGCGTTGGCGCAATTTGCGCCCATTTTTGTGCGCTCGGCAGGGATACAATTTGACGTTTTGTCAAACAATTTAGTCAAAAGTATGGCTAAACTTCAACTTATATGATATACTGTGTACGTCAACCGAAATGTGGGGGAACGCCCCCGCAGACAAAGGAGGTGCTTTATGAACGGAATGTATGGCAACCCCGCAATGCGGCGTTGGGCACGCAAAAGCGCACGGGGCGAGATGGCCGTGGAGGTCACCCCCGCAACCTATAAGGGCGTCACGCTTAAAAGCGCCCTGCTCATTTTGCTCACCATCGGCGTGGCCGTGATAACGGAAGTCATCTTGTGGCGAACCGTCTACAACGTGCTTGCGGGCGAGATGACGGGCGACCAACTGATGACGGGCATCGTGATAGGCTTGGCCATTTTGGGCGTGGCAGCGGTGGTGATGGCCGTCGGTTCCATCATTATGTTTTTCAACGTCAGGGCGGCGGCATTTGTGGGCCCGCTGTACAGCGTCACGCAGGGATTGTTTCTCGGTGTGATGGCAGGCATGCTCAATCTGGTGTTGCCGGGCGTATCGTTGGCGGCGCTGTTGGGCACGGGCATTGTGTTTTCCGTGTGTCTGATTTTGTACAAGTCGCTGGGCGTGCGCATAAGCAACCGTTTTGCGCTGGGGCTGTTGATAGCCGTCATCAGCTTTTTGCTGGTAGAGCTGATCTGCGCCCCGATAGTGTATTTTATTTCCGCCGCAACGGATAACCCCCTTGTGTTGCTGGGCGCACAGGCAGGTATGGCGCTGTTTTGCGTGATTTTCGGCTCCATCACGGTGTTTATGGATATCCAGAACATCGACTATATGGTGCAGGCGGGCGCCGACAAAAAGTACGAGTGGATATTGGCCTACTGCCTCACAACGGGCTTGGTGTACCTGTATGTGCAGATTTTGGACCTGTTGATACGTCTACTTGCCCTGTTTGGCGCAAGCAAAAGCAAAAACTGACATATGCAAGAAAATCTTTCTACTCAACAGGTGCTGGACGCACGGGGCAGGATGACGGCTTCCGGCTATGCCCGCCACATGAATTTTGTGCTGGACAAAAAGCTGATGCGCTCCCCTCGCTGCAAGGAATGGGATTTCTATCAGATACATTTTGACGGACGCTATGTGCTTCAACTTACGTTGGGGCACGTGTCCTATGCCATGCAGGCGCAGGCCACTTTGCTGGATCTGGCCACGGGCGACAGGCACACGATAGGCAAACTTGCTCCGGCCAAACGCTCATTCAAGCGCAAAATGCCCACCAATCCCGAGGTGGCCAACGTGGTGCAGTACTTTTCTCGCAATCTGCATGTGCAGTTCGAGACGACCGACAAATTCCGCCGACTTGCCTTTACCGCCAACGACTACTACGGTGTCAAGGCCGAAATCAACCTGATGCTGACCAATGTGGGCAAAAACAAGGAAAAAATAGTGATTGCCACCCCCTTTGCCAAGCGCAAACAGTGGTATCTCAACTACAAGGAGAATTGCTTTGTCGTCAACGGCTACGTCCGCATAGGCGAAGTTGCCTATCAGATCTCCAACGGCTTTGGCCTGTTGGATTGGGGGCGAGGTGTGTGGCCCTATCGTCACAAATGGGTGTGGGGCAACGGCGGCACCAACGTCGACGGCAAAAGCTTCGGCTTCAACATCGGTTGGGGCTTCGGCAACACGTCCGCCGCCACCGAAAACGCCTTTTTCTACGACAACAAAATGTACAAGCTGGGCGAGGTGCAGGAGATAAAGCTGGGCGACAGCTATCGCTACATCGACGACGACGAACGTTTTGTTTTCAAGGTGGAGCCCATTTTTGACAACTTTACCAAAACGGATATGCTGTGGGTGCACAACAGATGCCATCAGCTGTTTGGCAGGTGGAGCGGCTACATAGTGCTGGACGACGGCACCAAGCTGACCATTCCGCCCTTTGTGGCCTTTTGCGAGCACGCCGTCAACCGTTGGTAGAGGGCAGGGCAACAAGGCTGCGTACGTCAAGTTGGGCAGTGCACACCGATAGCCGCAACGCCCTTTGGCAAAAGCGCAATTGCAACACTGGCGCAACCAAAATAGCAATTTTTTCTATACAAAATTTGTAAAAATCCCCACCCCATTCCGCTATTTTTGTGCAAAACAACATCGAAAACGACTTGAAACAACAACATTTCAAGTCGTTTTTTTTGTCACACGCCAACACTTTTTTGCGCCGTCGGTGGGCTATTTTTGCATATATTTGTGCTTGGTGGCCTCGCCGCCCCTCAGGTAGCGGACGTTCCAATTGTCCGTCAGTATGTCACAAATCCGGCGGTAGCGTTGTTTGTCGATTTGCGGCAGGCGCTCGGATAGGTCCTTGTGTGCGGTGGATTTGCTCACGCAAAACACGTCTGCCACGGTGCGGACGGTGCACTTGTGTCGGATAAGGTAGTCGGCGATGTCCAGCACACGCTCGCAAATATACTCTTTCATCTGATGCTCCGACGTTTTTGCTATAATAAATGCCACTTTCCGCCGCAATATGACAAAATTTTCCCTTTTGCGCAAAAAAGCCTCCCGAAAATCTTCGGCAGGCTTTGCATTTGCGATTGTTTTGGGCGTTGCAAAAATGTTGCGTGGCGCAATCAGATCGTATCCGCAGAGTGGTAAATTGTACCAAACCCAAACGGTGCATTATTCAGGTTGCAATCTTCTCCAACTTGCCCCACCGGCGAGGTGCGTTTGGTCGGAAAGCTTTCAACTAAACACCTGCAATCACGGACCTGCGCCGAGATTGCAGTCCGCCCCGGGGTGCTGTGGGCGTGGTGCGTTAAACCAATCACCACAGTGTGGTGTTGGTAGCAACCACGAGAGGGCGCAGTGGGAATTATGTGCGCCCGTACACCTTAAAATATGGGAGACCCCGGCGAAGTATAAAAAATGAAGGCACGTGCAGTGCCTTCCTTAGTAGCCCGGCCAAGGCTGCGCTTGCGCCCCGTAGGGGTCGGTTGCGCAGTATAGGGTCCCCGCACAAGTTGAGGTACGAAACTTGTGTGGGAGAGGAACAACCGAGCGGCGTTGGTTCCATTCGTGCTTGCACGTATGGTAACGCCAAGCGAGAGTTGTGACGAACCGCCTTGCGTGTGGCCGGCTACACTGCCGCCTTTGCAGTGGTGCGCTTTTTGTTTTTAAGCTCCTGTTCCAGCTCGTCGCAGGCCTCCACAAGCTCTTCCTGCGTTTCGCCCACGTCTATGCCGTCCAAAATGTTTTGCAGGCGATACTCGGTAGTGAGGTACTTTATTGTCTGGTAGCCGATCACGGTGGTCAGGGTGCCGTTAGCCAGCCCCTGCACGCTGCTGTCCACAATGGCGGCAATGGCGTTGCCAAGGATGGGTATGCCCTTGACGGCCGAGCCCATCGTCTGCACAACGCTGTGCCCGATGTTCAGTCCGCCCAGTCCGTAGGCAATCAGGGCGTTTTGCAGCACTCTGCCCACAATGCGGGCCATGCGTGCGTCGGACGGGCGAAAACCGTACAAAAACACAAGGTCTTTTATCAGTTGCAGATTGAGCACAATCACCAGCGCCGTATCCACCTTGGCCGTCTGCGATATGGCCGAGTAGGCAGCGCATTTGAGGCTGCTGCGGAAGATCATATCCTTGGCGTTTTTCTTTACCGAGCCTTGGTACAGCTCGGTGAGGGTGTTTTTCAGCCCTTCTTCGTCGCCGGTGCGCAAAGCTATTGCCATGCGCCCCACGACTTCGCTGTCGTACCAGCCTACGCCCTCCACCTTGCCTGTCAAATCGATTATCTTGTCGGCGATGTCGTGGCGCAGTTTGCGATTGTGCCGTTGTGCCTCCTTGGCGGTGTAGGCGTTCACGTTGGTCACAAATGCGCCCGTTTTCACGATTTTTACCAGCGGCACCACAAACACTGCCACAAACACCACGATGCACGCAGCGCCCACACCGTAGCCGACGTATTCATTCAGTTCGTACACCCGCATTGTCAAAAAGAACAGGCACACAAACAGTATCACGCCCACAAGGCTGGCGGTCATCCACAGCAGCAGCTTGGCGCCCCTCACGTTTTGGCGGCGGGTATACTTTTGCTCGTATTCGTAGATAGTCATCTTGTTTTCCGGTACGGCGTTGCCGGCCGAGTTGGTCGGTTGTTGCGCCTGCACGGGCAGATTTTCCTTTTTTTTGCTCATAGATTTCTCCTTTAGGTGTCGCTATGCTGCGGAGGCGTCCACAGATTGTATCTTTCGGGGTGCATCAGTGCGTTGGCAAATTTTTCCTCTATGCCGGGGTGTGATTTGTTCAGATCCCGCAGCAGCTGCTTCATTGTCTCCCGCTCGGTGTGATGGTTGGCAGGGCAGCTGTTGTGCACAACGGGCAGATCCTTTGCAAAGCCAGCAATGTCCCGTTCGTCGATGTACACCATCGGGCGGACAAGGGTCACTCCGCTGCGCGACATGTAACTTACGGGTTGGAAGGTGCTCAGCCGCCCCTCGTAGAACAGACTCAGCAAAAAAGTTTCCACAACGTCGTTGCGGTGGTGTCCCAGCGCCAATTTGTTGAAGCCGCACCGAACGATCTCGCTGTTTAGCGCACCCCGCCGCATTTTGGCGCACAGGCTGCACGGGTTGGATTCCTTGCGTATGTCAAAGATTATCTGCGCAATATCCGTCTTGACAATGCGGTATTCCACGCCCAGCTGCTTGCAAAGCTCCATTACGGGTGCAAACGACCCCTCTTCAAAGCCCATATCCACCGTGACGGCCATCAGCTCAAAGGGCAGGCCGAAGTGGCGCTGAAAGGCAGCCAGCAGACACAGCAGCGTCAGGCTGTCCTTGCCTCCCGAAACCCCCACGGCCACTTTGTCATTGGGCAAGATCATGCCGTAGTCGTTTATTGCCCGACGAAAGGGCGATAGCAGCTTGTTCAGATCCATAGTCTAATTGTACATTGCCCAACGTTTTTTTGCAAGTTTTTTGAAAAATTATTTTTCTGTTGTTTACAAACCGCACAAAAAATGCTATCATCTACTTATTATCAAATAAAAAAGGAGAACTGCCATGAAATGGATTTGCAATGTTTGCGGATATGTTCACGAAGGTGACACTCCTCCCGAAGTTTGCCCCCTGTGCGGAGTAGGCTCCGAGGAATTCACTCCCGAAGAGGAATAACCCCGCCCGCACCAAATTTTGACCTCGGCGCAGGGATACAGCGCCAAAACAACAATCAAGGAGAATCAAACTTATGAAATTTGTATGTTCTGTGTGCGGCTACGTCTACGAAGGTGACGAGGCCCCCGAGAGATGCCCCCAATGCCGTGCCCCCAAGGAGAAGTTTGTCGCTCAGAGTGACGACATGACCTGGGCCAGCGAGCACGTTGTGGGTGTGGCCAAAGGCGTACCTCAGGATATCATCGACGATCTGCGCAACAACTTCAACGGAGAGTGCAGCGAAGTGGGCATGTATCTTGCCATGAGCCGTGTCGCTTTCAGAGAGGGCTACCCCGAGATTGGGCTTTATTGGGAGAAGGCCGCCTACGAGGAGGCCGAACACGCCGCCAAATTTGCCGAACTGCTGGGCGAAGTGGTGACGGATAGCACCGCCAAAAACCTGCAAATGCGTATCGAGGCGGAAAACGGCGCCACTCTGGGCAAAACCGACCTGGCCAAGCGTGCCAAGGCGCTGGGGCTGGACGCCATCCACGACACCGTGCACGAGATGGCCCGAGACGAAGCCCGCCACGGCAAGGCGTTTTTGGGATTGTACAACCGCTACTTCAAAAAGTAGCCCCCATGTCGCCATTTTCGGCGACGCCAACGCATACCTATCAAAAAGTCGACACAATGTTTTTTGCGTCGGCTTTTTTTGCGCCGCCTCGCACCTCGCCGGTGAGGCGAGTTGGATAAGTTTTTTACCCAATACAGCGTTTCGTTTGTGTCGGATTTTCGCAGGGGGCCCATTGCCACTCCCTCAACATTTTTCTCCCAACTTGCCGCAGCGATTTGCCGCAGGCGGGCAGTCAACGGACAAATACGCTTGCAAGCGGCGACGCAATGTAGTATAATAAAAGTATATTATGAGATACAAATACGACGTCAACGGCTATCAGAATATCAAGCTCAAACATCGTGTCGGGTTGGCCTTGTCGGGCGGCGGCACACGTGGTTTGGCGCACATCGGCGTGCTCAAAGCCTTCCACGAGCAGCGCATCGGCTTCGATTGCGTTGCGGGCACGTCCATCGGGTCCTTTATCGGCTCGCTGTATTGTGCGGGCGTGGGCACCGACGCCATGATCGAGGAGGCCCGCTTGGTGCAAAAGCGAGAGCTGCTCAGCCGATTTTGGCTCAACTCCGACTCGGCCAATATCGAGCGCATTGCCAACCGCCTGTTGGTAGACAAAACCTTCGATCAGTTGGATATCCCCTTTGCCGCAGTGGCAGTGGACGTGATGACGGGCAACGAAACCGTGCTGGACAGCGGCCCCGTGGCCAAGGCGGTATCGGCCAGCTGTGCGGTGCCGGCGTTGTTCAAACCGGTGCAAATGGGCGATATGGTGTTGGTGGACGGCGGTCTGCTCAACAATATGCCTGCCGATGTGTGCCGCCAAATGGGTGCGGAGTTGGTCATCGGCGTGGATCTCAACCACAGCAGAGGCTCGGGCGCACGTTCTCGGCGGCTGCCCGATATTTTGGTGGCCACTTGGGCAATCACCACCAAAACCACCATGTACAAGGGCCAGCAAAACAGCGATGTGGTGATAGAGCCGGAGCTGCGAGAGTTCAGCCGTGCAAGTCTGGATAACATCGATGAAATGGTGGCTGAGGGCTATCGTGCCGCTATGGAAAAAATGCCGCAAATCAAAAAATTGTTGGGTGTGAGGTAAACCGACATGAAATCTTCTGCAAAAAAGACGCTTCTTATCATCCTTTTGTTGCTGCTTGTCGTTGCATTGGCGGCGGTGGCGGTGTTTTTGGTGCTCAAATTCAGCGTCAGGCTCACCAACATCGAGGTAAGCTACACCGGCGGCGACGTGACCGTGGGGCAGCAGCCCGACAAAAGCAAAATTTCCGTCACGGCGGTGTACAGCGACGCTCACCGCAAAACCGTGACGGGTTGGACAGTCCAATTGGATAGCTCCACCGCAGGCGCCAAAAAGGCTACCGTCAGCTACACCGAGGGGCTTGTCACCAAAACGGCAACCTTCGATGTGACGGTAGTTGCACCCCAAGGCGGTTCGGGCCCGGATGGCGGCAGCACGGGCACCGTTGCGGATATCCAGATACACTTTTTGGAGTTGGGCAATCAATACACGGGCGACTGCGTCTACATCAAGGCGGGCGAGACGGATATTCTCATCGACGCCGGCTCGCGCACAGGCAGTGCCTCTGCGATAAGCAGCTACATCAACAAGTACTGCACGGACGGCATCCTGGAATACGTCATTGTCACCCACGCCCATCAGGACCACATTGCGGGCTTTGTGGGCACCAACAGTGCCAAGGGCATTTTTGCCGCCTACGAGTGCCAAAACATCATCACCTTTGCCAAAACCGACGCCACCTCGCAAGTGTACAAAAATTTTGACGCCGAGCTGCAAAAAGAAGTAGCTGCGGGCGCCAACCACTTCACTGCGCAGGAGTGCATCGACAACACCAACGGCGCACAAACCACCTACACTGTGGCCGACGGTATCACCATGGAGGTGCTGGACCAGCGCTTCTATCGAGAAAAATCCTCCGACGAAAACAACTACTCTGTCTGCGTGATGTTCACTCAGGGCGACAAGCACTATCTGTTCACGGGCGATCTGGAAAAGGACGGCGAGGAGTCCCTTGTGGCGCTCAATCCCGACCTGCCGCAGGTAGAGCTGTTCAAGGCGGGGCATCACGGTTCCTACACGGCCAGCAACGACGTGCTGCTCAAAAAGATTCGCCCCAAGGTTGTGTGCGTGTGCTGCTGTGCCGGCAACGTGGAGTACACCCAAAATCTCAACAACACATTCCCTGCGCAGGCGGCCATCAACAGGATAGCCCCCTACACCGACTGCGTGTACGTCACCACCCTCGGCCGCATAGTCCAAAGTAACGGCAAGTGGAAAAACGACGGCTACGAATCCATGAACGGCAACATCGTGTACACCTGCAAAAACGGCGTGATAGAGGTGCACGGCTCCAACAACGACACCAAACTCAAAGACACCGAGTGGTTCAAGCAAAATCGCACAATGCCCGCCGCTTGGGCAAGTTAGGCGCAGCATAGCCATTACCAAGCGATGAAATCGGACGAGCACAACATTCCCCAAACGGCTGCCATTGGCGGCAAGCGCACCCGTCTCTCTCAACGAGGGCACAGGGCGCTTTGCGTATGTATTGCCCTGTTTGCTGCGGCAGCGGTGGTCGGGGCGATATTGTTGTGCTATCGGTTGGGACTGCTGGGCGGCGTGTACGGTATCCACCGCTACAACAGTGACTATTACAACGTTGCGGATATCGCCGCCGAACAGCTTTCGGTGCATTTTTTGCAGCTATCGGACAGCAACGGCGATTGCGTCTACATCAAGGCGGGCGACACCGACGTGCTCATCGACGCCGGTGCCGAGTACGCAGGTGTGGTGGCCGCACAGCAATATATCGACAGATTTTGCACCGACGGCGTGCTGGAATACGTCATTGTGTCCCACGGAGACAGGGATCACTACGCAGGGTTTGTGGGCAGCGCAGGTGTCAAGGGCATTTTTGACAGATACGATTGCCGCAACATCATTCAGTTTGCCCGAACCAACTCCGCAGGGGAAGATTTTTTGCAGTACTGCGCCGCACGTGACAGGGCGATAGAGCGAGGCGCCAACTTCTACACGGCGTTGGATTGCTGCAACGGCAATCACGGCGCACAAAAAGTTTACCGCTTGTCCGACAGCGTCACAATGGAGGTGCTGTATCAGCGCTACTACGAGCAGTATTCCTCCGAGGAAAACAACTATTCGGTGTGTCTGTTGTTTCGTCAGGGCAGTTACAGCTATCTGTTTACGGGCGATTTGCAGCAGGCGGGCGAAAATGCCCTGTTGGAGAGCAATCCGCAGCTAAGCGACGTCACGCTGTACAAGGCGGCGCATCACGGTTCGGCATCTTCCTCACAGGAGGCGTTGTTGCAGCGTATCCGTCCGCAATATGTGTGCGTTTGTTGCATTGCGGGCAGCGTCGAGTACACCCAGCAAGCGGTGGGCACTTTTCCTGCGCAAAGTCTGTTGGACAGGCTTGCACCCTACACCGACAGGGTGTATGTCACCAACTATGCCCGTGTATCCCGAGACGAAAACGGGCGGGGCACCAACGTGCAGTACAGTGCGCTCAACGGCGACATCGTGTTTGCCTGCACCGACGGCAACATATCAATGTATTTTTCTCACAGCGACAGCAAGCTGGTAGATACCGAGTGGTTCAGGGACAATCGCACCCTGCCCTCGGATTGGAGCGGCGTATGATAACGTTTTCTTTTTGGGGATATGCCCACGGCGATGGTTACGGCGGCAGCATATGCGGCTTGCCGCAGGGCTTTACCTTTTCGGTGGAGCAAATCAACCGTCAATTGCAGTTGCGCAAGCAGGGCTATGGCCGCAGTTCTCGTCAGCAGTGGCCCGATGTGGTAACCTTTGACGGCTTTGGCGAGCAGGTCACTGTGGACGGCGAGCTGCGTTTTTTTGTGCCCAACAAGTGCGTGGAGCAGCGAGACGAGATCGTCGCATTGCGCAGCGGCCACAGCGATGTGGTGGGTAGGGTACGCTTTCCCGACAAGACTGTCAGGCAGGTGGCCGAGCTGTCCAGCGCCCGCAGCACCGTTTGCTATGTGGTGATGGGCGCCATCTGCAAGCAACTGTTGGCGGCGCACGGCGTGCACACGTATAGCTATGTGGAGAGGATCGGCAAGGTGGCATCTCGCAATCGCTACCGTTTCGGAGTGTCCGAGCAGCAATCGCACTTTGCGTTGTTGCACTGTCCCTGTCGCTACGCCACGCAACTGATGTGCGACGAAATCGACTTGATGAGGCAGCAGGGCAGCAGCTTGGGCGGCGTTGTGGCGGTGGGCGCAACGGGGGTGCCCATGGGCGTGGGAGAAATCGCCCCCTATTCTCGCCGATTGGACGCACAGATAGCGGCAAATCTGGTGGGGATACCCTCGGTAAAGGGCGTCAGTTTTGGTATGGGAGACAAATTTGCCACGTCGGACGGCGTTTCCGCACACGACAAGCTGGCCGTCAGCCACGGGCAGATAGTGTACTCCACCAACAACTGCGGCGGCATTGTTGCGGGCATATCCACGGGCGGCGATATCCTTTGCCACCTCACGGTAAAGCCCGTGCCCACCGTCAAGGGTGTGGAGACGGTCACTTTGCAGCTGCAAACGGCGCCCCAGCACTACGAGCGTGCCGACACCTGCGTCGTGCCCAATGTGGGCGTGGTGGGCGAAAACATTCTGGCATATGTGTTGGCCGATCAAATGATGCAACAAGGTCTGATATGAACGCAATTTTCGATACACAACTGAGTTTTGGCGCATTTTGCGCAGATAACTACGCCTCGGATAGCATTGTCGCCGACGAGCACGTTGCGCAGCTGTACGGCCTGCACGGCGACAACGTGTTTTGCCTGCCGCAGGGAGAGCAAGCCAAAAGTCTGCCCACGGTGCAACGCCTGTTGCAATGGTTTTTGCAGCGCAAACTTGGGCAGGGTAACCGTATTGTGGCAGTGGGCGGCGGTTCCGTCGGCGATACGGTGGGCTTTGCCTGCGCCGTCTACAAGAGGGGCGTTTTGCGGCTGCTGCATGTGCCCACAACGCTCATCGCCATGGTGGACAGCGCCATCGGCGGCAAAACGGCGTTGGATCTGGACGGCGTAAAAAATGCCGTCGGCTGCTACTTTTTTGCCGATACATTGGTGGATACGGCCTTTTTGTGCACGTTGGACGACGTTCAGATGCGCAGCGGCCTGGGCGAGGTGCTCAAATATCGCATGCTTTGCGCCGACGTAGACAACTTGTGCCGCACCCACCCCTTCAACAGCAACGAGGTCATCGCCTCATGCGCCCGCTACAAGTTGCAGGTGTGCACGCAGGATCCATTTTGTCAAAACGTGCGCAACCAACTCAACTTCGGGCACACGGTGGGGCACGCAATGGAGCTGTCACTGGGCCTGACTCACGGCGAGGCGGTGGCAAACGGTATCTGCTACGAAACGCAGCTGGCGTGCGCTTTGGGGCTGGTCTCCAAGCAGTATGCGCAGCAGTGGACGGACGTGGTGCGCAGCCAATTTGAGGTGCGGCCGCTGACACAAAATGCCATCGAGCTGGCCTTGCAGGACAAAAAGAACAACGGCGGCAACGTGGGCTTTGCATTGCCACCGACCTTCCAAACGGTGCAATTGTCGCCGCAAACGGTACAAAAAATCTTGCTATGATAGCTTTCAACAACCAATTCAGCCTCGCATCGGACGTGATGTGCAGCGACAAGTCCCTTTCGCACAGGGCGCTGATGGCGGCGGCCATATCCGACGGCCCCGTCACCGTGACCAATCTGACCCTCTCGCAGGACGTCAGATCCACATGCAATGCGTTGTGCGCTTTGGGGGCGGACCTACGCTTTACGGACGACAAAACCGTCACGGTGCACCCCATTTTGCAACCGCCGCAGCACACAGTCACCGTCGATTGCGGCAACAGCGGCACAACGGCCCGATTGCTTGCGGGATTGTGCGCAGGGCTGGGCGTGCATGCCCGTTTTGTGGGGGACGAAAGCCTGTCTCGTCGCCCGATGGAGCGGCTTATCGGCCCTTTGCGGCACATGGGGGCGGATATTCGTCCTGCAAAGGGCTGCCTTTTCGAGATTTTTCCCTCCCGCCTGCACGGGGCGGATATTGTTGCGGAGGTCAATTCCGCACAGGTCAAGAGCGCCGTCATCTTTGCCGCCCTTTTTGCCGAGAGCGTCACAACCTATACGGAAATTTTGCCCACTCGCAACCACACCGAGCTGTTGCTGCAACACATGGGCGCCGATGTGCAAACGGACGGCCTTGCAGTCACAGTGCGCTGCGGACGGCCTCACGCTGCCCCTATCACGCTGCCCAACGACCCGTCTGCGGCGGCTTTTTCGGCGGCGCTGGCACTGCTTTGCGGCAGGGATGTGCTGCTGACCAACGTGCTGCTCAATGGGCGCCGTCTGGGCTTTTACGACGTGCTGCAACAGGCGGGCGCCCGCATCACATACCGCAACACTCGCACCGTGATGGGCGAACTTGTGGGGGATATCGCCGTCCAAGCAGGCCCCATCGGCCCGTTGCATTGCACCAATTTGCAGGCGGTATGTGGCATAGACGAAATCACCCTTTTGGCGGTGATGGCGCTGTTTGTAAGGGGTACGCACACCTTTTGCGGCGTGGGCGAACTGCGCCACAAGGAGTGCGACCGTATCGAGGCTATCAGGCACATTGTCGATATTTGCGGCCAACAGTGCCTGTTTGACGGCAACAACCTCACCATCACCAGCAACGGCGCCGTGCCAAGCAAGCTGCGCTTCAAAACCTTCGGCGACCACCGCATAGCCATGTGCGAGGCGGTGCTGTGCATAGCGTCGGGCTGCGGCTGCACGGATAGTGCCCCCTACGACATATCTCATCCCAATTTTTTGGCGGCGTTGGGCATATCCCCGATGCGGTTGGGGCTTATCGGCACGCACATACAGCGCAGCGTTTCGCCCCGATTGCAAACCTATCTGGCCATGTGCGCAGGCGTTTGTTGCACCTACGAGCTGCTGCCGCTAAGCGCCGACGTCACCGACGACCAATTGTTGGAAATTATCCGCCAAATGGATGGTCTCAACGTCACCATGCCCTTCAAGTGCAGGGTTGCAAGGCTGTTGGGCGCCGATGTGCCCTCCGTCAACACCGTGGGCAAGGGCTTTGCGCCGCTGTCCACCGACGGCTATGGTCTGGTGCACCCGCTGCGCAAGCAGGGCGTCTGCTTTGAGGGGCAACCGCTGTGGATAGTGGGTGCGGGCGGCGCCGCCGAGGCGTGCATAACCGAACTGCTGAAATACGGCTGCCGTTTGCAGGTCATCAATCGAACTGCCGCCCATGCGCAGGCGTTGCGCAGCAAATACGCATTGCCATCGCAGGTATCCAGCCCGGTTGGAGTGCTTACCTTTGTGCCGGAGTGCGACTTCGAGCAGTCGCTTGTGCTGCCCGATAGCTGCCGTTTTGTGTTCGTTGCCGCCTACATGGGGCACAGCGGCGTGGCAAAACAGGCCGCCGAGCGAGGATTGACGGTGGTGGACGGGCTGCAAATGAACTATGCGCAGGGCGCAATGGGCTTTTCGCTGTGGACGGGCACGCCCATTCAGGACGACTACGAGGGATATTTGCAATATATCCGCAAATTCAACTACATCTGAGGCAAACCATGACGATACTTTTGCTCAACGGACCCAATCTCAACATGCTGGGGCGGCGAGACCCCCTTTTGTACGGCAGCGGAACCCTGTCCGAGCTGGAACAGGCCGCAACCGCCCACGCAGCCCAATATGGCGTGCGCCTTGTGTGCCGTCAAAGCAACAGCGAGGGGCAGCTGATAGACATTTTGCAACAAACGCAGTGCGATGGTGTGGTGCTAAATGCCGGCGCATACAGTCATTACAGCTACGCTTTGCGCGATTGCATAGAGTGCTTGGGCGTGCCCGTGTGCGAGGTGCATATCACCGACACAAGCCGCCGAGAGCCTTTCCGCCAAGTGGACGTGTTGGCCGATGTGTGCGCTTGCCGCATTGTGGGGCGGGGCGTGCAGGGCTATCTGGACGCAATAGATTTTTTGGTGGAGCACAAATGAAAAAATTGATACTCATCGGCTATGCGGCCTGCGGCAAAAGCACCGTCGGCGCCTTTGTTGCGCAGCGATTGGGGTGGCGTCTGGCCGATACCGACGCCATGTTGGAGGATCGCACAGGCCTCTCTGTCC
This sequence comes from uncultured Clostridia bacterium, assembly GCA_947586855.1. Classification (GTDB taxonomy): domain Bacteria; phylum Bacillota; class Clostridia; order Christensenellales; family CAG-314; genus Fimimonas. The sequence continues at coordinate 27,669 of CANPXV010000013.1, forward strand.
GCCAAATTTTCTCTGAAATCGGCGAACGGGGCTTTCGTCTGCTGGAAGAAGAGCTGCTGCAACGGCTTGTTCCCGTGCAGGGCGTTGTGGTGTCCTGCGGCGGCGGCAGCGTGTTGTTACCCCAATTTGAGCAGCTTGCCCACAGCGGCAAAGTGGTGTGGCTGACGGCTCAGCCGCAAACGGTGATATCCCGTTTGGACGGCACTCGACCCCTTTCCGACGGCAAAACGCCGCAACAGATCGCCCTGCATATGGCAGAGCGTCAACCCGTCTATCAACGTTACGCCGACGTCAGCTTTGCCACCGACGACGTTTCGCCCCTGCGCTTGGCGGACGATATTGTGGAGTGGCTGCACCGCACCGATAACTGACGCCCCTGCGCCCGTTTTATCACCCTTTGCAGGTTCGCCATGTCGCAATATAAATTAAATAATATATAAAACTAAAAAAACATAATAAAAAACGATAAGGCAAAAAGCACAAAAAAAGCGATGCTTCGCAACAGGAGCATCGCAATTTTTATTTATTCCGAAACAACTCAGGCGGATTTCTTTTGTGCTTTTCTGTTTTTGAACAGTTTCACAACCAGCACCACAAGCAGTGCGGCCACCAGTGCCACGCTGGATATCACCGAGAACAGCAGGCCCCAATCCACGGGGGTGCTTTCCGTTTCGGTTTCCGTCTCGGTGGTGGTGTCGTCCGATTCTTCCTCGGCGGGCACGGTCAGCATAGTGTTCCATGCTTCTTCGTCGGGTTGCAGCACCGTCAGAGAGCTGAAACTGCCATCGGCCGATTGTTCGCCTTCGTCCAATTTGAGGGCGCCAACCTTCACAAGCAGGTCAACGTTGGCCTTGCTCAAAAAGTCTTTCACGGTGATTTTTTCATCGCCCAGGTTGTAGTCGTTCATCGTCCAATTGACGATATATTTTTTGTCTGTCTGATCCTCAGTCCAATCGGGGTCGTCGGCGGTGGCGTAGCTGCCCAGGCTAAGCATTTGCACCTGGTCAAAGTAGACGCTGCCGGTGCCCTTTTCGCTGCCGTCAAGTTTGCCGTTAAACAGTGCCACACGTGCCGTTTGCGACTCGGCGCCCGTCACAACCACGATGTACAGTCTTTGCCAATCATTGCCCAGCTCGCTGCCTGCGTAGGCCTGTCCCAAAGCGCTGTCCTTGTCGGCAACGGCTCCGCCAAGAGCCTTGCCCTCGGCAATCACACGCTTGCTGCGCTCGGCAGAGGTGTCGTTGTTGAGCAGATAGAAGTGCGCTTTGGCGGTGTCAACGTCCGCTCTGGTCAGCACGGAGAACACGTACACAGTCCTTGCGGAGAGCGTGATGTCGTTGGAGAAGTATCCAAAGGAGGTTGCCTTGGCATTGTTGATGCGCAAAACGTTCTTTTGTGCGTCGTCCAGATTGTCGTTGTCGCCGCCGTCCTTGATGTTGGGATACAGCGCATATCCTCTCTCGATACGGCTGCCCTTCACGTCGTCTGCCTTTCTGTTGATACCCTCGATGGTTTCGTCGCCGCGTCCGTCACTGTACAGCATGTTGTCGCCGGCAAAAGCGGGTGTCCAATCGCTGGGCTGCATTGCCGAGTTGCTCACATTGCTGAAAGTGCCGTTTGTCACGCTGGTGGTGGCGGAGGATCCCGTCAGATCCAGCTTTTTGGCGTAGGTCCCGCTGGAAGCGTTGTTGTAGTCTTTGGAGGAGATCTTTTCGTAGGCGGGTCTGGTGATGTACATTTCGCCGCTGGGGAACAGCTTGCTTTGCGTTTGTTCATCGGTGTACACGCCGTCCTTGCTGCCCAACGTCACCAATATGCTCACCTCTCTGTCCACGGCTGCGGGTTTCAGATACACGTCGTATTTCACCCAGCCGCAGTTGGAGTCGGTGTCGATATCCTGACTGCTCACTTGCGCAGTCCAGCTTCCGCTGTCAAGGTCTTTCCACTCGTTGTCGTCGGTCTCCCAGGATTGCACGTAGATGTTTGCCTTGGATACTTTGTTGTTTTGTTTTACCCTCACCCAAAAGCTGACATGGTGGTGGTCTTTTTGCCACAGGCTGTACAGTGTATTGATACCGCCGTGTTTGCCCGTAGAGCCGCTATCCAGCACATTGCCCACAGCAAGTCTCACGCCGATAGCGGTAGGCTCGGTTGCAGAGGGGTTGCTGCCGTCATGGCTCAGCTTGTAGATGGTAAAGCCCGTCGGGGTGTCGTGTTTCACTTCCGCATCGGGGTCGGTCGTCTCCGTATCTTTGAAGAAGTCGTCCCTGTTGGTAAAGGGAGAGTATCCTGCGTCGTTGGCGTAAGTTGTGGCGTTGTCGTAGGTCTTGTCGAAGTCGGTCTTGCCTTGCAACGTCCAGGCGAGGTACTTGCTTTCGTCCTCGATGTCCTCGTTTTCGATAACTTTGTATTGGGTGTTGTTGGCTGCATTTTCGGCGTCCACCACAGCACGGTAGTCGTTAGCGGTCACTTCTTCATAGGTGATGTCGTCCACAAACAACGTGCCCTCGGCCTGTATGGGATGGGCGTCGTCACCCTCGCCCACAAGAGGATAGCCTTCCTCGCCGCTGTACACATTGCCCAGGCCAACGCTCAGGCGGATGTACTTGGTGCTGCTGTCGCGGTTGAAGATGTAGAAGTCCAACGCTTGCCAGCCTTCCTTTTGGGCCACCTCAAAGTTGTAGGCATACCAATTTTCCGCCTTGGCGGATACGGTAGATTTTTGCAGCATAACCACAGCCTTGCCGCTTGTCAGCTGTTCGGTGTTCAGCCACACAGTAACCTTGACGGATTTGCTGCTGGACACGCTGAAACTGTCGGACAGTATGCTTGCGGCAGTTGCTTCCTTGGTGGAGATCATATACACCTTGTCATCGCCCAGATCTTCGCTGTGCGTGCCGGGGTTGGTGGGGGCGACGCCCTCAACTTCCAGATCTTTTGCCACGGTATCCCAGGTGTCGCTGCCGTCCTCCGATGTGGTTGCGGTGGTCACGATGCCCATCACGGCCTTGTCGTTGGTGGACAGCGACTCAAAGTCGTGCGAGGAGCCCTGCACGGCCTTGTAGCCGTAGCGAGACCAGTTTTGGGCCGTCTTGGGATAGGCGGTATCGTCCGAGCTGGTGTAGTAGAAGTCGCCGTTGCGTATATCCAACGACGAAGAACCGCTGCTGCTCGGATCGTTTGCCGGCGGTGTTGTAGTAGTGGGCCTCAGTATCAGTGCAAGCGCAACGGACAGCACGATGACCGCAACCGCAATGATGGCTGTGATGATGATCGCTCTGCGAGTGTTCTCCGATAGCGGGGCCGCTGTTTTTGTTTTCTTGTTCATAGTTGTTTCAGTACCTTTTCCAAAAAGTTTTTCGTTGTATTTCGGCAAGCCGCAATACATAGGTATTCTTATTTTAATACAAACTAAAATAAAAAGCAATCAAATAACGCCAATCAAATCAAATTTAGGACGCAAAAATATGGATCTTTCGGCAAAAAACAAGTGGATATTGCTGATATTTTCCGCTGCGGCGGGGTTTATCAACGGATTTTTGGGTGGAGGCGGCGGCGTGATAGCCGTTGCGCTGTTGCTTTCCGTGCTCAAATTGCACCAAAAGTACGCTCAGGCAACGGCGCTGCTGGTGGTGCTGCCGTTGACGGCGGTGTCGGCTGCCGTCTACATCTTCAAGGACAGCGTGGATTGGATCCCCACCTTGTGGACCACTCTCGGGGTGGTGGTGGGCGGCATTGTGGGTGCGCTTGCGCTCAACCGCCTCAAAGGCAACGTTGCCAAGCTGATTTTTGCATTGGTGCTTATCGCAGGCGGCGTCAAGATGTTTTTTTGAGGTGGACTATGCAAACTTTTCTGTTGATTTTGTTCGGTTTTCTTGCAGGGATAATGGGCGGCATGGGCATGGGCGGAGGCACTCTGTTGGTGCCGTTACTCAGCTTTTTGCAGCTGCCGCAAAGGACGATACAGGGCGCCAACCTCATCAGTTTTTTGCCTATGTGCTGCGTGGCGCTGGGCTTTCACGCCAAAAACAAGCTGTTGGCGCCCCAACACATCGGCTGGTTGATAGCGCCCGCCATTGTGATGTCCGTGGCGGGGGCATTGGCGGCAAACGCAGCGGATAACGATATTTTGCGCTACTGTTACGCCGCATTTTTGCTGGCTGTGGGGCTGTGGCAGCTGGTGGTGGCGGTGCGTTTCGAGCTGCGCCGCAAGGCTCAGTTGCCCCGTTCGGACGCAAAAGGCACGGATAACTCCCCTCAACCTCCCCGCAGTTGACGCCGCCGGCAAAGGCGTTATGCTTTATCGCTCACCTGCAAAAAACTTCTTGCGCAAAACCCTGCAAATATGGTAACATATTGGCAGGGAATTTTTTATGAAATATCTTGCTTTCGACATCGAAGCGGCCAACGGCTACATGCTATCCAGCGTGTGCAGTATCGGCGTGGTCATCGCCGACGAGCAATTCAACGTACTCAGCCGCCGCAACATCTGGATAAATCCCCGCACCAAGTACAACCTCAACGGCACTCGGCCGGGCGTGGGCATAGATTTGCATCTGGACAAAAAGGTGCTTGCCGCCTCGCCCGACTTCCGCAAGGTGTATCCCACCGTCAAGGCGCTGCTCACCGACGAGCAGTACACAGTGGTGGGTCACGCCGTAGATAGCGACGTCCGCATGCTCAACAAGGCGTGCCAACGCTACCGTTTGCCCTCGATAAACTTCCGTTTTTTGTGCACGCAGCTGCTGTACAAGATGTACAAGGGGGATAGCGAAGTCAAGGGGCTGTCCAAGATCGCCGACGACATCGGGCTGACATTTTCGCAGCACAACTCCGAAGAGGACGCCTATGCCTCCCTCATGACGCTCAGATATCTGGTGCAGGACAGCGGCCTCTCCACCGATGAGTTGGTGCAAAAGTTTTGCATACGCCTCGGCTCCAACACCGATTTCGAGTTGGTCCGTCCCGTGTCGATGTTGGGGCAGGTATCCCACAAACAGGTCACGCAGCAGGCGATAGAGCGCATCAAGCAGCACTTTTCGGAGGTCAAGCGGGTGGACACCGCCTACAAAAACAAGGTGTTTTGTCTGGCCCGCAGCTTGGAGCTATCCGATAGCGACGAGCTGTACGCCCTGCTGGACGTCATCGGCAGGCACGGCGGCAGATACACCGCCAAGCTGTACAAGGGCAACTGCTATGTGCGTTGGGGGCAATCCACCCCGCAGGACGTCATGCGAGAAAAGCGTGTCGAGGAGTTGTGCCAACAGGGCTTGATGACAGTGGTTGATATATCGGACGTAATGGAGGAACGTATATGACAGCGCAGGAATTTATGTTTGCGCACGGACAATGTGCCGACAACATCGATACAGAGCAAGGCCTCAATGCCTTTTGGCGGCAAATGCGGCTGGGCTTGGAGGGCAAGGGCGGTCTGCCTATGATACCCACCTACCTGTCCGATATCGACCGCAGCAGCATTGTGGCGGGAGACAAGCGCATACTCATCGATGCAGGCGGCACCAATTTCCGCAGCGCATTGGGTAGCTTTGACGCCGACGGTCATGTGCATATCGAGCAGCTTGTGCGTTGCCGCATGCCCGCCTCGGACGGCGAACTGTCCAAGGAGGAGTTTTATGCGCAGATCGCCCGCAATGTGCAGCGTCTGCTGCCCCAATCGGATACGCTGGGCTTTTGCTTTTCCTATCCGGTGCAGATGGGCGAGGATATCGACGGCATTGTGCAGCCCTTCACCAAGGAGGTAAAGGCGCCGCAGGCAGTGGGCACCAAAGTGGGTGCGGAAACCGTTGCCGCATGCAAGGCGCTGGACGGCCGCTCTCGCCGCATAGTGATACTCAACGACACCGTGGCCACCCTTTTGGGCGGCATGGCGCTATTCGACGAAAAATTTTCCGCCTATATAGGCTACATCTACGGCACGGGCACCAACGCCTGCTACGTCGAGGACGCCTCGGCCATTGCCAAACTTGCGCACAAACGCAGCGGCAAAATGCTTGTCAACACCGAGTTGGGCACCTTTGACGGCTTTGCTTTGGGCGATATCGACCGTGCGGCCGTCGCCCTCACCGACAGCCCCTCCCGCCAGCTTTTCGAGAAGATGACTTCGGGCAAATATCTTGCAAGCGTCATCTATCAGGCACTGTTGGCGGCGCAACGAGAAGGACTTATTTCGCCGACGGAATTGCGCCCCTTCGATCTGAAAGAGGTCAGCGACTTTTTGGAGGGCAACGGCAGGTTGTGCGGCCTGCAAAACGCCGACGACGTGCGCTTTGTCAGGGACGTATGCCGTCTTTCGGTGGAGAGGGCGGCCAAGATGGGCGCAATCGTCAATGCGGCGCTGGCCATTTCGTCCTGCTGCGACAAGAGCTTGCCCGTCGCAGTGGTGGCCGAGGGGACCACTTTCAACAAATTGAGCGGCTATCGCAGCTGTTTCGAGGGTTATCTTGGGCAAATTTTGCACGGACACGGCGTCAGCTATCGCCTTGTGCAGGGCGAGGAACTCAACCTTGTGGGCACGCTTATGGCCACTATGGCGCTCAGATAGGAGATAATTTTGACCAAACTTACCGATACCGTTTCCAAGCCGTACCGCTATTTCGGCGGCGAGTACAACATCCCCGACATGTCCAAGGAGTGTCGGGTGCGTTTTTGCATGTGCGTGGCGGATAGCTACGAGGTGGGTATGTCCAATCTGGGCGTGCGCATATTGTACTATCTGTTCAACTCCATCGATGGCGTGGTGTGCGAGCGCTGCTACGCACCCTTTGACGACTACGCCAACTATCTGCGGCAGCAGGGCAAGCCCCTTTGCAGTCTGGAAACACAACGTCCCCTGTCCCAATTTGATTTTGTTGGGTTTTCCATGCAGTACGAGATGTGTTACAGCAACGTGTTCTACATGTTAGAGCTGGCCAATATACCGGTGCTTGCCGCAGAGCGCACCGACGACATGCCCTTTGTGGTGGGCGGCGGCCCCTGTACCGTCAATCCCGAGCCGATGTACAAGTACTTCGACTTCTTTTTCGTGGGCGAGGGCGAGACCCCGTGGAAGCAGATAATAGAGGACTATCAACAGCAAAAAACGCAACATGGGGTCACAAAACAGCAATTTTTGCGCTATGTGGACGAGCATTACAGCTGCATTTATGTGCCATCGTTGCACCCCGCCTCTTATGATGGCGACAAGGTGGTTTCGCCGCCCGATCGTTTGGTGTGGCGCAACATCGAGTCGGACATGAACACGGTGTTCACGCCCCACACGCAGCTTGTGCCCTCTATGGAGATCGTGCACGACAGGGCCGTGGCCGAGCTTTTCAGAGGTTGCGCCAACGGTTGCCGCTTTTGTCAGGCGGGATTCATCTATCGTCCCGTCAGAGAGCGCACGCCCGAGCAGGCCTTTCAGCTTTGCGCCGACCTGCTGCGCAACACTGGCTACGACGAGCTGTCCCTCAACAGCCTTTCCACAGGCGATTACAGCGGTCTGCGTCCCCTGCTGGAAAAACTTTTCCCTTATGCCGAGCAAAATCATGTGCAGCTCAATCTGCCCAGTATGCGGCTGGATAGCTTCAAGGGGCAGATGGCGCAGGGCAACCGCAAAAGCAGCCTTACCTTTGCGCCCGAGGCGGGCACCCAGCGTCTGAGGGACGTCATCAACAAAAACATCACCGAGCAAAACATTTTCGACACCCTCACCGAGGCCTTTCAGGTGGGATATTCTTCCGTCAAGCTGTACTTTATGCTGGGCCTGCCCACCGAGACCTGGCAGGATATCGAGGGGATCTATTCACTTGCCTGCCGTATCAAGGCGCTGTACAAAAGAGAGCGCAATTCCGCAAAGCCTCTGCGGCTGTATGTCAGCACGTCCACCTTTATCCCCAAGCCCTTCACGCCCTTCCAGTGGTGCGCCCTTGCCGAAAGAGAGGATATCGCCGCCAAGCAGCGCTACCTGTTTGACGCCTTCAAGAAGAGCGGCATACAGTTCAGCTACAACGACTACGACTGTTCGCTTATGGAGGCGGTGTTGGCTCGTGGCGGCCGCAGCCTTGCCGACCCGCTGTATCTGGCCTATCGAGACGGCGCCCGTTTCGACGCCTGGAACGATATGTTCGATTTCGACCACTATCGCAAGGCCTTTGCGCAGTGCGGCACCGATGTGGCGCAGATAGTGGGTGCCAAAGCCCTCGACGAGCCGCTGCCGTGGGATTTTGTGGATATTGGCGTCACCAAGCAATATCTCGCCAAAGAGTACGCCAAGGCCGCCGAGGGGCAAACCACCCCCTCCTGCACCAAGCAATGCAACGGCTGCGGATTGCAAAAGCACGGTTATTGCCGAAACAGTCACGGCAATGCGCACATCGATTGACGCACAGGGAGGCAACAATGCTCATCTTCAAGTTTACCAAAGTAGACAACGCCTCGCTGGTGTCTCATGTGGACAATCTGCGGGCCATGACCTACATCTTTCGCCGTGCACAGCTGCCTGCGCACTATTCTGTCGGGTTCAACCCCCACATGGAGCTGGGCTTTTCGCCGCCGATACCCCTTGGTGTGGAGAGCCGTGCCGAGTACGTCTCCGTCAAGACGGACGAAGAGGCCTTTTCTCTCGATCGCCTCAATCAATGCGCCCCTTGCGGCACAAGATTTTTGCGCTGCTGGTGCGCCGACGTCAATCTTGCCGCCAAATTTAACCGTGCACAGTACCTGTTGCAGGCGCAGGGCGTGGGAGACGTGGCCGAGCAGGCGCTTGCGCCAAATTTTTCCATCACCTACGACGAGCGATCGGGCACCGTCACCAAAAATGTGTCCGCTTGCATCTTCGGCGTGCAGCGTCTCGACGCCGACCAAGCCCTCGTCACTTTGGCGGCGGGCAACCTCAATCTGCGTCCCGACAGGCTGCTGTTGCATCTGATGCGTTGCAACGGCTTGCAGGGAGACTATCGCATTGTCAAGCTGGCCGCATTTGCCGACGACATCTCCGCCGACGACTACCTCGATCAACTGCAATCAGCCGTCAAATAGACGGGCCCCAAGCAAACATTCTTTGTGCCCGAGGGGCTTTTCCGATTGACAAACCGTTGCGCTTGCGCTACAATTAGGCGGTAAGAGACAGCCAGACGGTTGCGTGGGGCAACTCACGAGGAAAGTCCGAGCACCACAGAGCAAGAGTGCAGGCTAACGGC
>CANPXV010000014.1 GCA_947586855.1 uncultured Clostridia bacterium
CAAAACCCTGTTAATTTGTAAAAACACTCAAAAAGAGGGGCTGCCGTAAGTGAATTTTGTCCACTTGCGACAGCCCCCATATATTTCCCGCTTGCCCCACCGGCGAGGTGCCGACTAAGCGTCCTCGCCTTTGCGGAATTTGTCGCTCATCCAATCTTCCACAAGGTTGCAGATCCTATCCAGATCGTCGGCGGTAAAGTAGTCGATATAAATGCGTCCTTTGCGCCCGTTGCCGATGGCGGAAACTTTGGTGGCAAATGCACGCTGCATATTGGTTATCAGGCTGACCAGCTCTTTGCTGTCCTGTATGGCCTGCTTGTTCTTTTCCGGCTTGGGATTGAGAAATTCCCTCACCATCTTTTCCATTTCCCGCACGGTCAGCTGATTGTCGCAGCCTTTTAGCGCCAGCTTGAACTGTTGATCCTGCGGCACCACCACAAGGGTGCGTGCGTGTCCTGCGGACAGACGTCCCTGCTCGATGAGGCCAATCACGTCGTCGTTGAGCGTCAGCAGCCGCAGTGTGTTGGCCACGGCAGAGCGGCTTTTGCCGATACGGTCGGCGGCCACTTCCTGCGTCATGTTGAACTCGTTCATCAGCGTTTTTATCGCACGGGCGGCCTCTATGGGCGATAGGTCCTCTCGTTGCAGGTTCTCGATGAGGCTGATTTCTTTTATCTGCTGGGGGGTGTAGTGTCTTATGATGGCGGGGATATCCGTTTGGGCGGCCATTTTGCTGGCACGGAAACGGCGCTCGCCTGCGATGATCATAAAGCGCTTGCCGATGGGCGTCACCACAATGGGCTGTATCACGCCGTGCAGCTTGATGCTGTCGGCCAATTCTTTGAGGGCGGCCTCGTCAAACTTTTTGCGTGGCTGCTCGTAGTTGGGGTCGATATCCGACAGCGCAATGCGCACCACATTGTCCGACGCAGTGGGCGCCACCGTCTGCTCGATGGGCACGTTGCGGACGGGCTGCGGTTCAAGGTCGTCGATGTTGTTGAGTCCCATCAGGGACGCAAGGCCCCTGCCTAATCCTTTGTTTGCCATAGTCTAACCTTCCTCTCTTTCCAAAAACTGTTTTGCAAGCGCCTGATATGCCAATGCGCCGTTTGAGCGAGGTGCATGCAACACCACGGGCACGCCAAAGCTGGGCGACTCGACCAATTTGATGTTGCGAGGCACGGGTACCGTGTATATCTTGTTGCTGAAATACCTGTATATCTCCGCCGTGACCTGCTTGGATAGGGTGGTGCGTGTGTCGTACATGGTCAGCACCACGCCATTTATCTCCAAGTTGGGGTTGAGGCGCTGTTTGACGATCTTGAATGTGTTAAGCAGCTGCGTCACGCCTTCCAGCGCAAAAAACTCGCTTTGTATGGGTATGATGACGCTGTCGCACGCCACCATAGCATTTAGCGTAAGCAACCCAAGGCTGGGCGGACAGTCCACAAAAATGTAGTCGAAATCCTTTTTGATGGGCGCAAGTGCACGCTTCAAGGCGCTTTCTCGGGCGGGGACGGCCACCAAGTCCACCTCGGCGCCTGCCAGATCGCTGTTGCTGGGCAGTATCCACAGGTTGGGGATCACCGTTTTGATGATGACGTCGTAGGGGGCGCTGTCTCCCAACAGCACGTCGTAGACGGTGGTTTGCAGCACGTTTTTCTCCACGCCGTAGCCGCTTGTGGCGTTGCCTTGCGGGTCGAAATCCACCAACAACACCTTTTTGCCGGCAATGGCGACGTATGCGGCCAGGTTGATTGCCGTGGTTGTCTTGCCCACGCCGCCTTTTTGATTAGAAAAAGCAATGATTTTTCCCATAGTTCACCTCAACAAAACGTTCAAACGCTGTTTTGTCATCGCAAAAAGGTCTCGGCGTTGCGCCTTGCCAACCTTTTCCAGATATAGTATAACATATAATTTTGTTATTTTCAACAAATAATGACGTTTTGTGAAACAAAATTATTTCCGCCGTGAAACACACCCCGCCGCACCTCGCACCTCGCACCTCGCCGGTGGGGCAAGTTGGAAAAGAATTTCGCTTGACAAAGAAGGTTCTGTCCATAGATACAAAATGAGTTGTCGGTTTGGCGGCAAAGTGGTACAATATGTTGCAGAGGTATCTATGAACAACACCATTGTGGCCTTGTCCACCGCTGTGGGGCGTGCGGCGATAGCGGTCGTGCGCATGAGCGGCGAGCAGGCTATCGAAATTGCAAAAAAATTTTTTGCGCCCTTCCCCACGCAGCCCAACTTTTTGCGGGTGGGCAAGCTGTCTACGGAGCACTTCGACGAGCAAGCGATGTGCGTGTATTTTGTTGCGCCCCACTCCTACACGGGCGAAAACACCGTGGAGTTTCACTGTCACGGCGGTGTGGCGGTGGCGCAGGCGGTCATCGAGACCTGCCTCAAAAACGGCGCTGTGATGGCGCAGAACGGCGAGTTCAGCAAGAGGGCGTTTGTCAACGGCAAGCAAAACCTGTCCAATGCCGAGGGGATAATAGAAATGATAGACGCCGAGACGGCTTCGGCGGCCAAGGCGGGCGCAAACCTGCTGGAAAACAATCTGGGCAAGCGCATCGTGCAGCTGCAAGATGAGCTGTTGGACGTTTTGTCCGCATGCGAGGTGGCGCTGGACTACCCCGAGGAGGACTTGGAACTGCCCACTGTGGGCACGGCCAAGCAGCGGCTGCAACAGGTGGAGGAGCAGCTTTCGGCGCTCATTTCCACGTCCACGCTGGGCAAGGTGGCCCGATACGGCATCGACGTTGCCATTGTGGGCAGGCCCAATGTGGGCAAATCCAGCCTGCTGAATGCGCTGCTGGGCACCGACAGGGCCATCGTGTCGGAGATACAGGGCACCACACGCGACACATTGCGAGAGAGCGTCAACTATCGTGATATCAGGTTCAATTTTGTGGATACGGCGGGCCTGCGCAACAGCGACGACGTCATCGAGGCCGAGGGCGTGCGCCGTGCCAAAAAAGCTGCCGATAGCGCCGATGTGGTGTTGCACGTCACCGACGATCCCAACGACCGCTCGGTGTACCCGACGGTGCGGCCGCAGGTGAGAATTTATAATAAGAGTGATTTGTACGAGAGGGAGCCGTGCTGCGTGGACAGCTTGGTGGTATCTGCCAAGTACGGCGATGTGGAGATCATCAAGGAGACCCTCTACGAGATGTTCAGCGCCAAGGATATCGACAGCAGCGACCTGCTCATCACCAACGAGCGGCACCTCGATTGCCTGCAACGCTCCAAGCGGCAGCTGGCTTCGGCCATTGCGGCATGCGACGCCGCCACGCTGGATGTCGTCACCGACCAGATACGCCTTGCCTGGCAAACGCTGGGCGAAATCACCGGCACAAGCGCCCAAGAGGACGTCATCGACAGAATTTACAGCAAATTTTGCCTCGGAAAGTAACCCATGACCAACAAAAATTTCGATGTGATAGTTATAGGCGCAGGGCACGCCGGCTGCGAGGCGGCTTTGGCTGCGGCTCGGCTGGGTTGCAGCACCCTCATGCTTGCCACCAATCTGGATACGGTGGCTTTTTTGGCGTGCAATCCCAGTGTAGGCGGCACCGCCAAAGGGCAGATCGTCAAGGAAATTGACGCCCTGGGGGGCGAAATGGCCGTCAATGCGGACAAAAGCCTGCTGCAAATGCGCATGCTTAACCGAGGCAAAGGCCCTGCGGTGTTTTCGCCCCGTGCGCAAGTGGACAAAAACGCCTATCACACCAATATGAAGCAGACGGTGGAGCACACGCCCAATCTGCATTTGCGCCAGGGCGAGGCTACGGATATCGAGGCGGCCGAGGACGGCGGATACTACGTCACCACGGCGGTGCAATTGCGCTATCATTGCCGTGCAGTGGTGCTGTGCTGCGGAGTGTACCTCAACTCTCGCACGTTGGTGGGGCAGTGCGTGCGGGACAGCGGCCCCAACGGGTTTGCCAACGCCAAGCAGCTGTCGGATAGTTTGGTGCGGCTGGGCTTTGAGCTGCATCGCTTCAAGACGGGCACCCCCGCAAGGGTGCGGCTGGACTCTATCGATCTGGCCAAGACAGTCGAGCAGAAAGGCGAAGAGGACGTTGCGCCCTTCTCCTACATGACGCCGTCGGTGCCGTCCGCCAAGCGCAGCTGCTATCTGACCTACTCTACCGAGCAAACCAAGCGCATAATTTTGCAAAACAAGCACCTTGCGCCCATCTACAACGGCAGTATCAACGGCGTTGGGCCGAGATATTGCCCCAGCATAGAGGACAAAGTGGTGCGCTTTGCCGACAAGGAGCGCCACCAGATATTTTTGGAGCCGGAGTCGGAAGATACCTGCGAGTTTTACGTGCAGGGGGCGTCCAGCTCCATGCCGGCAGACGTGCAGGAGCAGATCTACCACAGCATCGAGGGGCTGGAAAACGCCGAAATAATGCGGGACGCCTACGCCATCGAGTACGACTGTATCGACGCCACCCAATTGGACGCATCGCTGATGGCCAAGCACCTTGCGGGTGTGTTTTTTGCGGGGCAGATCAACGGCACCAGCGGTTACGAAGAGGCCGCAGGGCAGGGCATTGTGGCGGGTATCAACGCCGAGCGCTATGTGCACGGCAAGCCGCCCTTTACGCTGCGGCGGGACAACAGCTACATCGGCGTGCTGATAGACGACATCACCACCAAGCAAAACACCGAGCCCTATCGCATGATGACCAGCCGTGCCGAATATCGTCTGGTGCTGCGGCAGGATAACGCCGACTTGCGCCTGACAGAGTTGGGCAGGCAAATCGGGCTGGTGAGCGACGAGCGCTACAACAAATTTTTGCACAAAAAACAGCAAATCGAGCAGGGCATGCAGCAGTTGAATACGGTGGTGTCGCCCAAGGTGTACGGGTCGCTGTTTGAGCAAAAGGGCGAGGCTGTCACGGGCGCAGGATTGACCCTTGACGAGATGCTTCGCCGCCCCAACATATCTGCCAAGGACGTGCAGCAACTGGGCTACTTGCAGGGGTTGGACGGCGACGCCTTGCAGCAAATCGAGCTGGAAAGCAAATATAGCGGCTACATCCGCAAGGAGCAAGAGGCCATTGCACAGGCCGCCAAGCTGGAAAACAAGCTGTTGCCACCCGATATCGACTACATGTCCATCGACGGTTTGCGCATAGAGGCACGGCAAAAGCTGGACAAGATCCGCCCCAAAAATCTGGGCCAGGCAGGCAGGATATTGGGCGTGTCGCCTGCGGATATACAGATACTCATCGTGTATCTTGCACAAGTTATCCACAAATGATTTGCGCAACTGCGGCGCTTGTAGTGCACAACTAAGGCAGTTAAAGGACGTAACCGTGAACAAACTTGCTATGAAAGACATAGATATCCACAATGGAGAGTTGGCAGACAAGTTGCAGGTGTATGCCGACTTTTTGCTGTCGGAAAACGAAAAATACAACCTCACCGCCATCACCGATCGCCAAGAAATCCGGGTCAGGCACTTCGAGGACAGTATTTTGGGCAGCGTGGCTCTGCCGCAAGGGGCAACCGTGTGCGATATCGGTTGCGGCGCAGGGTTCCCGTCGCTGCCGCTCAAACTTGTTCGGCCGGATATATCGGTGACGCTGGTGGACAGTCTGCAAAAGCGGGTGGATTTTTGCCGCACTCTTTGCGACAAATTGGACGTCGAGGCGCAGTTTTTCCACGACCGTGCCGAGGATTTTTGCCGCAGCCATCGTGAGCAATTCGATGTGGCCACCGCCCGTGCCGTTGCCCCGCTCAACGTGCTGTTGGAGTACACTGCCCCATGCGTAAAGGTGGGCGGCAGCGTCGTCGCCTACAAAACGGATACCTCCGAGCTGGACCTTGCCGCAAACGCCGCCCGCACTCTGGGTGTGCAATTTTGCAATCACTTCGACTTTGTTCTGTCCGACGGCAGCCGCCGCAGTCTGCTTGTTTTCCGCAAGATTTCGCCCACGCCGCCCCGCTATCCCCGCCCGCAAAACAAGCCGCGCAAGCAGCCCTTGTGATCCTCTGCAAAAAGCGCCTGCAATTTTTTTGCCAAAACAAAAGTGTCAGCGTCGATTGTGTTTGGTTTGACATATTCGGTGCGCAGTTATATAATTATTACATTCTCACCAACGAGGTACACACCGATGGAGTCGGAAGAGCAACAACTTACCCAACAGACGCCGCAGCCCGCCCCCAAAAAATCTTTCGGCGCACGCTGCAAGGAGCTGTGGAACTACTTTACCCTATACGAAAAGATATGGTTTTTTTCCATATTGGTGGTGGCAATCGTGTTTGCGTTTGTCTTTCCCGAGACGGACGAGCCCACCTACACCGTCACACTGGACAAATCCGCCTACACAACGGCAGCGGCGGGAGACTTTTCCACCCTCAGCTTCGAGGGTACGCAGGATAGCTACGTCATCTGCCACCTGGATATAACCGAAGGCGACGGCACGCAGCACAGTTTCAGCATGACGGAAATTTCCGGCTATGGCGAGTGGTCGGTGGAGCCGGGCGACGAAAAGGACGAGGTGGCCAGCATGACGCTGCAACTTGGCCTGTACGACAAAAAAACGGATACCGTCCGCCCATTTGACTTTGCCATAGACGCCAACACCACCATCGCAATGGAGTGCTACTACAACGGCGACGAGGACGAACCCATGCCGCTTACGGTATCCCTTGTCAACGCCAACGGCGACAAGCTTCTGGACAGCGCCGAGCTGGTGCTGCAAGAGGGCGAGCTTGTCAGGATGAACAGCTTTTTGGTGGGAGTGGGCTGGATAACCTTTTTGTACGTGTTGGACGTGGTGCTCAACATCGCCTGCGAGCTGCTCATCTCCAAGCAAAGCAAGTGGAATTTTATCGTGTCGCTGGGCGTGGAGATAGTGGAGATCATCACCTGTATTGTGTGCCTCTACCGCTTTGCCACCATGGCCGTGACGCTGCTGTTCTGGATCCCGTGCGACATCATCAGCTTTGTGATGTGGCACCGCCACCCGGACAGGCAGCAGGAAGAGCTTACCGTCGTCAAAAAACTCAATTGGTGGCAGGACGTGCTGCTTGTCGGCGCAATAGCCGTGTGGACGGTGGGCGTGGGATATCTGCTTACCCTGATAGAGGTAGAGGGGGGCATATTTGCCACCAACCTTGCGTTTGAGCGCATCGTGTGCTATCTGGACGCCGCCGCCAGCGCAGTGGGTATCGCCAACGGGCTGCTGATACTGTTCCGCTATCGAGAGCAGTGGATCGCCTGGTACATTGTGGCCATATTGGAGACCATCATCGACATCATGGCGCAGCAATGGATATTGCTGGTGCTAAAAGCGGGCTACCTCACCAACACCACCTACGGCTACATCAAGTGGACGCAATACATTCGCTCGCACAAACAGCAGACCGAGCAACAAACCGCATAACAAGGAGACATCATGAAGGAACTTTTGCAAAACGTCTACAAGCGCAAATCCGTCCGCCGCTACAACGGCCAAAAGCTCTCGCAAGAGGAGCTTGCCGCCGTGGAGGAATATCTGCACCAACTCAAACCGCTGGTGCCCATCCACTTGGAGTTTCAGATAGTGCCTTGCAGCGAAACAAACTGCAAGCTCAACGCCGAGTACTGCCTGCTGGTGTACAGCGAGGAGGGCAATCTGTGGCTTACCAACGTGGGCTACATGTTGGAGCAGTGGGACCTGTACCTGGCGTCGCTGGGCATTGGCGTGTGCTGGTACGGCATGGGCAAGGTGGAGGAGGAGCGTCAGTGCGATCTGGTGTACGCCATCATGCTGGCCTTTGGCAAGTGCGACGCCGACCAATTTCGCAATGGCGACTACGACTTCAACCGCAAGGACGTGGACGACATCTGGTCGGGCGCAACCGACGTGCGTATCGGCGAGATTGCCCGTCTGGCGCCCAGCGCAGTCAACAGTCAGCCCTGGCGAGTGGAGCAGGTAGACAACAAATTTAACGTGTACAGGCAAAAGGGCAACGTGCCACTGCTGTCGTCGCAACTGTACAAGCGCTGGAACAAGGTGGACGTGGGCATATTTTTGTGTTTTGTGGATATCGCATTGGAAAGCAACGGCTACACCTTCAACCGCACGCTGGGCACCGACACCGACAAGGGCAGACGTGTGCTTGTGGCCACCTACGAACTAAACTGAGCGGCCGCAGTTGCGCAAAACAACCGTCAAACGCAACTTTTGCAGGGCTTGTGTTCTCTCTTGGCCAACGCAAGCCTTGCAGGTTGGATCTTTCGGAGACCCGTTCCCTATCCCTCACAAAAGCAATTTGCCGCCCCTCAACTGCGGTCAACGCACCAAAGGACGTAACAACGAAAACTTCGGCTTGTTGCCAAAACCAATTTTTTACTGTATAATATCGCTATGCTGAAAATCGACCAGATCTGGAAAAACATCTTGTTGGAGGCGGAGGCCAAAACCACCACCCTCGCCTACGATTTGTACATCAACTCGCTTGCGCCCGTGGGCATCTATCGGGACAGGCTGATTTTGCTTGCGGAGACCCGAGCCATCAAGAACATTGTGGACAACAACTACAAGGACGTGCTGCGCAAGTGCACGGCAACGGTGTTTCCCTCCATTGTGGATGTGGAAATCATCATCGAGGACGAGTTGGAGCGTGTGGGCAACGTGCAAAAAGAGGTGGATATACCCGTCTCGCCAAACTATGTGGACGACACCGAGGCCAAGGTGAGCTTCGTCTCGCAGTACACCTTCGACAACTTTGTGGTGGGCAAATCCAACGAGTACGCCGCAGCCGTTGCCAAGGCCGTTGCGGATAACCCCGGCACCAAGTACAACCCCGTGTTTATCTGGGGCGGCGTGGGGCTGGGCAAAACGCACCTTATGCACGCCATCGGCAACAGCTTGCAACGCAACTTTCCGGAAAAAAAGATAATGTACGTCACCTGCGACCAATTTGTAAACGAGTTTATCGAGTCGATACACGACAGCAACCCCAACGCCACCAAGGATTTCAGGGCCAAGTATCGCAAGCTGGACGTGCTGATGATGGACGACGTGCAATTTTTGGCCAACAAGGAGGGCACTCAGGAGGAGATGTTCCACACCTTCAACGAGCTGTACCTGGCCGACAAGCAGATAATTTTGAGCAGCGACCGCCCACCAAAGGAAATCAAGATAGAGGAGCGCCTCAAAACCCGCTTTGCCACCGGCGTGATTGCCGACATCCAGCCCCCAAATCTGGAAACCCGCATTGCCATTTTGCAAAAAAAGTGCAGCAACAAGGGCTATGCCATCAACATCAAGGTGCTGACGCTGATAGCGGAAAAAATCACCAACAATATCCGAGAAATGGAGGGCATGCTCAACCGCATAATAAGCTACTCGACGTTGGTGGGCGGCGACCCCAACGACATGAACATAGTGCAGGACGCCCTCAAAGACTACGCCGACGCCAGCAGCGACATCATCACCATCGATCAGGTCGTCAAGGCCACCTGCGAGTACTTCCGCATCCGCCGAGAGGACCTTGTGGGCAAAAAGAAAAACAAGGAGATCGTGGTGCCCCGCCAGATCTGTATCTACCTCATCTGCGACATTTTGGGGCAAAGCGTGCCCCTTGCCAGCATTGGCGAGTACTTTGGCGGCAGGGATCACACCACAGTTATGCACGCTCGGGACAAGATCAGCGAGGAAATCAAGTCCAACGACGTCACCGCCTCGCAGGTCAAGGACATCAGAGACAAGATTTATAACAGATAGCCCGCCGCAGCGGCAGTTTGCGGTCGGTCAACTGCGGCCAATGCACAAAGGAGAGAGGTAACGCAATCTTCCCCGAAAGTCTATATTTCCAAACCATACGCACCTCACAACGGACGAACGCCCCTCAAAACCCTGATTTTGAGGACTTTTCGCCAAATGGGGTGCGTTTTTTTGACTAAACGCAAGACGCTTCTCTTCGGCTGGGCGAATTGGCTATTGCTTTTTTATTATCCTAAAAACAAACATTGTCCAAAGGTGATTTTTGGGGCTACTGCACATGTAGATAAAAACTTGTCTTTCAAAAACCCCTTTTTCGCAGAATAAATAAAAGAATGTTCGGTTGATTATTTCTTTTTTATTTTAATTAAAACTTTATACAAACAATTCTCAAAAAATTTTCTCAAAAAATAAAAAATCGGCGCAGCGGAAAGCGTCAGGCCGATAGAATTATAAGAAGTGGCGTTGCTCGATTATGGCGAAGTAGGGTGGTTAAAGTGGCGTAGTTGTACAATTAAACGGCAGCAGTGTGCGGTTTGGGCAGAGAGGGTCAGTCGTGCAGGTATTTGTACAATGCCTCGGCGGCAGGTCGGCTCATCGAGGGCGTCTCGGCGATCTCCTCTACGGTGGCGGCACGCAGAGCGTCCATCGAGCGGAATTTGCGGTGCAGTTCTATGCGGCGTTTTTCGCCTATGCCGGGCACGTCCTGCAACACGGATTTGATGCCCGTTTTGTTGTGCAGCTTGCGGAAGTAGGTTATGGCAAAGCGGTGGCTTTCGTCTCGGATATTTATCAGCAGGTTCAGTGCATAGCTGTTTCGGGGCAAAAATGTGGGCTGGTTGGTGCCCAACGTGTACACAAGCTCTTCCTGCTTGGCCAAGGATACCAATTGCACCTCTACGCCTGCCTCTTCCATGGCCTGACGTGCGTAGTTAAGCTGTCCCAGGCCGCCGTCCACAACAATCAGGTCGGGCGTCTTGCCGAACACGCCGTCCCCCTCCTTCATACGTTCAAAGCGGCGCAAAAGCACCTCTTTCATGCTGGCAAAGTCGTTGGCGCCCTCCACGGTGCGTATCTTGAAGCGCCTGTACTGCGACGCATCCTTTTGCCCGTTGGTAAATACCACCATGCTGGCCACCTTGTCCACGCCCTGCACGTTGGATATGTCGTAGCACTCCACACGGGTGGGCAGTTTTTTGAGGTGCAGCAGCTCTTTCAGTTGCAGCACGGCGCCGTGAGTGGTGTTGTAGCGCTTGTCGATGGCCGTCTGGCTCTTGGTGAGATACTCTACGGCGTTGCGGTAGGACATATCCACCAGCCGTTTTTTGTCCTGCTTTTGCGGGCAGTGTATTTTGGTGCGGGTGCCCGTCTTGTCCGTGATGAGTTGTTGCAGCTCACATTCGTCGGGCAGGGGCAGATTGGTGTACAGCTCTCCGCACAGCTTTACGATCTGGCAGTACTCCGCCAAAAAGCTGCTAAGCGTCTGCGCCTCGTCTATGCCGGCGTCGGTTATCGGGGTGTTTTCGGAAAAAACAACCCTGCCGCCCCGTATCATCAGGTGGTTTACCACGCAATTTTTGCCGTTGGACGCCACCGCAAACATGTCGTAATCCACCAGCTTGTTGAGCACAGCAATGCGCTGCTGGCCGATTTTGTCTATCAGTTGCAGATAGCGCTTGTAGTTGAGCGCCTGCTCGTACTGCATTTTTTGCGAGGCGTCCAGCATTTTTTGTTGCAAAATCTGTCGCACTTCGCTGTCGTTGCCGTTCAAAAAGGCCACCGCCCTGTCCACAATGCGGCGATACTGCTCCTTTGTGACCTTGCCCACGCACGGGGCGCAGCACTTGCCTATGTGATAGTTGAGGCAGGGCCGAAAATTTTTTGGAAGTTTGGCAAAATTGTTGTTGCACGTCACGGTGGGGAACACGCTGCCCAAAATTTCCAGATAGGCCTTGGCGCCGCCCTGCGTTATCGGCCCAAAGTAGCGCCAGCCGTCCTTTTGCAGCTTGCGTGTGGACACAAATCGGGGAAAATCGGCTTTGAGGTTGACCTTGATGTAGGGGTACTGCTTGTCGTCTTTTAGCAGGATGTTGTAGGGAGGGGTGTATTTTTTGATGAGGGTGTTTTCCAGGCTGAGGGCGTCCGTCTCGCTGGCGGTGATGATGTAGTTCAGATCCACCACGTGCGAAAGCATCGCCAGCACCTTTTCGGGCTTGTCGGTGGAGGCGTGAAAGTACTGCCGCACCCTGTTTTTGAGCACTTTTGCCTTGCCGACATACAAAACGTTGCCGTCGGCGTCGTACATGATGTAAACGCCCGGCTCGTCCGGCAGATTTTTTAGTTTGGTTTGCAGATCCACTTGCGGCATAGCGCACCTCGTTGCGGCCGAAAAAAGTTTTTTATATTATACCATATTTGCCGCCGAAATTACAATAGAAATAGCGATTGCCGCCGCCAACAAGTTTGTTGGCCCCGCTCCGCACATCAAAAAACCGCCCAAAATGCACAATGGGGTGACAAAATGGGTGGTTTTGTTGGCAATTGCGGCCAATCTTTGCGCACGGTTCTGCGCCGATTTCGCCGCTGCGGTCTCACGTCGATTTGTGCTGTGCACCCTTTGCGTAGGATTGCAGCAGCCCGTTGAGCGCAACGTTTATGCGCCGCTGCTCCTCTACGGTGCGATTTTCCGACAAGCCCCGATTGTGCAGTATCTCGCTGGCCTTGCCCACAGTTTCGTCCGTTATCGGCTGCTTGTTCAGTCGGGTGAGGCTTTCCACCGTCTCCGCCGCCACCGTCGAGGGGTGCTTGGGCGTGTTGGCAGTCAGCTGCGCCGCAAATCTGGCAAAAATGCGCTTGGCCTTGCGTGTGTTTTTGCGGAAAATCACCCTGTCCAGCACCAAAATGAGCGCCGTCAGCGCCCAAAACGCCACCTGCGCCGCCACAAAAATGCCGCTGCGCTGCACAATCGCGTACACGGCGATATATGCCGACGTCACAATGCCCGCCGCAATCGGCAGCCACATCGCCAACAGCCGCTTTTGCCTGGGCACAAATTCAAAAATAAGCGTGGGCTTGTCCACTCCGCTGTTGACAAAAGCCCGCCACATGCGCCGATACTCCTGCGGCAATGCGGCCATGTACAGGGCGGTTTTGGCGGGATAGGAGCACATCAGCCCCGTGCACTTTTTCAGTCGGGCGTTTGTGCGACGATATGGGTCGTGCAGCAAGTTTATCAGCGCAAACAGCGCCACACCCGCCGCCGCAACCGTCAGCACAACCCCGTGATGTGCGTTGAGAAACTGCAAAAATGTAACAATGTATTGCATAGCAACCTCCGTTTTTGTTTGATTGTTGCCACTTTGCGGCAAAACAAACGGGCCGTCGCAATGTTGCCGACACCTTTTGCAAAAATTTTGTCGTTTTGTCGTTGCGTTCGGCCCCCTCGCCGCACCTCGCCGGTGGGGCCACCTCGCCGGTGAGGCAAGTAGGGAAAAATAAGCACTCGTCTGACGGGCAGACGAGTGCAGGGGCTTTTTAATAAATAAGAGATTTTTTATAATAAGAGACCTACTTATAGATGAAGTAGGTCTCTATCAATCGGACATTAAAGGTTTGGGGAAATTTGTTGAGGTTAGAGCAAGCAAAAGATAAAAGTGGTGCAAGGCAACCGAATCGATTTTTTGGCAAGTTCTCACATTTTTATCAATTTGTTGTCGGCGATGGACAGCACGTAGCACTGCACGTCGGATATGCCGCAAATGCGCTGCACGGCCATTCGGTAGCTATTGAGTTGCGCCCGATAGCGTTGCCGCACTTGGTTTGGGTGGGACGTGTACTTGAAGTCTATCACCGCAGCGCTGTTGTCGCCCAAGGCCAGCAGGTCGATGACGCCCTGCAACATCACGTTGTCGCTTGGCAGGCTGTCGTCCAGGCACAGCTGATTGTAGGGTGCTTGCAGCATAAAGGGTATCTCGTGGTACACTTTCCGCCCGTCCAGCAGCGACAGCAATTGGGCGTTGTGCAGCGTGTCCCAGATCAGTTGCACGTCCAGCCGCTCGGCAAAGCGAGGTTCCAGCTTGCCGTCCCGTGTCAGTCCCTCGATGCACTGCTTTATCTGCTCAAAATCCGCCCCCATTGGCACATATTGGTACACTTTGTGATAGGCGGTGCCCACCTCGTTGCGGTCGCCGTCCTGCGCAAGGGAGGGTTGCGGCGGTGCATCCTCGGCCACATCGATATATTCGCCGTCCAATGCCGAGCTTACCACCTTGGAGGGCAGCTTGGTCTCGGCCAGGTGGGGGTAGACGTATTGCAGCTTGCGCCTCACTTGCTGCTCGTCCACCGTCTGACGGCACAGCTTAGCCCCCTCGCCGCTCTGCGCCTCCACAAAATCTATGCCCTCCACGGTCACACCGCAGTTGTTGGGGCCCTGATACTTGTAGTACAGCGCACGCAGTAGCCAATCGAGGTGGTTTGCGGCCTGCGTGGGCAGCTTGGGCAGCTCTGTTTGCTGGCCGTCCTCTACCGACGCCACCAGATCCAGCGCAAATTTTGCACGGGTCATCGCCACGTAAAGCAGGCGCATTTCCTCTTCTCTCTGACGGCGGCGGTTTACCAGATCGCACGCAAAGGAGCCGAGCGTCTCGGCCACACGCATGGTGGACAGGTTGTAGTAGTCCATTGCCGCACCCAGCTGCGTGTTGGCGGATAGGGCCGTTTTGTCAAACTTGAAGCCGCTATCCAGCCCCGCCACAATCACCACGGGAAACTCTAACCCTTTGGATGCGTGCATGGTCATCATGCGCACGGCGTCGGGGTTGTTTTGCACGGCGTCGGGCTGCTCTTCCGTCTCGTCCACGTAGGACAAAAATTTGTCTATGCTTTGCGCATAGCTTGCGCCACGCAAACTGTCCACAAAGGCGTACAGCTTGCCCAGCCTTATGCCGCCGTTGGGCAGTCCCTGCACGGATAGGGCGTAGCCCGTCCACTCCAACACACGCAGCACCGTCTCGCACACGGGCACCCCGTGCGAATAGAAGCGCAATTTGTCCAAAAACCGCAAAAAATCCGCCGTTTTTTGGGCGATTTGCCCGTCTGCACCCTGCTCGGCGTAGATGCGCAGCCTTTCAAAAAAGGGTATGCGCCCGTCGGTATCCAGCCTGATGTACACAAGGTCCTGCTCTGTCAGCCGCCCAAAGGTAAGGCAGGCGCCCACCATGTACACGTCGTTGTAGGGGTTGTCCAGCACACGCAGCAAATTGATGAGGTCTCGCACCTCCTTGTTGGAGTAACCCTCCACCTTGAAGTTGGCCGCCACGGGTATGTTGTGCGCCACCAGCGTGTTGTAGATGTCGGCGGCACGCTCCTTCATGCCCCGCATCAATATCACCACATCGCCGTAGTTGATACGGCGTTTTTCGCCTTTGGCGTCGGTGTAGGTCATGCCGACGTACTCGTTGATACGTTGCACGATCAGTTCGCCCTGCTTCACGGCGTCATCCGAGCGTTGTTCGGCGGTGATGTCGTACAGGGTGTCTATCTGCTGCTTGTCCTTTTTCACTTTTTTTATCAGGTCCACCCGCACCGACGCCGTTTTGAGCTGCGGCGCAAGGTCGCCCGTCAGTTTGGCGGTGTTTTCGTAGTCCACATTGCCAAATTTTTCCGTCATCAATCCGCAAAAAACGTTGTTTACAAACTGCAAAATTTGGTTGTTGCTGCGGAAGTTGGCGTTCAGCTCTATCGTTTTGCCCTCGTTTGGGCAGATAGTGTAGCGGTTGCGCTTGGCCACGAAAATATCCGGCTCGCAGCCTCGAAAGCCGTAGATGGATTGCTTGACGTCCCCCACCATAAACAGGTTGTCCCCATGCGACAGGCGGGATATGATGGCTTCCTGCACGGGGTTGGTGTCCTGATATTCGTCCACAAATATCATTTTGTAGCGGCGGCGGATGTCGGCGGCGGTCTCGGGGTCGTCCAGCAGTTTGAGCGTGAGGTGTTCCAGGTCGTTGAAGTCCAGCCCGCCCCGTTGCTTTTTCTCCTGCCAAAACAGCTCGTCAAAGCGGCGCACCAGCTCCATCAGCTTGTCCACATGCTGCACGGACAGCGCTTGCTCCTGCCAGAGCGTTTGCAGACGCTCGCCTCGGCACAGGTCGCTGTACCGTTTTACCAGATTTTTCTGCTCCGTTTTCAGCTGTGCAGCGTGAGAGCGCACGCTCTGCTCGAAGTCGGCCACCTCGGCGCCCCGCTTTTTGGGCGGCAGAGGGTGCGTGTCCAGCGTAAACAAAAAGTCCAATTGCGCTTGCAGGTCGGGTTGGGGTTGGGACAAAATTTCCGCATTGGCGTTGCACACGTCCGCAAAGGGCAGCTGCAAATCGGCGCTGCGCTGGGCCAGATGCCTCCACCCGTCCGCAAGATATTGCAGCATTTGGCGTATGTCCGCCGAAAGGGCCTGCACAACGGGGTTGTTGTCGGCCAAATCGACAAAGTTGTGCCGCTTGGCGGCGTACCAACCGTCAAAGTCGTCCAGACACCGCCCAAAGTCGTACAGTCGCAACAGGGTATTGCGAAAGTTGTCCTCTCTGCGATGGGTAGAAAAAATCTTGTACACCTGCCTGAACAGGTCGTCCTGCTTGGCAAAGTACTCGGCAAACAGGTCGTTGAGGGCGTTTTTGCGCAGGGCGGCCACCGTTACGCTGTCCAATATGGCAAAGGATGGGTCCACGTCCGCCACATAAAAGTAGCTGCGCAGCAGTTCCGCACAAAAGGAGTGCAGCGTGCAGATGCTTGCCGTATCCAGCTTGTCCAGCTGCTCGGCGATGTGCATATCGTTGTGTATGTCGGACAGCTTGTCGGCCAGACGGGATTTCATCTCGGCAGCGGCCAGGTTGGTAAAGGTGACGACAACCATCTCGGATAGGTCTGCACCCTCTCGCACCAACGACACAATGCGCTGTATCATGGTGGCCGTTTTGCCCGTGCCTGCCGAGGCGGATACGAGCATATTTTTGCCCCGAAACTCAATCACCTGCCGTTGCGAGGGGGTTGGCTCAAACTTTGCGCTCATTTTGCACCGTCCTGTCTATCGTATTTTTGTCCACGCTGTCCGTCACTTTGCGGGCGTTGTGAGTGATTGTGTCTCCGAAGTCGCACACATCTTTGTAGTCGCACATGTCGCACGCCCCGTTGTAGGGGTTGACGGCGGCGTAGCCCTCTTTCATCAGATTGCCCGCTTGTTTTATCAAGGCAAAGGCGTATTGCAGTTGATTTTCTATCTGCTCGTCGCTCAGCAATCGGGTGCGGCCGCTTGTCATGTTGAAGGTGCCGTCCTTTTTGAGGGATAGCCCCAGCTTGGCGCTACGTCCGCTTGACAGACTGCGGTCCAGGTGGGTGGCGATGTCCACGTCCTCCAACGTGCGGCCGTTGTAGACGTAGCCCTCCTCGGCGCCCACGTCGGCAAAGCTGTCGTGCATGTTGAAGTAGTAAAATCCCGCCGGCCGTTTGCCTGTCAGGTCTTTGACTGCCTTTACGTAGACGGGAAGTTGCAACTTGTGCCCGACGTACAGTTCCTTTTCTCCGTAGTGGGCAGCGTTGGCGCCGCTTTTGTAGTCTATCACCACAAACCTATCGCCGAACACGTCCACACGGTCGATTTTGCCCACCAGATTGAATTGTCCGCCGTCAAATTGCACCGTGACGGGCGCCAATTTGCCATCGCCAAAGGACAGCTCGGTGGCGTAGTTGACAAAGTCGGAGTTTTGCAGCTGATGTTTTGCCACCTTGCACATGCGCACGCTTTCCGCACGCAGCTGCATCAGTATGCCCGCCATCTTGACGTCGTTTTTCAGCCCGCAGTAGAAGTCGTCCGCCAGGGCTGCGTCAAAGTGGGCCTGCGCCTTGACTTCCGTCTGCTCGTCCGTCTCCGCAAGGTCCATGTCACGGACGTACGTCTCCAACACGGCGTGCAAAATGTTGCCCAGATCGCTGGATTGCAGCTCTGCCACCGTGCGGGGCTTGACGTTGAGGCCGTACTGTATGTAAAAGCGGTACGGGCACTTGAAGAAGTCCGTCAGCTGGCTGACGCTGGTGGCCGAGCCTTTTAGGTACAGCTCCGTGCCTCGGGGCACACGCACCGACCCCTCCCGAAAGACGTCCAGATCGCGCAGCTCCTTGCCGAAAAGCGTTTGCAATGCGGCAAAAGAGGGCACGTTTACTATCTGATTGTCCTTCAATCTGCGCTCGTTGAGCACCAGCTTGCCCAGCGCCTGCTTGGCGGTGTAGATGTCCTCGTCCAATTCCGTTGCGGGCACAAGGGGCGCACCGCAGCGGGTAAACAGCCGTCCAAGCTCCTTCACAAAGGGGGACGCCGCCAGCGAATCGGCCCCGTCCGCCAGCGCATAGGATACATACAGCTTGTCCGTCGGCTCCATCAGCAGCTGAAACAGGCTAAAACGCTCTCGGCGGTTTTCCGTTGCGATGAGGGGCTCGACGTTGACGCCCCCTGCGCACAGCTCTCGGATGTTGCTGTCGCTGAGCAGCTTGGTGTCGCTTTTGACAATGGGCATAGCCCCCTGATTGGCGCCCAACAACGCCAAAAATTTGACGTCGTGCTTGCGGGCCTTGGCCATGTTGGCAAAGATGACGCAGTCGCCGAATACGGGTATGACGGATATTTTGACGGAAGAAAGCCCCGTTTGCAACAGGCGGATAAATTCGTCCGTTTTGACGGTGCGCTGTCCCATCACTCGCTCTGCTTGCAGCAGCACGCTCTCAAATTTTTGCGGGGCCTGCTCGCTGACCTTGCTCTCCGCAGCAAAGCCCTCCTGCGCTTGACGTTTGGCCAGCTTGTCGCAGCGGTTGGGCAAGTTGGCCAACTCCAACAGCCGACGCACAAAATCCACATATTGCTGCACAGTTGCACAGTTAGGCGCTTTAAGGGTACAATATAGGCGGTTAAACCGCTCTCTGAATGAGTTTGCCCTGTCAAAGTAGGGTTCGGTCAGTCCCAGATCGAACCTGTCGTATCGGTAGGAGACGTTGTATTTGAGGCAGTGATTTTCAAACAAAAACACGTCGTTTTCTGCCTGTCCGTCCCCGTCCAAGTCGCCGCAAAACAGGTAGTTCTTCACAAAGGGCAGCACGCTGCTCAGCTTGCCGTTGTTGCGGCAAAGGGTCAGGTAGTCCAGCACAAATCGGGCGTAGGGGTGCTCGGACAGGGTGTACTGCCTGTCGCAAAAGTAGGGTATATCAAATTGGTCGAAAATGGTGGATATGGCATTGACGTACTTGTTGATGTCGCTTGTCACAACGTACACGTCTCCAAACCGCCTGCCGCCCCGCACATATTGCCGGATTTTGCACGCAAGGGCGTACACTTCGTCGGCACGGCTTGCCCCCTCAAATATCTCGGCAAAGTTGCCCGACTCCACAGGGGCTGTCTCGTTGTAGCGATACAGCCCGTCGCCTATCTGACGGGCAAAGGGCGTGCGGTAGCGTTCTCCCTGCAAAATGTTGGGCTGTATGCCGTTGCGGCGGCACAGCGCCAGCACCCCGTTGCAGATGTCGTTGAGGTACAGCCTGCCGTCCGCACGTTTGTCGCTTGCGCAGCATGCAACGGTCACGCCGAGGCTTTTCAGCATAAGCTGCTCCACCAGATTTAGCTCCTGCACGGAAAAATTGTCGAAGTCGTACAGGTAAAAATAGCTTTTTGCGGCAAAGTCGGTGTCGGATATTGCTTGGCAAAGCAGTTCCAGCTTGTCCGCCGAGTCGATAAAGCGGTCGGCGGTGTAGTCCAGATAGGCCGAGTACAGCAAGGCAATATCGTGCGCCTTGGCGCTTACGCTTTTGGGCAGGTTGCGGTTTAGCATTTGCGGCGATATGCGGCAGTACTTCATCATGCTGATGGTATCGTAGATGTTTTCCACAAAGCCGGGGGTGTCCACGCCCTTGGTAAAGCACGTCATGCTGCTTTTGTTGTCGGCAATGATGCCGCTCAGCGCCATGATGCCCGCCTGTTTGGACAGATAGTCGTATTTAGGCAGCACGTCGGCGGCCAACCTGCGAAAAGTCTTTACCTGCACATTGAAGCTGCCACCCAACTTTTTGAGTAGCGCACGCTCGGCTTCCAGTGAGGCTCGGTCGGGCACGATAACGGTGTGCGTCACGTCCAGACGGGCCTTGTCCACACGGGACAGCACATCCATCACGTAATCGGCGGCGTCCGCCATGGTTTTTGTTTTGTAGATAGTGATCATGGTAGTATTGTAACATCTTTTGACAAAATTGACAACACCCGCACAGTCGCAAACGGCCCCGAAACGGTACAAATTTGACGCAAATGGCGTCGCCGTGCAAATTTGCGGCAGGTGCAAATAACAGTTTGCAAAAAATACGGATATATGGTATAATACTTTTTACTATATCTGTATGGTAAATGGTCGGCGCAGCCGCTGCGCTTCGCCATTAGATGGAGCTACTATGAAAAAGATCGCATTGCTACTTTTGATGATATTTGTATGCGTTGCGGCGCTTGCCGCCTGCAACAGCACCCCCGCCACCAAGCGAGACGTGCGCTGGATCGAGGGCGAAAGCCACACCTTCAAGGTGTCCCTTGCCGACTTTGCCTTCTATCCTCCCGACGACACCACCCCGCTTAGCGAGCGTACCGTGTTCAAAACGTACACAAGCGGCGCCTATGTCAACTCCGAGGGCACGTCTATCCGGTTCGGCAAGGATATCGGCATCTCCAACGAAGTGTTTTCCTCTCTGGACGAGATCCGTCCCAGAGCGGTGGACGGCACCTATCGTATGGACCTGGCTAAGACCCAATCGGAGCGCATGACGCTGACAACCGAGCAAACGCTGTACGTGCAGTACAACAAGATCAGCAAATCGCAAAGCGGCGACGACATCGACCTGACGCAATCGGCCAATTGGGGCGAGCTTGCCAAGCTGATCCCCGCCGCCGACGAAATTGCCGCCAACGCACCATCGTTGCAACCTTCCGACGACAGCGTGGTGCTCAAATCCGTCATCAAAAACAGCGTCACCTTTGCCGACCAGGCCATGACGCCGTATAACTCCTCTACCGAGTCCAACGGCTTCTACATCGGCGTGTCCGAGCAAAGCCCCAGCCGCTACAAGGTGCAAACCACCTACGATTTCAGCGAAAAACGTCCCACCGCCACCGTGCAGGTGGACGAAAACGAGCCCGTCACCTACACAATGGGCAAAAACGCACAATTTTTTGACTACAATCAGCTGCTGCTGTATATCAGAAGCTTCAACAAAAGCTCATCGGACTTTCAGGATGTGCCAAGCGTGCAGCTGTTCAACCCCCTCTCGGGCGAGTTGGTAAGCGCATCTTTCGGCTTTTTGTACTCGCAGCCCATGGTGCTGACGGATAACAACAGAGCCACCCCCGAGCTGTATGCCAACGTCAATCTGGTGTCCGTTGCGCTGGGCGGCATGGCCTATATGGTGCAGGAGAACGTCCCCGATACTGCCAAGCTTAACGGCAAACTTGTGGATATCGTGCCCGGCGAGGTGGACGCAAACGGCGCCGACAAGTGCAGATATACCACCGTGCGCTTCCGTGTGGGCTACCTCTCCTACGAGTTGGCAAGCTACTCCGACGAGCTGTGGTCCGCCTTGGAGTACAACAACGCCAAACCGCAATAATTTATCCGGCCAAACGCACCTCGCCGCACCTCGCCGGTGGGGCAAGTCGGAAAAGGTTACTGCCTAAAATAATGTGCCGCATTGGTGGAGCTTAGTCACAACTCTTGCCATCGTATCAAATTTTTGAGAAAAAAAATCAAGTCAACTTCTCTGCGAGGTTGACTTTTTTTGTGTCTGTTTCCAACAAAAAAAAACGCCTTTCTGCGTTTGTTGAGAAAGGGCGTTGGTCGCACAAGCGGCAATGTGAAAAATTGTCAATTTTTAGCTCAAATTGATATATGGGGTGGCAAAACGGGCGGTGGGGTGTTATTTTTTGGGCGTGGTGGAGCCAAGTCCGCCGTTGCGGGGGGCGGTGGCGTCGTCGTCCTCTGTCAGCAAGTACCGCACAAAAATGCCCTGCGCAAAAGCCACACCCGCATCCAGGTGCAGCGGACGGTCGCTTTCGTTGGTCATGCGCACAAAGATGTGCCCTTCGTTGTCGCTGTCGCAGTAGTCGGCGTCGATGACGCCCACCGTGTTGTTGAGGCGCAGACGATATTTGAATCCCAGCCCACTGCGGGGAAAAATCATCAGCACGCAGTCGTCGGGCATCAGCGCACGCACGCCCGTGGCCACGGTGACGGTCTGTTGGGGCGCAATATCCAGCGCCGTCGGGGCAAAAAAGTCGTAGCCGGCGCTTTTTGCGGTGGCCCGACGAGGCAGCGCAATGCTGTCGTAGACGTTCTTGTCGCCGTAGGGGGCGTATTGGCGGAAGGAAACCTTTTCAAATTTGGCAAAAGCTCTCATGTAGTGTGCTCCTTGTGAGATCATTGTAGCACACAATGCAAATTTTCTCAACGATTGGGCGCAATTTTGCCGCTTTTTGATGTTTTGTGCCCGATGATACCGCCTTTTTGCAGCGTTTTTGTCCTTTTGTAATGTTTACATCGCAAAAATTTTGTGCTAAAATAGGCGTATACAAAGGAGAGTGTCGCAATGTCGCTTCGCAATCTGTTTACCAAGTGGGGCAAGGAGTTAACCTCCAAGCCCTTGCAGGAGTATCCCCGTCCGCAATTTGTGCGCAAAAGCTACCACAACCTCAATGGTTGGTGGGACTACGCCATCACCGTCAAGGACGCCGTCCCCGACGACTTCCACGGCAAGATTTTGGTGCCCTTTTCGCCGGAAAGTCCCCTTTCGGGCGTGGGGCATGTGCTGCGCCCCAAGGAGTATTTGTTCTATCGGCGCACCTTCAACCTGCCCAAAAACTTTGTCAAGGATGTGCTTTTGCTGCATTTCGGCGCAGTGGACAGCGTCTGCGACCTCTACATCAACGGCTGTTTTGCGGGGCACCACGAGGGCGGCTACAACGCCTTTTCGGTGGATATTGCCCCCTTCTACCTGCCCGAACGGGACAACGAGATCGTTTTGCGGGTGCAGGACGCCACCGACAGCGGCTTTCAGACGAGGGGCAAACAAAGTTCCAAGCGGGGCGGCATGTGGTACACGCCCCAAAGCGGCATTTGGCAGACGGTCTGGCTGGAAAGCGTCCCCGCACAGTACATACGCTCTGCCAAAATCACGCCCGATTTCGACAATGCGCAGGTGCACGTGCAGCTTGATTGCACCGCCGACGACCCCGTGACGGTCATCATCACCGACGGCGAGACGGAGCTTGCCAAAAACGACGGCAAAGGCACCGTCACCGTACGCTTCCCCGACAAAAAATTTGTCCCCTGGACGCCCGAGAACCCGCACCTGTACGGTTTGCGCCTCATCTCCCGTCGAGACAGGGTGGATTGCTACTTCGGCATGCGCAAGTTCGATTGCCGCATGGCGGGCAAGTACTGCCGCCTCATGCTCAACAACAAGCCCTACTTCCACAACGGATTGCTGGACCAGGGCTATTGGAGCGACGGCCTGTACACGGCGCCCAGCGACGAGGCCATGATACACGACATCGAAACGGCCAAGAGCCTCGGCTTCAACATGCTGCGCAAGCACATCAAGGTAGAGCCTGCCCGTTGGTACTATCATTGCGACAGGCTGGGCATGCTTGTGTGGCAGGATATGCCCAGCGGCGGCACCCGATACAGCAAGTGGAACACAATGTACGCACCCTTTGTGGGCATCAACCTAAAAGACGGCAACCACGCCCGCTTCGGCCGCAAACGGCCGGAAAGCCGAGACCTTTTTGTGAGGGAGTACACCGAGATGATCAACCAGCTGTACAACTGCGTGTCCATCGCCATGTGGGTGCCCTTCAACGAGGGCTGGGGGCAGTTTGACGCCAACGAGATTGCCGCTCTCACCAAAAAGCTGGATCCCACCCGCACGGTGGACCACGCCAGCGGTTGGCACGATCAGGGCGGCGGCGACGTCAAAAGTCTGCATGTCTACTTCAAAAAGCTGCGTCTGCCCAAGGACAAAAAACGGGCCGTCTGCCTCACCGAGTTTGGCGGGTACAGCTTCAAGGACGAAACGCACAGCGCCAATCTGGACAACACATATAGCTACAAGCAGTTTGCTGACTTGCAGGACTACAACAATGGCGTGCTTGCGCTGTACGAGCGTGACGTCATACCCTGGATAACAAGGGGGCTGTCGGCGGCGGTGTACACCCAGCTCAGCGACGTGGAGGACGAAGTCAACGGCCTGCTCACCTACGACCGCAAAGTGCTGAAAGTAAACGCCGATATGATGCGGGATATCAACTCCAAGATAAATCTGGACAAGCTGGCCGAGCTGTTGGAACAGGGCAAGTATCGGGATAGCGGCGAACACGTGCCCAAATACGAGGAAACGGTATGACCCCTGCGGAAAAATTTATGCGCCTTGCATTGCGTCAGGCACAACTATCCGCACGTCGGGACGAGGTGCCCATCGGGGCAGTGGTGGTCAAGGACGGCGTCGTCATATCCCGTGCGCACAACACCCGCAACGCCTCGCATGACGCCACCGAACACGCCGAACTGACGGCCATACGCCGTGCCTGCAAAAAATTGGGCGATTGGCGACTGTCGGGGTGCGATCTGTACGTCACGTTGGAGCCCTGCGTCATGTGTCTGGGCGCATGCTACAACGCTCGGCTGTCCAATGTGTACTTTGGCGCCTACGACCTCAGCGGCAAGGGCTGCGTGCCCCTGGCGGAAATGCTTGGCGCCACCCTCAATCACGAGCTGCAATTGTGCGGCGGCGTGCTGCAAGAACAGTGCTCGGCACTGCTGACCGACTACTTCCGCTCCAAACGGTAGCACCTCGCCGCACCTCGCCGGTGGGGCGGGTTGGAAACGATTTTTTACTTGATAGAATGTTCAACCTTGTTTATATTTTACCTTAACTCCGTGATTGAAGTGTGAATTGAAAACAACTTGATTTTTGATCGCTCTATGTTTTTCGCAGAGCCTTGCAATAAATGATTGATAAAAATCTTCTTTCAAAAAGTAGGTTTTATATATAAAAAAACTGCACCCGTCTGATTGTAAGACGAGAGCTTGTTTTCTCTCCTGCTCGCCTCACCGGCGAGGTGGCCTCACCGGCGAGGTGCGGCGAGGTGCGAGATGAAAAGGCATATGGGGTGGCAAAACACGGTTGTCTGTCAGCTTTTTCGGGTGCAGACGCCGTTTTTTATTTCGAAACGGCGGCAGTTGCCTGTCAGTTCGGCGGGCACGTCGGTGGCGGACGTGAGCAAAATTTGCAGTTCGCTGTCAAATGTCAGCAGGCGGGATTGTCGGTCGGCGTCCAGCTCGGAGAGCACGTCGTCCAATATCAGCACGGGGTACTCGCCAATCAGCTCCTTGAAAATTTTCAGCTCGGCCAGCTTCAACGACAGCGCCGTGGTGCGCAGCTGCCCCTGGCTGCCAAATGTGCGTATGTCCTCGTCGCCGAATTTGAGGGCGATGTCGTCACGTTGGCACCCGACGGACGTGTAACGCAGGTTGAAGTCCTTTTCCAGACTGTCCCGCAGCGCCTTGCGGTAGTTTTCTTCCAGCTCGGCGGCGGTTTGGCCCTTCACGGGCGTCACGTATTCCAAAAACAGGCGTTCTTTGCCGTCGGTGAGGGTCAGATGAGCCTCTGCGGCGTACAGCTTCAATTTTTCGCAAAAGCTGCGCCGTTTGGATATGATTTTTGCGCCCTCTTCGCACAGCTGCTCGTCCCACACAAACACGGTGTCCTGCGCCTCGGCCAAACTTTTGGCTTGTTTCAGCACATTGTTGCGCTGCGCCAGCGCCCTGTTGAATCGAGACAGGCTAAAAAAGTAGTTTTTGTCCGTCTGGCACAGGTCCACATCCAAAAAACGCCTTCGCTCGGACGGCGCCTGGCTGATAATGCGTATCTCCGACGGCGAAAAGTAGATGCAGTTGAGGTAGCCCATCAGATCCCCCATGCGGGCAATGGGCACCGAGTTGACGGCAATTTGCTTTTTGTCGGCGGCTAATGTCACGGCAATCTCGCCCTCGCCAAAGCGGCAGGTGTAGCGCACCCTCACAAAGGCCCTGTCCTTGCCTCGGCAGATCAGTTCTCTGTCTCGGTCGGTGCGGGGGCTTTTGCCTATGCAGCAAAAACAGACGCTCTCCACCAGGTTGGTCTTGCCCTGAGCGTTATCTCCGCAAAAAATATTGAGGCCCTTGCCGGGCAGCACGGTTTGTCTGCCGAGGTTGCGCCAATTGCTGACGGAAATCTCTTGTACTCTCACAAAAATATTGTAGCACATTTTGCCGCAATTTACAACAGCTTGTGCGCTTTTGTGTGTTGTGCAGAGGCAAAATCCCTCTCGCCCCTGTGTTGGTAGTTGCAGCGGCCGATTTTTGCCGAAATAGGGCGCATACAGGGCGTCACACGGCAAATTTTCAAAAAAGTATTCGGAAATTTGTTTCCAAACTATATACAAATAGTATTATTTATGTTAAGATATATATATCTAATATAATAAAGGAGTGTGCAATGGCTACAAAGAACAGCTATTCCGAAGAGCAAATCCAGGTGCTGGAAGGTCTTGAACCCGTGCGCAAGCGTCCGGGCATGTACATCGGCTCTACCGACGTCAAAGGTCTGCACCACCTTGCGGTGGAGATCGTGGACAACTCCATCGACGAGGCGCTTGCCGGCTACTGCAACAACATCTACGTCACCATCAATGCCGACGGCAGCCTCACGGTAGAGGACGACGGCAGAGGTATCCCCTGCGGCATACACAAAAAGGAGGGCATTTCGGCTGTGGAGCTGTGCCTGACCAAGCTGCATGCGGGCGGCAAATTTGGCGGAGGCGGCTACAAGATCAGCGGCGGCTTGCACGGCGTGGGCTTGTCCGTTGTCAATGCGCTTAGCGAGTGGCTCAAAGTGGAAGTCAAGCAGGACGGCAAGTTGCACTACCAGATGTATCACAGGGGCGTGCCCGACGACCGCCTCAAAGTGATAGGCGACGCCGACACCACAGGCACCATTGTCACCTTTATGCCCGATGCGGAGATGTTTGAAACCACCGAGTGGGAGTACGAACGGCTCAAAAACCGCCTGAGAGAGGTGGCCTACCTCAACAAGGGCATCAACATCGTCCTGCGGGACAACCGAGACAGCCGAGAGCGCAACGAAACGTTCTGCTACGAGGGCGGCTTGGCGGAGTTTGTGGAAAACTACAACCGTGCCCGCAACGTCATCTTCCCCTCGCCGCTGTATATCGACAAATCCGTCAAAGAGGGCGAGATAGAGATAGCGTTGCAGTTTAACGACGGCTACAACGAGATTGTGCACGCCTACGCCAACAACATCAACACCGAGGAGGGCGGCGCACATCTGGACGGCTTCAAGGCGGCACTCACCAAGGCCATCAACGACTACGGCCACAAGTACAATTTGCTCAAAGAAAGCGAAAAACTTGCGGGCGAGGACGTGCGAGAGGGCCTGGTGGCCATCATCTCCGTCAAGCTGGAAAATCCCCAATTTGAGGGCCAGACCAAAACCAAGCTGGGCAACAGCGAAATGCGCACCGCCGTCAGCAGAGTGGTGGGCGAAGAACTATCCACCTTTTTGGAGGAGAACCCCAAAGAGGCACGGGAGCTGGTGCTCAAATCGGTGACGGCGCAACGTGCCCGAGACGCCGCTCGCAGGGCAAGAGAGCTAACCCGCAAGGGCGTGTTGGAGAGCGCCTCGCTGCCCGGCAAACTTGCCGACTGTTCGGACAAGGACCCCAAGCACTGCGAAATCTACATCGTAGAGGGCGACAGCGCAGGCGGCACCGCCAAACAGGGACGCGACAGGCGTTTCCAGGCCATATTGCCGCTTAGGGGCAAGATCCTCAATGTAGAAAAGGCCCGCCTTGGCCGTGCGTTGGAAAATGAGGAAATCAAAGCCATGATAACCGCCTTCGGTTGCGGCATATCCGACGACTTTGACGAAAGCAAGCTGCGCTACGACCGTATCATTTGCATGACCGATGCCGATGTGGACGGCAGCCACATACGTATTTTGCTCATCACGTTCTTTTTCCGTTTTATGCGGCCGCTCATCGAGCAGGGCCACGTCTACATTGCGCAGCCGCCCCTCTACCGCATAACCAAAAACAAGCAGGAGTACTACGCCTTTACCGACGAGGAAAGGGACAAAAAGATCGCTCAGCTGGGATCCAAAGGGCTGGAAGT
The DNA here is from genome assembly GCA_947586855.1 of uncultured Clostridia bacterium. Classification (GTDB taxonomy): domain Bacteria; phylum Bacillota; class Clostridia; order Christensenellales; family CAG-314; genus Fimimonas. Next base: position 28,034 of record CANPXV010000014.1, read on the forward strand.
AAGCCGCTACAAAGGTCTGGGCGAGATGAACGCCGAACAGCTGTGGACAACAACCATGAATCCCGAAAGCCGCATCATGCTGCAAGTGACCATGGAGGACGCCTACGAGGCGGACGAGATCGTCAGTCTGCTGATGGGCGACCAGCCGGAGCTGCGCCGAGAGTTTATCGTGGAAAACGCCAAGTTGGTAGAGGATCTGGATATTTAAGGAGAGGGCTATGGCAAACAAAAACGACATTCAGAATTTCGACTATGTAAACGCTTTGAACAAAACCACCGTCAAGGTGGTCAAGATGGAAGAGGAGATGAAGCGCTCCTTTATCGCCTACGCCATGGCGGTAAACGTTTCTCGTGCCATACCCGACGTCAGGGACGGCCTCAAACCTGTGCACAGGCGCATATTGTACGCCATGGGAGAGCTCAACCTGTTCAACGACAAGCCCACCCGTAAATCCGCCCGTATCGTCGGCGATGTGCTGGGCAAGTACCACCCCCACGGCGACAGCGCCGTCTACGAGGCGTTGGTGCGTTTGGCGCAGGACTTTTCTATCAGGTGCCCGTTGGTGGATGGACAGGGCAACTTCGGCAGTGTGGACGGCGATCCGCCGGCGGCACAACGTTACACCGAGGCCAAGCTGTCCAAGATCGCTGCGGAAATGCTGCGGGATATCGACAAAAACACCGTTGACTTCTATCCCAACTTCGACAACACCCTCATGCAGCCCGTGGTGCTGCCCAGCCGCTTCCCCAACCTGTTGGTAAACGGCGCCGACGGCATTGCCGTGGGTATGGCTACCAATATCCCGCCCCACAACCTCACCGAGGTCATCAACGGCGCCATTGCCGTGCTCAAAAACCCCGATATCACCGTGGACGAGCTTATGCGCATCATACCTGCGCCCGATTTTCCCACCGGCGGCATCATCATGGGGCGTGCGGGCATCAGGGCCGCCTACAAGACGGGCAAGGGCACCATTCTGGTGCGTGCCAAGACGGAGATCGAAGAGCACAACGGCCGCCAACGTATCATCGTCACCGAGATACCCTATCAGGTCAACAAGGCCAAGCTGGTGGAGACCATCGCCGGCATGGTCAAGGACAAGCGCCTGGAAGGCATTGCCGATATCCGAGAGGAAAGCGACCGCCACGGTATGCGTATCGTGTTCGACCTCAAACGGGACGCCAATGCGCAGGTGGTGCTCAACACCATGTTCAAGCACACGCAGTTGCAGGTATCCGACGGCATAATTCTGCTGGCTTTGGCGGACGGCGAGCCCAAGATACTCAACCTCAAAGAGATCCTCACCTACTACATCGCCCACCAGCGTGATGTGGTGGTGCGTCGCACGCAGTTCGATCTGGAAAAGGCCGAGGACCGTCACCACATCATTTTTGGATTGGTCATTGCGCTGGACAACATCGACCGTGTGATACAGATCATCAAGGAAAGCCGAGATCGTCAGGTGGCCGCCCAACAGCTTATGGAAGAGTTTGCCCTGTCCGAAAAGCAAACCAATGCCATATTGGAAATGCGCCTGTCACGCCTTACCCAATTGGAAGTGGAAAGCCTCCGTCAGGAATTGGCCGAGTTGGAGCGTCTCATCGAGGACCTCAAAGACATTTTGGCCAAGCCCGCACGTGTTTCGGAGATCATCGAGACGGAGCTGGGCGAGATCAGCCAAAAATACGGCACGCCCCGCATGACGGAAATCTGCACGGACTACTCCGAGATAGACATCGGCGACCTGATAGAAAAGGAGGACGTGGTTATATCTATGACCCACCTCGGCTACGTCAAGCGCCTGCCCGTTGCCGAGTACCGCACTCAAAAGAGGGGCGGCAAGGGCATCACCGCACACAAGCCCCGAGAAGAGGACTTTGTGGAAAAGATGTTCATCACCAACACCCACGATGACATTTTGTTCTTTACCAACCGCGGCAAGGTGTACTGTATCAAGGGCTACGAGGTGCCCGAGGCCGAGCGTACCGCACGCGGCAGGGCCATCGTCAACATCTTGCAGCTGGACCCCGAAGAAAAGGTGACGGCCGTCATCCCCCGCAAGGAGGACAGTCGAGGCAACCTTATCATGGCCACCCGCAACGGCCTCATCAAAAAGACCAACCTCGAAGAGTTCGAGTCCATCCGCAAAACGGGCAAGATCGCCATTTCGCTGTTGGAGGGCGACGAGCTCATCGGCGTGGATATGACCACCGGCTATGACGAGGTGCTGATGGCCAGCCGAGAGGGCAAGTGTATCCGCTTTGCCGAAGAGGACGTGCGTGCCATGGGCAGAGAAGCCCAGGGTGTGCGCTCCATCAATCTGGAAAAGGGCGACTACGTTGTGGATATGGCCATCGCCCGCAACGGCGTGGAAGTGCTTACCATTTCGGAAAACGGCTTTGGCAAGCGCAGCGACCTCACCGACTACCGTCTGCAATCCCGTGCAGGCAAGGGTATCAAGGCGGGCGTATTCAACGACAAAACAGGCAAACTTGTCAACCTCAAACTTATCAACCCCGACAACGACATCATGCTCATCGCCGATAACGGCATCATCATCAGGATCCGTGCCAAGGATATCTCCAAGATTGGCCGTGACACAATGGGCGTCAGAGTGATGCGTGTCAAGGGCGACGAGCACGTCGTGTGCGTATCCGAAAGTCCCGTCACGGAAGAATTGGACGGCGAGGACGCATCGGACGCCACAGAGGAATAACCTTTCATGATAGACTACAAACAAATCATTGCAGACAAGCTTTCGGCTCCGCTGGACAAGGCGGAGCTGTCGGCGTTGATAACGGAAACCGCCGACGACTCCTTTGGCGACTACGCCTTTCCCTGCTTCAAGCTGGCCCGTGTCATGCGCAAATCTCCCGTGCAGATCGCCGAGGAGCTGGCCGCCAAGTTTGTCACCGACGATCACATCGTCAAGGTGCAGGCCGTCAACGGCTATCTCAACTTTTTTGTCAACCGATTGGAGCTGACTTGGGACATCATTTCCGACGTGATTGCCGCACGTGGTCGCTACGGCGACAGCGATATGGGCAAGGGCAAAACGGTGTGTATCGATTACAGCTCGGTCAACATCTGCAAGTCCTTCCACATCGGGCACCTGTCCACAACGGCCATCGGCAGCGCACTGTACAAGATTTATTCGGCGCTGGGCTACAATGTGGTGGGGATCAATCACCTGGGCGACTACGGCACGCAGTTTGGCAAGATGATCGTGGCCTTCAAGCTGTGGGGAGACCAAGCCACGGCAGAGAAGGAGGGCGTCAAGGAGCTGCAACGGCTGTATGTCAAGTTCCACCAAGAGGAGCCCAACCACCCCGAGCTTACCGAACAGGCGCGGGAGTGGTTTGCCCGTATCGAGCGGGGCGACCCCGAGGCGCAGCAGCTGTTTGAGTTTTTCAAAAGGGTGACGCTGCAAGAGGTAAAAACCATCTACGACCGCCTCCACGTCAGGTTTGACAGCTGGAACGGCGAAAGTTTCTTCAACGACAAAATGGCCGAGCCGCTGCAAATGCTGCGGGACAAAGGCCTCATCACCGAGAGCCAGGGTGCGCAGGTGGTGGAACTGGGCGACTACGGCATGCCGCCCTGCCTGCTGGTCAAGTCGGATGGCAGCAGTCTGTATGCCACCCGAGATATCGCCGCCGCCATCTGGCGCAAGCAGCACTACAACTTTGACAAGTGCCTTTACGTGGTGGCGTATCAGCAAAATCTGCACTTCAAGCAGTTTTTTAAGGTGTTGGAGCTGGCCGGCTGCGATTGGGCCAAGGATCTGGTGCACGTGGCCTATGGTATGGTTAGCTTGGAGGACGGCGCCATGTCCACCCGCAAGGGCAATGTGGTGCTGTTGAAGGACGTCATCGACAAGGCCGTCAGCAAGGCCAACGATATCATCGCCGACAAAAACCCCGATCTGGATAACCGCAGCGACGTCGCCGAGCAGGTTGGCGTGGGTGCGGTGCTGTTCTCCGCCTTGGAAAACAGCCGTATCAAAGATATCGTGTTCAGCTACGACCGCATACTCAACTTCGACGGCGAAACTGCCCCCTATTTGCAGTATACCTACGCACGCTGCAACTCCATTTTGCAAAAGGCACCCCGCACCGAGGGTGTCTCGGGCGACTATCGTGCGCTGGACAACGCCGAAACGTTGCGCCTGGTCAAGCTTATCGGCAGCTTTCCGCAGGCCGTCAGGGACGCCGCCCTCAAATATGAGCCCAGCGTCATCTCCGCTCTGCTCATCGACATTGCGCAGGCCTTTAACCGCTTCTATATCGCCCACAGGGTGATTTGCGACAACCCCGCCCATCAGATCGCCCGCTTGCAAGTGGTGGACGCCACGGCTTCGGTACTCAAACGAGGCCTGCAATTGCTTGGTATCGGCGCCCCGCCGCAAATGTAATCACCTCGCTTTTGACTTTTAGTTCACCTCGCCGGTGGGGCCACCTCGCCGGTGAGGCAAGCAGAAAAAAAACAAGGGGCTGTCGCATTAAGCGGCGGCCCTTCTGCATATTTGCAAGTATTTATTCAAAACACTCAAGCCGTTTGACTT
>CANPXV010000015.1 GCA_947586855.1 uncultured Clostridia bacterium
GAGGGTTTTTTGCGCAGCGATACGGCGCTCATCCAGACCATCGGCCGTGCCGCCCGCAACAGCGAGGGTCGCGTGATAATGTACGCCGACGTGGTGACGGACAGCATGCGCCGAGCCATCGACGAGACCAACCGCCGCCGTCAGGTGCAGCACAGCTACAACGTGCAGCACAACATCACGCCCAAAACCATCGAGCACGACGTGGAAAACACGTTGGAAATCACTCAAAAAGGCACCGATACCCTCACCCCCGCCGAGATGGAGCGAGAGATAGACAACCTCACCGCCCGCATGAAGACGGCCGCCAATCAGCTGGATTTTGAAAAGGCCATCGTCCTCCGAGAGCAGGTAGTGCAGCTCACCAAGAAGCTGGAACGTGCCAAAAAGCAGCAATCCAAGCGCAGATAGGCCGCCTTGCGGCGCATTGCAAAATTTGTAATAAAAGAGTAAAAATTTTGTCGCAAAAGATAAAATCTTGTCGAAAAAAAAGATAAAAAATTGTCGAAAAAAGTAAAAATATAGGCACAAACATCGCAAAAAAGCTACACAGTATGAAAGATATCGTCATCAAAAACGCCAAGGAAAACAATCTCAAAAGCGTCAGCCTCACCATTCCGAGGGACAAATTGGTGGTATTCACGGGTTTGTCGGGCAGCGGCAAGTCCTCTCTGGCCTTCGACACCATTTTTGCCGAGGGTCAGCGGCGCTATGTGGAAAGTCTCAGCAGTTATGCCCGTCAATTTCTCGGGCAGATGGACAAGCCCGATGTAGAAAGTATCGAGGGGCTGTCCCCCGCCATATCCATCGACCAAAAGACCACCAGCTCCAATCCCCGCAGCACGGTGGGCACCGTCACGGAAATTTACGACTATCTGCGTTTGCTTTTTGCCCGAGTGGGCGTGGCCTATTGTCCCCATTGCGGCAAGCCCATTTCCAAAACCACGGTGGATCAGATCTGCGACCGTATCAACGCCCTTGGCGAGGGCACCAAGCTGCTCATCATGGCGCCTGTTGTGCGGGGTCGCAAGGGAGAGTACGCCAAGCTGTTCGATTCTCTCAAACGTCAGGGCTATCTGCGTGTCAACGTGGATGGCGAGGTGCGCACTCTTGACGAAGAAATCAAGCTGGTCAAAAACAACAAGCACAACATCAGCGTGGTAGTGGACCGTCTCACCGTCAAGGCAGAGATGAACACCCGCCTCTCCGACAGTATCGAGACGGCGCTCAAACTTGCCGATGGATTGGTGACGGTATCTGCCAACGGCAAGGATACCACCTATTCGGACAAATTTGCCTGCCCCGATTGCGGCTTTACCATCGAGGAGTTGGAGCCTCGCTCCTTTTCCTTCAACAGCCCCTTCGGCGCCTGTCCGGAGTGTCTCGGCTTGGGCTTCAAACAGGAGTTCGACGAAAATCTGATCATCCCCGACGACAGCAAAACGCTGCACGAGGGCGCCGTCAGGCTGTTGGGCTTCAATCTTGGGGCGGCAAGTTGGATGCGCACCCTGTTTGAAGCATTGGCGCAAAAGCACGGTTTCAGTTGCGATGTGCCCGTCAGGGACCTGCCCAAGCAGGCCTACGACACCATCATGTACGGCAACGGCAACGAGCAGCTGGTGTGCCGATTGAGGGACGGCCGCACCTTCAACGCCACTTGGGAGGGCATCATACCCATGATGACCCGCCGCCACAACGAGTGCAAAAGCGATTGGACCCGTCAGGAATACGAAAAATTTATGGTGGACAAGCCTTGCCATCATTGTCACGGCAAGCGCCTCAAAGAGGAAATTCTCTCTGTCAAGGTGGGAGGCCTCAACATCTGGGAGGTGGGCGAGCTGTCCATCAACAAGGCGTTGGATTTTTTTGCCAACCTGCAATTGGACGAAACCCGTGCCAAAATCGCCTACATGGTGCTCAAAGAGATCAACGCCCGCCTCAAATTTTTGGTGGACGTGGGGCTGGGCTACCTCACCCTCAACCGTTCGGCAGGCACGCTCAGCGGCGGCGAAGCGCAGCGCATACGTCTTGCCACGCAGATAGGCTCGGGGCTGACGGGCGTGCTGTACATTCTGGACGAGCCGTCGATAGGCTTGCACCAACGGGATAATGGCAAGCTCATCAACACCCTCACCCACCTGCGGGATATCGGCAACACCCTCATCGTGGTAGAGCACGACGAAGATACCATTCGTTCGGCGGATTTTGTGGTGGATGTCGGCCCGGGCGCAGGCGTGCACGGCGGCGAAATCGTCTTTGCGGGGCCTGTGGACGAGCTTGTCAAGTGCAAGCAGTCCTACACAGGCAAGTACCTCAGCGGAGAGCTGTCCATACCCATTCCCGACGAGCGCCGCAGCGGCAACGGACACCTGCTCACCGTCAGGGGCGCCTACAAAAACAACCTCAAACACATCGATGTCAGCTTCAAGCTGGGCTGTCTCAACCTTGTCACGGGCGTTTCGGGCAGCGGCAAAAGCAGCCTTGTCAACGAAGTGCTTTTGCCCTATCTCGAACAGCACCTCAACCGTGCCCGCCGCAACGACGTCTGCTGCCAAAGCATCGACGGCTTGCAGTATCTGGACAAGGTTATCAGCATCGACCAAAGTGCGATAGGGCGCACACCCCGCAGCAATCCCGCCACCTACACGGGCGTTTTCACCCTCATCAGGGACCTGTTTGCCGCCACCCCCGACGCCAAGGAACGGGGCTACGGCAGCGGCCGATTCAGCTTCAACGTCAAGGGCGGACGCTGCGACCACTGCGACGGCGACGGCATTTTGCGCATCTCAATGAACTTTTTGCCCGATGTTTACGTCCCCTGCGAGGTGTGCCACGGCGCCCGCTACAACCGAGAGACGCTGGCCGTCAAGTACAAGGGCAAGTCCATCGCCGACGTGCTGGATATGACCATCGAGGAGGCCGTCAGCTTTTTTGCCAACATTTCTCCCATCAAAAACAAAATCCAGACCCTCTACGACGTGGGCCTCGGCTACATGAAGCTGGGCCAATCGGCCACAACGCTAAGCGGCGGCGAAGCGCAACGTGTCAAGCTGGCCACCGAGCTGTCCAAGCGAAGCACGGGCAAAACGCTGTACATTCTGGACGAACCCACCACGGGATTGCACTCTCACGACGTCGCCAAGCTCATTTCCATTTTGCAGCGATTGGTGGCGGGCGGCAACACCGTCATCGTCATCGAGCACAACCTCGATGTGGTCAAGGTGGCCGACTACATTGTGGACCTCGGCCCGGAAGGCGGCGACGAAGGGGGCACAGTGGTGGCATGCGGCACGCCGGAGCAGATCGTCAACGTGCCAAGCAGCTACACAGGGCAATTTTTGCGTCCCGTCCTTGCCAAAGGCCGCCCCGTCAAGTAGTTGTGCGGCCAAATCCGACAGTCACTGCTGCAAACTCTTTTCGACCAAGCGCAAGCAACCGATTACAGAAGTCACCATCTCACAGAAGTCAACCTCTCGCCGTTGACTTCTTTTTTTGCCCGAAACCCTTTTGCCACTTGTAAAAAAATTGCATTTAGTGTACAATATTGATAACAAACAGCGGTGCAAAGCCGCACCAAAGGGTGAATTTTATGTCCAATTGCAAGCTACTGCTTATCGACGGCAACAGTATCGTCAACCGAGCCTACTTTGCGCTGCCCATGATGAACGACAGCCAAGGCCGCAACGTCAATGCCGTGTACGGTTTCACCAATATTTTGTTGAAGGTGCTTTCCGAGCTAAAACCGGACAAGCTCATCGTGGCCTTCGATATGCACGGCCACAACTTCCGCAAGGACCTCTACCCCGACTACAAGGCCAACCGCCATGGCATGCCGCAGGACCTTGCCGACCAGATGCCCGTGCTGCACGAGCTGCTTGCCGCCATGCAGGTGCAGATAGCCGAGGCGCCCGGCGTTGAGGCGGACGACATCATCGGCACCGTCAGTTCTCACTTCGACGGCCACAGCTACATCGTTTCGGGCGACAGGGATATGTTGCAGCTTGTATCGGACAAAACCACCGTGCTCATCACCAAAAAGGGCGTCACCGAGACGGAAACGGTCACGCCGCAGACCCTGCAAGAAAATTACGGCCTCACGCCAAGTCAGGTCATCGAGTTCAAGGCGCTGCGTGGCGACACTTCCGACAATATCCCCGGCGTCAAGGGCGTGGGAGAAAAAACTGCGCTGTCACTGCTAAGCAAGTACGGCAATATCGACGTCCTCTACGACAATCTGGACAAGGAAAAGGGCGCCCTGCACGACAAATTGCAGCAGGGCCGTCCCATGGCCTACCTCAGCAGACAGCTGGCCACCATCGTCACCGATGCCAACGTCGCCTACAACACGCAAACGGCCTCTTTGCCCGTGCTTAACGCCGCCGTGCGCAGCATGTTGGAGCAATTGCAATTCCGCACCATAGTGGGGCGCCTCACCTTCGACGAAACGCAGCCCGCCCCCTCGTCCGTCTCCGCAGAGACAGTGCAGGTGCTCACTTTGCAACAATTGCGGCAGGTGGCAGAGCAAATGAGTGCCGCCGATTGCCTTGCCTTCCATTTCGACGGCAAAACGGTGTTGCTAAGCGACAGCGACGTCCGTCAGTACTCCGTCACGCTGTCCGATAGCTTTTTGGACGAGCTTACCACCGATTCGGTTTGGCAAACGCTCAAACCGCTGCTGGAAAGCGACACCGTCAAGGCGGTATTCGACAACAAAGCGTTGCGCCACATGCTCAGCGACAGCGGTGTGCAGCTATGCGGCGTCAGGTACGACGTTTGCCTTATGCAATACCTTGTGGACTATCGGGCGTTCAAGGATGTGGAGGGCATTGCGGCCGCCAACGGTTATCAGCAGTACGTGTGCGCCGCCGTCCACGCATTGGCAAGCCGACTTGCGCAGCAGCTGACCGAGCTGGGTGTGGAGCGCCTCTACTACGAGGTGGAGCTGCCGCTATCCGATTTGCTGTACCGCATGGAGGTGGAGGGCGTCAAGGTGGATATGGAGCTGCTGGACAAGATGTCCGTCGAGCTGCACGCCCAATTGGACGGCCTCACCCAAGAAATTTACGCTCTTGCGGGCGAAACCTTCAACATCAACAGCCCCATGCAGCTGCAAAAAATTCTCTTCGACAAGTTGCAACTGCCTCACGGCAAAAAAAATCAGCGGGGCTACTCCACAGGCAACGACATTTTGGAAAAACTTGTGGATCTGCACCCGATAGTCAGCAAAATTTTGTCCTATCGCCAAACGGCCAAGCTGCTCGGCACCTATCTGGACGGCCTCAAACCGCTTGTACGTCAGGGCGTGGTGCACACAACCTTCAACCAGACGCTCACCGCCACAGGCAGGCTAAGCAGCAGCGACCCCAATTTGCAAAATATACCCATTCGCAGTGACGCCGGCAAGGAGATCCGCCGCCTGTTCCTGTCCAAGTACGGCACATTTGTTGGTGCGGACTACTCTCAGATAGAGCTGCGCCTTTTGGCGGCATTCAGCAAGGACGAGGCGCTGTTGGATAGCTTTCGCAAGGGCGAGGATATCCACCTGCGTGTTGCGTCCGAGCTGTTGGGCATACCGCCCCAGATGGTCAACCACGACATGCGCCGCATGGCCAAGGCGGTCAATTTCGGCATCATCTACGGCATATCCGATTTCGGCCTCAGCCAAAACGTGCATTTGCCCGTCAAAAAGGCCCGCGAGTACATCGATTTGTACTTTCAGCGTTTTCCCACCATCAAAAGCTACCTCGACGGCAGTGTACAGCAGGCCAAGCGGGACGGCTACGTCACCACGCTTACGGGGCGCCGCCGTCAGATACCGGAGCTGAAAAACGCCAACTACAATGTGCGCTCCTTTGGCGAAAGGGCCGCCATGAACATGCCTTTGCAGGGCAGTGCGGCGGATATCATGAAGATTGCCATGCTCAAAGTGGACGAGGCCATGCGCCGCAACGGTCTGCGCAGCAAGATAGTGTTGCAGATCCACGACGAACTCATCGTGGATTGCTACCCCGACGAGGCGCAGCAGGTCAAGCGGATAGTCAAGGAGCAGATGGAATCCGCCGTCGAGCTGGCCTGTCCGCTCACCGTCGAGACAGAGGAGGGCGCCACTTTGTATGAAGCGTAAAGTCATTGCCATCACGGGTTTTATCGGCAGCGGAAAAAGCACCGCAAGCGCCATTTTGCGCCAATGGGGTTACAAAACTGTCGATTGCGACCAACTTGCCGCCGAGATTTCTCAGCAGCCGCAGGTGGTGCAACAGGTGCAAAATTTGCTGGGAGAGGGCTACGTTACCGACGGCAAACTCGACCGCCGCAAGATACGCGACAAGGTGTTTGCCGACGCCCAATTGCTGCAACGCTACCAATCGCTGTTTTTCGACGGCGTGCACAGCCGCTTGCAACAAATCGCCTCGCAGTGCGATGGGCCGCTGTTTGTGGAGATAGCCGTTTTGGGCGCATTCGACTTTTGCTGGGACGAAGTTTGGCAGATACAAAGCGACCGTGACGCACTCGTTTTCCGTGTGGTCAACCGAGACGGCGTAACCGAGAACAACGTCCTCGACGTCCTCGCCCGACAGTCGGATGTAGCCGCCCCCACCCGCATCATACTCAACAATGGCACCGAGGCCGAACTGCGTGCGCAGCTGCGCCGTGCCCTTGCCGAGGCCGACCTGTTGTAACGCCGCCAACGCAGCCTACTTTTCTTCCGTTGCAAATTTTCCGTCAAATCGTTTGACAAAATTCTCTAAATAGTACTAAAATATACAGGGCTGTGAGGCAGAGTACGACCGTGCTTGCCTCACTAACTTTTGTTTTGAGCGGCGTTTCGGCGTCCTCAAACGCAACAAAAGGGGGTACACAACCATGATTTCTTCTTTCGGCAGTTTGCTTGCGGCCGCTCCGCTCATTCCGGGCGGATATATCGGCAGTCTGCTCGCCATAGCGATAGCGCTCATTTTCGGCCTGTTGTCCACTCGTTTGATGAAGCTTATCGGCATGCCCAACGTCACGGGCTATCTGATAGTGGGTCTCATCATCGGGCCGCACGCATTGGGCCTCATCAGCAGCGACGTCCTCAGCGGCGTCAACGGTGGTGGCGGGCTTAGCATAGTCAGCACGGTGGCGCTGGGCTTTATCGGGTTCAGCATCGGCGTGGAGTTCAAGCTGTCCCACATCAAAGAAATCGGCAAAAGCGCCATCACGATAACGTTTTTTCAGGCGCTTGCCGCCACATTGTGCGTAGATGTCGGCCTCATTGCGCTCAGTTTTGCGCTACCCTCCGTCATGACGCTGTACGAAGCGCTCATTTTGGGCGCCATCGCCACAGCCACGGCCCCTGCCGCCACATTGATGGTGGTGCGCCAATATAAAGCCAAGGGCGTTGTGACGGGCACCCTTTTGCCCGTTGTTGCTCTGGACGACGCCGTCGGTCTGATCGTGTTTGCCATTTCCAACTCGATTGCGTTGTCGCTGGCCAGCGGCAATGCCGTCACGGTGATGTCCATTGTGGTGATACCCATTTTGGAGATTTTGCTGTCCCTTGTGATGGGCGCAGCTATCGGCGCATTGCTGGCCGTTGTGCCCAGATTTTTCAAGTCCCGCGACAACCGCACAATCGCCACGATAGTTTGCGTGTTTTTGTCCTTGGGCATGTGCGAGCTTGTCTCAGAGCTGTTCGCACTTCTGCCGGAAACATCCGATTGGCACTCTTTCAGCCTGTCCGACCTGCTTGTGTGCATGATGTCCGGCGCTGTGTTTGTCAATCTGCGTAAGGAAGCCAACGTGATGATGGAAGGCACCGACCGCTGGACGCCCGTCGTGCTGATGTTGTTCTTTATCTTGTCCGGCGCCGAGTTGGACGTGATGATGTTTGCCGAAAATCCCCTGTTGGTGGTGTGCATAGTTGCCTACATCGTGCTGCGCTGCGCAGGCAAGTATCTTGGCACAATGGCAGGCGCCGCCGTCACCAAAAGCGACAAAAAGGTGCGCAACTATCTGGGCATAACGCTGTTTCCGCAGGCAGGCGTGGCGATAGGTATGGCCACCATGTGCAAAAACGAGTTTGCTGCCGCCGCAGCCAAAGCCACAGGCGAAACGGCAGTCACCCTTGCCCACGTTGGCGCCAACATTGTCACCATCACGATGTGCGCCGTGCTTATCTATGAGCTTATCGGCCCCATTCTCACCAAGTGGGCGCTGTCCCGTGCGGGCGAGATTGCTCCGGAGAATCTCCACTCCCGCCGCAACAAACTTGTGCCCGTAACAGCCAACGGCGCCGATACGACCCCTGTCGAGGCCGCCCCTGTCGAGGCCGCCCCTGTCGAGGCTGACCCCGCCGATAACGCACAGTCCAACGATGTTTCGGCACAAAACCCCGCCGACAAGACCGAGTAGTATGAAAAAGAGTACCATGTACGAGCTTATGCGCCAAAGCGAGCTTGCCGACGACGACGGCATGGATCTGGACGACGCCTCCGCCGAGGACAACCGCCCCGAAGCGCAAAAGTTCAAGGAAAAATACAAGGATTTCTACACCGACATCAAGCTGTCCGATCGCGAAGATTGGTAGCCGCCCGTCCCCTCTCAACTCGAATAAAAGTCGCTTTTCTCCCTGAGAAAACCGACTTTTTTTTGGCTTTCCACGTTCCATTTGTTCATATTTTTCTGCTCGCTATCACGTCCCCCACACATGCTTTCACCCTCGTCTCACCCCTCAATGCTCCCCTCTTCCTTCCTCTCCCCCTCTTCTTTTCTCTTTTTTCTTCTTTTTTTTCTCAATCACTTAATTTTTCTTCTTCCTCGCCTGTTTTTAGAGATTTTCCCCTTTCACGGCAGTGGTGCGGTGATGTGATAGTGCGGCATTACGCTACATCGCCGACCCCCTTCTTCTCCCCCTCTCTATTTCTTTCTTTTTCTTCCTACCCCTTTCTTCTTTCTTCTTTTTTTCTTCTCTCTTCTTTTTTTTACTTCTCCCCTCTTTTTTTCTCCCCTCTTTTTTTCCTCTCCTCTTCTTTTCCTCTCCTCTTCTTTTCTCTTTTTCTTCTTTTTTTCTCTCCTCTCTCCCTTTTCCCCGTGCTCGGGTTATAGCTATTTCTTTGTTTAACAATTTAATTTATTTATTTTACATTTATTCGATATTATGATATACTACCTTTTGTATGGTGCCAAACAGGCGCAATAACACAAAATCCAACAAAGGAGCGATTTATGAAAACATTCAAAGGTGGTTTTCATGTGCCCGATCACAAGGATCTCACGGCGTCGGCTGCGATAGAGCAAATGCCTCTCGTCACAGACTACTATGTATCCTTGTCTCAGCACATCGGCAAACCTGCGCAGCCCGTCGTCAATGTCGGGGATCAAGTTGTCGAAGGGCAGCTGATAGCGCAAGCCTCGTCGGCAATTTCGGCCAATGTTCACTCTCCTGTGTGCGGAGACGTGGTGGAGGTAGTCAAGCGCAAAAATGCCCAAGGCGTGCTTGTGGATACGATACACATTCGTTCCAACGGCCGTCAGGACAGGCAAACTTTGCCCGCACTCACCGATCCCACCCCGCAGCAGATAGTGGAGCGTGTTGCCGAGGCAGGTATCGTCGGCATGGGCGGGGCGGGATTTCCCACGGCTGTCAAGTTGCAGCCCAAGGACCCTGTTGACAGCCTCGTCATCAACGCCGCCGAGTGCGAGCCCTATCTCAACTGCGACAACCGTCTGCTGTTGGAGCGCACCGAGCAATTTTTGCAGGGCGTTCGGCTGCTGGCCAAGGCGATAGGCGTATCCAACGTGTACATCGGCATCGAGGAGAACAAGCAACAAGCCTACGAAAAGCTGTTGCAACAGCCCCATGTCATTGCCGACACCAAAGAGGCGCTTGCCTCCAAGCAGCAGGACGACATCGTTGTGGTGCAGCTCAAAGCCAAGTATCCGCAGGGTGCCGAAAAGACCCTCATCAAGGCCTGCCTCAACCGAGAGGTACCCGTGGGCGGTTTGCCTGCGGCGGTGGGCTGCATTGTGGACAACGTCGGCACGGCCTATGCCGTATATGATGCGGTGGTCAACGGCGTCCCCCTCTACAAGCGCCTGATGACGGTCAGCGGCGGCGGTATCAACGACCCCAAAAACCTCGAAGTTGCCGTGGGCACGCCCATTTCGGCCATTGTGGAGCTGTGCGGCGGTCTCAAAGAGGACACCGTCAAGCTGGTAAGCGGCGGCCCCATGATGGGTTTCAGCCTGATGAACACAGACGTTGCCACCACCAAGACGGATAGCGGCTTTTTGGCCCTCACCGACAAGGAGGCCAGCTCGGTGCTGCCCACCCCCTGTATCAACTGCGGACGTTGTGCGTCGGTGTGCCCCATGCGGCTGATGCCCATGTATATCGATTTCTACACAACCGTCGGCGACACCGAAAATGCCGTCAAGTACGGCGCTCTCAACTGTTTCGAGTGCGGCACCTGCGCCTATGTGTGCCCTGCCAAGCGCCCCATCGTGCAGAGCGTCCGCCTGACAAAAATCAAAGCAAAGGAGAAGAAATAGTATGAGCTACGTATATTCGAGTTCTCCGCATATCAAATCTCCTCGCACCACTCGCAGCATAATGATAGACGTATGTATCGCCCTGTTGCCCGCATGTCTGGCCGGCGTGATACTGATGTTCACGGCCAATGCGGCATTCCCCATGCTGGGCGCATTGTCCCTTATGCATTTGGTCATTTGCTGCGTAACATCTGTGGCGGCCGAGTGGGTATTTTTGCTCTGCTGCAAAAAGCCTTTCAAGCAAATTTTGGCAGAGTTTGACTTTTCCTCTCTCGTCACGGGTCTGCTGATAGGCATGAACCTCTATCCCACCTCCAAGTGGTATGTCGGCATATTGGCCAGCATATTTGCGGTAGTGGTGGTCAAGATGTTGTTCGGCGGCACGGGCAAAAACCTCGTCAACCCCGCCATTGCAGGCAGAGTGTTTGCCTTTATCGCATTTGGTGCGGCCTTTGGCGGAGCAATGAGCTATGTCAACCCCAACACCAACAGTCCGATGGTGTTCACTTCGCCTATCAGCGGCGGCAAGGTCGAGGGCTTTGACGCCTCGGGCGCCGTTACGGGCGCAACTCCCCTGCAAGTGCTGATGGGCAGTGCAGGCACGGGCGCAACCAACACGCTTTCCAATCTGGATCTGTTCCTCGGCACGGGCGTTGCCGGCTGCATAGGCGAAACCTGCAAGCTGGCACTCATTGTCGGCGGTATCTATCTTGTGGTCAGGGGCGTGCTCAACTTCCGTTGGCCGCTTGTGTACATAGCCACCACGGGTGTGGTGTCGGTGCTTATCGCCTGGATAAGCGGCTGCTACAACAGTGAGGGCGTGTTCATCCCCGAGCTGATGGGTACCAAGTTTGCTCAGGCGTGGGAAGTTTTCCTGCCCAGCATACTCAGCGGCGGCCTCATTTTGGGAGCCATCTTCATGGCGACCGACTATGTAACCACCCCAAACACCAAGGTGGGCAACTACGTCTACTTTGTGTTTTTGGGCATACTGACGGCGGTATTGCGCAAGGCAGTCAAGGGCGAGGCGGTGTCCTTTGCCATCTTGCTGGGCAACCTTGTGGTACCCCTCATCGATATGTACATTCGTCGCAAGCCCTTTGGTTATGTCAAGCCGCAAAAGCAGCGCAAAGCCAAGCCTGCCGATGAAGCCGTAGTTGCAAAGGAGGGGGACTGATATGGCAGAAAAAGTCAAAAAACCCGCAAATCCCGCACTGATAGCGGCAGTCAAAGCCGTGGCGGTGCTGGTGTGTATCTGCTTGGTGTGCGTTGCGCTGCTTGCATTGTGCAACGACCTGCTCTACATCAGCGACGACGAAAAGTTGGCTCGCGCCATGAGCGCTATCTATGCCGACTACGGCACGGGCGACAAAGAGTTTAACGACAGCTACACCCTCACCAACGGCAAAAACTCCTTTGGCGAGGTAACCGACGTCAAAAAGGCCCAGGACGGCGCCTATGTGCTCACCTCCAAGGGTGGCGGCGGCTACAAGGGCACTGTCACCATCTACATCGTCATCAAGCAAGAGGGCTCGGGCGCTCAGATGGACGCCGTTGTCAAGGCTTGGACGGTCAAGGAGCACGACGGCGAAACCTTCCTCGGCAACATCGGCGACGCTCAGCGCAAAAGCTGGTATGTCGACCAAAGCATCACACTGTACAACTCTGACGCATTTGCCCTCAACAACAACAAGGTCACGGGCACAACGCTTTCCAGCACGGCCATCAACAACGCCGTCAAAGCGGCCTGCGATTACTGCGTAAACGTTCTCGAACTTGTCTCCACACCGGAAAGCGACGCAATCAAAGCCACAAGCGCCCTTTCGGGTCTGGACGGCTACACCTTCTCGGTGGCGGCGTCCGACGGTCTGGACGACTACAAGGTGGGCGATACGGCATTGTCCTTTGTGTTGCAAGGCGTCAAGGATGGCGCCGACGAGCTGGAAGCGTTTGTGTACGGCTCGGGCGACGACGTTCAGATAGTTGTTTGCAAATCCTGGCTCACCCATCAAGAGCGTGCCCGGCAGGATCCCGTTGCCAAGACGGCCAACGTCTCCGACGAGGTCGTCGCCAAGGTCAAGGGACTCAGCTACTTCGAGCACAGGGTACGTCAATCTCTCGCCGACTTCGAGTTTGTCGGCACCGAGGAGACGATCACTCAACCCGCCGGTATCAACGGCACCATCAACAAGGTGTACAACGGCACCAACGGCACCGTTATCGAGGCCACGGGCACGGGCGGTTACAGCAATGGCACAGTCACTGTGGATGTGGTCATCGGCGATGACGCCATCAAGGCTTGGTGGATAGTTGGCAACGAAGGCCAGACCTTCATCAACAGATTCTTCGACGATTGGGCAAATGTAAGCAAATGGTACGTCGGCAGCTCGATAAACGATCCTATCGCTCTCGGCGACAACAAAGTTACAGGCGCATCGATGTCCAGTACGGCTATCAACAACGCCGTCAACGCCGCTTGCAGCTATGCAAAGGCTGCCAAAGCAGCGTAAAGGAGGGCACAAATATGAAATTGCAACGATTCAAAGAAATAGCTCTGGACGGAACCGTCCGTCAAAATCCCACCTTCCGCCTGGTGCTGGGCACCTGCCCCACGTTGGCGCTTACCACCGCAGCGATCAGCTGCCTTGGTATGGGTGCGGCAGTTACGTTTGTGCTCATTTGCAGCAACATCATCATCTCGCTGCTGCGCAACATCATACCGGACAAGGTGCGTATCCCCTGCTTCATCGTGATCATCGCCACCTTCGTCACATTGGTGCGTATGTTTTTGGAGGCGTTTGTGCCCGACCTGTACGACGCATTGGGCGTGTTTTTGCCGCTGATAGTGGTCAACTGCATCATTCTGGGCCGTGCGGAGAGCTTTGCAAGCCACAATCCCGTGTTGGATTCGGCCTGCGACGGCCTGTTTATGGGCTTGGGCTTCACTTGCGCAATCACACTGATGGCGATAGTGCGCGAGGTGCTGGGCAGCGGCAAGCTGTTCGGCGTAACCCTGTGGGAGGGCTTCAAGATCGGCTTCTTCACCAATGCGGCGGGCGCATTCCTCACCTTTGGTTTGTTCATCGCCCTGTTCAATCTGTGCTATGACGCTGTGGAGCGCAAGCTCAAACACAAGGCTGCGCACAACGCCATGCTGCAAGAAAAGGCCGCCGAGGCCGCAACTAAGGAGGCATAACCATGGATATTTTCGGAATCATCATTGCTGCTCTGTTTGCAGACAACTTTGTTCTTTCTCGTTTCTTGGGTATATGTCCCTTCCTCGGCGTATCCAAAAAGACAAGCTCGGCCGTGGGCATGGGCTTGGCAGTGACGGCCGTCATGGTCATCACCTGCGCCGTGTGCTACCCGATATATGTGTATCTGCTGTTCCCTCTCGGGTTGCAGTATCTTGAAATTTTGGTATTCATTCTCGTCATCGCATCGTTGGTGCAGATACTCGAAATGGTGCTCAAACGTTTCAGCCCCGGTCTGTACTCGGCAATGGGTATCTATCTGCCCCTTGTAACCACCAACTGCGCCATCTTGGGCGTGGCCGAGCTGGTTATCGGGCAGGTGGCCGCCGGTACCGAGGGCGCCTATCACGTTGCCGGCGTGATGCTGGGCAACTTTTACAGCGGAAACTTTGCCATGAACTACGGCACGGCAGTGGTGTCCGGCCTGTTCTACGGATTGGGCTTCACCCTTGCCATCGTGCTACTGTCCGGCCTGCGTCAAAAGGCGGACAGACTGCACGTCGCCAAGGCCATGAAGGGCTTTCCCATCACGATGCTTGCCGCTTGCTTCATGGCAATGGCATTCTATGTGTTCACATTGATCTGAGGAGGGCGCAACGATGTCGTTATTGTATTTGGTAGGTCAGCCCATCAATTGGGCGGGAGTAGGCATTGCAATCGCCATCATGGTGGTCGTTTCGCTGCTTTTGGGCGTGTGCATTTTGCTGATAAACAAATTTACGCAGGTCAAGGAGGACCCCCGTATCAAGGAGGTGCAGTCCTGTCTTGCGGGCGCCAACTGCGGTGCATGCGGTTATCCCGGGTGCGCAGGCTTTGCCAAGGCGCTTGTAGAGGGCAAGGCCAAGCTGGATAGCTGCGGTCAGACCCCCACCGACAAGCGCATAGAGATAAGCAACATCCTCGGTATCGAGGTCAGCGGCAACACCGAGCCGACAATAGCCGTGGTGGGCTGCAACGGCGGCAACAAATGTCAGGACAAGTACGCCTATCAGGGCTACGGCAACTGCGTCAGTCAAAACCTGCTTGCAGGCGGCCGCAAGGCGTGCGAAGTGGGCTGCATGGGCGCAGGAAGCTGCTCTGACGCTTGCCCTTATCACGCCATCGAGTGCAGGGACGGCTACGCTCACGTCGATCCCGATTTGTGCCGCAGCTGCGGATTGTGTATCCAAACCTGCCCCAAGTCCCTCATCAAGCGTGTGCCCGTCTCCGCCAGAGTGTATGTGGCGTGCAGCACCCAATGCCGCGGCAAGGATGTCATGAGCAAGTGCTCGGCAGGCTGCATTGCTTGCGGCAAGTGCGAGCGCAACTGCCCCTCGGGTGCGATACATCTTGTCAACAACGTGCCCATCATCGATTACAGCAAGTGCACCCACTGCTACAAGTGTCTGGAAGGCTGCCCCCGCAAGTGCATCAAATACGTGCATCCGGAGGACGAACCGCAGCCCGTCCAAGAACCGCAACCCGCCGCCGAGGCAAAATAAACAAAGTTTTGTAAGCAATCAAAATACAAAACAAGATGTTTCAACTAACCTCTGCAATCACGGACCTGCGCCGAAAGTAGTGTCCCCTACCAAGGCGACGCACTATATTGGATAAAAATCTGTTACTACTTGCCTCACCGGCGAGGTGCGGCGAGGTGCGTTTGGCCGGAGAAAAAATTCAACAAAGCAGCTGTCTGTGACGGCTGCTTTTTGTTGTTATTTGGCGCAATATGTGCTAAAATGATACAAAACCACTTTTCAAGGACCAACAGCCATGTACAAATTTTTTGCATATCTCAACAGAATGAAGTATATTTCTCGCTGGGGGCTGATGCACTCCAACCTCACCGAAAACATCATGGAGCACAGCCAGCAGGTGGCGGTGATAGCGCACGCCTTGGCCACCATATCCAACGTGTATTTCGGCGGACATCTGGACGCCAACAGCATAGCCGTCAAGGCGCTTTTCCACGAGACCAGCGAGGTGCTGACGGGCGATCTGCCCACCCCAATCAAGTATTTCAACCCGGAGATTCGCGACGCCTACAAGCGTTTGGAGCGTTACAGCAACCAACGCCTGCTAACCTATCTGCCGCAGGAGCTTGCGCAGCAGTACGAGCAGATCATCGACGACACCGACAGCGTAGAGCACCGTTTTGTCAAGTACGCCGACAAACTTTGCGCCTACATCAAGTGTATCGACGAGGTAAAGATGAGCAATTCGGAGTTTTCCAAGGCAGAAAAAACCATTCTGGAAGAGATCCGAGCCTACAACAGCCCCGAAGTAGACTACTTTGTTGACAACTTTATCGAGGCGTACAAGCTCACGCTGGACGAGTTGGAAGGATGATAGAGTTCAGCAACGTTCACCTGCGCTATCCCTACGAGCAGTTCGAGTTGTTCAAGGGCGCCACTTTTACGCTGTGCGATGGCCCCAACACCGTGCTGTGCGACACGCAAAGCGGCAAAACCTCGCTGTGTCGTCTGCTCATCAAGGACGTTGCGCCCACTTGCGGCAGCATAACGGTGGACGGTCAAGATATCGCAAGTATCTCCCACGCCCATTTGGATATACTTTATTTGTCCGCCCAACCTGTTTTTTTCGAGGGGCGCAGCATACTTTATAATGTTGCCTACCCCCTCAAAGTGCGCAAAGTGCCCAAGCGGCAGCGTTTGCAGATGGCGGCGGAGCAGTGTCAACGCCTCTGTTTGGCGGATATGGGTCGCAAAACAGGCAAACTCAGCCCCGACGTGCGCAAGCAAACGGCACTGGCGAGGGGGCTCACCGTCCCCCGCAAAACGGTGCTTTGGGACGACTTTTGCCGCGACAAGCAATTTCTTGCGCAGTGCATGCAATTGTTCGGCGACGTCACCCACGTCATCGTCACAAGCGACCCTCGTCTGGCCGTGGGCAACACAGTGGTGCTGGATGGCGGCGTAGCGGTGTTTCAGGGCGACGCCGACGAGGCCGTGCAGGTGGTATCGCAGCTGCATTGGCTAAGCAATTTGGAGAGTTAGCAAATGGCAAAAGATTTTTTCGACGACGAATACGAAAAACAACAACAAAAAGAGGCCGAGCGCAACCAAAGCGCCCGCCAAAGTCTGGACGATTGGTACGGCACGCCCACTCCCCCGCCCAAAACCAACAACAAGCCGCTGTACATCGTGCTGCTGTGCGTGGCATTGGTGGCGTGTATCGGTCTGGGTTGGTTGCTGTGTTTTATTTTCCAATCGGTACCCGCCGAAACTCCTCAAACGGACGCCGACGGTATTCTGGACGAGGTGATAACCTACCTGCAACAAAACTACTATCAGGATATCACCGACGAGGAGTGGACAGCGGCCATCGAAGTTTCGGGCACGGCGCTCATGCAGACGGCGGGCGACCGTTTTTGTCGGCTAATGTCCCCGCAAACCTACTACGATTTCAACTTCCCCACGGGCGTTGCGGTCAGTTCGGACGAAGTTTTCGGCATATCATTCACGGTGGATGAGGGCATCGGCATGTATGTTTCCTCCGTCGTAACCGATAGCGCCGCCTTTGGCAAGATCAACGACGGCGACTTGGTGCTGAAACTTACCAACATGCGCACCAAATCGGGCAGCGTCGTGTCTGTGGGCGGCAAGCAGTTCGACGAAATCGTGTTTGCCGATTGGGACAGCACCTCTATCAGACAGGTGATGGCCGTCACTCATTCGGCCGACTTCCACATTTTGCGCACCGACCCCACAGCCGACTCGGGCTTCAAATTGGTGTCGGTATCCCTTCGCCGAGCCGCCCTGCCCAAGCTCAACACGCAGTACAACTTCAACTTTGTGGAGTTCTATTTCGGCAGCGATTGCACCAACGTCTCCACCGAGAGCAACAAGCCGTCGGGCGCCACCGTCTCTACGGAAACATTGCGGCACCTCAACCAGCTGCCCGCCGATACAGGCTACATTCGCATAACGGAGTTTATGGACTACGTAGATGACAACGGCAAAACCGTCTCCGCTTCGGAGGAGTTTCGTCAGGCAATGGAGTTGTTCCGTCAGCGCAACCTCAAACACCTTGTGCTGGACCTCAAAGGCAACCCGGGCGGCAACGTACAGTACGTCAGCGAGGTTGCGGCCATGCTCATCACGGACAGCAAACTGACGGACGTGCAAAAGGCCAAAGTCACCGACGCACATGGCAATCTGCTCGTCACCTATCTGGAAATCACCAAGCCCCGCACCGCCCGCCAAAATCAGTACAAGCAAAGCACCTACAATCAGTATTTCGGCCCCACAAGCGATGTCTGCGACATAGCGGTGTGGACGGATGTCAATTCCGCCAGCGCCAGCGAGCTGCTTACGGGCTGCCTGCGAGACTACGGCACGGCGGTGCAGATGGGCACCAAAACCTACGGCAAAGGCATAGCGCAAACTTGGGAGGAATTGCCCTTCCAAGGCCCCGCAACGGATATCTACGGCAACACCATTCAGTATCCGTGGGCGGTGTACTACACTTGCGCCAAGTACTATTCTCCGTTGGGGCTCAACATTCACGACGTTGGCTACACCCCCGACAAGCCCTACAACAACCTGTCCGACTACGCCGACCTTTGGCAGGCCGTCAACGGATATTGGGGCTGATCTGCCACCTGTTCCAATTTCAAACAAACAAAAAGCGCTTCCAATCTAAGGAAACGCTTTTTTGACCATTTCTTACAAAACAGATAATTTTGCCGCAAACTACTTGGTGTACCAATTGTCGTAGAACCAATACAGTTTGTGCTTGATTTCGACGTCGGCGATGTTGTCTATCGGGCGAAAGAACTCCTGCGACGCCTGCGACGGCGTTTCAAAGCGGTATCCCTCCTCGTTGACGTGCTCAGTCTGCGCCGCCTGTGCCGCCTGTTGCGCCTCCTGCGGTTGATTGTCACTCTTTGTCTCTTGCGCTTCCTGCGGATGTCCCTGCCCAAACAACGCTCCTGCCCACTGTTGCATTGCGGGATTGGCAAAAATTTCAAATATCGCCCCTGCTTTTTCCTCCTGCGAGCAATCGGGTTTGGATAGTTTTTGTGCGCTGTCAAGTATGCTTTTCACCTCGTCCGAAAGCATATCCTGCAATTGCGGTTGTGCAACGTTTTGCCGCTGCCTGTCGGGCGCAAGCAACTGCCAAGCCAGCAATATCAGCGCTATTGTGGACAAATTCATTTTGCTGCGCTCCTTTTTGTAATCAATATATTATATGCCGACATATAATTTTAGTAACCAACATTTTCAAGGAGCAATCATGAACCACGACGACCCCCGCAACATATTTGTCAACCAGCGCAACGACTATTCTCGTCCGCAAAACCCGCAGCAAGGGCCTTCCGCCACGGATAGCGAGGCGCCTCGCCCACAAAACTCTGCCGACGACTACCAAACTAAATTGGATCAAATGCGGCGCCTTGCCTCCAAGTACGAGCGAGAGGGCGAAGGCCAGCTTGTCAAGGACATCGTCAACAACGTTTTGGAACAAAAAGCCCGAGGCCAACTCAGCAACGAGCAGCTGACAGCCTTTGCCAACCGCCTGCGTCCTCTGCTCAACGCCGAGCAGCGCACCCGTCTGGACGGTCTCCTCGAACAACTCCTCCGCCTCTGACCTTCTCCCCCTTTTCTGCCGTAACTCACCCCAAAGGGATCATTCTTTCACTTTGCTGCTTCCTCTTCCGCCCTCTTTTCGAGGGCGAGGGCACAACGGCAAATCAATTTAGGCTCAATTGTTGACGTGCTGCAAAGATAATGGTATAATTTAGTGGAAAAAATCTTTGAGAGGTAAGCTATGAAAAAACTTGCAGAAAAAGTCGCACTGGTTGCGCTTGTGTGCATCACGTTTGTATTTGTGCTGTTGGCGATACTCTATGCCACCAACGTCATCCCGCAAAAGGAAATTGCCGATAACGCCGTTGCGATAGTGGTGTTGTCCGTGCTGTCGGCGATGTATGTTGGGTTGTCGGTATATCTGCTCATCGTTGCCTTTTCGGAGGCGCTCAACGTCAAGCGCATTTTGTTGTTTTACGATGCGGAAAGCACCACCCGTGCCAGCCACAAGGTAGTGGCAAATATCGTCAAGGGCTGCACCAAGGAGTTTCCCCAGCTCAAAGTCAAAAAAGCCGTTTTTCGCGTGGACGACAAAATGGGCCTCATCGCCAACATCGATGTGGAGTCGCTTGTAGCGGAGGATATCGCTATCTACATTCCCAAGCTGCGCAGCCTCATATCGCAAAGCTTTCAGGATGCGCTTGGCCTGCGCTTCAACGCCATCAATTTTGACGTGGTCAAGCTCACCAAAAAGTTCACCCCCACCGATACCGAGGTGGAGACGGCCAACCAAGCTCCTGCGCAAGAGGTAGCCGAGCTGCCCGCCGAGACGGTCCCCGTGCAAGAGGACGAGCTCGAAGAAGTCGCCGCAGCAGAAGTGCAGCCGTCCGAAGTGCCCCAGGACGACGAACCCGAGCACAAGCAGGACGACATCGCCGACGGCGAAAGGGCCGACGCCCCCGTCGATTGATCTCCGCCCTCATCAAACAGATTGCACGTAACTCCCTTGCAAGGGATAATATCTCAAATTGTGCATTCACGATAACAAAAAACTCTCGGACAATCCGCCCGAGAGTTTTTTTTGTACCTGCCATCATATTGTTGCGCACGTCTCCCGTCGGCGGCTTGCCCGTTGGCAAATTTTCTGTTGAAAAAATCTTCCGTTATTTTTTGCAATTTCTCTTGACAAATGCCGCCCGCCCGTCTATAATAACAAGTGTTATCAATAACAATTGTTATTTTTGCGAGGTAAATATGGCCAAAAAGCAAATAACCGCCCAAATGATAGTGGATGCCGCCTTGCAGGTGATAGAGGAGCAGGGCATGGATGCGCTCAATGCCCGCTCGGTAGCGCAAAGGTGCGGTTGCTCCACGCAGCCGATATATCTGTGTTTTGCCAACCTGGGGCAGCTAAAACAGGCGGCAGTGGAGCAGATGCAGGCGCTATATGACCGCTACATCGCCGACGAAATCGCCTCCAACGCCTATCCTGCCTACAAGGCAAGCGGCATGGGCTACATTCGGTACGCCAAGGAACACCCCAACTTTTTCAAGTATCTGTTCATGCGGGATCGCACAGGCGAAAGCCGCACCGAGGACGCCTATCACTTCCGCCGAGAGAGCAAGTTGGCCAAGGGATACGGTCTCAGCGACGACGAGGCGGACCGCATGCACGCCCACATGTGGATATACGTGCACGGCATAGCCACTATGTACGCCACAAACTATTTCGATTGGGATTGGCAAACTGTCAGCGCCATGCTGACGGAGGAATTTATGTCCGTCAAGGACAAACTGTTTGGGGGCAAGCAATGACGATACAAATTACCGATTTGTGCAAGGCCTACAAGGGGCTGCAAGCGGTGGATCACCTGTCCTTCGAGGTCAGGGAGGGCGAGCTGTTTGCCTTTTTGGGCGTCAACGGCGCAGGCAAATCCACCACGATCAACATCATCAGCGGCATTTTGCCCAAGGATAGCGGCACGGTAAAGGTGTGCGGCTACGACATCGGCACCCACGCCGACAGCGTCAAGCCCAAGCTGGGCATAGTGTTTCAAAGCTCGGTAGCGGACAAAAATCTCACCGTGCTGGACAATTTCAAAAGCCGAGCCGCCCTCTACGGTATCAGCGGCAAGGGGCTGTTGCGCCGACTTGACGAGCTGGACGAGCTGTTGGGCTTGGGGGATATCCTCAAACGCCCCGTCTGCAAGCTAAGCGGTGGCCAACGCCGCAGGGTGGATATTGCCCGTGCGCTGTTGCATCGGCCGGAGTTGCTCATTCTGGACGAGCCGACAACGGGTCTGGACCCGCAAACCCGCAGTGCGGTGTGGAGCGCCATCGACAATCTTCGCCGACAGCACGGGCTGACGGTATTTTTGACCACACACTATATGGAAGAGGCGTCCATTTCCGACTATGTTGTCATCTTGGACGGCGGCAAAAAGGTGGCGGAGGGCACCCCGCACGACCTCAAAACGGCCTATGCCACCGACGTTGTGCGGTTGTACAGCCACACGCAGCAAGCCGTCGAGCTGCTTTCCGACCGCTATCACGTCAAGTCCGAGCGAGACTTTGCCGATATCGAAGTGGGCAGCACGGCGCAGGCCACGCAGCTTATTTTGCAATATCCGCAGCTTTTTGACGACTACGAGGTGCTAAAAGGCGATATGGACAGCGTGTTTTTGCATGTCGTGGGCAAAAACATCGGGGGAGACATGGTATGAGCGAGCTGAAAAAATTGTGGGCGCTCACAATGCGCCACACCAAGTGCTATTTCAAGGATAAATTTTTGTTTTTTGTGTCGTTGCTTACGCCCATGATACTGCTGGTGTTGTTTGTCACCTTTTTGCGGACGGTGTATATCGACAGCTTCAACGGCATTTTCCGGATGTTCGACTTCGAGGCGGCCCCGCAAACGGTCAACGGTCTGGCGGGCAGCTGGCTGCTGTCCTCGGTGATATCGGTTTGCGCCGTCACGGTGGCGGTGTGCTCCAACGCCGTCATGATACAGGACAAAATCGACGGCACCGTCAACGACTTCCGCACGGCGCCCGTGGGCGGCGTAACGCTGTCGCTAAGCTACTTTGTCGCCAACTTTTTGGTGACGCTCATCGTCATGCTGGTGGCCCTTGCGATAGGCTTTGTGTATCTGGCGATAGTGGGTTGGTGCCTCTCCTTTGTCAACGTGCTGCTGATACTTGCCGACACCCTTTGCTGCGTCCTGTTTGGCACGCTGCTGGCCAATTTGTGTGAGAGTTTCATTCACACGCAGGGTGCGCTTTCGGCGCTGTCCTCGCTGGTCAGCGGATTGTACGGCTTCATCTGCGGCGCCTATATGCCCCTTTCGCAGTTCGACGAGGGCGTGCGCAACTTTTTGTGCGTGCTGCCGGGCACGTACGGCGTCGGGATAATGCGCAACCACTTTATGCAGGGATATGTGCAGGAGCTGGGTCGTCAGGGCTTGTCGCAGCAGGGGCAGGATCAGCTGCTGCGCTCCTTCGACGCCCACATCTACTTCGGCGACACGCAAATGCCGCTCTGGTCGATGTACGTCATTTTGCTGGGCACATGCGCCTTGCTGCTGTGCGGCTACATCGCAATGGTGCTGTTGCAGCACAGAAAGTACGTCCGCAGCAGGCAAAAGGGCTAAAATACAAAAACAGACGCAAAATCGTTTGACAAGCACGTTGCCCCGTGCTACAATAGCAATATAATTGATAGAGGTTGTGGCTTCCATGACAAACCCATTCGGTCAGACAAACGTTTGGGCGGCAAAGGGGAAGCAACCGAAGTGCAGACGCTTGGTCTGAAAGGCGGCTGTGCTGGGACGGCGCACAATATGCGTCGTACTGTCACGCAAGTGGAGCGCTATCGTATATTGTGATTTTTTCCGCAATATAGCTTCGCTTGTTGCGGATTTTTTTTGTACCCGATGCCCGCTGCCGAAAGGCAATGCAAAGGGGCTGCTCCGCAACGGCGACCGTCGCTCGCTTGTTGCGGATTTTTTGTTGTCCCGCAGCAAGTTTTGGCACCCCATATGCTGTTTTTGCCCTCTTCGATTAAATTTCTTCGGGAGAGTTTCCAATGAAAACCCTGCACAAATTTATGTTGTTTGCCACCCTTGTGGCGCTGTCGCTCACCTTCGCTTTGTCTTTGGCGGCCTGCTCGGGCGCCAAGCAAGATGACAAACTGTACGTCGGGCTGGAATGTGCCTATTCGCCCTTCAACTACACCCAGCGAGACGACGCAAACGGCGCCGTGCCCATCTACAACACCAACTACAAGCAGATGCGCAACGCCTACGCCAACGGATACGACGTGATGATCGCCCAAAAAATCGCCGATGGACTCGGCAAGGAGCTGGTGGTGGTCAAGATGGAGTGGGACGCTCTCATCCCCGCCCTCAACGCCGGCACGGTGGATCTGATCATCGCCGGCATGAGCCCCACCGACGAGCGCAAGCAGCAGATAGATTTCTCTCAGCCCTACTATCAAAGCAATCTGGTGCTGGTGGTGCGCAAGGACGGCAGCTACGCCTCCGCCACATCCCTTTCGGATATGAGCGGCGCCAAGGTCTGCGCCCAAAAGAGCACCTTCCACGATGACGCCTTGCAGCAGCAGGGCGGGCAGTACGGCATTGTCCGTCAAACCCCGCTGGAAGATTTTCCTGCGCTCATCAATGCGCTCAAAGTCAAGGCCATCGACGCCTACGTGGCCGAGGAGCCGGGTGCCATCGAAAACTGCGCCTCCAACACAGAGTTTACCTACGTCAAGCTCAAAAACAACGACACAGGCTTTGCCGCAACCGATGCCGACACGGCCATTGCCGTGGGCGTCAAAAAGGGCAGCACCCTCACGGCGCAAGTCAACGCACTGTTGCAGGGTATCACTCAATCGCAGCGGGATGAAATGATGAGCAAGGCCATATCCCTTTCCGGCGGCGACAACATCGTGGACTAACGCAATATGATAGCAATTTTACAAGAATACATAGTGGACATATTGATAGGCGTAGGCTACACCATGCTGGTGGCGGTCATCGGCACGGTGGTGGGTCTGGCGATAGGCGTGCTTATCGGGGTGTATCGCACCCTGCCCTGCCCCCGCAACAAGGCGGCAAAGTTTTTCAAGCGGGCGGGCGATTGGGTGCTGGGCGCCTATGTGGAGATATTCAGGGGCACGCCCATGATGGTGCAAGCCATGGTGATATATTGGGGCTTT
Organism: uncultured Clostridia bacterium; assembly: GCA_947586855.1. Classification (GTDB taxonomy): domain Bacteria; phylum Bacillota; class Clostridia; order Christensenellales; family CAG-314; genus Fimimonas. The sequence continues at coordinate 24,539 of CANPXV010000015.1, forward strand.
GCGCTGCTCAACAACGGCCAAACCCTCAACGTCACCTTCAGCGGTCTGTTTATCGTCTCCATCAACACGGGCGCCTACATGGCCGAGATTGTCAGGGGCGGCATCATCTCCGTGGATAGGGGACAAACAGAGGGTGCCCACGCATTGGGTCTTTCGCACACGCAAACCATGTTCAATGTGGTGTTGCCACAGGCGTTGCGCAACATTTTGCCCAGCGTCAGCAACGAGTTTGTCATCAACATCAAGGATACGTCCGTGCTCAACGTCATCGGCTTTACCGAGCTGTTTTTTGTGGCCAAGGACATCGTAACGCAAACCTACCAAACCTTCCGGACCTATCTGCTTGTGGCGATAGTGTATTTTATCCTGACTTTCGGCATCAGCATGTTGCTGCGTCTGTGCGAGCGCAAAATGGACGGCAAGCAGAACTTCAAGCTGCTCGGCTCGCAAAATCTCGACGCACAGTCCTACGCATTGGAGGCGCAAAATGACTGACATCACCGCCCCCGCCACCGCTTCGCAGCCCGTGCTCTGCGTGCAGCACCTCGGCAAAACTTTTGGCGAGCACACCGTGCTCAAAGATATCGATTTCACCGTCAACAAGGGCGACGTCATCTGTATCATAGGCCCGTCGGGCAGCGGCAAATCCACATTGCTCAGGTGCGTCAACCTGTTTGAGCGCCCCACAAGCGGCAAAATCGTGTTTTGCGGCGACGACAACGCCTGCCAAAACCCCCGATTGCTGCGTCAACGGGTGGGCATGGTGTTTCAGAACTTCAATCTGTTCAACAATCTCAACGTGCTGCACAATTGCACGCTTGGCCCCCGCAAGGTGCTCAAAATGGGCAAAACCGAGGCCGAAACGCTTGCCAAAAAGTATCTTGCCGCCGTGGGCATGGATAGCTACCTCAACGCCAAGCCCAAACAGCTAAGCGGCGGACAAAAACAGCGAGTGGCCATCGCCCGTGCGCTGTGCATGGGCCCCCAAGTGTTGCTTTTTGACGAGCCTACCAGCGCCCTCGACCCCGAAATGGTGGGAGAGGTACTCTCCGTCATGAGCGATCTGGCGCAGCAGGGCCTCACCATGCTGGTGGTCACGCACGAAATGAACTTTGCCCGCAACGTCGCCAATCGAGTGATTTTTATGGACGACGGCGTGATAGTGGAGCAGGGCACTCCGCAGCAAATTTTCGACGCCCCGCAGCAGCAGCGCACCAAAGATTTTTTGTCCCGCAGCTGACCTTTGCGCCCAAAACCGTGCTTGCGGCCGATATGTCAAGCGGCAGTCCTGTTGCACATCACTGTATCGGGATTATCCAACACCCCTTCGCCCAAGACACTCCCGTCAACGGCCTCATATGCAGATGTAAAAATTGCAAGATTTTGTCTTACCTCCTTATAATTTTTTTCTTCGCTTGCAATTTTTTACATAACCAAGGAAGCGACCTACCTCGCTTCCTTTTTTGCGCAAAAAACACCTGCCGCACGCTTTGTCTCTGTTATTGCCCCGACTTTTTTCAAGGTGCGTAATCATCAGGTCGGGTATAAGAAAAACGCCCGTTTTCACGAGCGTTTGGTGATTGGTACATTTGACGTTAAGCCAATCTCCGCAGTGCGGAGTTGGTAGTCAAATGTGCAAGGACACATTCCGCTTGCGCAATGAATGTGTCCGCAGCATATACTGTCAAAAGTTTTTTAACCGTCACACACTGAGCTCTACCGACTGAGCCGCACCCTTTGGCACAAATTTAAGTTGCGCCGCTTTGGTGGAGGGAATACTCCGTTCGCTTTGCTCACTCCGTGGCGTTCACTCACTACGTTCGTTCGGCTGAGCGGACCCCCGACCCCTTTTTTCAAGGTGCGTAATCATCAGGTCGGGCAAAAGAAAAACGCCCGTTTTCACGAGCGTTTGGTGCTGGTACATTTGACGTTAAGCCAATCTCCGCAGTGCGGAGTTGGTAGTCAAATGTGCAAGGACACATTCCGCTTGCGCAATGAATGTGTCCGCAGCATATACTGTCAAAAGTTTTTTAACCGTCACACACTGAGCTCTACCGACTGAGCCGCACCCTTTGGCACAAATTTAAGTTGCGCCGCTTTGGTGGAGGGAATACTCCGTTCGCTTTGCTCACTCCGTGGCGTTCACTCACTACGTTCGTTCGGCTGAGCGGACCCCCGACCCCTTTTTTCAAGGTGCGTAATCATTAGGTCGGGTATAAGAAAAACGCCCGTTTTCACGAGCGTTTGGTGATTGGTGCTGGTGGAGGGAATCGGACCCCCGACCTAATGATTACGAATCATTCGCTCTACCGACTGAGCCACACCAGCAATTCAGCCGCAATTTGGGGCAAAACCGCTCCAATCTGCGGCAAAAGCAACTACTTTATTTCGTCCTCTACCTCGGTGGGCTCTTCCGTAACTACGGGCGCCGGCGTTTTCTTGGCGGTGGTGCGCTTTTTGGGCGTTTCTTCGCTCTTGGTCTCCTTGGGAGCTTTGGGTGCGGCAGCCTTCTTGGCGGGGGCCTTCTTGCTCACGGGAGCTTTGGCGGCTTCTTTGGCCTTTTTGGCCTCGTTGCGTTGCGCCTTGATAGCTTCGGCTTCTTCGGCCTTGCGCTGAGCGGCAGCCTTTTGCTCGGCCTGTTTCAATGTCTTGGCGTCCACCTTCACCACGACAATACCTCTTTCCAGCTGGCTAAGCGCCTTGGCGATCTGCGCCTTTTTGCGGTTGGCGGCGTTTTTGTGGATAACGTTTTTGGTGGCGGCGTTATCGATCTTGGACGAAGCAACAGGCAGCAATTTTTTAGCCGTTTCCACATCGCCCTCTGCGATAGCTGCGTTAAACTTTCTCACAGCTGTCTGCATCTGGGAGCGGATCATTTGGTTTTGAAGTTTTTTGGTTGCGGATACAGAAACTCTTTTTTCTGCGGATTTGATGTTAGGCATTAGTATCTCCTTAAATTCATAGTACCACTACTAATTTTGCCTATATATCTTAGCATACTTCCGTCTTTTTCGCAACAATTTTTAGGCAGATTGTGCAAAGTTTTTGCGCAAAAGGCCTTGTGTCCTCATTTTTGAGGGGCGCAGCTCGTACAATAAGTAAGACAAATGCTTTGCGGAGGGATTTTTATGCTTATCGGGATAGTAGACGACGGCATTGGGCTGTATCCTACGTTGTGCAAATTGCGGCAGGCGGTCTCGGCGGAGTTTGTGTGCGTGGTGTGCGACAAGGAGCTGCCTCTTGGCGACAAATCCGCCGCCCGATTGCGCTATATTGGTGGCCAAGCGCTTGCTTTGCTTGCCGATTTGCATTGCGACGCAGCCGTGTTCAGTTCCGTCTCGCTGTCCACTGCCCGCAGCTCAAAAACGCCCGCCCCGATGCCCCTTTTCGGTTGTGACGCACCCCTGTTGCACGCCTCTGCCTACACGGCGTCGCAGGTGTTGGCGGTGGGGGACGCTTTTGCTTTGCGCAGCCGCAACTTCGACGGCCTTGCCGTGTGCATGCCCCGTTTTCCGCTGCTGGCCGAGACGGGCAACGAGCGCCAGATTGTGCAGTACATATCCGATTGCTGCGACGCATACAGCGGTCAGTTCGATTGCATCGCCCTTGCCAACAGCAGCATGAACCTCTACAAGCACTGCTTCAAGAGGGTTTTTCCCAATGTCAAAATTTTCGACAGCTTAGAGGGCGTTGCCCGCCGCCTGCGCAAACAGTACAAAAAACAGCCCAAGGAGGACGCCGTTTGTCGTCTTGTGGATCTGGACGGGCGCCCCCTGCAAGAAAAATACACATTTTTTACGGAATAAAATATCATAACCTCTTGAAAAAAACCGCCGTTTAGTGTATAATTACAAATAGTTGTTTGTTTAGAATGGAAAATATGGGCAAACGCACAAAAACGAAATTTTTATAGGAGTACTAACTAACATGGCAGTTTATGCGAAAGACATACGCAACATTGCACTGATCGGCCACAGCGGCGAGGGCAAAACGACGCTGGCCGAGGCGCTTCTGTACAATGCCGGAGCGCTGGATAGGTTCGGCAAGGTGGATGACGGCAACTCCACAATGGACTTCGATCCGGAAGAAATTTCCCGTCACATATCCATATCCTTGTCGGTAGCCAATTGCACCTACAAGGGCACCAAGCTCAACATCATCGACGTCCCCGGCTATTTCGATTTCGAGTGCGAGATGTTAGAGGCGCTTACTGTTGCGGACAGTGCAATCATCGTCACCAGCGCAACAGGCTCTATGAGCGTCGGCACGGAAAAGGCTTTGGAGTACTGCTTGGAGAAAAAGATCCCCGCCGTGTTGTTTGTAAACGGTATCGACAAGGAAAACAGCAATTTCCAAGCCACCGTAGACGCCATCAAGGCCCGTTTCGCCAAGGTATCCTCCATTGTGGTGCCCCAGCTGGAAGGCCACAAGTTGGTGGGATATGTCAATGCCGTCAGCGGCGAGTACGTCAACTTTGCAGGTAACGGCGGTGCAATGCCCGCTTCTCTCAACGGAGAGTACCAAAACGCCCGTTCTGCCGTCATCGAGATTGCAGCCGAGGGCGATGACGAGCTGATGATGAAGTTCTTCGACGGCGAAGAGCTTTCCGCCGAGGAGATCACCCGCGGCTTTGCCGCCTGCTTGCTCAACGGCGCCACTGTGCCCGTGCTGGTAGGCTCTGCATTGCAGCGTCAGGGCATCGATCAACTGTTGGATTTCATCGTGGGCACCCTTCCCAGCCCCGCCGATTGCCCCACAAAGCTTGCGGACGGCAGCACCCTTGCCGCCAATGCCGACGGTCCCATCGTGCTGAGAGTTTTCAAAACTATCACCGACCAATTTTCCGGCAAGTTGTCCATCTTCAAGGTGGTCAGCGGCACCGTCAAGGGCGGTATCTCCCTCAAAAACGGTCGCACGGGCGCCACAGAAAAGATTGGCGGCGTGTCCTTTATGAAGGGCAAAAAGCAAGAAACCGTCGACGCAGCCTATGCGGGCGACATCGCAACGGTGGCACGCCTATCCGAGACGGCCACAGGCGACGTGCTGTCGGAGAGCGGCGAAGTGGAGCTGGTCAAGGTAGATCTGCCCCGTCCCGTCTATTCGCGCGCTGTCTATGCTGCCAAAAAAGGCGATGAGGACAAGGTGTTTGGCGGCCTTTCCCGCTTGAAGGACGAGGATATCGCCTTCACCGTCACCAAGGACCCCGAAACGGGCGAAATGTTACTTTCCGGTCTGGGCGACACCCAGCTGGATGTCATCTGCAAAAAGCTCAAATCCAAGTTTAACTGCGAGGCCGTGTTGCAGGATCCCCGTATCCCCTATCACGAGACCATCCGCAAGTGCGTCGAGGCCGAAGGCAAGCACAAAAAGCAATCGGGCGGCGCCGGACAGTACGGCCACTGCAAAGTTCGTTTTGAGCCGGGAGCACAGGACGGCGTGTTCGAGTTTGTGGACGCCGTTGTGGGCGGCACAGTGCCCCGTCAGTTCATTCCCTCTGTGGAAAAGGGCCTTCGTCAGGCCATTCAGAAGGGCGTTCTCACCCAGCTGTACCCCATGGTAAACCTCAAAGCCACGCTGTTTGACGGTTCCTCTCACCCGGTCGACTCCAAGGATATCGCCTTCCAGATGGCGGCCATACTTGCCTACAAGGCCGGCTGCGAAAAGGCCAGCCCCGTGCTGTTAGAGCCCATCTACGAGCTCAAAATCACCGTCCCTGCCGATTATCTCGGCGACGTCATGGGCGATATGAACAAGCGTCGCGGCCGCATCATGGGCACCGAGATGGTCAACGGCAAGCAGGTTGTCACCGCCGAGGTTCCCCTGTCGGAAATTCAAAAGTACGCCACCGATCTCCGTTCGATGACGCAGGGCCGCGGCAGATACGAAATGAAGTACGTCCGCTATGAGGAGGTCCCCGCCCCCAGCGTGCCCAAGATCATCGAGGACGCCAAGAAACTTTTGGACGAGGAGTAATCCCTCACCACCCTTTGCCATATTGGACATCGCATTTGCGCACGTCGTGTATCGTATTTGCGCACGAAATCGTTCTTTAACGGGCAGCTTTTGCGCACACAAGGTGCCGAGCCGTTTCCCCCCCCCGCACACAACTTTATATTTGCAAATATCCAACGCCGCACCCATGCGGCGTTTTGCATACCCCTTTTTTGCACGGTTGTTTTGGTGCAGGCACGTTGTGCTCTTGACAAGTCGGCCGCAGGCGGTTAAAATGTTGGTATGTGCACAAACGCAACACACACAATGCACCTGGACGATGTGCCCTTTTGCAAAATCGCCGACGGTGCCAAAACCATCGAGTTGCGCCTTTACGATGAGCGTCGCCGTGCCATCAAGGTGGGCGACAATCTGCTTTTTGTGGGCAAGCGGGGCACCCTCTCCGCAAGAGTGACGGCGCTGCACGTTTTCGACAGCTTTCAGACGCTGTACCGCACGTTGGATCTGCTCAAATGCGGCTATTCGCCCGGCGAGCTTTCTTCCGCCCACCCCGACGACATGTTGCAGTACTACTCGGCCGAGCAGCAGCGCAAGTGGGGCGTTGTGGGCGTCCAATTTGAGCTTTTGCCCGTCAGCGGCAAGTAAACACCAAAGGAGGCTACTATGGAGTACCGAAAGTTACCGCACGGCGACGAGCGCCTCGGCGTTCTCGGATTGGGCACGGGCGGCTTTGTCAACACGTCCCCAAGGGATATTCAGGCCATCTTCGAGAGTGCTATCGGGCACGGCGTCAACTTTTTCGATCTGTGCGCAGGCAGCGACGTCGTTTTTGCGCCCTTTGGACGTGCCATCAGCGGCGCACGCAGCAAGGTGCATTTTCAGTTGCACTTCGGGGCAGTCTATCGCAACGGCGAGTACGGCTGGTCCCGCAACTTGCAGCAGATCGAGCGCACCTTCGGCCGGCAAATGGATCGTCTTGGCACGGACTATGTGGATTTTGGCTTTTTGCACTGCGTGGACGAGCTGTCCGATTGGCAGCAGCTGGTGCAAAACGGCATTGTAGATTATGTCCTCCGCCTCAAACAGCAGGGCGTGGTGCGGCATATCGGGTTTTCTTCACACACGCCGCAGGTATGCAACGCCGTGTTGGATAGCGGTTTGGCGGATATGATGATGTTTTCGCTCAACCCCGCCTACGATTTGGAACAGGGCGACGAATACGGCATAGGCAGCACGTCCGAGCGTGCACAGCTTTTGCGACGTGCGCAGGCAATGGGCGTGGGCGTCAGCGTGATGAAGCCCTTTCACGGCGGTCAGTTGTTGCGTGCGGACAGTTCTCCCTTCAAGCAAGCGCTTACTGTGGCGCAATGTTTGCAGTATTGTCTGGATCGCCCTGCGGTGCTGTCCGTCGTGCCGGGAGTTTCCTCTTTGGGCGAGCTGGACGAGCTGTTGGCTTTTTGCAACGCAACCGATGCCGAGCGGGACTATTCCGCCATCGGCGCCTTTACCCCTGTGCAGGCGTTGGGCAACTGCGTGTATTGCAATCACTGCCAGCCCTGCCCTGCGCACATCGACGTGGGCCTGGTCAACAAGTACTACGATCTGGCGCAAGCGGGCGATGTGATAGCCGCCGACCACTACACCAAGCTCACTGTCAAGGCCAATGCCTGTATCGGGTGCGGCCACTGCAACCGCCGTTGCCCCTTCAAGGTGGATCAGCAAGGCAAAATGAGGCGTATCGCCGCCTATTTCGACAAATAATTGCCCAAGGACACACTCACAATTTGCGTAAAAACGTCTTTTTTGAGAAAATTTTATTCAAAATGTTTGACAATTTGTCTGTGATGTAGTATAGTAAATAGGCTGTTGTTGAATAGGCAGCAGCGAGGAGCTTGACAATAGAATAGTAAGAAGAATTGAACACAGTCAACGAAATTCGGATATTAGCCTGCGGTTGAGTGGAACTCAACCAAAAGTTAACATAGTCAGATTAAACTCAAGAGTTTGAT
>CANPXV010000016.1 GCA_947586855.1 uncultured Clostridia bacterium
AAGGGAGCAGACTGTAAATCTGCCGTCCACGACTTCGATGGTTCGAATCCATCTCCTCCCACCAAAGCCTCTCGATTGCACATGTTGTGGTTGGGGGACTTTTTTTATGCTCCTCCACACCTCGCCGGTGGGGCGAGTAGGGGAAAATATAGCATTCGTCTGATGGACGAGTGCGTGTTTTTTTATTGATAAAACTTGTTTTTTTGTATATATGTTTTTATTAAAGTTTGTCGTTTACATTTTTTTGTGAAAAAGTCATCGTTGCTCTGTCGTTGCTCTCCCACGCAAGTTTCATTTCTCAACCTGTGCAGGTATCCTGTATGCAACCAACCGAAAAAAAATATCAGCAAATGTTTTTTCCTTTTTTCTCGGCGTAGATTCGTGATTGCCGGGGCTGAAAGCGCCTGTTTTTATATTTTGATTTCTACCACACCCCAATATTTCTTACACAACAATCTTTTCTTCAATATGTTTTGCCACGCCGTCCGCTGTTTTCGGTTTCGCAGCGGCAACATCTTGTCACGAAACACGCCGTCGCCGATTTTTGCTTAGTTTTTGCTGCAATTTGCTATCCTTTATGTACTTTTATCTTCATTTGCATATTGCAAAAGCGGCCGACGTTTGATATAATATTTACAAATTTACACGAGGTATGCGGCAAATGAATGTCGAAATTGACGTAAGCGGCGTCGTGCTGCGCACCGAGCGTCTGACCTTGCGCCCCTGGATCTTGGCCGATCTGGCCGATTTCCACGAGTACGCCTCGGCAGACGGTGTGGGGCAGCCTGCGGGATGGCTTCCGCACCAAAGCATAGAGGAGTCGTTGCAGGTGCTTCAAGGCTTCATTGCGGAGAAAAAGACCTTCGCCTTGGAGCTTGATGGCAAGGTGATAGGCTCGCTCGGCATCGAGGAGTACGACGAGGCCGCCCTGCCGGAGCTGCAAAACAAGCGTGGCCGAGAGCTGGGCTTTGTGATCGCCAAGGACTATTGGGGGCGTGGGCTGATGCCCGAGGCCGTCACTGCGGCAATCGCCTGGTTGTTCGGCGAAGTCAAGCTGGATTTTGTGCTGTGCGGCTACTATATCGGCAACGATCGCTCTCGCAGGGTGCAGCAAAAATGCGGCTTTGTGCCCTACAAAGTGGTGCACACAACCACAAGTTTCGGCGAGGCACGGGATTGCCAGCTGATGATACGGCAGCGCTAAGGAGCAAATATGCAAAAGTTGATCAAACCCGATTGGAAAAACAGTATTCTCAACATATCCGCCACGCTTGCGGAGTTTCTCGGCGCACCCAACAGCAATGCCACGCTAAGCGTGCTGCAATCAGCGCTTAAAAGGCAGCCCAAAAACGTTGTGTACCTGTGCTTTGACGGCATGGGCATACATCCATTGGAGCGCAACCTGCCGCAGGACGACTTTTTGCGGCGGCACATCGTGCAGACGGTCACATCCACGTTTCCGTCCACGACCACCAACGCAACCACCAGCCTGTGCACCAACAAACTCCCGCTGGAACACGGTTGGCTGGGTTGGAGCCTGCATTTTGACGAGCTGGGGCGCAACGTTGATATTTACCTCAACAGAGATTCGCAAACGGGCGAGGACGTCAGCTTCGACAACGGTCTTGCGGACGACGGCGATTGCTATTTTTACCACGCAACCCGCACGGACTACGCCATTGCGACGGTTTTTCCCAAGTATGTCAACTGCAACGCCGCCTACAACACGGTGGTGGATTCGGTAGACGGCTTTTTTGACGCTGTGCAAAACATCTGCACGGGCGACGGCAAGCACTTTGTGTACGCCTACTGCCCCGAGCCTGACGGCACCATGCACGATTTCGGCGTCACCTGCGACGAAACAAAGCAGCTTTTGCAGCATATTTCCGCACGATTGCAGCAGCTTTCCGAACGCCTGACAGATAGTCTGCTGGTGGTATCGGCCGACCATGGACAGGTGGATGTTGAAGGCTACTTGGAGTGGAGCAACGAGTGCGAGCTAAACGATATGTTGGAGTGTCCGCCCTATCTGGACAGCCGTTCGCCCTGTTTCAGGGTCAAAAAGGGCCAAAAACGGCGTTTTGCACGGCTTTTCCGCAAAAAATTCGGCAAAGATTTTGTACTTTTCCCCACCAAATACCTGCTGCGGCACAACTATTTTGGCAACAGGGGACAATACGGCTATCTGCTGGGCGACTTTGTGGCGTCTGGCACCTACACCAACAAGATGATGGTGCTGCCCAAGGAAAATCCGCATTACCACAAGGGGCATCACACGGCGATGACAAGAGAAATGCTTGTGCCGCTGATTTTGATAGATTGTCCCGCCGAAACTTAGCAAATTTGCTTCCCAAAATGGCCGCTTGTTGCGATTTGCCGACATATCTATCCCGCAAAACCATATTGTTCGGGTATAAAATAGTGCAGTATCTGTTGAAGGATATATTGACAGCTTCCCTCTGACACCAAATTTTGTTTTGTTTGAGGTCCTCTTCAAGCAACGGCTCTGTTTGTCGGACGTTTGGCTTGTCGGGTCGAGGTCGTACATCGATGCGAGGCTGGGCACTCGCCTGTTCGGCCGTTTCGTGCTCTCTGTATGTTTGTTTTGCGAGGATTTGTCAAAATTTTCCGCAAAAACACAATATCTTCGCAATAAAACGCTTGACAAAGTTATAAATATATTCTAAAATTATTATAATTTGTGTAAAAAACGGCTCGCCCTGCGCAGTCGATAAAATAAAGGAGGTAGTACATTATGAAAATGTGCCACAGCGAAGTGATAAAGTACATCAAAGAGTTGGAAAACAAAAAGGATCAGTTGCTCTCCTTGGAGAACCGGAACTCCACGTTCTCCTATCAGGAAGGTGGCAACAAAATTGTGCCGCCTTATAGTTACAAAAAAACCCGCAGCGAGGTGGACGCTCTGGACGAGCAAATCCGCAAATTGCGCCATGCTCTTGCCGTTGCAAATTGCAGCGTGATGGTAGAGGAGTTCGGCGTGACCATCGGCGAGGCGTTGGTGATGCTTGCGCAATATCAAAACAAGCGCAGCGTGTTGGAGACGCTCAGCAATCGTCAGCAGATCAATTCTCACAGCACATTTGGCGGCGGTGCGGAGATCACCGAGTGCAATTACGACGTGCGCCAGGCCGAAAAGGACTACGAAAATCTGCGCATTTTGATTGGCAAATTGCAGGTCGCTATCGACAGGGCCAATCTCACAAACTATGTAGAGGTGTAGTGCACAGCTACCTTTATGCAAGCCACACCCGGTCTAAAACCATCTGCAAACAGCAGTCGAGCGTCATCGTTTTGGATTATACGTTTTTGTTAGAGCGTTGTGCGTGTCGTCGGTAAATGTTTTGGTTTCAAGGTTAAAAGGTATCGAGAGAACAAATTTTTTGCTTGTGTATAAAAACTTTTTTTGTCGGGAGAAGTAAGGTTATATCCCGACACTTTTTTATAAATTTATTTATCGCAACCTTCATAAATATTTCAACGCAGCCTTTATAAATATGTCAGCGCAGCCTCATTTTTTATCAAAACCACCCTTAACTATTCTCGAAATCGCCATTTTGTAGAATAATATGTCAGACATAGCACCACAAAATACCCTCATTTCACCTTCATAACCCCAAATTTTTGCAAATTCGCATAAAACGCCAAAATCTATGCACGCTAAGCACGATGATAGTTGTAACTGCAACGCTGATATTTCTTTTGTTGATTTTTGCGCCTATCTATCTTTCGGCAGATATCAGGCTCTATCTCAAAAGCCTGTCCGCAAGCGTGGGCGTAAAGGTCGGGGCAGTGCAAGTGTTCTGCGAAAACATCTCTTTGGTGGGCGATACTTTGCAATGCAAAGGCACCGTCTCCACCGATGTCAGCCTCAGCTCTATCGACAGGCAAAGCGGAGTGGATCTGCTTAGATGTATCACTGTCGAAAAGCTCGTGCTATCCGTCTGCGACAATTTCTATTCGTTTTCGGCGGCAAGGCTGGTCTCGGAAGAAGCGATATTGGCATTGGCAACGGTAACAGCGTGCAATCTGTTTCATTGTCAGATTTTTTGCGAGCATGTCGGAACCTACTGCGACAGTTGTCTCCGTTTGCGCACCCTGATAAATCTCAGCGTTGCAGAACTGTCATTTTGTTTGCTTAAACAAGGAGTGAGAAAATGGAAAACACGCAAATCAGAGAAATAGTGGAAACGGCCGTCTCCAATCTCAGCCGCATAGCGGAGGTCAACACGATTGTGGGGCAGCCCCTCGTCACTATGGACGGCACAACCATTTTGCCTGTGTCGCAGGTGACGTTTGCCTTTATGGCGGGCGGCGGAGAGTACGGCAACAAGGCGGCCAAGCGTTCCTTCTCCAAGGACGGCACCGACGCCAACTTTGCAGGCGGCTCGGGCGGGGGCGCAACGCTGACTCCCGTCTGTTTTTTGGTGGTGGATAACGACGGTGTCAGGGTGATAGATGCGGACAAGGCCAACACGGTAGAAAAAATCTTCGATGTGGCCAAGGACGTCGTAAAAACCTTCAAGGCGTGATATGAAAAAGCGGCTTTTTTACGTGGCGATTGTCGCCGCAATGTGCATATGTCTGGGCTTGGCCACCATGGTCAACTTTGCCCACGCCCAAACCGTATCTGCGCAGGCCGCCGTGGTGATGGAGCGCACCTCGCACCGCATATTGTTCGGCAAAAACGCCGATATGCACCTGCCCATGGCCAGCACCACCAAGATTGTCACCGCACTGACCGTTCTCAACCACGCCAATATCGATCAGGTGGTGTGCATACCCTCGCAAGCGGTGGGCGTGGAGGGTTCTTCCGTGTATCTGCGGGAGGGCGAGCACCTCACAGTAAAAGAGCTGCTGCTGGGCCTGATGTTGCGCAGCGGCAACGATTGCGCCGTGGCATTGGCGCTGCATGTGGGCGGCAGTGTGGAGGCCTTTGCCGAAATGATGAACCAAACGGCACGTAAGGCCGGTTGCACGGACACCAATTTTGTCAATCCGCACGGTTTGCCCGCCGAAAATCATTACACATCGGCGGCGGATCTGGCGTTGCTTACCTGCGTTGCTCTTGATAACCCCGTTTTCAGGGAGATCGTCTCCACCAAAACGGCCAAAATTTCCAACGAGGGCGTGCAGTACGACCGCATCCTCGTCAACAAAAACAAGCTGCTCAACACCTATCTGGGAGCCGACGGCGTCAAAACGGGTTACACCAAGGCGGCGGGCCGATGTTTTGTGGGCAGTGCGACCCGTCAGGGCATGCAGGTGGTGGTCGTGGTGCTTAATTGCGGCCCCATGTTCGAGGAGACGGCGCAGCTGCTGGACGACGCCTTTGCTCGATACCGTTTGCAGACGGCCGTCCCGCAAAACAAGGTGTGCGCAGTGGTGCACGGCAAGGGCGGCGATGTCTATTGCTACTGTCCGCAACGATTTGCCTATCCCGTAGCGGAGGGCGAGCGCCTTCATTGCGAAACGGACTTGCAGCAAATGTGCATACGGGTATTTTTGAACGACCGACAGATTTGGAGCTGTCCTCTGCGGCAGCAATGATGGACGCACACATCCGCCTGCCGTCGATAGCCCCGATGTACAGTACGGTGCGTCTCTTTGTTTTTCCCCAAACGGCATTGCACGAAGTTTGCCCCTCGCCGCGACATTTTACAAAGGCCTTGGGCTGCCGTGCATATCGGCAACCAACCCTATTTATAAAACAACGACTTGAAATCACCCCTTTCAAGCCGTTTTTACTATTTTCCCGCCCCAAAAACACAACTTTTGGCCTAAATGCTTGATTTTTCAATAAAAAAATTGTAATATAAATATTGTATAATGCGCAATATCGCCCTTGCCAAGGCAAGTGGTCCTGTGCGCAGGTAAAATTTATGGTACGACTTAACAAATATCTTGCAGATTGTGGCGTTGGCAGCCGCCGAGAGTGCGATCGTCTCATCGCCGATGGCGCCGTTAAAATCAACGGCCGTGTGGCGCAGCTGGGCGACGCCGTCGACGAGGGCGCACACGTCACCGTGCACGACAAGCGCATAGGCGACAAGCAAAAAAACTACTATATTTTGCTGCACAAGCCCAAGGGATACGTGACCACCGTCAAGGACGACCTGGGGCGCAAAACGGTCATGGATCTGGTGCACGTCAACGCACGGCTGTATCCCGTGGGGCGGCTGGACTACGACACGGAGGGCCTGCTTATCCTCACCAACGACGGCGACCTTGCCAACCGCCTTACGCACCCCCGCAACGAGATAAACAAAACCTACGTCGCACGCATTTCCGGCCAGCTTACGGATGCGGAGCGTATCCGATTGGAGAAGGGCGTGCTCATCGACGGTATCAAAACGGCGCCCGCCCGCATAAAAATACTCAGCCGAGACGTGCATCACACCCGTTGCGAAATCACCATCCACGAGGGCCGCAACAGGCAGGTAAAAAAGATGTTTGAAACGGTCGGCAAGGAAGTGGAGTTTCTCAAACGTGTCGCCGTGGGAGAGCTGCGGCTGGGCGGCCTCAAACGGGGCGAATACAGATTTTTGACGGAAATCGAAGTGGAGTACCTAAAAAACCTCTGATGAACATACTTTTGACCAACGACGACGGATATTACAGCAGCGGTTTGCAGATTTTGTGCAGCGCCCTTGCCGAAAGGGGCCACAACGTGTATGTGGTGGCGCCCGACGGGCAACGGTCGGGCTTTTCGCACGCCATGGACTACAACAAGGATCTGCTTTTCAAAAAACTGCTCAGCTACTGCGACGCTACCGAGGCCTACATTTGTTCGGGCACGCCGGCCGATTGTGCACGCATAGGCATACGTCATCTGGGCGTACAAATGGATCTGGTGGTGGCCGGTCCCAACAACGGCGCCAACTACGGGCGGGCTTTGCTTTGTTCGGGCACGGTGGGCGCAGCCGAGGAGGCCACATTGTGCGGCGTCAAAAGCATCGCCTTGTCTCGCTTGGAGCGTGGCGGCGGATTCTATTCGGCTGTCAACTACCTGACGGACAACCTCGACGAGTTGTGCGAGGCCATCACCGAGGGTGTTTTTCTCAATATCAACGTGCCCGATTTGCCCCAATCGCAGATAAAGGGCGTGCGCACCTGTCCGCACAGCGTGGTTTTGCCCTCGTTTGCCGATAGCTGCGTGATGACGGGCGAGGACACGCTGCGTATCGTGGGCACACGCAATCCCGCCACAGACGAGTACACCGACGTGGTGTTGGCAAATCAAGGATATATCACCATCACGCCGTTATCCGTATCCCGCACCGACTCTCGCCGTCTTTTCAACCTCAGGAGGCTGGAAAGATGACCGTGGCGGTAGTGGGCGGCGGCCCCGCAGGCATGATGGCGGCAATAGCGGCAGCTTCCAACGGCGCCGACGTGACCCTCTTTGAAAAAAACGAAAAGCTGGGCAAAAAGATGTACATAAGCGGCAAAGGGCGGTGCAACATCACCAACGCATGCAGCGCAACGGAGTTTTTGGACAACGTCGTTGTCAACCGCAAATTTTTGTTTGGCGCCATCAATAGATTTTCGCCCCAAAGCACGCAGGATTTTTGCACGTCCCACCGCCTGCCCATCAAGGTAGAGCGGGGCAACAGGGTTTTTCCCCAGTCGGACAAATCCAGCGACGTCATCAAGATGTTTGCCAAGCAATTGGACGAATTAGGCGTAAAAGTGCGCCTAAATACCCAAATTTCCGCTGTACTATGTCAGGAAAACGGCATTTCATTGAATACTATTTCAGACATAGTATCGTTTGACCGTGTAATTATCGCCACGGGCGGCCTAAGTTACAGCGCAACGGGCAGCACGGGCGACGGCTATGTTTTTGCCAAGTCGCTGGGCCACTCGATAGTGGAGCCGAGACCTGCGCTTTGCCGCATTTTGTGCGACGGCACGGCAAGTTTGGAGGGGCTTTCTCTCAAAAATGTCACCGTAGGCGTGTTTTGCAACGGCAGGATGGTGGACCAAGAGTTCGGCGAGATGCTTTTTGCCGACAACGGTGTGGGCGGCCCTGCGGTGCTGACCCTTTCTTCCCGTATCAACAGGAAAGAGCTGCACGGCGCCGAGGTGCGCATCGATTTGAAGCCCGCCCTCTCCGCCGAAAAGCTGGATATGCGCATTTTGCGGGATTTTTCGCAGGAGCCCAACAAAAATTTCATAAATTCTCTCGGCAAACTGCTGCCCGAGCGCCTCATCAAGCAGGTCGCCCGCCAAAGCGGCATTCCGTTCGATAAAAAAGTAAATCAAATCACCGCAGCCGAGCGGCAGCGCCTTGTTTCCGCCTTGAAGGGGCTGAGCTTTCCCTTCCGCAGTCTGGACACCGTGGAAAATGCAATTGTCACCTCGGGCGGCGTGGATGTTCGCCAAATCAACCCCACAACGCTGGGCAGCAAGCTGGCGCACGGCGTTTATTTTGCGGGAGAAGTGCTGGATGTGGACGCCTACACGGGCGGTTTCAACATACAGATCGCCCTGTCCACGGGGTACACGGCCGGCCTCAGCGCCGCCACACAGGAGTAAGTTATGGCAGTTATCAGGGGTGCAATTTGCGCCGAAAACACAGCGTCGGATATTGCCGAGCAGGCCGTGCGCCTGTTTGACGAGATAATGGTGCGCAATTCTCTGCGCAATTCGCAGGTGGAGGGGGTATTTTTTACCGCTACTGCCGACCTCGACGCTGCCTATCCTGCCGCAGCCGTGCGCAGCAAGTTCGCCCTCGACAACGCCGCTTTTATGTGCGCAAGCGAGATGCCCGTTGTCGGTGCCATCGACCACTGTATCAGGGTGGCCGTCGTCGTATCCGACCTGCCGCAGAGCAGCGCTCGCCACTGTTATCTGGGCAAAGCCGCCATTTTGCGGCCCGATCTGTCCTGAACATGCTCAGGTTGTTGACTGCAAGACCAACTTTTGCTAGGATAAAGTTACAAAACGTCCCCATATCGTCAAAATTGCCCACATTTGCGCCGTCGCATTTGCCTCAAAACGTTGCAAACAGCCGCAAAAACTGCGCAAGCAGGCTGATTTTTGACGATAGCAATCCACAGGCAATCGTGCAACCGATTTTTCGAGGAGCCAATGAACAAATTTCTTGTTTTTTTGATGAAGTTCGTCCGAGGAGCCGCACGGCCCTTCTTCCCCACCAAGGTGTACGGCGAGCGCAATATCGAAAACAAAAAAAGCCTGATAGTGGGCAACCACGTATCGGGTTGGGATCCGCTTGTCTACACGATGTGGATGAAGAACATCGTCTCCTTTGTGTACAAGGCCGAGTTCGACAAGATTTTGTTTTTGCGCTGGGTGTTCGAGGGGCTGGATTGTATCCCCGTGCACAGGGGCGAGGTGGATATGAACGCCTCCAAAAAGATCCTGACCCTGCTCAAACAGGACAGGCCCGTTTGCCTCTTTCCCGAGGGCACTCGCAACCCCACAGTGGATTGTTTGCAGCCCTTCCACACGGGCGTTGCGCTGTTCGCCATCAAAACCAAGGCGCCGATACGTCCCTTCTATATATGGGATAAGACGAAATTTTTGCGCAAAAACTACATGATAGTGGGGGACGAGTTCGATTTGCAGCAGTTTTACGGCCGCTCGTTGGACAAGCAAACGCTGGAAGAAGCCACCGAGGTGGTGCGTGCCCATGTGGACGAGCTGCGTGTCAAGCTCAACGCCATTTTGGCGGAGAAGGGCGTCAAGCGCCGCAAGCGCACCAAAAAGGAGCTGGAAAAGCTTCGCCTTTACAACGAGGCCCACGCTGCATCCGCCCAACCCGACAGCGCCGCAGCGCAATCTGACTCCGCAGCGCAACCCGCCGAAACATCGATCGCCGAAGTGCAGTCCGCCGAAACGCCCTCTGCCCTCGACATACAACCCGCCGCAGCGCAACCCGTCAACGGAGGCACCGACGAGTGAAGATTTACGTTCCCAAGGAGATAGGATTTTGCAACGGCGTATCCTCCGCCATACGCAAGGCCACCTCGATAGAGGGCAAGGCCTATTGTCTGGGGCAGTTGGTGCACAACGCAACTGTCGCACGGCAATTGCAGCAGGGCGGGCTGGTGATAGTGCGGGACATTTCGCAGGTGCCCGACGGCGCTACCTTGGTGATACGGGCGCATGGCGCACCCAAGTGCGTATTTGACGAGGCCGAGCGGCGCTCCATAAAAGTGGTGGACGCCACCTGTCCCAGCGTCAGGGCGATCCAGCAAAAAGCCAAGCGTTATCACGAGATGGGCTATCAAATCGTGTTGGTGGGGGACGCAACTCACCCCGAGATAATCGGTATCAACGGTTGGTGCGACAACTCCGCTGTCATTTTCGACGGAAAGGGCAAATTGCAGCTTTTTGACGCAGAAAAGGTGCTGATTATGTTCCAAACCACCTTCGATAGCCGCTTTTTTGAAAAAAGTTTGCAAAATATTTCAACAGACCACGTCAAAACGCTTGAAATATTCAATACAATTTGTTATACTACTTTCCAAAGACAATATTATGCCCAAATGCTGTCTGCCAAGTGCGATCTGGCAATTGTGGTGGGTGACGCCAACAGTTCCAACACAAAACGGCTGTACGAGATCGCCTCGCAAAATTGCAGGGCCGTGCTGACGGACGGCGATATGGCAGGTATTGATTTGACTAAATGTAAAAATGCCTGTGTACTATCAGGCGCATCAACTCCGACAGAGTTGATCAAGGGGGTTTTGAGAACAATGAGTGAAAATGCAAAAGATACCGTTGTCGAAACGGTCGTATCCGAAGAGCAAACAGAGACCGCTGCCGAAGTCAGTGAACAAGTGCAGGAACAGGTACAAGAGCAAGTTGAACAACAGGTAACAGAGCCCGTTGAACAACAAGTTGAGGAGCCTGTTCGGGAGCAAGCTCAGGAACAAGCAGCCGAGCAGCCCGCAACAGAGGCTGTCTCTGCGGAAGAGCCTGCCGTGGCAGAAGAGCCTGTCAAGGAAAGGGTAATGGACAAGGACGAGGCAATGCTTGCCAAGGCCGTCTCCGAGATGAAGGAGGGGCACAGATACAAGCTGGGCCAAAAGGTCAGGTGCCGTGTGGTGCTGGTAAGCGATGACGGCGTGTACGTCAGCATACCCAGCTCCAAAAAAGAGGCGTTCATTCCCAACGACGAGCTTTCGCTGGAAGGCGACTATCAGGCCGTCAAGGACGAGCTGAAAGCTGCGCTGGATTCGGACGACTCCGACAAGGCAACTTTGGATTGCGCCGTGATTTCGGTGGAAAAGGGCATCACCCTTTCCAAAAAGATCATCGACGAGCGGTACAAGGACGATGCGCTTGTGGAAGGCATCAAGCAGGGACAAGAGTTCCAAGTGGTGATGACCCGTGTCGGCAAGGAATGTCTGACGGGCAAGCTGGGCAGTTACACGGTAGTTGTGCACGCCTCTCAAATCCGCATCGGATACGTCAAAAATCTCAACGACTATGTGGGCAAGACGCTGCGCCTGGTCGTCAGCGGACCGGACAAGGTAGACGATCGCAAACGTGTGATATTTGCCAGCCAAAAGACCATTTTGCTTGCGGAAAAGAAGGCAAAAGAGGACGAATTCTGGAACAATATCGACGTCGGCGAGATCGTGGATGGCAAGGTGCTCAGATTTGCCTCCTTCGGCGCCTTTGTGGACGTGAGAGGTTTTGACTGCCTGGCGCACAGCACCGATTTGTCTTGGGACCGCATTGCCAGCCCTGCCGAAGTGTTGGAAATCGGCAAGACCTACGAGTTTGTTGTGCTGGCTTTGGACAGAGAAAAGAACCGTGTGTCCTTGGGCTACAAGCAGCTGCAACCGCAACCTTGGGATATTGCCGAGCAAAAGTTCCCCGTGGGCGCTCACGTTGTGGGTAAGGTCGCACGCATCATGCCTTTTGGCGCATTTGTAGAGCTGGACAAGCACATCGACGGCCTGCTGCACGTTTCCAACGTTTCGTGGGAGTGGCTGGACGACATCAACACTGCGCTCAAAGTGGGCGACGAGATCGAAGTGGAAGTGATGGAGTTCGACAAAGAGAACAAACGTATCACCCTGTCTCGCAAGGCGTTGCTGCCCAGGACGGACGCACAAACTGCTCCCTCCAACAAGGACGAAGAGTAACAAAATAAGTTAAATACCGATTCTCCGAGGACAGACGCTCCGGCTGCCTCGTAGATTGCGGCAAATATAAAAAAAGGAGAAAGAAAATGACCAAGCAAGAGATAATCGCCAAGTACGGCAGAAAGGAAGGCGACACAGGTTCGCCCGAGGTTCAGATCGCATTGCTGACCGAGCGTATCAATCACTTGACCGAGCATTTGAGGACCCACCAAAAGGATCACCATTCCAGACGCGGACTGCTGCAAATGGTAGGACGCAGAAAGGGTTTGTTGGACTACCTCAAACAGACGGACATTGACAAATACCGCAAGATCATTGCAGATTTGGGACTGAGAAAATAGCAACGAGGGGAGAGACAGGGCAAGCAATCTGCGCCCTCTCTCCTTTTTTTCGCTTTTTAGGGCGCAAGAGGCGCCAGTCAACATTGTTTATTAGCGAAAAGCATACAACAGGCTTTTCAAGGGAAATATAGAGTAAGGAGAAAGAGAAGAAAATGCAACAATTCAAGAGAATCGATGGAAAAATCGGCAACAGAGATTACCAGATATTCCAAATGGAAGTAGGCGGCAGAACCGTCAGCGTCGAAGTGGGCAAGTATGCCGAGCAGGCCAATGGCTCGGTGATGGTGTCCTGCGGCGAAACTGTCGTGATGACCAACGTCACCCTGGCGGACAAGCCTCGCGACGGTATCGACTTCTTCCCTTTGGGAGTAGACTTTGAGGAAAAAATGTACTCCGTCGGCAAGATCCCCGGCGGCTTCAAAAAGAGAGAGGGCAGGGCCAGCGACAAGGCTATCCTCACCTCTCGTCTTATCGACAGACCCATTCGCCCGCTGTTTCCCAAGGGATTTTTGAACGACGTATCCGTCATCGCCACGGCCATGTCCGTCGAGCCGGATATCCAGCCGGAAGTTTACGCCATGATGGGCAGCTCGATAGCGCTCACCATATCCGATATCCCCTTTGCAGGCCCCACGGGCAGCGTAGTTGTGGGATATGTGGACGGCCAATACGTCATCAACCCCAATGCGGAGCAAAGAGAAAAGAGCCGCCTCAACCTTAACCTTGCCGGCACCAAGGACGCCATCATGATGGTAGAAGCAGGCGCCAACGAAATTTCCGAAAAGGAAATGCTGGACGCCATACTGTTCGGCCACGAGGCCATCAAGGAGCAGTGCGCCTTCATCGAGTGGATAAGAGATCAAGTCGGCAAGCCCAAAAAGGACGTCACGCTGTACCTGCCCCCCGAGGAGCACGAGGCCATCATCCGCCCCTATGCGGACAAAATGCTGACCGAAGCCCTCAAAACATTCGACAGATACGAGCGTCAAGCCAATCAGGACGAAGTGGAGCGCAAGGTGAGAGAGCACTTTGCCGAGACCAATCCCGAAGTGCTGGATAGCGTCGGCGACGTGCTGTACAAGATGACCAAGGAAAAGGTTCGTGCACGCATCCTCAACGAAGGCGTTCGCCCCGACGGCAGAAGCCTGACGGAAATCCGCCCCATCTGGTGCGAGGCAGGCATTTTGCCCAGAGTGCACGGCAGTGGCGTGTTTACCAGAGGTATGACGCAGGTCATCACAACGGCCACGCTCGGCACCATCTCCGAAGTGCAAAAGCTGGAAAATCTTGACGACAGCGACACATTCAAGCGCTATATGCATCACTACAACATGCCCGGCTATTCCACGGGCGAGGCCAAGCCTCTCCGCAGCCCCGGCAGACGCGAAATCGGTCACGGCGCCCTGGCAGAGCGTGCTCTGGAACCCGTCATTCCGTCGGAAGAGGAGTTCCCCTATGCTATCCGCACCGTCAGCGAGGTGGTCAGCAGCAATGGCAGCACCTCTCAGGCAAGCGTTTGCGGCTCCACGCTGGCACTTATGGACGCAGGCGTGCCTATCAAAGCGCCCGTTGCAGGTATCGCAATGGGCTTGATGAAGTCGGAGGACGGCAGCAAAGTGGCCATTTTGTCCGATATTCAGGGTCTGGAAGACTTCCTCGGCGATATGGACTTCAAAGTGGCAGGCACCGCCAAGGGCATAACCGCCATTCAGATGGACATCAAGATCAAGGGCATTGACGAAAATATTTTGCGCACCGCCCTCGAACAGGCCCGTCAAGGCAGATTGTTCATTCTGGACAAGATGCTGTCCGTACTGCCCGCCCCCAGAGCCGAACTGTCCAAGTATGCGCCCAAGATCATATCCTTCTCCATCGATCCCGACAAGATCCGCGAGGTCATCGGCAGCGGCGGAAAGACCATCAACAAGATAATCGACCAGACGGGCGTCAAGATCGACATCACCGACGACGGCACCGTGTTCATCGCCACACCAGATCAGGAAATGTCCGACAAGGCCAAGAAGCTGATACTTACAATTGCTCAGGACCCCGAAGTGGGCGACGAATTCACCGGCAAAGTGGTGCGTATCCTCAACTTCGGCGCCTTTGTGGAGCAGGCCCCCGGCAAGGACGGCATGATACACATCTCCAAGCTGTCCAAGGAGCACGTGGACAAGGTGACAGACGTTGTCAACATCGATGACGAAGTGCATGTCAAGGTCATCAAGGTCAGCGAAAAAGGTATCGACCTCAAACTCATCAAAAAGCTGTAAGATTTGCACATCAGCAACCCGAAACACCCTGCTTTCTTTGAGAGGGCAGGGTGATTTGTCACAAAAATGCCATTTTTTCACCGTCCGACTAATATAATGTAATGCGCAAATGGCCCTTGCGGCCTGCGACAAAACAATGCTCGGTGAACTATGGAAAGACGATTTTTTACGCATGTTGTGGCAAACGTGGTGTTGGTGGCGCTTGTTTTGACCGTTGCGGCGGTGGGATTTGTGGGCGCCACTACCAATGTGTTCAACCCTGCCGACGACGCACCGATATATCGTGGCACAGGCGAAAAACAGGTTTCGCTGATGTTCAACGTGTATTGGGGCACCGAATACATCTCGGATATTTTGGCAATATTACACAAGTACGGCGTCAAAACCACCTTTTTTGTGGGCGGAACCTGGGCCGCAGCCTACCCCGAAACGCTCTGCTCCATTGCGGCGGATGGGCACGAGATAGGCAATCACGGCTACTCTCACAAGCAGCACAGCAAGCTGACTTACGAGCAAAACGTCACCGAGATCAACGCTTGCGGCAAGCTCGTTTTTGAGTACATAGGCACAGAACCCACATTGTTTGCCCCTCCCGCAGGAGATTTCGGCGCCGAAACCCTCCGTGCGGCCGCAGATAACGGCTACAAAACGGTGATGTGGTCTCGGGATACCATCGATTGGCGGGACAAGGACAGCGAAACTGTGTTCAGCCGAGCCACAAAAAACACCGAAAGCGGCGAGCTGGTGCTCATGCACCCAACCGCTCACACACGTGACGCCCTCGAACGCATCATTTTGTTTTACCGGCAAAAAGGTTATGCGATCGTGCCCGTCAGCACAAATATAGGAGAAATATGGACTTCTGCAAGCAATATCCAAGCGGACTGAGATTGGTCGCCAAGCAAACGGACAACTACACTGTATCGGTGGGCGTGTTTGTCAACGTGGGCAGCGTCAGAGAGGATAGCGCCACCAACGGCTATTCTCACTTTATCGAGCACCTTGTTTTCAAGGGCACCAAGCGGCGCACCTGCCTGCAAATTTCCGAGGAAATCGACGACATCGGCGCCAACATCAACGCCTACACGGCCAAGGACGCCACCTGTTTCTACACCAAAAGCGCCTTTGGCGATCTGGAAAGGTGTCTGGACATTTTGTCCGACCTCTACTTCAACGCAACCATTCCCCAGCAGGAGCTGCAACGAGAAAAGGGCGTGGTGGTGGAAGAAATCAAGATGTGCCGAGACACACCCGACGACGTAAGTCAGGATCTGGTATCCCAAGCGCTGTTTTTTGACCAGCCTTTGGGCTTGACTATTCTCGGAAACCCCAAAAACATAGAATACTCTGACAGACATAGTTTGCTTAAATTCAAGAAAAAGCACTATATTCCCTCTGCAACGGTGGTTGCCGTGTGCGGAAAGTTTGACGAAACGCTGTTGGACAAGCTGGTGCTGCAATATTTCGAGCAGCACTGCGTTGGAACACAACCCCTCGTCGAGGAGCCGACGGCGGTGTATCGTTCTCGCTTTTTGCACAAATTCAAGCCGATAGAGCAATCGCACATACAGCTTGCCTGGGGCGGTTTTGCCCTCTCCGACGAGCGTCGTATCGCCAACACAATGTTGGCTTCCATTTTGGGCGGCGGCCTCAGCAGCCGTCTCAATCAGGTGGTGCGAGAACAGCACGGTCTGGCCTATTCGGTGTACGCCTACCCCTCCTACTACACGTCCTGCGGCACCTTCGAGATTTATGTCGGCCTCAGCCCGCAAAACACTGCCAAGGTGTGCGGTCTGCTCCGCAACGAAATCTGCCGCCTTGTGGACGACGGCATAACGGAAAAGGAGTTGCAGCGTGCTCGCATGCAGGCCGTCAACGCCGTGTATATGAATGCGGAAAGCAACATGACTCTCATGCGGCTGTACGGACGCTCCATGCTCAAACTCAACGAAATGTACAGCGTGGACGCCGATGTGGACAGGTACAACGCCGTCACCCTGCAACAGATCAACGACGTGGCCCGCACGGTGTTTGCCCGTCCCCACGCCTCGGCCTATGTCGGCCCCAAAATCGCCGACTACAACGCCCCCTCCAAGCTCAAAATTTAACCCCTTTCGGACAGCATCGCTGTCCGTTTTTTGTCTCTACGGCAAATTTTCTTGATTTTCCGTCGCTTCGCCCGTTTCGCCGTCTTGCAGATGCCAATTGATCCCTCAAACGCAATGTAGACGGGCGGCGTGTTCATTTTCGCCGTCGTCGCAGCAACAAAAAGTGAAAAATTTGCTGCGTACTTTGATTTTGAATTGTTGATTATTTATCAATAATATTGTATAATATCAAATATAGCATAAATCTCGACCATTTCACTTGGGATAAAAGTAGGGAGGTGACGCTTTGAAGTCACAAAAAGTTACAAGAGGAAAGATGATTGGCGGCATTGTGGGCATATCCGTTGCCACGTTGCTCATCATCTTTGCGTTTAGCGGAAGATACGCCGACGGCGGTTTCCGTCAATTCGGCAACTTCTTTTTGGGCAGTTTCGGCATGGCGTTTTACGGCATGATGGCGGCGGTGATAGTTGCCTGCTCCTTTATGCTGGCGGGCAAAAGCATACGCATACCTGCCAAATACGCCGTTTTCTTTGTGCTGACGTTTGTATCGGTGGTGTTGTTTGTGCACACGCTCACAACCACCTATCTGCCCGACAAGGATTTCTACAACGACTCCAACACGGGCTATGTGCAGCTGGTCTACAACTACTATGACAAGGTGATGGGCGTACCCACCTTTGGCGGAGTGGTGTTCGGCACAATTTGCTGGGCGCTTACCCGTGCGCTGACAGTCTGGGGTGCAATGATACTCATCACGGCACTATTGGCGTTGTCGGTGTTTTTTGTGGGCGACTTTTTCTACTCCTACTTTACGGGCAAGCTCACGCTTCAATCCGCTCCAAAGGCCGACGTGCCCTCCGATGTGGAGCCCACCTACGAGACCACATCCGTCACCACCAATGTGGATGACGAGGACGCCGCCCGCCGCAGGGCGATGGACGTTTTGTTCAATCAAAGCTATCCCGAAGAGGTTTCCACCTCGCCTACGGAGCATTTCGACTATTCTCCGCAGTCCACGCTGGACAGCAACCCCTCCAAGCCCACCGCCGAGGATATTTTGTTCAACAATCGCTCGCCGCAGACGGAGCCGACGCAACAGCCCACGGGCAACAGCTTTTTCCGTCCCACGCCGCAGCGTCAACCCACTGACGACGACTTCATTGTCAGAGATTATTTCAACCGCCCCGAGCAAACCAAGCCGACGGACGATTGGAAAGTTCCCTATTCGGGCAACACCGTCACCCCTGCCGAGCCTGCGCCGCAACCTACCCCCGCAGTGCAGCAACCCGTTCAGCAGCCGCAACCGCCTGTGCAGACTGTTCAGCAACCTGTACAACAGCCTGTTCAGCAGCCGCAGTGGCAAAACGAACAACCCGCTGCGCCCGCAAGTCAGCCCTCGCCGATGGACGAGCCTTTGGAGCCGTCCGTCGATACGCAGCAAGTTGACGTGGCTGATGTGTTGACGGACGAATCGCAGCCGCAACCCGCAGTGGTGTCATCTCAGCCCATTTTCGTCCAACCCGAGCCGCAACCGCAACCCGAACCTGCCCCCGATATCGAGCAGGAAGCGGACGGCGAAGAAATGGTGGCCGTCCCCGGCGAAACAGTCATCAACACGCCGGAAGGCCCTGCCATTCAGGCCCGTCTGGACATAATGACCCGCAACGAGCTCAAAAAGGAGCAGGAAAAAGTACACAAATATCCCAAATACAGCGAGCCGCCCTACGATCTGCTCAACGACGTCACCATTGTGGAGGACACCGAGTCGGACGACCGTGCCCGCACCGCCAATGCGATAATCCGTAAGCTGGCCGTATTCGACAAAAAGGTAGAGCTTGCCGACATCATCGTCGGCCCCTCCGTCACCCGCTACATGTTCAACGTGCTGTCGGAGAAGGTGCACATGGACGAGTTCCCCAAGCTGGCCCCTGACATCAAAGCGTGCGTGGAGGCGCAGGACGAGATCCGCATCGAGGCGCCCGTGCTGGGCACCAATCTGGTGGGTATCGAGATCCCCAACAAGGTCAAACGCCCCGTTGTATTGCGTGCCATTTTGGAGTCGCAAGAGTTCAAAAAGGCCAAGGGCAACCTTGTGTTTGCCATCGGACAGGAAATCACGGGCAAATGCGTGGTGGCCGACCTTTCGGACATGCCGCACCTGTTGATAGCCGGTTCCACTGGCTCGGGCAAGAGCGTTGCGCTCAACTGCCTGATTGTCAGCCTGCTGTACCGTTACGGGCCGGAGTACCTTCGTTTCCTGATGGTGGACCCCAAATTTGTGGAGCTGTCCCGCTACAACGGCATACCCCACATGCTCACCAGCGAGACCATCACCAACCCTGCCGACGCCATTGCCGGCATGGACTATCTGATAAACGAAATGGAAGTCCGCTACAAGCTGTTCAAGCAAAACGGCGTGGGCAACATCTCAGAGTACAACGAACGTATCAACCCTCGTATCACGCAAAAGATGCCATATCTGGTGTTTATCGTGGACGAGTTGGCCGACCTGATGACCGCCAACAAGCAGGCCTTCGAGGTCAAGTTGCAACGTCTTGCACAAAAGTCGAGGGCGGCAGGCATACACATCGTGTTGGCCACGCAGCGTCCCGACGTCAAGATCATCACGGGCAACATCAAGCTCAACCTGCCCTGCCGTATGGCGCTCAAAGTTTCTTCTCCCGCCGACAGCCAGACCATCATCAACGGCGGCGGTGCTGAAAAGCTTCTGGGCAAGGGCGATATGCTGTTCAAATCGGCCAATATGCCTGGGCTGCTGAGGGTGCAGGGCGCCTATGTATCCAACGACGAGATTCGCTCGGTGGTGCAGTACTCTGCCCAATCCAACGAAGTGTACTACGACGAGAAGATCTACGACGAGATATTTGTCACGCAAAAGCAGCAGGAAGAGCAAGCCGCAGCCGAACAGGCCGAGCGAGAGGGCAACGCCAAGGACGTCATGGATCCCCTCTGCAAAAAAGCGCTGCGTTTCTGGCTGGAAAAGCAGGGCGGCAGGGCGTCGATAGCGTCCATTCAGCGCAATTTGGGCATAGGTTTCAACCGTGCGGGGCGCATCATGGACTCGCTGCAAAAAATGGGCTATGTCGAAACGCTTGCCCCAAGCGACCCCAACTCCAAGCCTTTGCGGGTGCTCGTCACCGTTGAAGAGTTGGACGGCTTGTTCCCCGATATGCCCGATATGGAAGAGTGATGAGTACCAAAGTGGGAGTGGTGTCCCTCGGCTGCGACAAAAACCGTGTGGATACCGAAGTGATGTTGGCCAATTTGGCGGCGGGCGGCTATCAGATCGTATCCGACCCCACACAGGCCGACGTAATAATTGTCAATACGTGCGCCTTTTTGGAGTCGGCTCGTCGAGAGGCTATCGAAACAGTGCTGGAAATGGCGCACTACAAGTCTCAAAATTGCAAAAAAGTCATTGTCACGGGCTGTCTCGGGCAAAAATTCGGTGATGAACTGCTTGCCGAGTTGAGCGAGGCGGACGCCGTTGTGGGCACCTACGACTACGACCATATCTGTGACATTGTGCGTAACACCCTTGATGGCAACAGGCAACTCTATCGCAGCTGCCAAAGCGGCCTCACCTTTGGCGACAGGATACTTTCCACGCCGTCGCACACGGCCTATCTCAAAATCGCCGACGGCTGCGACAACTTTTGCACCTACTGCCTCATCCCCTACATCAGGGGCAGATATCGCTCTGTCCCCATGGAAAATGTGCTCCAACAGGCGCAAAACCTGGCTTGTCAGGGCGTAAAGGAGCTGATTTTGGTGGCGCAGGACGTAACTCGCTACGGCAAGGACCTGTACGGAAAGCCCGTGCTCACTCGCCTTGTGCGGCAGCTTTCGCAAATCGACGGGATACATTGGATACGTCTGCTGTATTGCTATCCCGAGCTGCTTGACGCCGAGCTCATCGAGGAAATCGCCACCAACCCCAAGGTGGTCAAGTACGTGGATATCCCATTGCAGCACGTCAACGACGGCCTGCTGCTACGCATGAATCGCCGCTCGGACGGGCAGTCCATCCGACAGTTGTATCAAACGCTTGCCGACCGCTCGATTGCCGTCAGGTCCACCTTTATCTGTGGCTTCCCCGGCGAAACCAAGCAAACGATAGCCGAGCTGGAAGATTTTATCCGACAATACCCCATGCGCAACGTCGGCTTCTTCGCCTATTCGAGGGAGGAGGGCACCGCAGCGGCCAAGTTTGCGGATCAGCTGCCAGAGCGCACCAAGCAAAGCTACGTCAAGCGGCTGTACAAGGCGCAATTCGAGGTGGTGCAGCGGCTAAACGCCAACGACATCGGCCGGACATACGAGTGCGTCATTGACAGCTACGACAGCTTTGACGGCGACTACCATTTCTACAAAGGACGGACGTACTTCATGACTCCCGAAATTGACGGCACCGTCTACATTGCCTCCAAAACACCGCTGGATGTGGGCAATTTCTATCAGGTACATATCAGCGGTGCGCAGGAATACGATTTGAGCGGAGAGGTGCTTGCATGAATTTACCCAACAAATTGTCTACACTAAGGATATGTCTTGTACCGCTGTTTGTGGCAGCCTACTTTTTGCCCTACTGGTGGGGCGCATTTGTGGCGGTCGGGCTGTTTGTGATTGCCGCTTTTACCGATTTCTTGGACGGACACATCGCCCGCAAATACAACATGGTCACCGATTTGGGCAAACTTTTGGACCCCATAGCCGACAAAATTCTGGTATGTGCGGCGCTAATATGCGTGGTGGCCACAAATCCGCTGCAATTTGCCGATGTACAGGCGGACCTGCTGTACTCCACCCCTTATTGGGTAGAAAGTTTCAACGCCCCCTATGTCTATTGGGCGGAGAGCTTCGGCCGTATCTTCCTCACCGTGGGCAGTATCGTCATTTTGGCGAGGGAGTTGCTCATCAGCGCCATGCGCCAGATTGCGGCAACCAAGGGCGTTGTGGTGCAGGCCAACATCTTCGGCAAAATCAAAACGGTGTGTCAGGATGTCTGCCTGCCCGTGCTTATTGCGCTAAACGCCACCGTTGGCGTCAGCAGAGCCGCCGTGTTGCAGCACGCCACGCTGTATCTGGTAGGCTGGTGGGTGGGCACGGTGACGTTTGCCTTGGCAGTGGCGCTCACCGTTGTGTCCTGTGTGATTTATTTAGTTCAAAACAAGAGGGTTTTCGCAGCAAATGATTAAAATTCTGGCAAAAGGCAACAGTCAGGCGCTGGCATATCTGTGCGGCAAGCTGGATGGCGAGCTGGCCGAGTACGATCTGTTTATCTCATCCAACAAGCAGTCGATATCGCAGTTTTTGACTGCATCGATAGGCTGCGAAGCCATACTTATGTTGGGCGCAGTGGGGGATAGCGGCACGTTGTTTGCCGATACGTTTGGCCTGACGATGTTCTACGACAAGTTTGCCGAGCGCAACGTCAAGGAGTATTGCAAGCTTTCCAACGCCCAATTGCCACCGCAACACCTGATGGACAAGCTGTGCATAGCGCCGGAGAGTTTCAATCACTATGCGGCGTCCTACGGATACCAATGCACCTGCTACGGCGAGTACAAAAAAACGCACGTCTACATGCTGCCCGACGACCTTCGGGAGTGCACCGTGGCATATGAAAATTACATCTACAAGGACCTTTTCAAAAACGCCTCGGGCACGATGCGCTGCGTCTACAAGGTGTTTGGGCTGAGCGCCGCCGCCGTCAACGACAAGCTCAACATGTTGGGTAAGTTTGTTTCACGCCGCTGTGAAACAACCAACCTCGACACCAAAATTGTGCTCACTTTCCCTCCCAAAACGTCCAAAAGCGTGGTGGAGGATACCTGCAACAGGATGAAGCAGCTGTTTGGCGACTTTATCTATGCCACGACGGATAACTCTTTGGCCAAAACGGTGGTGGATTTGCTCAACAGTCTGGGCAAAAAAATCTCCACTGCCGAGTCGGTCACGGGCGGCCTCATTGCCTCGTCCATTGTGGATATTTCCGGCGCAAGCCGAGTGCTGTACGAGGGCGCCGTCACCTATTCGGTTGCGGCAAAGTGCAGCAGATTGGGCATCAGCCCCCATTTTGTGGACGAATACGGCGTTGTTTCGCAGCAGGTCGCACGAGAAATGGCCGTCGGGCTGCGCAAAAACGGCACGGATGTGGCCGTCTCTGTGACGGGTTATGCAGGCCCCACCGCCGATAACGGCCTGCCTGTGGGGCTGTGCTTTATCGGCATTGCCACCGACAAGGGCGTTTCGGTGTATCGCAACGTATTTTCGGGCGGCCGCAACGAAATCCGCTGGCAAGCGGCCAATATGGCGCTGTATCTGGTGTACAGAACATTGACAAGCAAATAATCAGAGAAATACAAGGAGAAAACAATCATGACTGACGACAAGAAAAAGGCACTTGAACAGACGATTTTGCAGATAGAAAAGGAGTTTGGCAAAGGCTCCATCATGAAGTTGGGCAGCTATGCGGCGGCACGCAACATAGAGGTCATCCCCACCGGCTGCTTGCCGTTGGATGTAGCGTTGGGCGTGGGCGGCCTTCCCAAGGGACGTATCGTGGAGATCTACGGGCCGGAGGCGTCTGGCAAAACCACGGTTACGCTGCACGTTATCGCTCAGGTGCAAAAAATGGGCGGCACGGCGGCCTTTATCGATGCCGAGCAGGCGCTGGACCCCGTTTATGCCGCAAATTTGGGCATCAATCTGGACGATTTGTACATTTCGCAGCCGGACAACGGCGAGCAGGCGCTGGAAATTTTGGACTATCTGGTGCGCAGCAACGCAATTGATCTGGTGGTGGTGGATTCCGTGGCGGCGCTCACTCCCCGTGCCGAGCTGGAAGGCGACATGGGCGACAGCCATATGGGTGTGCAAGCCCGTCTGATGTCGCAAGCGCTGCGCAAAATCGTGGCGGTGGGCAACAAATCCAACACCTGCATCATCTTTATCAACCAACTGCGAGACAAAATCGGCGTGATGTTCGGCAATCCCGAAACCACCACGGGCGGCAAGGCGCTCAAATTCTATTCCAGCGTGCGTCTGGACGTGCGCAAGATCGATCAGGTCAAGGACGGCTCGGAGATCGTCGGCAGCAAAACCCGTGTAAAGGTGGTAAAAAACAAGGTTGCGCCGCCCTTCAAAACGGCAGAATTCGAAATTATCTTTGGCAAAGGCATTTCCAATTCGGGTTGCATCCTCGATATGGCCGTCGCTAACGGATACATCGACAAGAGCGGCTCCTGGTTCAGCTACAACGGCGAGCGTATCGGTCAGGGCAGAGAAAACGCCAAGCAATATTTGGAACAACATCCCGACGTTATGGACTTGCTTTCCGACAAAATCAAGGCCAAACTTACCCACACCGAGGTTGCCGAGGACGAAAACCCGCAATAAGTTCGCCCCTTTGGACAATCGAATTGTCGCAAAACACAAAATAACCAAAAAATAGTGCACCAACTTCAATCACTTGGTGCACTTTTTTATAGATAAATATTTGAAAAATTTTTTGATTTTTTCTGCACAACCAAAGCGGTCGTGCAGGGTTCGCTCAACGTCTGCCGGGGCCAAATCCGCCGCCGGGACCCATTCCACCGGGGCCTGTCGGGCCGCCGTCGGGACGTCCAATGCCGCCCGAGGAGCCAATCGTGGTGATGATTTGGCTGACGGTAAATTCGCACAGGCTGGTGTCGCCGCCAAAAATCTGATATTTGTTGCTCTTTGTCAGCTGCGGGCAGGATATTATCACCGATTGGCACGCTTTTGGCGTTTGGAAGGTAACAATCGCATTGCCGTCCTCGTCAGTCAGCGCAATGTTGGTGCCGGCCGCAATGGCGCTGCTGCGTGCAAAGGACACAACGCACTGCGTGGAGTTTTGCGAGGGCGTTTCCACCATGCCCAGCGGTCCCACGGCAAACAGGTATCCGCCTGTGACAACCGTGCCTCTTTCGGAGTCGATCGAGCCGTCCATATTGCTTGTCGGCCCCGCCACATAGGTTTCGCCGCCCGCAATCAGGATGGTCCCGTTGGAGTCGATCCCGTCGCCGCCTGCGTCCACATACACTTTGCCGCCGCTTATGATGATGTGTTCCGTCACGCTTGCGTCGTCGCTGGCAGCATTTAGGCCGTCGTCGTCGGCGGTGATGTCCACCGTGCCGCCCACAATCTCCACATAGCCGCCCTCGATGCCCTCGTAGCAGCCGCTGACGACAATTTCGCCGCCAGATATTTTCGTCAGCACATCGCTTGTCAGGGCGTCGTCCAGCGTGCAAATGTCAAATTGCCCGCCGCTGATGGACAGATTGCCGCTGTTGGCGTGGATGGCGTCGTCCGTGCTGTCGATGGCAAACACGCCGTCGTCGATTATGATGGTGTAGTCGCCCTCGGTCACGGCAATTTCGCTATCGGGGTCGTCAGGGTCGGGATATTCGATCTCTCCCACCTTGATACCCTTGCAGCCCTGCGCCAAAGCGTACATTGTGTTGCGCCCCATGTAGTCGGACGCCACCTTTTGATAGGTATCGCCGCTTTTGATATAGCGGAAATCGTCCGTCGCAATCTCGTATTTTTCCCGATTTTGCGCCGTATTCTCCACAAAAACGCCGTTTGTCTCGATGTTGTAGGTGCCGCCGTCGATACACACAACTGTGTCGGCCTGTATGCCGTCCCCCGCCGATTTGCAGGCGTATTGCACGTTTTTGAGGTAGACATACCCCTCGTCGGTGGTAAAAGCGGTGGTTTCGTCGTCGCACTCGGCGTTTATGCCGTCCTTGCCCGACGTTGCGCTGATTTTGCAATTGGATGCGGCAACGGACAGCGCCGAAATGGCGTGATTGGCGGCCGTCAGCACAAGCGAGCAATCGACAATCGTCAGCCCCTTGGACGCTTTGACGGCGTTTTTGCCGCTGCTCGTCACGGCCAGCGATCCCGTCCCGTTGATGGAAAGCGACCCCTTGATGTGCACGGCGTTTGCTCCATCGGCTGTGGATGTGACGGAGTTTTCGCCCAGCAGCGTCAGCACAACTTCGGCCTTTTTGTGGTCGGCTCCGTTGATCGTCACGCCCGTTGCGCAGTCAAATTGCGCCCCGTCAAAGATAAGGTGCAGCTTCAAGCTGTCCTCGGCAAGCTCGATGCTGCCGTGTTCTCCCGCAAAACGGTACGTCCCGCTTTGAGAGATGTTGTAAACGTCCTTGGTCGGCGTCACCGTGACAGCCCCTTCCGATGAGGTGTTCGCAGCCAATTGTGAGAAATCCGTCTTGGCAAAAATGTCCCGCACGTCGTCGGTGTTGTCCTCTGCGCTCTCGGCAATTTCTCCCGTGCCGCCTCCCCCCAGATAGTCTCCGGGGTTTTCAAACTTGTTGCCGCAGCTTGCAAAAATGCACAAACAAAGCAGTAGTGCAACTGTTGTAATGATAAGGCTCGCAATCGATTTGCTTTTCATCAAACCCCTCCTGAGGTAAATTTTTCACATTATACCACAATCTTCCCCGCAAATCAAGTGCAATTTAACTATATATTGATATTACATATTCTATTTAGATTGAATTTTATCATATTTTGATTATATTTTATCCTATCTTGTTTGCCCGATTGTGGTGTGCTGCATCTATATTTATTGCAGTAAAATTTCCATTTTTCTATGCAAAACAGATACTATTTCTGTAATAGTATTCTACAAAATGCCAATTCCTGATATAGTTAAGCCTCAAAATGTTTTCACTTCTCTCTAAATGCAATTTTGTGATTTCCCGCTCATATCCGGCAAATCAACATATTTTGCCGCAGTCGGTAGTGCAACAGTGCCAACAAATATGCATTTTTTATTGTTTTATCTACAACTTTATATATAATATATCTTGACAACTCGCCAAAAAGTAGTTAAAATGTAATAGGTGACATAGGCTTATGTCATTATCAATAACAGGAGGAATCAACAATGAATTCATTGCTTACATTCTTCCTTGCCGAAAGTACTATTCCTTCTTACGTTTGGATTTTGATGCCTGTGATTGCAATCGTGTTTGCAGGTGCAGGCGTAGCAGTCGGAATCTTCATTTATAGAAGATATAGAAACAGCAAAATTGGATCGACTCAGGCTCAGGCGGACTCCATATTGGATTTCGCTCGCGAAGAGGCAAAATCATTGAAAAATGATGCCATCAAAGAGGCAAGAGAAGAAAATCAACGGATCAAAAACGAAACAGAACGTCAACTGAGAGAACGCACCGCCGAGGTGGCCAAGCAAGAGGCTCGCATGGGTCAAAAAGAGGAGGCCTTGGATAAGAAAGAGGAAATGCTCCTCAAAAAACTGGATCAGATTGACGTCCAGCAAAAGCAACTTATCGCCCAACAGGGAGAGCTGCACAAGCGCGAACAGGACCTCAACAAGTCGGAGGAAAAAATCCAGCAGGAGTTGGAGCGAGTTGCGGGTCTCACCAAGGACGAGGCCAAGCAAATCCTCGTGGATGGCATGGTGGCCGACGCCCGCAAGGACGCAGCGGCTTTGGTGCGCAAAATCGAGGCCGAGGCCAAGGAAAGCGGCGAGCAAAAGGCCAAAGAAATCGTTGCGACGGCAATTCAGCGTTGCGCCAGCGATCAGGTCAGCGAGATGACCGTCACCACGGTGCCCCTGCCCAACGACGAAATGAAGGGCCGCCTCATCGGTAGGGAGGGCCGCAACATTCGTGCGCTGGAAAACGCCACGGGCGTGGAGCTGATCATCGACGACACGCCGGAAGTGGTCATTTTGTCCGGCTTTGACCCCGTTCGTCGCCAAATCGCACGCATCACGATAGAAAAACTCATCTCCGACGGCCGCATCCACCCCGCCCGCATAGAGGAAATGGTGGAGAAGGTCAAGCGGGATATGGAAATCACCATCAAGGACGAAGGCGAGGCTGCCTCCTTTGATACGGGCGTATTTGGGCTGCATCCGGAGCTTATCAAGCTGCTGGGCCGCCTCAAATTCCGCACAAGTTACGGCCAAAACGTGCTTCGGCACTCCATCGAGGTCAGCTACATCGCAGGTATCATGGCCTCCGAGCTGGGTCTGGACGTTGCGCTTGCCAAGCGTGGCGCACTGCTGCACGATATCGGCAAGGCTGTCGATCAGGAAGTCGAAGGCACGCACATGCAGATCGGCGCCGACCTCGCCAAAAAGTACAAGGAAAGCAAAGAAGTCGTCAACTGCATTGCCTCTCACCACGGCGATGTGGAGCCCATGACGGTGGAAGCTGTGATTGTTGCCGCAGCCGACGCCGTGAGCGGTGCCCGTCCCGGTGCCAGACGCGAGTCGCTTGAAAACTACGTCAAGCGCTTGGAGAAGTTGGAGGAAATTGCCAATTCCTTCAAGGGCGTGCAAAAGTCCTATGCGGTGCAGGCGGGGCGCGAAATTCGCATCATCGTCAAGCCGGAGGAAGTCAACGACGAATCGACCGTGCTGCTGGCCAACGACATTGCCCGCCGTATCGAGAGCGAGCTGGAATATCCCGGCCAGATCAAGGTCAACGTTATTCGCGAAACTCGCAGCGTCGACTACGCCAAATAGCCAACACGACAACCCACAAACACAAGGACGGGACCCCTCTCCCGTCCTTTTTGCCATTCGAGCCACCGGCCAATTTGTACTTTCCACTCGCAAGTGGTGGGCGGGCAAGCTGATGTGTGGCAAATCAAGACCCCGTTATTGGCTAACATTGATGTCAAACGTTTCATTGTGCTTTTCGCCGAAAAGCGGCCCGTGCTCGCCCTGCGTTTGGCAATTTATTTGCTCCATGCGCCTCAAAAAATCTCGTAAGATCGCATAAATGAAAAATAACTTCAAAATTTTTCTTTTGAAACCCCAGATTTTAGCACTTTTTTAGCACTTCTTGCGATACAATGGGCATATCAATCAGAATAATTTGCGTTTGGGCGCAGATTAGATAAATTCCATAGTAAAGGGAAGGGGGCAAAATTTTGCTCCCTTCCTGACTTTTTACTGTTTAGATTTTTCTTCCAGCAGCTTTTTGTAGCGGTCCACCTCACCACGGGCCAGCTCGTCGCAGCGTTCGTTCAGTTCCACATCGGCGTGGCCTTTCACCTTTACAAACTGCACCTTGTGTTTGTTTACCTCGTACAGCAGGGCCTTCCACAGGTCCACGTTTTTCACCTCGCTTTTAGAGGCCGTTTTCCAGCCGGCACTTTGCCAGGCGTCCAGCCAGCCACGGTTGAAGGCGTCGGCGATATACTGCGAGTCGGTGCAGATGTCCACGTCGCACCGTTGATTGAGGCAGCGCAGCCCCTGTATCACGGCAAACAGCTCCATGCGGTTGTTGGTGGTGCTTTTGTCGTAGCCGCTCACTTCTTTTTTGACCCCGTTGTAGACAAGCACGGCTGCCCAGCCGCCGATACCGGGGTTTCCGGAGCACGCTCCGTCGGTGTAGATAGTAACTTTCTTCATAATTTCCAAACTATTTTTGCCGTTTCAATTGACATAATTTTACCTTTACATTATAATAGAAAAGTGTCCAAAGTTGCAAACGTTTTGCGACAAAATCTTTTAGGGGAGTGGCTCAACGGTAGAGCAGCGGTCTCCAAAACCGCCGGTTGCGTGTTCGAATCGCGTCTCCCCTGCCAAAAGAGGCAAGTCCACAAGGCTTGCCTTTTTTCATGCGATTCGACCCGCAACCTCGATTGGAGCAAAGCGACAATCGACTTGCGAAAAAAGAGAATCGCGTCTCCCCTGCCA
>CANPXV010000017.1 GCA_947586855.1 uncultured Clostridia bacterium
TCAAGTCAAACGGCTTGAGTGTTTTGAATAAATACTTGCAAATATGCAGAAGGGCCGCCGCTTAATGCGACAGCCCCAATTTTATTTTGCAATATATTGCTTTGAAATGTACAAGTAACGATGTTAAAATGGCTATCTTGTGCATTATTTTTATGTATTGTGCACAAAATCTTTTATCTCTCTGTGTTGTCAGTCTGTTCTGTATGTATCTTTGTTGTATGTCTGTGTGTTGGTGTGCAGGCAATCTTAGCACTGTTTGCAGTCGAAAATTTTTCTTTTTTGCGGGGCGAAAAGTACGTCGGTTTTGCAGGCGGGGTATAAAACGCTCTTGCAAACGGCACAATTGGATATATGAAAATTTCCTTCGACAAATTTCAGGCTTTGTGGCTTGGGCAGGAAGAGCTGCGTGTGCGGCAGTTGGAGTGCGGCATTGCGCTGCGGGTGGCCTGTCTGGACACCATGTGCGACGACACCAAAGTGTCCGATTTCGTTTTGCAGCCCCTTGCCTACCTGCACGATGTCACGTCCCTTGCGGAGGTGGAGCGCAAGTTGGCTGTGGGCACAGGCGTCAACAAGCCGCCCAACTTTTTTGCCGCCCTGGACGACTTTACCAATGGCTACACCCTTGTGTTCGACGAAAACGACAACTGCATATCGGTGGATACCCGCACCGAGGTGGGCCGATCGATAGCCGAGCCGCCCACATCCATGGTGATGCGAGGCCCCCGAGAGGGCTTTGTGGAAAATCTCAAAGTCAACCTTACTCTGTTGCGCAAGCGCCTCAAAACGCCCAATTTCAAAACGGTCAACATCACGGTGGGCAAGTACACCAACACGGCGGTGTGCGTGTGCTACATCGACAGCATTGCGGACAAGCACATCGTGGATGAGATAGTGCAGCGGCTGCAAAGCGTCAAAATCGACGGCGTGCTGGACAGCAGCTATCTGGCCCGCTACCTCGACACGGACAAAACTTTCCTCTTCCGCCGCATTGGCAGCACCGAAAAGCCCGATATTGCGGTGGGCAAAATGTTGGAGGGGCGCTTGGCGATAATCGTGGACGGCAGCCCCATGGTGCTGACGGTGCCCTATCTGTTTGTGGAGGACATGCAATCCCCCGGCGACTACTACGAAAACTCCGTCATGACCACGCTATCTCGCATTTTGCGGCTGACAAGCGTCATTGCCAGCGTGCTGTTGCCGGCGCTTTATGTGTGTTTGCAGGTGTACAACTACCAGATCATCCCGCTGAGGTTTCTCATCACGGTGCTAAACGCCAGCGAGGCGATACCCTTTTCGCCCATGACGGAGATGCTGCTGGTGCTCATCGTGTTTGACATTTTGCGGGAGGCCAATCTGCGCATGCCCTCGGCCGTGGGCATATCCTTGTCGCTTGTGGGGGCCATTGTGCTGGGCGACGCCGCCGTCAAGGCAGGGCTGTTGGGTGCGCCTGCGGTGATGATAGGGGCGCTATCCGGCATTGGGCTGTTCACCATGCCCGACAACACCCTCATTTTGTCGCTGTTGCGGCTGTTTGTCACCTTTGTGGCGGGGGTGATGGGGTTGTTTGGCGTGATACTTGCCACACTGGCCATTTTGGTGTACCTTGCGTCCATGCAGCAATATCGCACGCCCTTTTTGGCGCCATTTGCGCCCGATATACCCGACGACAGGCAGGACGCATTGTCGCAGGCGCCCGTGCCCAGCATGACGCAGCGCCCAAGGTCCATTCCCAACAAAAACCGCAACAGGAGGGATTGATGAAAGACAGAGTTAGTGTGGATCAATTGGCGCTGTTGTATCTGCTGCTGGTGATGGGTGGCAAATTTCTCACGCTGCCGTCGCTGTTGGCGCAGGACGTGGGGCACGACAGCTGGCTGGCGGTGACGTTCAGCTTTGTGTGGGACGGCATTTGCCTGTGTTTTTTGATGTGGGCGGTGCGCCTCAACCGCAATTTGCGGCTGGATATCTCCGCAATAATGGACAAAAGCCTTTCCAAGCC
The DNA here is from genome assembly GCA_947586855.1 of uncultured Clostridia bacterium. Taxonomy (GTDB): domain Bacteria; phylum Bacillota; class Clostridia; order Christensenellales; family CAG-314; genus Fimimonas. The sequence continues at coordinate 2,003 of CANPXV010000017.1, forward strand.
CGTATCCAAGGTGCTGTTGGGGATATTTTTTGTCATTTTTGTGCTGCGCACCAACGTGTTGCTGTCCTCCTGCCACAAGATGTTTTCCGTCACGTTCGACGTGTCCGTCAATTGGATAGTGTACCTGCTGCCCGTGTTGGCGCTGGCGTTTTTTGCCCTGCACAAGGGCTTCAACTGCATTGCCCGCACGGGACAGCTGCTGTTTGGCCTGATAGTCCTTGCCGTTGTGGCGTTGTTTGTGTCCCCCTTTGCCGAGGCGGAGCTGGGCGCACTGCTGCCCATTGGCGAGGCGGGCTGGGGCAAAATTTTGCTCACGTCCTATCTGCGCAGCTTTTGGTTTTCCGACTACATCTTTGTGTACTTTGTTTTGGACGGAATCAACGTCAAAAAGCACGTTTTTGCACCCATGTTGATATCTTTCGGCGTGGGGGCGGTGCTGTGCATAACGCTAAACGCCGTGTTTGTGGCGCTGTTTGGCTATCTTGCGCCGCAGTTCGACCTGGCCATGAGCAAGATCGGCGTGTTTTCCGCCGCAAGCAGCACCAACGGCCGCTGGGATTGGCTCACCCTGTCCATCTGGCTGGTAAGCGTGTTTGTCAAAGTGGTGGTGTTTGTGTTTTGCGCCTACAAATGTCTGGAAAAGATTGTCGGCAAGCCTTTTGTGCGCTTCAATTGGATAGCCGCCGCCATTGTGTCGGTGTGTTTGCTGCTGCCCATGTTTGTAACTACCGATTGGATGCTGGATACCGTCATCAAGTGGGGCGTCATTCCCTTCTCGCTGGTGCAGTATGCGCTGCCGCTGCTTATGCCTCTGCTTGTGAAAACGGCGTCCCGCAAAACGGAGGCCGCCCATGAGTAACTTTCGCAGGATCGCACTTGTGTTGCTGGTTGTGGCGGCGGTGGCGGCAGTGATGGGCAGCTTCAAGGGCAGCGACGTGCCCGACCGTGCGATAATCCTCGGCCTTGGCGTGGACGCAGGCGACAACGGCGGCATTTTGCTCACCGCCGAGGTGGTAAGCCCCGGCAACGGCACCGAGCAGGTGGGCACATTCAGCAAAAACGTCACCGTGCAGGGCCCCACAATCAACGTCGCCCTGCAAAATGTGGCCGAACTCACAGGCAAAGAAGCCTCGCTGGGGCAGTGCGTGGTGGTGCTGCTGGGAGAGGAGTACTATCAAACGGTGCATTTTGCCGATTTGACCGACTACCTCATCAACCATCACAGCCTGAAAGAAAGCGCCGTTATCTGCTGTTGCGAGGGCGGCGCCAAGCAGTTGTTGGACAAGGGCAATGCGCTTTCGCAAAGTATGTCGCTGGCCATCGGCGGCGCCTTGCAGCAGGAGGCCAAACGTATCGCCATCGGCGGCAACAGCCTGCTTAAATTTGCCCGCAGTCAAAACGAAATGGACGGATCGGGCTTTTTGAACAAGGTGCGCTTTGTGCCCTCCGCCAACACCGACGCCCAGCTGCCGGACAAGCAATTGGGTTATATCTCCTACCGAGAAATGTGCGTTTTCAGGGATAGCAGCTTTGTTGCCGAGCTGTCCGAGCAGCAGGTCAAGGGCCTGTCGCTGTTTACGGACGACGTCATCGGCGAAACTTTTGTGTCCTTTTGCGACGAGCTTACCCGCACGGTGCAGGTCACGGCCAAGAGCGTATCCCGCAGCACCGACGACAACGGCGGCACCGACATCGGGATAGAGCTGACTGTGCGCTTCGGCCGATCGGACAGTGAGGATATCAGCGGCATGCTGACGCCAAAAAACGACAAGGAAATCCCCGCCGAGGTAATAGAGGACGTCACCCGCCAGGCGCAGCTTGTGGCACAGCGCTTTTTGGATGAGCAAGTGCGCAACAACTTCGACCTGCTGGGCATCAGAGAGGCTTTTCGGCGCAAGCAGGGCACAAGCGAGGCCCTTGCCGCCACCCCTATGAGCCAATTTCCCGTCCGCCTCACCGTCACCGTCAAGGAGGAATAGCCCTTGCCCATGCGCATAGCGATCGTTGTTCCATCGCAGGTGCGGCAGTCCTTGCAAATTCCGTTTCTGTCCAAGCAGAAAAGGATTTGCCGTAAACAATAAATTTTATGCAAACAGATTTTTAGCGGTTTTTCGGCCCCAATTGGTTATTGGGGTCGAAAATTTTTGTATTTTGCGCAAAAATCTCGCAGGGGCAGTGGGCTTGTGGGATTGACTGTATCAATTGTTTATAGTATAATAAAAAATTATGAAAGGCGCCGTTTTGTACAATCCCTACGAGTGCTATCCCGTGCAGCTGCGCAAGGTGCAGCGCATGCAGCAGGAACTATCTGCCTTGGGCATAGAGGTGCAGACGCTGCCCAACGACGGCACATTTGTGTACCTGCGGAACGGCGGCGTGCACTGCGACCTTCAAGCGGACTTTGTGCTGTATCTGGACAAGGAGCGCATTGTGCCCCGCCTGTTGGAAAGGTGCGGTCTGCGTGTGTTCAACAGTGCCGCCGCAACGGAAATCTGCGACGACAAGCTGCTGACCCACGCCTTTTTGGCCGATAGCGGCATACCCATGCCCGATACCATTGTCGGGCCGTTGTGCTACAACCCCGATGCGCAGGTGAGCGACGGCTACATTCGTTCCGTCGTGCGTGCGTTGGGGCTGCCCATGGTGGTAAAGGAGTGTCACGGCAGCTTTGGAGAGCAGGTGTATCTGTGCCAAACGGAGAGGCAGCTTGCCGACCTGTTGCAACGGCTCAAACACAAGCCCTATCTGTTGCAGCGATACGAAAAGGACAGTTTTGGGCGGGATATGCGAGTCATCGTCATTGGTGGCAAGGTGTTGTGCGGCATGCTGCGCACCAACAAGGACGACTTCCGTTCCAACGCAGCGCAGGGGGCGGTGTGCAGTGCTGTCACCGTGCCCAAACATATCGCCGATATGTGCGTCAAGGCCGCCAACCTCATCGGGTTGGACTATTGCGGCGTGGACGTGCTGCTGGGGGAGGAGCCCAAACTGTGCGAGGTCAACAGCAATGCCGCCTTCGAGGCGATGGAAGCGTGCACGGGCGTCAATGTGGCGCAGGCCTATGCCCGTCACATTGCAAAATGTATGCAACAAAAGTAAAAATTTTTACCTTTCGGAGGTATATATGGAGCTGAAAGAATTTTTGAACAGCGGCTACACGGCCTATCATGTTGCCGCCAACGTGCGCACGATGTTGGAGGAGCAGGGCTTTGCGGAGCTGACCCTCGGCGACAGTTGGGATCTGGAAGTGGGCGGCAGCTACTTTGTCACCCGCAACGACAGTTCTGTTGTGGCGTTTTGCTTGGGACAGCGCAGCGTATTCAACATTGTGGTAAGCCACACCGACAGCCCAAGCTTCAAGATCAAGGGCAGCAAATTGGTGCAAAACGACAGTCTTTTGCGCCTCAATACGGAAAAATACGGCGGCGCACTGCTGTACAGCTACTTCGACCGCCCGCTAAAAGTGGCGGGCAGGCTGATGGTAGAGACGGAGGAGGGCGTGGAGTCAATGCTTGCGGTAAGCGACTACAATGTGGTGATACCCAGCCTGGCGATACACCTCAACCGAGATGCCAACGAGCATCCCTTCCTCAAATTGCAAACGGATACCCTTCCGCTGTTTGCGCAGGGGCAGGCGGATCTGTACGAGGGGCTGACCGACCGCAAAGTGTTGGACGCCGATCTGTACGTTGTGCCCGCAACCGAGGCCTTCAATGCAGGCGCCCACGACGAATTTTTGTGTTCGGCTCGACTGGACAACCTCACCAGCGTGTACACATCCGTCTGCGCCATGATAGACGCCGACCCGCAGGACATTGCGGTGGTGGCCTGTCTGGACAACGAGGAGATAGGCAGTTGCACACGTCAGGGCACGCCGAGATTTTTGCAGCAGGTGCTAAACGGCATCGCCGACGCATTGGGCTACACCCCGACCGAACGAGACTTCGCCGCCGAAAATGGCATGGTGCTGTCGGTGGACAACGGCCATGCAGCGCACCCTGCCCACCCCGAAAAACACGACCCATTGTATCATTGCCGCCTCAACGGGGGCGTCATCATCAAGCACCACGTCAACTACGCCACCGACGGGCTGACTTCGGCCGTATTCAAGCGGCTGATGGAAGAGGCCGAGCTGCCCTATCAGGACCTGTACAACAACAGCGAGCTCAGCGGCGGCAGCACTTTGGGGCTGGTCACGTCCCGAGAGCTGGGCATCAAGGTGTGCGATATCGGCATTGCGCAGTTGGCAATGCACTCTGCCTGCGAGACCTGCGGCGTCGAGGACGTGGACACAATGCAGCGTGCGCTGACGGCCTTTTTGTCCTCTGCGATAGCGGGCAACGGCAACATAACCATAGGATAATCACACAGGAGACCACACAATGAGCTACATCGACAAATACAACGAGTGGTGCGCCAAAGTTACCGACGCCGAGCTGCTGCAAGAGCTGCGCTCCATGACGCCGCAGCAGATAGAGGAGGCTTTCAGCGGAGAGCTGTCCTTTGGCACGGCTGGATTGAGGGGCGTCATGACGGCAGGCACCGCCCGCATGAACGTCTACACCGTTTATCGGGCCACCGAGGGGCTTGCCCGATACATGGAAGCGCACGGTTACAAAAGCTGTGCCATCACCTACGACTCCCGCAACAACAGCAAACGCTTTTGCGAGTTGGCCTCGGCCACCCTTGCCGAGCACGGTATCAGGGTGTACCTCACTCCCGAGTGTATGCCCACGCCCTACTTGTCCTTTATGGTGAGGGAGCTGCACTGCGACGCAGGCGTCAACGTCACCGCCAGCCACAATCCGTCCGAGTACAACGGCTACAAGGTGTACGACGCAAGCGGCTGCCAGCTGTTGGACGAAGCCGCCGCCGAGGTGACACGCCACATCGACACGGTGGGGCTGTTCGACAAGCCGTTGCCCGACTTTGCCCGCTACGAGGGCGGTCCGGTGCAGTACACCGACAAGCTGTTGGAAGAAATGTATATCGACCGAGTGTTGCAGGAGCGGCTGACGGATATGTCGGCCGAGCACTTGTGCGCTGTGTACACCCCGCTAAACGGCGCCGGCTATCGCATCGTGCCCGAGGCGCTGCGCAGGATGGGCCTGCAACCCTATGTCGTCAAGCAGCAATCCCTGCCCGACGGCAACTTTGCCACCTGCCCCTACCCCAATCCGGAAAAGCCCGAGACGCTTGTGCTGGCCAAGCAGCTTGCGCGCAATGTCAACGCCGACCTTGTGATAGCCAACGACCCCGATTGCGACAGATTGGGCGTGGCGGCCTTCGACGGCGAAAACTATCGCCAGCTAAGCGGCAACGAAGTGGGCATTTTGCTGGCTGACCACATTTTGCGCCACCTCAGCAAGCAAAACGCTCTGCCCCAACACCCCGTTTTGGTCAAAACTATCGTGTCCACCCCCATGTTGGACGCCATTGCCTCTCGCTACGGCGCCGAGGTGCGGGATGTGCTGACGGGCTTCAAATATATCGGCAACGTCATCGCCAAGTTAGAGGCGGACGGCCACCCCGAGCGCTACCTGTTCGGCTTTGAGGAGAGCTGCGGCTACCTCAAAGGCAGCTACGTCAGGGACAAGGACGGCGTCATCGCAGCCGTGCTCATCGCCGAGTGTGCCGCCGCCCTCAAACAGCAGGGCAAAACGCTGGTTTCTCGCCTGCAAGAGCTGTACACCGCCTTTGGGCACTACTTCCAAAACACCGTCAGCTACCGTTTCGACGGCCTCAGCGGCGCCGATGTCAAGCAGCGGCTGCTGAGCGAGTTCAGGGCGCACCCCTTCGACAAGCTGGGGGACAGCCCCATCACGGAGAGTTGTGATTTCCTCACCCAAACGCAGTACGACCTGCCCCGTGCGGACGTGTTGCGCCTACGCAGCGCCGACGGCAGCCAGCTCATCGTGCGCCCCAGCGGCACCGAGCCTCTTGTCAAGTGCTACATCACCGTCAAGGGCCGGCAGCAGGATAACGTCCGCCGTTACGAGGCGATCAAGCGTCAGACAGACGAGTTTTTTGCCAAATAGCGCACGTTTTGCGCCCAACAAAAGGAAGAATAAGCATGAAAACAAAATTTACAACTCTCAACGTTGTAACAACCGCCATGCTTGCGGCGGTGGCAGTCATTCTTGCAAGCGCATTTCACTCTTTCGGCGACGTGGCCATTTCGTCGCTGTTCAGCCCGATGCATTTTCCCGTGTTGTTGTGCGGCGTGTTGTGCGGTCCCTATCTTGGGCTGATTTGCGGCGTGGTGACGCCCCTGATGTCCTTTTTAGCCACGGGCGGCGCACGTCCTCCCTTCCCCGGCGGGCTTGTTCCCATGATTTTTGAGCTGGCCACCTACGGCTTTGTTATCGGCCTGATGCGTTGGCTGCTGCTCAAAAACGCCAAAACCCACCGCATTGCATCGCTGCTGGCACTGGTCATCGCAATGGTTGCGGGCAGGATAGTCAACTCCTTTGTGGGGGCGTTCTTTGTGATGAGCGACTCTACCACCTACTTTGTGGCGTTGGGCGCCAAGCTGGCAAGCAGCTTTGCCTCCACCTGGGCGGGGATAGTGTTGCAGCTGGTGCTGATACCTGCATTGCTGTTTGCTCTTCAACGCAGCGGCGTGCTCATCAAGTACCTGCCCGATACCCCATTTGCCGCACAGCATGCGCAGGGTGGGACAGAGACGGCCGAGCAAGCAAGCGAAATTGCCGCCGACAATACGGCCGAGCTTGCGGACGGTCCCTCAAAGTGATTTTTGCCCAATGGGTGGCGAAAATCCCCTCAAAAACAGTTGACACCACATCGGCAAAATGCTACTATATAACAAAATAGTTCAAATTTGAACAATATTGAACAATTTCATTGAGAGGAACGAAACATGCTCGAACTCAAACAAATTGTCAAGGACTACCCTGTTGCCAACACGGCGGTGCACGCCCTCAAAGGTGTGGACCTGCAATTCCGTTCCAGCGAGTTTGTGTCCATATTGGGGCCAAGCGGCTGCGGCAAGACCACCCTGCTCAACATCATCGGCGGTCTGGACAAGTACACCACGGGCGACCTTGTTATTGACGGCGTGTCCACCAAGGACTACAAAGATCGGGATTGGGATACCTATCGCAACCACACGATTGGCTTTGTATTCCAGACCTACAACCTGATCCCCCACCAATCGGTACTCAAAAATGTCGAGTTGGCGCTTACCCTTGCCGGCACCCCAAAAAGCGAGCGCAAGGCCCGTGCGGAAGAGGCGCTTGTCAAGGTGGGATTGGGCGAGCACATACACAAGCGTCCCAATCAACTGTCGGGCGGGCAGATGCAGCGCGTTGCCATTGCCCGTGCCCTCGTCAACAACCCCGATATCATTTTGGCGGACGAGCCCACGGGCGCATTGGATACGGAAACGGGCATACAGATCATGGAGCTGCTCAAAGAAATGTCCAAGGACAGGCTTGTCATCATGGTCACGCACAATCCCGATCTTGCCGAGGCCTATTCCTCTCGCATAATCCGCATTTTGGACGGCCTGATCGTGGGTGACAGCAATGCGCTCTCCGCCGAGGAATATGCCGCCGAGCGTGCCGCAGAAGAGGCTCGCCGTGTCCGGCAAACGCAGGACGAGGCAGCAACCAAGGGTCGCAAACGCACCCGCAAAAAGCGCTCCTCTATGAGCTTTTGGACGGCGTTCAAGCTGTCGCTCAACAATCTGATAACAAAAAAGGGGCGCACAACCCTCACATCCTTTGCCGGCAGCATAGGTATCATAGGCATTGCGCTCATTTTGTCCGTCAGCCAGGGCATGACCAACTACATAGCCGCCGTCGAGGAGCAAACGTTGACGAGTTATCCGCTCAGTATCGAATCCACCTCGATGGATCTGTCGTCGCTGGTCAGCAGCCTGATGGAAAACATCGACGAGCAGGAGCAGCCGGAGCGGCAGGAAAACACCGTCTACAACAGCACACTGATTTACAGCGTGGCCCGCGTTGTCAAGAGCTCCATGGGCATATCCAACGACCTCAACTCTTTCAAAAAGTTTTTGGACAAAGAGCTTGCCGACGAAAACAGCAAGCTGCACAGTGCCATTGCGGGCGTGCAATATCGCTACGGTGCGTCTATGAGGGTGTTCTCCGAGACGGTGGACCAACGTATCGAGGAGGCCAGCGTCAGCAAAAAGATGAACGACATCGTGCCGAGGCTGTTGGGCAGCAACGTAAGTTCGGCCATGGGCGGCTACATGCAATCCATGATGAGCTTTTCTATGAACATATGGCAGGAGATGCTTTCCGGCACGGACGGCAGCCTTGTCAACCAGCTGCTGGTGGACCAATACAACATCTACGGGCAGTGGCCCAACGACTACAATGAAGTGGTGCTGGTGGTCAACAAAAATATGGAAGTCAGCGACATGGCGCTTGTAACGCTGGGCTTGCTGGGTGACGACTACCTGGACACCCTCTACGACGACGTGGACAACGACCGCCCCAACCCCTCGCAAAGCAACCGCAGAAGTTGGTCGTTCGACGACATTCTCCAAGCCGATTGCCGCCTCATTCTCAACGGCGACCTCTACAAGGAGGGCACCGACGGCGTTTGGTACGACGTCACCGACGACAGCCACCCCGATGGCGCAGTGGAGCTGCAAAACCTCTACGACAACAAGAGCGTCCCCCTCAAAGTGACGGGCATAGTTTGGGCCAAGGACGACGCCACCAACGTGTTGCGCACGGGCTCCATTGCCTACACATCCAAGCTTACCGAGTACATGATAACCCACTCCGAGGATACCCTCGCCGTCAAGGCGCAAAAGGCCACCCCCACCGTGGATATTTTCAGCGGAAAGGCCTTTGACGTGGGCAGCAAGGATATGACCGACGAGGAAAAGGCCACCGCCTATCGCAACTACTACAACGAACTGACCGACGAGCGCAGGGAGTCGGCCTACCTCAACATTTTTGCGTTGGACAGGGCCGAGGACTACATCAACAAGATCAGACTTGGGGCGCAGGTGCAAGGCAAAACCCTTATCGAAGCCGTTGCGGAGATGATGGCGAATATGGGCCTCAGCGACAAAGAAACACTGATGGCCTACATGACAGGCATGGGCGAGGACGAAGTGATACGCATGCTGCGGCAGCAGTTGGTCACATCCGAATTTGTTCTGCCGCAGGTCTCTGCCGAGCAGCAAAGGCTGAGCGCCCTTTCGGAAAAGGATCGCAAGGCCGCCATCGACGGCGTGCTGGACGACAAAAAGGACGAAGTTATCGCCATCTACTACGACAACGAGCAGATGTCCTCTTCCAGCTTTGCAAGCAACATGTCCCGCCTGGCCAATGTGGACCTCAACACCCCCACGGGCGTCAACATCTATGCGTCCAGCTTCGAGGCCAAGGATATCATCGCCGACGAAATCGCCCGCTACAACAGCGATGCGGAGGAAACTCAGCGTATCGAGTACACCGATATGGTGGCGTTGGTTATGTCCGCCGTCACCACGATTATCGACGCCGTCACCTATGTGCTGGTGGCGTTTGTGGCCATCTCTCTCATTGTCAGCTCGATAATGATCGGCGTCATAACCCTCATTTCCGTGCAGGAGCGCACCAAGGAAATCGGCATTTTGCGTGCAATCGGCGCAAGCAAGCGTGATGTGTCGGGTATGTTCAACGCCGAGACCATCATCATCGGGTTTGCCGCAGGCCTCATCGGTGTGCTGGCAACCTACCTGCTGTGCATACCCATCAACATCATTTTGCACGTGCTGACGGGTATATCCGGCCTCAATGCCGTGCTGCCGCCGCTGGCCGCCCTGATACTTGTGGCAATCAGCGTTGTGCTGACCATGATCTCCGGCTTGATACCCAGCCGCTCCGCCGCCAAAAAAGACCCCGTTGTGGCCCTTCGCACCGAGTAGAGTTGCCCAACTGCGGTTACACGCAGCACAACAGCGGTTACCCCGTACAAGCCGGCTCAACATCACCAAAAAACAACAAGTCGGGAGTCAACTCTCCCGACTTCGTTTTTTTTGCTATTTTGCAACCGTGCGCAAATTTTTGTCGCAACAAGCGCAAATGCTCTTTGAAACTTGCCCAATGTGTGGTATAATAAACACAAATCTTTCACTTGGTGGCACATGATAGAAGTAAAAAACATCACAAAAATTTACGGTCGTGGCAAAAAGCGGGTCGTTGCGCTGGACAACGTCTCCTTTGTGCTGCCCGATAGCGGCATGATCTTTGTCGTTGGCAAAAGCGGCTGCGGCAAATCCACCATGCTCAACATGATCGGCGGCTGCGACAAGCTGACGGCGGGCGATATCGTCATGGACGGCAACAAATTTTCCGCCTTTGGCGAGCGGGACTACGACAACTTCCGCAACGACTACGTCGGGTTTGTTTTTCAGGACTACTGCCTGTTGGAAGGCCTCTCTGTGCGGCAAAACGTGGAGCTTGCGCTGCAACTCAAAGGAGAGCAGGACGGTTCGGCCGTGGATGACGCCCTGGCAAAGGTGGGGCTGGCAGATTGCGCCGACCGCCGTCCCGACGAGCTTTCGGGCGGGCAAAAACAGCGTGTGGCCATTGCCCGCACCTTGGTCAAAAAGCCCAAGCTGATACTTGCCGACGAGCCGACGGGCAATCTGGACGAAAAATCATCCGCCATCATCTTGGACATCTTGAAGGAGCTATCCGCAACGGCATTGGTGGTGATAGTGTCGCACAATCGGCCCGATGCGGAGCGCTATGCAGACAGGATCATCGAGCTTAGCGACGGCCACATTGTGGGAGATATGTCTCGCAACCAAGCCGCCGCCGACATCTCCTTTGACGGGCAGGACATCGTCATACAAAAGGGCACGGTGTTCTCCGACGAGCAGCTGGACCAAGTTAACAAGCGCATTTCTGTCGGCGGAGTGCGCCTCAAACAGGCGGACGTCAAATTTTTGCCCACCGTCGCCCCGCCGATCACGGACAAAAGCGGCAACGGCTTTGAGCCGCACACACTTAGTTTCAGCGGCAGAAAAACGCTTTTTGCAATGTTTGCCAAAAAGCGTATCATCAGCATGGTGTTTACCTCTTTGATAGTGGTGTTTATCATTGCCGTTATGGGCGTGTGCCAATTTTTTACGCAGTTTTCCGCCGATGAAGAAATTGCCCGCATAGTGGCGCAAAGCGAAGAGGACAAAACCTTCATTTTGCAAAAAGGGCACAAGACCAGCGCCATAAACACCACCTTGATAACATCGCCGTTTACCGACGTGACCGATGCGGATATAGAGGCCTTTCGCAGCACGGGCTACGACGGCGGCATCTATCCGCTGTACAACATTTCGCTGATGACGCACACAAGGGGCAGCAATCTCATTTGGAGTATAGAAGGTTACTCGATGCCCGGCGACCAGGACAACTATGCCAACTTCTATTGCGGCAGCGGTTTGGGCGTGTTGGTCACCAACGAGCAATTTCTCACCAACATCTACGGGAAGGAAGACGGCAAGCTCAAATTGCTGTCCGGCACGCTGGAAACAGCCGGCCCAAAGATCATCTTTACCGACTACCTTGCCGACAGCATTCTCAGCTACGAACCCACTTACCGAGCAGGAGGAAGCGACCCCTATGCCACCCTCACCAACGGCGCAATGCATTTGGGACATTTTCGTGTGGCGGGAGTGATCGACACGGGCTACAAGCAACGCTACGCCGACCTCATCGAAAAATTTACAAACGGCACATTTTCCGTCAAAAACGACGCCGACTCCTACGAAAAATTGTTGAAGGAACTCAATTCCACCCTCAACATAGGCTACTCTTTCAATCCGGATTTCTATCAGGAGTATGCAAGCGACGAGGAGTGCCCTCGCTCCGTCTACTACGGCACTATGGAAATTCGCTGCGGCGAACATGTTGTCACCAACAATTCGTATAGCTATCGCGACGATGCGCTTGCCCCCGACGAAATACTCATCAACAGGGCGGTTTATGCAGAACTTATGGGTATCAGCGAAAGCGAAACGGACGAAAGCAAGGCAATCGGCACCAAACTTACGCTTTCCCGATACCGTTTTGTGCGGGGCGAAAACGACCTGCCCGATTACACTTTGGAAGTGACAATCGCAGGGTTCAGAGAAAATGTCAACGGCGTTGGCGGTTTTGACTGTTCGCCGGAAATTTACCGACAGCTCAAAAAGTTTGGCAATGCGCCCTACGCCCTGTATTTTGACAACCTTTCCAAGGCGGTAGAACTGTACGACAAGGGCACCGAACTTGACTACGTTGTCAAAAACCCTCTTGTTTCGGCGCTGTACACCGTGTCCAGATCGGCATTGGTGTTTACCGACGTGTTTCAATTTATCGGCATTGTGCTGCTTGCATTGGCGGCATTGATGTTGGCAGGCTTCGGTGCGGGCAGTATCCGAAAAAATATGTACGAAATCGCCGTGATACGTGCGCTGGGCGGCAAAACAAAAGACCTCACCCGTATGTTTTTGCTGCAAATGATTTTTGTAAGCATAGTGGTGTGTGTGCTATCCGTTGGGGCAATGGCGGCAGGCGCCGGCTTGTGCAACTCTATGCTGGCCGACGGTTTTGTCAAGCTGGCCAACAACGTGTTTATGCGTCAGCTAAACGTCATCACTTTCCATTGGCAAACGGCGCTTATCGACGCAGCGGCAGTGTTGGTGTTGACGGCTGTTGCAGCCGTGGTGCCCTTTGTCATCATGCGCCGTGCCAAGCCACGCGAAATTATCCGTGCCAAGGAGTAGCGCTGCGCAACTGCGGCCGCAATCGCAGCACGGCAGGGCGGTTTGACCCCGCTGACAGCAGCAGAGCACTGCAATCTCGGTGTGGAGCTGCTATTGCACGGTAGGTTGAAGGCATTTTGTTTTGTTTTTTGATTGCCCGCCCCACAACAGTTATAATATAATCAAAAATACGGCCCGATTGTGGCCGAACATAACAAAAAGTCGGGAGACAGCTCTCCCGACTTCGTTTTTTTTGCCAAATTTATTGCAAAAATTTTCCCAATTTATTTCAAATTTTTCGGCGCTACGCCGACAATTTTTGTGCGGCGCAACTATTTGAGGTCCGCCTTGCGGAAGGCCACCCAGCCCAGCACGCCGAACAGCGCTTCCAACGGCAGGTAGTACAGCAAAATCTTGCCCACCAAGGCGCCGTCGGGGTTGCCCACATCCAGCAGCGACGCATTGTACAGCGGCACCCAGGACATATCGGGCGGCGCTTGCGTGCTTTGCGCTGCGCTGAATATCTGCAAAAACGTCACGATAAACTCCGCAATGGCGGGCGCAAACAGGCAAATCAGCAGCGAGCACGCCAGCGTGGGCGCCAACTTGCGTGTGCAAAACAGCAGCATGCACAGCAGCGATTGCGCAAAAATCATCACCACCGTGCCCATCGCAAAGGCCAATGCCACGGCCGCCACAGACTGCGCTGCGCTGAGCCCCACAAAGCCGAAAGACGCCCCGTAGAATATGACTGTTGTCAACATTTCCGCCCCCATGTAGGCAAAACCCACCGTCAGGGCTATCAGCAGATAGCTTACGTACAGCTCCATTCGGCTGCGATTTGCCGCCAACGCATTGCGGAACGTGCCAAAGGAAAACTCCCTGCACAAAAAAATCGACGTAAATATCAGCGCAAACAGCTCAAAGTCGGGCAGCAGCTGTCCAAAGGAGGATAGCGCCTGCGTGGTCAGGTTCATCTGGTCCGCAATCACCCACGCCTCCGAGGCCATCATTTCAAACAGGTCGTCCATCAGTTCTATCACGGCCAGCTCAAACAAGCCCGCCAGCAGTGGCAGCGCCGCCGTCACGCCCAGCAAAATCCAAAACAGTTTGCTCTTTTTCAGTCGGTAAAACTCCACAGCGAGAATATTGCTCACAGCGCACCTCCCTCGTCCTGCTGCACGGCCTGCACAAAGTATTCTTCCAGAGCGTCCCCCACCTGCGCAATGGCCGTCACGGATACCCCCGCCGCCGCAAGACATTGCAAAATCTCCGACGGGGTGGCCTCGGCAAACAGCTCCACCTGCGACGACGCCACAATTTCGCTGCGGCCCAGCTTTTGCAGCGCCTCTCTGGCAACGCCCGTTTTGTCCACGGTGATGCGGTACTTTTTGCCGCTGTTTTGGTCCAGCTCCTCCGCCGTGATGTGCCGCAGCAACTTGCCGTTGTTCATGATGTAGAACTCCGTGGCAAATTTGCTCAACTCCGACAGGATATGGCTGGATATCAACATCGTCACGCCGTGTTCCTGGTTCAGCTGCACCAAGATCTCCCGTATGTGGCGTATGCCGTCGGGGTCCAGCCCGTTGGTCGGTTCGTCCAATATCAGCATCTTTGGCTTGCCCACCAACGCCATGGCGATGGCCAAACGTTGCCTCATGCCCAGCGAGTAGTTTTTTGCCCGCTTGGTGTTGTTTTCCAGCCCAACCAGCGCCAGCGTTTGCGCCAGATATTGCTTGTCGACGGGCAGACCCAGCACCTTGCATTGCAGCGCCAGATTGTCCATTGCGTTCAGGTCGTTGTACAGCGAGGGGCTTTCCACAATGGCGGCTACGTCCGTTGCTGTGCGCTGCTGCCCCTCCAATAGCGAAAAAGTACCGCTTGTGGGCAGCACCAACCCCGTCAGCAACCTGATGAGCGTTGTTTTGCCTGCGCCGTTTTTGCCGATAAGCCCCACAATGGCGCCCTTGTTGACTGTCAGGTCAACGCTGTCCACAACCGTTTTGTTGCCGTAGCGTTTGCTTAGCGCAGTTGTGGATATAACTACTTCCGACATGGCCACCTCCCGATAGCTTTTTCTCTATTATACCATTTTGCCGCATTTTTGCAACCGTCTGCAAATATTTTTTGCCTGTGCATCCGCCCTACCCCAAAAAACGCTTGACAAACTTGCCGCAATTTAGTAGTATATACAGGCAAACTATTACTGAGAGGTGCGAACTATGAAACAAGGTATACATCCGAATTATCATCAAGCGACTGTTGTATGTGCTTGTGGCGCAACCTTCCAGACCGGCACCACCAAGGATACAGATGTGATCAAGGTGGAAATCTGCAACAAATGCCACCCCTACTTTACGGGCAAGCAAAAGTTGGTAGACGCAGGCGGAAGAGTGGACAAGTTCAAGAAAAAGTACGGTCTGCAATAACACATGTCGAACGGAAGCAAAACTTGCTTCCGTTTTTTATTTGTGTTTGGCAGAGGCTCGCACATACGCTCAGGGCAGCGCAGTTTCACGACACGCAAGCGTCTCGTTTTCTGCTTTTGTCCTTCGCCCCTCACTTGCCGACAAGCGGCAAGAGAGGCAGTCGCTTGCTGTGTGGCATCAAGCGACTGTTGTATGTGCTTGTGGCGCAACCTTCCAGACCGGCACCACCAAGGATACAGATGTGATCAAGGTGGAAATCTGCAACAAATGCCACCCCTACTTTACGGGCAAGCAAAAGTTGGTAGACGCAGGCGGAAGAGTGGACAAGTTCAAGAAAAAGTACGGTCTGCAATAACACATGTCGAACGGAAGCGAAAATTGCTTCCGTTTTTTATTTGCAGCAAAGGTGCGCACATACGCTCAGGGCAGCGCAGTTTCACGACACGCCAGCGTCTCGCTCTCTGCTTTTGCCCTTCGCCCCTCTCTTGCCGCTTGGCAAGAGAGGCAGTCGCTTGCTGTGTGGCATCAAGCGACTGTTGTATGTGCTTGTGGCGCAATATTCCAAAATGGTAGTGAAATGGTGTAAATATTGCCCTGCTGTATTGTACAGACGGGGCAAGATGTGTTATAATGTAAAAAAATTGCAAGGGGGTCACCATGATTGACGTAGAAAAGCTGTTGGAGCAATACCAAAACTACAAGGTGCGCAGGGGTCGCAGCGGCATTTTTGTCACGGTGCCGTTTTTTCTGGCGGGCAGCGACGAAAGCATTGCGCTGAGATTTTCCGAGGCGGAGGACGGCCGTCCCGTCATCACCGACTGCGGCACGACGATCGACTACCTCCTTTCGAGGGACATCAACGTCGAAAAATATCGCCCCAAGCTAAACGCCATCATGCAGCGGTTTGGCTTGCGGCAGGAAGACGGCGCATTTGTCATGACGGTGCCCACCACCACCCTCAATTTTGTCAAGGACGAGCTGGACAGCTTCATTCAGGCCATATCCGTCATTGCCAATATCGATTTGTGAGGCCTGCGGCGTGGGCGGTCACTTGCGCCCCAAGCGGGGCCTGCGGATAAGCTCAAACGCATGGCAAATGCCTTTCAGGTCGTCGGTAAGATAGGCAAACGCCTGTTCTTCCAGCTCGGTCGGCACTCCGTAAAAGGCCTCGGCAATGCTGCCCGTCATTGCCCCGATGGTGTCGGAGTCGCCCCCGATACTCACGGCGTTGCGCACGGCGTCCTCAAAGCTGTCGCTCTCCAAAAACGCCTCGATCGCATGCGGCACGCTGCCTTGGCAGGTCACCCAATTGCCCAACTCGTCGTAGCCGTAGGATAGTTGCAGGCTTGCCACGGAAAAATATTTGTCGTTCAGTATCGGATAGTACTCGGCGGCACGCCTGCGTATGGTGGGTTTGTCGGCGCCCGTTCGGGCAAGGTAGACGCACATTGCTATCGCCTCGCCGCCCTTCAACCCCTCGGGGTGGTTGTGGGTGACGCCCGTGACGACGTTGGATAGCTGTTTAAGCTGCGCCTCCGACTCGGCCACCCAGGCCACGGGGCTGATACGCATGCCGGCGCCGTTGCCATAGCTGTTTATCGGCGCAGTGGTGTTGCTGTCAAACAGCCAATGGTAAAATTTTTCGCCCCAACCCGTGATGGGGTGCGCCCTTGCGATGGCTCGCATGCAGCTTGTCGTGCGGTCGGCCAGCGCCGAGTAGTCTCCCTTGCACAAAAACAGCGCCTGCGCCACCGCCACCGTCATCAAGGTGTCGTCCGTGGCCCTGCACTCCCGTGTAAAAAACTTGAAATTTTTGCCTCGGTGGTCATCTTCGACAAACTCGAATCTGCTGCCGACAATATCCCCAATTATCGCCCCTATCATAGTTTTCCTTTATATTTTATCCGCAATTTTTTTTTGTTGATAGAAATCCCGTTTGTTTTTGCCGAAAGTTACTTGGTTGTCACATTATTATATCACAAGCGGCACTGCAAATCAAGGGCGGCGCCGCAAAACACAAAAACCCAAAATTTTGGCAAGGCACACAAGGGCTGCGGCGCTCATATAGTAATGTATGAAGATCAAAATTCCCCACAGGGTACACTTTGTGGGCGTGGGCGGTGTGGGTATGAGCGGCTTGGCGCAGCACCTGCATCGTCTTGGGCACATTGTCACGGGCAGCGACCGCACCCCGTCGGAGCGGACCAGGGCGCTTGCCGCAATGGGCATACAAGTTTTTATCGGGCACAACGCACACAACGTCGGGCAGGCGCAGATGGTGGTGCGCAGCTCGGCGGTGGGGCTGTTCAATGAGGAAGTGGCCGAGGCCGCCCGTCGCAGTTTGCCTATTTTGCTGAGAGAGCAGCTGCTGGGAGAGGTGTTCAACGCTTTCGACACCCGCATAGCAGTGTGCGGCACGCACGGCAAAACCACCGTCACTGCCATGCTGCACGAGGTGTTGTGCGCCGCCGATGTGTCTCATGCGGCGTTTATCGGGGGCGTCTACCAGGGCAACAACTACTACAACGGGCAGGGCGTGGTGGTGGCGGAGGCGTGCGAGTTCAACCGCAGTTTTTTCAATCTGCGCCCAACGCTGGCCGTCTGCCTCAATGCCGAGCACGACCACCCCGATTGCTACCGAGACGCCGAGGACGTGCGCAAGGCCTTTGCCTGCTTTTTGGGCGGTATGGGCAAGGGCGGGTATGCCGTGCTGCCGTCGGAGTTGAAGGGACTGTATCCGCACCGCAACCGCACTCTCTACGACAAGCGCTTTGCGGTGAGCAAGTTGCAGCTGATATGCGGCAAGCCCTCCTTTGACGTGACCGCCCCCAACGGCAGCACGCAGCACATCGAGTTGTCGGTGGTGGGGCAGCACAATGTGGGCAACGCCTTGGCCGTGATTGCCGCCGCCGAAAGGTTGGGTATCCCTTTGGAGACGGTTGCGCTTGGATTGCGCCGTTTTGAGGGAGTGGACCGTCGCTGGACGGAGAAAAACCTACCCCATCTGTGCAAAACGGTGGTGGACTACGCCCATCACCCCACCGAGATCGCCTGCACGGTGGCCGCCGCAAAAAGCATGACCAAGGGCAGAGTGCTGTGCGTGTTTCAGCCCCACACCTACTCTCGCACGCAGGCTTTTTGGGCGGATTTTGCCGAGTGTTTCCGTCTGGCGGACGCCGTGGCCTATTTGCCCGTCTACTCCGCACGGGAAAAGCCTCTTGCGGGCGTCAACTCCTATCTGCTGGCGCAGACGGCGGCTGTCAGCGGCATAAACGCCTGTTTTTTGGCGGATTTTTTGTCCGCCAGGCAGTGGATATACGGCAACGCCGCCCCCGACGACATCTTGCTGATTTTGGGCGCAGGGGACGTGGACCATCTGGTCGATTTGTTGTAGGCGGCACGGCGACTTGACGTGGTCACATCAAAAGTGCCTTTTTGCAGGGCGGTGTGCAAATGCTGCGGCCGCTTTGTTCGCTTGTGGGCGCATTTCAGGACAGATAGGCCACATCGCCGCCGCACTCGCCGCACACAAAAGAGTTTTTCTCGGCGCAGGAGGGGCAGATCAGCTTGCGGCAGCGGGTGCACACACAGTAGTCGTCGTTGTTTATCTGATTGTTGCACATATTGCACTTCATTTTTTCACCTCGCCAAATTGTTGCCCAACTTGCGGCAAAATTTGCGCAAATTGCCGTTTTTGCCGCCGCAAAGACAAAAACTGCCCGTCTGCTGTTGTCAATATCCGATAAATATGTTATAATTTTTTTATCAAACCTGTTGGGAGGGGTTCGCTATGGCAAAAATCGACGAGGCAAGGGTGGTGTTCAACACTGTGTGCAGCACGCTGGACGCAATGGAGTGGAAGTACAATCGAGAGCAAAACGACGAGGGCTACAACATCTTCACCTCGGCAAAGGGAGAGGGCGTTTTGATACGCCTGGGCATACACGTCGCCACCGAGCGCCAGCTGATGTACATCAAGTCGCCGCTGTCCTTCACGGTGCCTGTCGAGCGCCGCACCGATATGGCCAAAGCGCTTACCTACGCCAATTGGACAATGCTCAACGGCAGCTTCGAGTTCAACACGGATAACGGCTATGTGGCGTTCAAGGCGGTTGCGCCCTATATGTCCAGCATGATCAGCACCGAGTTGTGCAAATATATGATATTGGTGACCTGCTCCATGGTGGACAAATTCGCCCTCAAACTGCAAGAGGTAAACGACGGCACGCTGTCCCCCGAGCAGTTCAAAGAGGTCTTTTCCCGCAAGAGCTGACAAGTCCGTCTCGGCGTGATTGCAGACTCTTACGCCGCACGGCGACACAGACGCACATTGCCGCACAATTCGCATATGTGCAACTTGCGGCCTTAAACGCCGTTACTTGTACACTTTTCAACACAAACAGCGCAAAAAGACAAGAGAGCAATTTTTGCTCTCTTTTTTTTGTGGTGAGAATATCGAAGTTGACGTGTTGCGGTGTATCGCTCGATTGTCGGCCGCTTGCAACTTACCGATGTGTCAACGGCCTACTCAAACAGCTTGCTCATGGGCAGGTCGGTGTACACACGCTCGATTGCCTCGGCAAAGGTGTCGGCAATGGACACAACCTCTATCTTGTCTATGAGTTTTTCGGGAGGCAGCTCGATGGTGTCCAGCGCGACAACTTTGCTGAGCGCACTGTTTTGCAGGCGCTCGATGGCCGGCCCGGACAGCACGGGGTGGGTGCAGCAGGCGATAACCTCTTTTGCGCCGTGCTCCACCAATGCTTGTGCGCCCTGGCAGATCGTCCCGCCCGTATCGATCATGTCGTCCAGCATCAGGCAGGTGCGGCCCTTCACGTCGCCGATGACGTTCATCACTTCCATGACGTTGGCGCGGGGGCGGCGTTTGTCGATGATGGCCAGCGGCGCTTCAAACCGAGACGCCATCGCCCGAGAACGCACCACGCTGCCCGTATCGGGGCTTACTATTGTCAGATTGCTTGGTACGCCCCTCCGCTTGAAGTACTTTGTCAGCACGGGCATACCCAGCAGGTTATCCACGGGGATATTGAAGAATCCTTGCACCTGGCTGCTGTGCAGATCCATCGTCAGCACCCTGTTTGCGCCCGACGCCTGTATGATATCCGCCACCACCTTTGCGGAGATGGGGTCGCGAGCGTGCGCCTGCCTGTCCTGACGGGCATAGCCAAAGTAGGGCATCACGGCGGTTATCCTGCCGGCAGAGGCACGTTTGCATGCGTCGCAGATGAGCAGCAGCTCCATCAGATTGTCGTTGACGGGGGTGTTGGTGGATTGCACAATAAACACGTCGCAACCCCGCACCGACTCCTTGATGTTGACGCTGGTTTCGCCGTCGCTGAATTTTCCAACGTCCAGCTCGCCCAGCTCCAGATCCAGCCTCTGACAAATTTCCGTTGCCAGCTTGCGGCTGCTGTTGCCTGCAAAAACTTTGATTGCGCCGTGTACTTGATTGAGCATATTTTTGCCCCCTTAGCGTTCTACAACAACATTGTAGTCACCCATGCGAAATTTGTCAATCAAATGGACGTCGCAAGGGCAAATAACCTGATTTTTGTTGCCTCGCCGCCCCGCTGCGGCAAAAAGAGAGCAGCGCACTGTCTGCTCTCCCGTTTGTTTGCAGTTGGGCAATCGTTGCCCTGCCCAAAACGCCTATTTGTGCTCGTAGCTCCCGCAAAAATGGGCCGTTTCGTTGTCGGCGGTGGGCGTCACGGTTATCTGCGACAGCTTGCAGCAGCATTGATTGCCGTCGTGGTATCTGCATGCGCACACGTCGCACATTATTGTTTGTTGATTTTTCATAGTTTCACCTCCTGCCAACAGTCTGTCCAATTTGCCACCAAACAATACTCTGCCCTGTTGACGAACGTGCGCATTTTGTGCTATAATTACATAGTACGCAGGGGCAAAGGCACTGCGGCCAAAGGAGAGCAAGTATGAAGATACTACTGCTGGCAGACGTCAAAGGTCAGGGCAAAAAGGGGGATATAATCAACGTTTCCGATGGTTACGCCAACAACTTTTTGTTGAAGCGTGGACTGGGCACCATCGCCACCGCCGACAAGATCAACTCGGTAGAGCTGCACAACAAGGCTGTGGAAAAACAACGTGCCGCCGAGTTGCAACGTGCCAAAGAGGACGCCGCCCGCCTCAAAGGACAAACGGTGCACATTGTGGCCGCAACGGGCTCACAGGGCAAGATGTACGGCAGCATCACCAACAAGGAGATCGCCGACGAGCTTGCCAGGATGGGCTACCCCGTCGAAAAAAAGCAAGTCGTGCTCAAAGAGGTCATTCGCTCCACGGGCAGTTACACGGCAACGGTCAAGCTGTATGCCGAGGTCTCGGCCGTCATCAATGTTGTTGTAGAGTAATCACTCCCCAAAACGGGCAATTTTTCCCGTTTTTTACCGCTGTTGCGCCGCAATCGGCGCAACTTTCAATATGAAGATAGTACAAGTAGACAAAAAATTGATAAACAACTTTGTGGATTTTCCCGACGAACTGTACGAGTGCGACGCAAACTACGTGCCCTACATCAAATCCGACCTGTGCAAAACGCTGCACAAGCTGCTGCTGGCAGACAAAACCTACTTTGCCCTGCTGGCCATGGACGAGGGCCGCACCCTTGGGCGAGTGCTGTGCACGGTGGACCGCAACAAGCAGCTCAACACGGATAAATGCGGCTTTTTCAGTATGTTCGAGTGCGTCCACGACCAGACTGTGTGCGATATGCTGCTGGGCGAGGCCACCCGCCGCCTCAAACAGATGGGCGCCACGCATCTGTCGGGCACCTACTACCCCTACGATCAGGACAACCGCCGAGGCATACTTGTGGAGGGTTTCGACCAACCGCCCCTCATCTTTTGCTCCTACAACAAGCCCTACTACGACAGGCTGTTGACGGGCTTTGGGTTGGTCAAGCACACCGACGCCCTGCAATACGCCTTCGATTTGCAGCATGCCGAGTACCGTCGGGCGCAGCGCATCGACGTTTTTGCCCGCAACAGGTACAACTATCGGGTGGATACCGTCGATTGGAAGCATCTGGACAGGGATATTCGCGATTTCCACGCCGTGATGCAGGCCGCCACCGACGAGGTCATCTATCAGGATGCGCCGGAAATCTCCTCGCTGTACAACATTGTCAGGCAGTGGAGGCGCTTCCTCGACAAGGACTACATTCTCATCGCCCGATCCAACAAGGACGACGCCCCTCTGGGCATAATGATGGCCCTGCCCGACTACTTTGAGCTTTTTGCCAAAATGAAGGGCAAAACGGACGCCCGCGGGCTGTGGATACTTACGCACCAACGCAAAAAAATCCACGGTTTGCGTGCCATTTTGCAATATGTTGTGCCGGAGTATCAAAACACGGGCATGATAGCCTCGCTGTACGCCAAGCTGTGGCAGGCCATGAGCGCCAACGGCGTCACTCGGTTCGAGGCGGGCACCATCATGGAGCGCAATCAACCCTCCAACGAGGTATTGAAGGGCGTGGGCGGCGTGCTTGCCCGCAGATATCGCATTTATTACAAGGAGATTTGAGTTTTGACATCGCTTTTGCTTGCTGAGCAGACTGCAAGTTGGGCGAGCACATTGTGCACCGTGCTTGCGCTGCTGTTTATGATGGCAATGCCCGCTTTTGTGTTGTGGCTTACCAAAAAGGTAAAAATTTTCGGCTTTATCGGCGCCATTGCGCTGTGCTATTTGCTGGGTATGATCATTTCCGTGATCCCCATACCCTACGACAGGGGCCTGACAGAGATGGTGGGCAGCGTGTTTGTCGCCATCGCCATACCCCTCATTTTGTTTGGGTTCGACATCACAAGCGTGCGCTACCTCGCCAAAAAGACGATCATTTCATTTGCGCTGGTGATAGCCTCCGCCGTCACTGTGTCCGTGCTTTCCTTTTTTGTGGCAAGGGCCGCAGGGCTGGATAACGCCAACGTGCTATCAGGCATGACTACGGGGCTGTACACGGGCGGCACCCCCAATATGATTGCCATCGCCAAGGCGCTGATGGGCGAGCAAAGCGGCCCCGTCATCGCTGCGGCGCAAATATCCGATTTTGTTGTGGGCGGCGTGTACTTTTTGCTGATACTGACCGTGATGAAGCCGCTGTACAACAAGCTGTTGGGTGCGTCCGACCCGTTGTTGGACACGTCCCCGCAAACGAGCGACGAGATCGAGCTCGCCGAGACAAAAACGACAGGCGGCGCCGACGAAGAATACAACTTTGCCGCCATACCCCGCAATCGCCGCTCTATCTGGCAGTTGGTGGGAGTCATTGCGCTGGCCATCGGCTGTTTGGGCGTGGGCGCCCTGTGGGAGTACGCCGCCAACGGCAATCTGGACGGCAGCCTGTACATCATTTTGACGGTGTCGGTGCTGGGCATTGTGTTCAGCCGAATCAAACCCATCCGCCAAGTAAAGGGTTCCTATCAGATCGGGCAATATCTGATACTTGTCTTTTCTCTCGGGTTGTCCATGAGCTTGGATCTGACGCAGCTTGTCAGGGAAATTTTGCCCACATTGTGCTTTTTTGCCTGCTCGCAAGTGGCGGTAATTCTGCTGCACATTGTTTTGTGCAAAATTTGCCGCATAGACGCAGGCACGGCGCTCATCACCAGCACAGCGGGTATCTACGGGCCGCCCTTTATTGCGCCCGTTGCCAATGCCTACGGCGACAGAAATCTGATCGCCCCGGGTATCATCTGCGGCACGCTGGGCCTTGCCATCGGCACCCTGTTGGGTTGGGGGATCGGTGCGCTGCTGGGCGTGATGTAAAAAAAATCGAGAGGTGTACTATGTTTTTTGACGAAAAAACGCTGCAACTGTTCAACAAAGAGTGGGCATTGGTAACGGCGGGCGACAAAAGCCGCTTCAACACCATGACTATCGGCTGGGGCGGTTTGGGCACACTGTGGTCTCGTCCCGTGGCGACGGTGTACGTCAAGCCCCTGCGCTACACGCACCAATTTTTGGATAGCAATCCCTATTTTTGCGTCAGCTTTTTTGACGAGCGCTACAAAAAGGCGCTGGGGCTGCTGGGCTCCAAGTCGGGTCGGGATTGCGACAAGGTGGCAGAGAGCGGCCTCACGCCATTGTTTTTGGATAACGGCGTCACCTTTGCAGAGGCCTACGCCACGCTGCTCTGCAAAAAAATCTATCGGCAGGATATGGACCTGTCGGCCATTCCGCAGTTTGCAGTGGACAGATACTATCAGGGCGAGGCGCCACACACAATGTATGTCGGCGAAGTGGTGCAGATAGTGCGTAACAGCACAACTAAGGACGTTTAACAATGAAAGATGTATTGCTTAACAGCCCTTCTGCGATAGTTTCTCTGGTCAACGAAATCGGCTTTCTGCCCTTCTTCGCCAACTCTGTGCAGGGTTTCAGTGTAGAGGAACACACCCCAAGCGAGCTGTGGTTCAGCGACAGTGCAGACGGCCCGTGGGAGTGGAAAGGCCCCGTCATTCGCAGCGGCTGCATGTACGGCAAGTTTTTCCGCAACAAGGCGGGGTTCGTCAGCAAAGAGTGGTTTGCCCACTTTGCCAACTATCGCCGCAACGGCTACGATTTTGACAGTCGTTGCGACGAAGGCATAACCCCGCACAAGGATGCCGAGGTGTTTTTTGCCGTGCAAAATCAGGGCAAGGTGCTTTCCAAGCGGCTCAAACAGCTAACCAACTACCGCAAGGGCGGCAACGTCGGCTTCGAGACGGTCATCATGCGGCTGCAAATGCAAACCTATGTCAACATCAGCGATTTTGTCTACATGACGGACAAATCGGGCAAGCAGTACGGTTGGGGCGTGGCGGAGTATTCCACGCCGGAGATGTCTCTCGGGTATGATCTGGTCAGCTCTGCCTACGATGTGGACCCACAGCAGAGTTTTTGCCTGATTTTGCGCCACTTGCAGGACGTTTTCCCTTCTGCCGACCCCTCCGCCCTCGCCAATCTCCTCTCCATTTGACATTTTCCCATCACCCCCCCCCGGCACCGCACGCTTTCCCGCCGGTGCTCTTTTTTTGCGCTTTCTCCTTCTGTCTCGCCCTTACCCCGCCCCTAATCGTCGTCCAAGTGGCTGCAAGGCTTTCATTCAAGATAAACTCCGTTGCTCTAAAAAACGCACATAAAAAGGCTATCGTTTCAATTGAAAAGTCAAATTTTAAGTAAAACCCCGCCTCAAACGCAAAATTGGGCCAAAATATATTTTTTTTACAAAAAGGGGTTGTGCCGCGGGCGTGCGGGTGGTACAATAAACACAATTTTAACAACTGAATAGATACGAGGCGCAGATGATACACAAAAGATGGCTGATCGCATT
>CANPXV010000018.1 GCA_947586855.1 uncultured Clostridia bacterium
TGCGCCCGCCAAACCAACGTACCACACCACATACCACCACCAAGTTAGTGGGATATTGGGGAACAATTGGGTCTGCAATGCGTCGCCCTCGATGACGCTCTGCAAAAAGTCGTTGATGTTGTGCCAATCCCACACATATGCGCCCAGCTCGGTGATGACCACCACCGCAGCCAACAGCACGCCCAGATAGATGCAATCGAAGCGCTTGACCTTGAACTGCGTGTACATGACAAGCGCACCGAAAAACAGCACATCGTGCAGCAAAAAGGCGGACATGTAGCTGATACCGAACTGACCCATGTGGGACATCATGGGCGGATAGATGACAAATCCTGCCGTGTAGACGCTGCCCGCCACCAGACAAAAGGCGGCGGAAACGCTTTTGATGGGGCGCAAAGGCACCACTGCACCGGCAATGAGCAGCCAATAGGCTATCGTGGAAAAGGCCCAATCGAATGTGTGCGTTTCGTTGATCCTCATCGACTGCGTGATCAGCATATATAATGCCAACAGCCACAACACTATGCGGCCTATCCACTTGTGCTGAGCCAGATACAGCACGGCAAGCACCTGACTTGCCAAAACAAGGGACGCAAGCACGCCGATATACCAAAACTCTGTGCTGAACATTTTTCTCCTGCAAGGGCAAAGGGGCGTCTCAATCGACGCACTTGACTTGATTTATACTTAATTTATACAATAAATAGAATTTTTAGTCAACCTTATTGCGACAAATGTCGAAAATTGCAGAAAATTATTTTTTGTCTTTTGCAGGGGATTTTGGGCACGCTGCGCCGAAACGGTGTGCCTCGGCATGCGCCGCAGTTGTTTACTTTTTGCGCAAAAAGCGATATAAGTTTGTCAGAAACACCGCCTTTTTTGCATGCTGCAACTTTTTTGCGACATTTTGCGCCATGACGGCGCTTGAAATTGCACTCGTCACCCGTTATACGGTGATTGAGCTGGGCAGACGAGCCTGCGGGAGGAGATAAAATTGGTTTATTCAGAAAAAATCAAGCAGCTGCGCACCGAAAGAGGAATGTCGCAGGAGCAGCTTGCCTTGCTGTTGTGCGCGGCAAGGCGAGGTGCCCCACCGCACTCAAAGCCAGCTGTTTTCAACTAAACTCCCTGCAATCACGGACCTGCGCCGAGCTTTTGGATAAAAATCTTGTCCTACCCGCCCCACCGGCGAGGTGCGGCGAGGTGCGGCGAGGTGGCGTCTGGCCGGAAAAATAAAAAAATCGACTCCCGTCAAGGAAGTCGATTTCATTTTGAGATGAATTGCAAGTTGAGCGTGGGGCGCAACCTCGCACCGCAGCCCAACTGTTGCGCAAGCCGCAAGTTATCTCTTGCTGAATTGCGGAGCTTTGCGGGCCTTCTTCAAGCCGTACTTTTTGCGCTCCTTCATGCGGGGGTCTCTGGTGAGGAAGCCGCTCTTTTTAAGCACGGATTTGTCCTCTCCTGCCACCACAAGCGCACGGGATATGCCGTGGCGAATGGCGCCTGCCTGACCTGTGTAGCCGCCGCCTGTCACGTTGACGATCACATCGTATTTGCCCAGCGTATCGGTGGCGTTGAGGGGTTGACGCACGATGTACTTCAAGGTGTCCAGACCGAAATATTGGTCGATGTCACGCTGATTGATGGTGATAACTCCGCTGCCGCCGGGGATAAGTCTGACACGGGCAATGGACTTTTTTCTTCTGCCTGTACCCCAAAATTGAACTTTTTTGGTTGCTTTTACCTTAGCCATTTGTCATACCCTCCTTAGTCCAGATCCAGCACTTGGGGATGTTGCGCCTCGTGCTTGTGTTCTGCGCCCTTGTAGACGCGAAGTTTGGTCAGCATCTTTCTGCCGAGACTGTTGTGCGGAAGCATGCCCTTGACGGCGTGCATCATGGCAAAATCGCTTCTTTCCGCCATCAGCTTGGAGTATTGGGTCTGTTTGAGGTGGCCCGGCCTGGGAGAACGACGCACATAGAGCTTTTTGGTGAGCTTGTCGCCAGTCAGCACAACCTTGTCGCAGTTGAGAACGATAACGTAGTCTCCGCAATCCACATGCGGCGTAAATGTGGGCTTGTTTTTGCCCCTGAGAATGGTAGCAACCTGACTTGCCACACGTCCGAGCGGCTTTTCGGCGGCGTCTACCACGTACCATTTTCTTTCAACGGCCTCTTTCTTGGCCATAAAAGTTTTTGTCATTGTTTTACTCCTGATTTAAGATGGTTTGCTGTTCACGGTTGAACAATTACCGCCAGTGGAAAGTGCGATTTAGACGGGGCAGAGCTTAAAATATCCCGCCGAATTGCTCACAGCCTATTTATTATACAAATACAACCCTGTCTTGTCAAGCAAATGAAGGCCTCCGTTTGCAAGTTTGTTGCAAAAAACGGCGCAAATTCATATTGTAATACAAGGATAGCACTATGAAACGCAAAAAAATCGACGACACATTCGGGTGCGACCTGTTTGAGGGCAAAACGGCCCAAAAATACCTTTCCGCACCGCTGCACAGGGCGTGGCAACAGGCGCAGATAAATGCGGCCCAACTTGACGAGGCGCAGTTGGATCAATTGGCGGCGGCCATCGGCAAGTGGGCAGCAAAAAAGGGCGTCACACACTACACACATTGGTTTGCGCCCTACGGCAATGGCGCTGTCGGCAAGCGAGAGGGGTTGTTTTGCCCGATAAATGGCGGCGCAAAGGCCAAGTTCGGCCTCAAAGAGCTGTGCTGCTGCGAGGTGGATGCGAGCAGTTTTCCCAGCGGGGGATTGCGAAGCGCATTTGCCGCCAAAGGCATCACAAGTTGGGACGTGACAAGCCCGCCCTTTGTGATAGAGGACTGTCTGTACATACCCTGCACCCTTTGCGGGGCGGGCGGCGAGGCGCTGGACAGAAAAACGCCTCTGCTGCGCAGCAATGTTGCGTTGCGGCGGCAGGCCGTGCGGGTGCTGAAAGCGCTGGGCTATCGGACAACGGACGTATATAGCGCTGTGGGCGCCGAGCAGGAATATTTTTTGGTGGACAAAGCCCTTTGCGACATGCGGGCGGATCTGTGCTGCTGCGGACGTACCCTGTTTGGCGCAGATCCCCAATTGCATCGTTGCGGCCACTACCTTGCGCCTATCGACGAAGAGACGCTGCAATTTGTGCGCAGTGTGGACAATCAGCTGTGGAGGCTGGGCATTGCCGTCAAGACGGAGCACAGCGAGGTGTCGCCACGCCAATTTGAGCTGGTGCCCTGCCACATGCGGGCGCAACGGGCATGCGACGCCAACCTGATTGCGCAGGAAATTTTGCTTAGAGAAGCCGCCAAGCGCAACATGACCTGTCTGCTGCACGAAAAGCCATTTGCCTACGTCAACGGCAGCGGCAAACACAACAATTGGTCCATTGTTGCCGACGGCGAAAACCTGCTGGAAGCGGGCAACACTCCCGCACAAAATATGCGGTTTTTGCTGATGTTGGCGGCGGTGATCAAGGGCGCAGACGACTACTGCGAGTTGCTGCTGGCGGCCGTATCCTCGCACGGAAACGACTGTCGTCTGGGCGGCTGCGAGGCCCCTCCGCAGGTGCTGACGGTGTTTTTGGGACAGCAGCTGAGCAAGGCCGTGAGGCTGGCTACCAACGGAAAATGGCGATATGGGGTGGACATTTTGCCAAGAATATCCTCCAATGCCGAGCGCAACCGCACGTCTCCATTTGCCTTTACCGGCAACAAGTTCGAGTTTCGCTCGGTGGGGGCAAGCGGCAGTCTGGCCGATGTGAACACGGCGCTGAACGTGGCCGTGGCAGAAAGTCTGCGCCAATTTGCCGACGTGTTGGAACGCAGCATCGACGTGTGCCGCACGGTGGGGCAAATCGTCACCGAAACCTTTGCCCAGCACAAGCGCATCTTGTTTGACGGCGACAACTACGACCCGCTATGGGCGGCGGAGGCCAAACGTCGGGGGCTGAAAAGCTACACCGCTGTGCAGGCGGCCATGTCGCTGACCAACGCCCACAACGTCAACGTGTTGGAGAGGCACAACGTGCTGACATTCAGGGAGACGCAGGCCCGACGGCAGATTTTGCTGCAACAATACGCCGACACCGTCATGCAGGAGGGCGCAGTGGCGCTGGATATGCTGCAACGCCACATACTATGCGCTGCCCGTCAACACGTCAGCACCCTGACGGCATTTGCGCAATCGGGCGTGTGCGGCAATGCGTCGGCGAAACGTATGACGCAGCTGCTGAGCACC
Source organism: uncultured Clostridia bacterium (assembly GCA_947586855.1). Classification (GTDB taxonomy): domain Bacteria; phylum Bacillota; class Clostridia; order Christensenellales; family CAG-314; genus Fimimonas. Next base: position 4,245 of record CANPXV010000018.1, read on the forward strand.
ATCGGCAGGCGAAGGGCACAGCTTACCCAACAGCTGAAAGCCGCCAAAGGCATATCGGACGTGACGGAACGGGCGCTGCACTGCCAAAATCGCATTGTGCCGCTGCTGGACGTGCTGCGCACCTCTGTGGACAAATCGGAAACGCTGCTGCCCGCCGAAACTTTGCCCCTGCCCAGCTACGCAGAGCTGCTTTTCGGCTGCAAAAGCTGACATCAGGCACATCACATAACAGGTATCTTACTCTACTTGCCCCGCCGACGAGGTGAGACAAAAAAGAAGCCGACTTGCAAAAATCGACTTCTTTTGTGTTGTTTTGACCTTTTGGCGGCTGCGCAAAACGCACATCGCCTGTGCCCGACTAACGGCGGCGTTTGAAACGGGGCGTGTTGAGCACATCCCCCAGCACCATCAAGCGCAAAATGTCGTTGTAGTCCGTAGGGGCGCTGTCGTCGCCGTCGTAGGCGGCGTCGTGGGAGATGAATCGCACGCCGTCCAGATCGGCGCAGCCCTCGTCGTTGACGTCACCCAGCGAGCCGACGATCTCCTCGTAGTGCTCCTCGGTGCCCTTGTGGCCGTGCAAGGCGGCGTCGGCAAGGTGCTTGTCGTGGGAGGCGCTTGTTGCAACAACAGTTTTGGTTGCGGGTGCGGCGGCTCTGTTTTGGGCGGTGCGCTTGTTTTTGCGGGCGATACACACAAACACTATCACAAACACCGCCACCGTCAGCACCGTGAAGCCCATCCCCAAGGACATTGCCAATATCATATCGCTATCCATAGCTGTGCGCTCCCGCTATTTTTTGTTGCCGTTGTTGGACGAATCGCCGTTGCCGCTTATTGCGTTGCGCATGGCGGTATCGGCCTGAATATTCTGCATCTGGTAGTAGTCCATGATGCCCAATCTGCCATTGCGGAAGGCCTCTGCCATGGCTTTGGGCACTTCGGCCTCGGCCTCCACCACCTTGGCGCGCATTTCCTGCGTGTGAGCTTTCATTTCCTGCTCGGTGGCGATGGCCATTGCACGGCGTTCCTCGGCGTTGGCTTGCGCTATGCGCTTGTCCGCCTCGGCCTGATCCATTTGCAGCTGTGCGCCGATGTTGCGGCCCACGTCCACGTCGGCAATATCTATGGACAGGATTTCGTAGGCGGTGCCTGCATCAAGTCCCTTTTTGAGCACGGTTTTGCTGATGAGGTCGGGGTTCTCCAACACTTCCTTGTGGTACTCGGACGAGCCCACCGTGGTGACGATACCCTCGCCTACACGGGCGATGATGGTCTCCTCGCCTGCGCCGCCGATAAGTCTGCTGATGTTGGCACGCACCGTTACACGGGCCTTGACACGCAGCTCGATACCGTTTTTGGCTATGGCGGAGATGACGGGCGTCTCGATGACCTTGGGATTGACGGACACCTTGACGGCGTTGAGCACGTCTCTGCCCGCCAGGTCTATCGCCTTGGCCGATTGCAGCGACAGCTCGATGTTGGCGCTGTGCGCCGAGATGAGGGCGTTGACAACATTGCTGATGTTGCCGCCCGCCATGACGTGGCTTTCCAGCTCGGTTATGTCGATATCCAAGCCTGCCTTGCGGGCACGAATGTACACATCCACCAAGGCACGGTACTTGATACGGCGCATCTTCATGCCCACAAGCCGCCCCATAGAGACGTGCGCATTGCTGACTGCGGCAATAAACCAGGTGGGTATGGGCAAAAACAGCAACACGATAAGCAGCACCGCCGCCACCACAATGAGGACTATCCCCCAGGCGGGCAGGCCGTCTGCCAACATACCGAACAATACATTCATAACACTACTCCTCCTTTTCCGTCACGACAATGCGTTGGCCCTCTACAAAAAGCACCACCACGCATGTGTTTGCGGATATGTAGCCGTCTCTTGCAACGGCATCTACCACCTCGCTGCCGAATGTAACACGGCCAACGGGGTGCAAAACTGTCTGTGTGACGCCCTCGGCGCCCAACAGGTGCGAAAAATCCTTGGTGCCCTCCGTCGTGCCGAAGGGGACGGCGTTTTCGGTGTGGAAAAGCGCCGTTTGGGATAGCCTGCTCTTGGTGATCAGGCGGCTGAACACCCAAAACATCAGCACAAAAAGCACCAATGCGATGAGCACCATGTACAGCAGCATAAGCAAATCGCCGCCGCACACCATGCGCAGCACAATGCCCGCCACGATCAGCGTGACGCCGCTGATACCGCAGGCGCCAAAGCCGGGTATGCACATCTCCACAACGCACAGCACCAGCCCCACGGCAAACAGAGCTATCGTCCAGCCGTTCATCTGCGTAAACAGACGGGCAAAACTGCTGTCGGCAAAGGCTTCCATCAATGCGCTTGTCAAAATGTCCATGTGTGCTCCTTTACTCTGCGTAGGGTTGCAGCAAGCCGATGGTGCCGTCCTTGCGACGGTAGACCGCCTCTACATTGCCCGTTTGCTCGTTGATGAACAGGTAAAAGTCGTGATCGACCAATTCCAGATTTTCCGCCGCCTCAACAGCAGACATGCGCCCCACGGCAAAACGCTTGGTTTTGGCTATCGAAAGCGGCGTCACGTCCACGTCGGAGACAAACTCGTACTCGCCGGGGGCCGCCGTCATCTTGTAGGATTGACTGAGCTTTTCGCGGTGCTTGACAAGTTGACGCTCCAACTTGGGCAGCGCTTGGTCGATGTTGTAGTACATCGTGTCGCCCACCACCTCCGAACGAATGTGGTTGCCTTTGAGATTGATGGAAATTTCCATCTTGCACTGCCTGCCCATATCCGTCAGCACAATCTTGCAGGGCGTGTTGGCGTCGGGAAAGTACTTGTCCAGACGCTTGGTTTTGGCAGCCAAAATTTGCTCCAATCTGTCCGTTACGCGATAATTTTTTGCTACGATTTCCAATTTCATAGTTATACCTCCGTAAGTTACATTGCGCAGGCCGCAACTGTGGCAGCCTTGCTCATCTACATTATACCACTTTTGCGGCAAATATCAATACACAAGCGCAAAAATCGCAAATATCTGCCCCATCGGCAGTACTATTATTATATCGCAATGTTATATTTTTGTCAATACCCTGCCGATGGATTTTTGAAAAAACGCAACATATGCGACACCGTGTGCAAAAAGGACGACAAAAACGGGCGAGGGAATGGCCGGCGATAAGACGCTTTCAACTAAACTTCTGCAATCACGGACCTGCGCCGAGATTAGAGTACTCGGCCAAGGCTACGCTTTACATCAGAAAATCTGTCCCTGCTTGCCCCACCGGCGAGGTGCGCCTGGTCGGAAATATTAAAAAAACCCCGCTGCAAGTGCAACGGAGCCTTTTTGTCAATATTTCAATCAGCCCAACAAGCAAGCATGGCCTGTCACAAGCACCCAAACAAGGTCCACCAGCCACATGAAGGCGGCACCGGGGACTACCGTGAGGATCGCCACAACAAGCAACAGAATGTTTTTTTGTGCAGCTTGGTTGATGATTCTGCAAATTCCGTAGAAAATTTCTACCACGGGGATGCAGAGCAACAGCTTTACGATAAGGGGCCAATGGTTAACGGCTTTGATAAAATCTCTCATTTTTGTTCTCCTTTTTTTATTTGATTATATTATATTCTCTTGGCAAGCGACTGTCAAGAGAAAATTGCAAATTGGTTGACAAATTTGCCGATTTTTTTGCGGGCAGATCCAACACAGCAGTATATGCTTGGCGTGCCCTGTTTGTGACGGAAAAATGCGCTACTCCACCACGATAACCTGCTTGCCGAGGCTGCTCAAAAAGCGTTTGAGATCGGCCATATCCAGCACCACAGTTGCGGTGTTGTCGCAGGGGTGCAGCTTGATTTTGTTGCAGTTCCACACGGCGGCGTCCACCAACAGCGGCGCAGAGTGGCCGTTGCGCTCGTTGAGGAAGGCAAAGGGGCTGACGCTGCCCCGATGTACGCCCAGATCCTGCCAGAGGCGCTGCTCGGTGGCAAACTCAAATTTGGCGCAGCCCACATAGGACGCCAAGCCACGCATATCCGCACGCTTGTCGAAGGGCAGCACAGCCAAAAAGCAGTTGTCGCTCTTTTTGTCCTTGACGTACAGGCTTTTGCAGGACATACAGCCCTCGACGTGCACCACTTGGCGGGATTGCTCGGTAGTGACGACAGCCTCGTGCCGCAGCAGACGATAATTTACGCCCAGAGCGTCCAGATAGGACGTGACCTTGGTTATCTGCTCAGTTGCGCACAAGTTCTATCACCATGGGCACAGCAACGCAGGCCACTACTATCAATATCAGCACCGCATACAGCACTTTGCACCAGGTGGAACGGTAGCGGACAAACTTCCAGCCGAGCAAACCCACAATGCACATGGTGACGGTGGACGCAACGGAGCGCATGGTGTCTATCAGCTTGGGGCGGTTGACGTCGATAAAATCCAATATCAGCGCCACAAGATACAGCACAGCGGCAAAAATCGTCACCAAAAAGGCCAAAAAGCCCAATAGGCCGCCGCTATCCTTGGTGCGGTAGGTTGTGGTATCCTTGTTTTTTTTGCACATAACTTGCTCCCGATGAGGTTTCTGACAAAATTATACCGCTATTTTGCCGTAGTCGCAAGTATTTTGCAACAAAAAGCTCACTGCTCGTACAGATACAGCATCACGCCGTTGTAGATGAGGCGGCAGATCTGCGTGCGATACTGCTCGGTCTGCAAGGCGGCGCACTCGTCGGGATTGGACAAAAAGCCGCACTCCACAATGACGGCCGGGCAGGAGGTCTCTCGGCAAACATAGTAGTCGCCGCCCAGCGCCTGCCGTTGCTTGCCCGTCATGTCGTTGAACACCCGCTGTATGCTCTCCGCCAGCACACGGCCGTCCTGCTTGCCCTGCTGAAAAAACACCTGCGGCCCGCTGCGATAGCCCATGCCAAACTTGTTCATGTGCAGGCTGAGCATGATGTTGGGCTGCGCCTGCTCGATGATACGCTTGCGCTCCTGCATGTCCCGCATCTTGAAGCCCTGCGTGGGCAAACCGTACAAGCCGCCCTCCGTTTTGCGGGTGTACACCACGTTGAAGCCCGCCGTGGAAAAAATCTCGCCCAGACACTTGGCGTATTGCAAATTGAGCGTGGACTCCTTGACGCCGTCCACGCCCACCACGCCGCCGTCTATGCCGCCGTGACCTGCGTCTATCACCACGGTGAAATCTATCAATGTGGTGCGCTGCGCCGAAAGGCTGTGCCCCAACAATGCCGCAGTAAGCGCCGTCTGCACCACCAGCAGCACCGCCAACACAACAAATATCCACTTGCTTTTGCACACAACAAACATCTTTCCTCCGCGCCTGCCCCTTGCCCGCCCGACGTAAAAACCCCGTCCAAAAGCGGCTGCGAGGGACTTTTTTCGACAAAAATCCCACTTTTTTACGCTATGAGAGGCATAGTTATGCACTTATCCACAAAGTTATCCACAATTTGGCGTTTTGCTGTGGACAACCTGTTTCACATTTTTTATGAAACGGACAAGCCCTGCCCATACGCCTATTTTATGTGATAGAAATGCCCAAAAGCACCGCCGACAAGGAAAAATTTTCGGTAAAAAAATGTTGGCAGCAAACTATTTTACAAATAGTAACGGCAAACTATTTTACGCATAGCATTGCTTTGGTGCGTCGCACAATATCCGTCTGCGCAAGGTATAAAGGGGTGCGTTTTCGGGCAAAAATAGTAGAAAATCTCTTTGAGGAGCAACCAACATGACTTTGAATCCCTTCAACGAAAAACCCATTGCAACCAACGATCAATTTTACAGCTGGAAGGAGCTTTGTCCCAAGCCCTACAACAAATTTGACGTTGACCCCTACACCAAGGTGCGGGTGATACTTGCCAACGGTGCCGAATACGAGGCTGTGTGGTTCAGCCACCAATTTCACCGTCACTGCGCCGACAACGAGCTGCGAAGAGAGCTATCCGTGCTGCGCCGCAAGGAACAGCAACAGCAAAAGCGCATTGCCGCACTCAAACCCATCGGCGAGGGCATATTGGAGCACACCATCGCCTACGAGCAACTGGCGGTGGATCTGACGGCCATCTTTGCCGAGAGAGAAAGCAACAAGTACGTCAAGCAGGCGATGGACTTTGCCCTGTTGGAGGACTTCGACCACCTGTATCGCTACGCCGACCTGCTGGAAATGGACAAGGGTATCTACGCCGAAAAGCTGGTAGGCGGCTACACCGAATTGATGCCCGGGCGCCCCACCATTGCCGAACATCGCTACCCCACCGACGACATCAAACGGTACGTCAACTTTAAGCAGGCAAACAGCCTCACCAAGCTGGACATAAACATCCTTACCGCAGCCGAGCAGCAAACGATGAACTACTATATGAATCAGGCGGCGTTTTACCAAAACAAAATGGGGCGAGAACTGTACACCGAGATCGGCATGGTCGAAGAACAGCACGTGTCGCTGTACGGCGGGCTGAAAGACCCCACTTGCAGCTGGTGCGAAGAACTGCTTATGCACGAATACACCGAGTGCTACCTGTATTTTTCGCTTATGCAGGACGAAACGGACGACAATATCCGCAGCATATGGGAGCAGCACTTCAACGACGAGCTGGCACATCTGCACAAGGCGGCCGAATTGCTGCAAAAATACGAAAACAAAACCTGGCAGCAGGTGATACCCAAGGGCGAATTCCCCGAGCTGCTCAGCTTCCACTCCAACATCGAATACGTGCGCAACGTGCTGGGCGCAACGGTAAACGTCACCGCACGGGGCGAGGACTACATTGAGGTATCCGAGTTGCCGTCGGACGCAAAATTTTTCGACTACCAACACCAGACCAACGTCAAGGACAGCCAGGTGGCCAGCCACAACGTGATAAACAAATATATCGCCGACAACCGCAAGGACTATCGCTACGAGACCGCCGAACACCCCATCGAGGAACTGCGGGACCGCAAACACGACAACACCGACGTGGGCAGATAGCCATTAGTAGTCCGGCCAAGGCGGCGCATTTCATTAGGTAAATATTTTATTCTACTTGCCTCACCGGCGAGGTGCGTTTGGACGGAAAAAGCAAAAAACAATCGCCTTTGGACGGAGTTCGTCCAAAGGCGATTGCCGACAGGTATAATTACAGGCCCGTCTGTGGCACAACTAATTGTTGTTTACGGTCGTGTTGCGGCGAGGTTCGCCGTACTTGTAGTCTCTGTACGGGGCTTCGCTTACCATGTTGAAGCGAGATACGCACAGCCAGACGATCATATAGACGCCGGCAATGCCCACCAAGATGTACAGGAGCCTTTCCAGCCAGCCCAGACCAAAGGTGATCCAATTGACGACATTGAAGCCGAAAATGCCTATCGCAAGCCAATTGAGCGCACCCACAATGGTCAAAATGAGCGCAATGACCGAAAAAACGTTGAAAGTCTTTTTCAAAGTGCTTTTCCTCCTTGTTAGTTGTACTTGTAGTATGAGGAACGCAGCAAAAAATATGCGCCCGCGGCTGCGACAGTCAACTTGCAGAGTCAAAAAAACGCTCCGCACGGGGCGGAGCGTACAATTTGCAAATAGGGGGAGCGATCACAAAATTTCCAAATTCTTTTTGAACACCTTTTTGAAGTCCATTGCGATGTAGTTGGCGGCGTTCAGTTCCAGCACGGCGTCGCCGTTGAGCTCGGTTTTCATTATCACGCTGTCGCCCAGCACGTCGCAGCTGACCTCGCTGACGGCATTGCGCATGCCAAAGTCCAAAGCGATGGCCAACCGCAGCATCACGGCCAGCTTGCGCACCGCCTCGACGTCCTCCGGCGCAAGCAACACGTTGTACTTGGCCCAATCGGACAGGTTGAACTCCTCCTTGTTGTAGACATCCATCACCATGGCGGCAAAAACGATGTCCTTGTGAGAAATGCCCCACAAATTGCTGTTGAGTATCATATAGGAGGTGTGCTTGGCGTTGTTGTAGAACTTGAAGGATTTGCCTGCGTCGTGCAGCATTGCGCACACCCTCAGCACCTTGACATAGGCACGGGGAAATTTGTGCAGCACACGCAGCTGTTTGAACAACTGCACGCACAGATTGAATACCTGCTCGGAGTGCTCCACATTGACGCCCATGTGGCGGGCAAAGCTTTGCAGGCTGTATCCAAGCGTATCGGAGATGGGCTTTTCGAGGGTTTGCGGCACAACATAGTTGAACATGACGCCCTCCCGGAGGCCCGAGCCGCTTGTGATGATCTTGGTGAAGCCCATGTAGTCCACAAAGGCCTTGATGACGGCCAATGCGCTGGGAAACACATCCGCACGGGCACTGCTGAGGCCCTTGATACGGCGCTTTTTGTCCAGATCCAGAGTGCGGATCATGTTGTAGACATAGTTGAAGTCCTCTACGTCCATGCAGTAGTTGTGCACCATATCCAAGGGGTACTTCTTCACCTTGCGCACTATGCGGGCCAGATTGCGGCAGCTGCCGCCCACGCCGATGAGCTGGGTGTCGGGGTCGATCTCCTTGAACCAATCCACCTCGGCAAGCCGCTGCTTGACGTAATCCACCATTTCATCGGAAATCTGCTCGGGAGTTTTGCCGTCGGCCACAAACATATTGTACAGCGTGACGGCGCCAAACTCAAATATCTTGGTGTGCAATATCGTGCGGCGATTGTAGTACACAAATTTGGTGCTGCCGCCGCCTATCTCGATGATGAGACCCCTTGGGATATCCATAGAGTTGACCACACCCTGATACACGTAGTTGGCCTCTTCTTCCTCCGAAACGGTGGTGATGCGTATGCCCGTGGCATTGTACACGTCGGACAAAAACGTCTTTTGATTGCTGGCGCGCCGCACCGCCGCTGTGGCAACGGCAAGTATGCGATCCACCTTTTTGATGGCGCATATCTCTTTGAACATTTTGAGCGTGGCAATGGCCTGCATGATTCGGGTCTGTTTCAGGCTGCCGTCCGACTCCGTCTCGCCCAGACGCACAGGCTCACGGCGCTCTTCCGAAACGATAAAATAGTTGTTATCCAGCACATCGTATATCACAAGACGGGCGGTGTTGGAGCCAAGGTCTATCAAAGCGATTTTTTCCATATCTATCACCTATTGCGGTCGTCAGTCTGCCTTGTGCGCAAACTTCGGCATATAATTTTTATTGCCCTAAGTATAGCACACAAAAAAAGCTTTGTATAGATGGTTTTGAAAAAAACTTTCAAAAAAATCAAAAATTTTGCAAAAAATTCCCCCCTCAAAGAGGAGGAAAGTTTTTTTGGATAGGACGTATCGCAACAAAATAGCAGGATTGTGTTATTTTATGCCAAACATAGCTCAATGGTGAACAAACCCAGTGCCATTGTTAGTTTTTCCTGCGGCGGGTTGCGTTTTCGGGCAACTTTGCCGCACAGTCGTCTGCAAAAGTCTGTCAGCCGTTTTGCGCCTGATCGAGCGGTTGCTGCACCTCGGATACGGCACGACGCATAGCTTTGGTGGAAAGCGCCGCCAGACCCACCGCCAACACGATGGCGATATCGGCAAACACAAAGCTGTTGTACACAAACGCCCAGCTGACCGCCGTGTAACCCTCCATTGCCCAGCTGCTGAACACATAGTAGCCGGAAATGACATGGGCAACATAGCGCAAAATGCCCGCCAAAATGGCGCCCACGGCAAACTCTGCCATCATGTGCCCCTTGACAAAGGGTATCTTGCGGGCGATACCCGCCACGCCCAATGCGCCAAACGCTATGGGGTAGTCCAACAGCACCTGCACGGGCTGATAGAATTGCGGGCTTTGGATAAATTGCAGCATGCCGTACACCACGCCCACCACAAGGCCCTTGCGGGTGCCGAACATGTAGCTATACAAAATGATGGGCAGCATGCTTGCAAAGGTTACGCTGCCACCCTGCGGCAGACTGAAAAACTTGACATAGCTCAATGCAAAGGCTGTGGCCACGCATATTGCGCCATAGGTGAGGGCACGGGCGTCGTAGCCGCTTTTGCTGTCGCCCAGCACGCACAGCGCCACGATTGCCGCCACCAGCACCACCGTGACAAGGGGCATCTGCCAATTGCCGTCCAGCGGTTGATAGCCTTCCCTTGCGGGCACGGCGCATGCCACCACTATCGCAAACACCACAAAGCCGATTGCAAGGCCAAGCGCCACCCATTTGCTACCCTTGACGTTGCGTTTGGCCAGCACCAACGACACCACCAGCGCCACCGCAACATAGGCTATCATGCCCACAAACAGCCAATACCATTTGTCCACATCGCCGCTCCACAGCTGATAGCAGAAGCGCACAAAGCCCAGCAACAATATTGTGGCGATGGCGTAGCCCACTGTGATACCCACGATGTTGCGGCGAGCTTTGGCAAGCTGCTCTTCGCTGCGGTTGCTGACCACTATCGCATAGATTAGCAGCCCCACAACAAGCGCAATCGTGGCGTACAAGGCAAAGCCCTGCAACACGTCTCTGACCGCTTTGAAGGTGGTTTTGTCGTAGTCTTGCCCCGAGGCAAAACTTTTGAGCAAAACCCACATTTGTTTGAGTTCTTCCATAAAAATCTCCTTGTGTAGATATTTGCCAAGAAAAAAAGTCTCCGTGAGTGCACGCAGACTTGCATAGAAAAGGTGTGGATACAGCCGTGCTTCCTTACGCAAGTGCTAACTTGAACCAAGTTCGAAGGGACTCTCTCAGCCGATTGCTCGGCACCCCCAGCAGACTTTTATTGTAGCACCGTGCGGCGCAGTTGTCAACAATTCAGAACAAGAAAGGAAACACCGACAGCAGCGCCAGCCCCAACACAAAGGACAGTACGTTGGCTATCAAGGCGTAGAGGACGCTCTTCCACACGGGCACGGCCTCCTTGCGGAACACCAGCGAGTAGGTGACGGCCTCCGCGACAAACACGGCCAGCTCGGCAGGAATGATGAGCAATATCAGCAGCAACACGTTGAAACCGTTGAAGTAGGCCACCAGATTGAGGGCGACGTTGAGCGCCGTCTGCGTGACAACGTTGGTAAACAGCACCGTGAGCAGCTGCCTGACGCTGTTGAGGCGAAACACCAACGCCACAAGCAGCTCTACCAGCGCAGTGGCCACTATGCGAAACAGCACCGACAGCACTTCGCCGAGGTAGTCGTAGGTGTTACCGAGGGCAATTGCGCCCATCTCTGCCGCCTGCTGCATATCCACCGAGTAGTAGCTGTGATAAGCATAGGCGTCCTGCGCATCGCTGCACAGAAAACGGCCGCTATCGGGATAGTACACCAACAGTTTGAAGTGCCTTGGGGCGTAGTAGCTCCAATCAAATTGCTGCGCCTGACCCTGTTGCAGCTCCCACCAGATCTGCAAAAAGTAGTAGTCGTCCTGTTGGGCGTAGTCGGCAAAGGCCTGCCAGACGGCGGCCACTTGGGGAGTGTAGTCCTCGTCGGGCTGCTCTTCGTAGTAGTAGTGATAACGGCCGTCGGAAGTGATCCACTCGGCAGTTTTTTGCGGGTTGTCGCTATCGGGGACAAACGCCATGTGGGGGCCGCTGTACTCGTTTGCGCCAAGCAATGTGACGCATATGCGCTCGCTGCCCAGATTGCTAAACGTCACCGAGACGGCGGGCTTGGGACCCATATCGGCCGACGCTGCGGACAGCGCAAAAAGCAACGGCGTGCAACAGCACAACGCCAAAAGTATCAACAATGCCGCCGAACGGGAACGCTTCACTTGCGGTTGCTCCTTTCCTTGCGGGCCAAGGCCTTGCAAGGTAAATTTTATTGTAAATAATATTATACCATATTGAACGTCTGTGTGCAAGGGTTGAACGAAAAATCCCGCATTGCGGCACGTTTGTGGCGACAATCACATTAAAGAAATAAAAAAATCTCATAAAAAGGGAGATTTGGGTAACGACAAACTTCACGAAGGGGGATTTTTGGGTAACGACAAACCTGCTTTTCTGCCCCGTCAAAACAAAATCTGCCCCATTTGACGGCAAGCAAAAGCGGTTCGGCAGGTTGCCAAACCGCTTTGCTTGTGCACTTTGGATATGCGTCGAAGGGCTTTGAACGGGCGTTACATCACGTCGCTGATGGCCTGTTGAGTGCCAAAGTAGATGAGCGAGCCCTTTTTGGCGAGGCGGAAATTGTCAAAATCCTTGTACTCCTCTTTGAGTTGGTCCAGCTCCGTTTGGTTGGCGTCCCAAAATCTGTTGGCGGTGGCGCCGTCCTTGAAGTAGTAGATATACAAAAAGTCGTCGGTTTTGTCGCCATCGCCCTTGACGGCGGAAAGCAACGCCACCAATTCTCCTGCGGAGATGTGCATTTCGTCGCTCATACTGTCCAGCTCGTCCTGCGCTTCGAGGTCGTTGTCGCCGATGATGGTTTCTACCGTGTAGCCCTTATCTTCCAACGTTTGCTGCGCTTTTTTGGGGTTGTTGGACACTCCGCAGGCAACAAGCGCCGCAATTGCCAATACAAAAACAAGCATAACGGCAAACGTTTTTGAAAATTTGTTCATAAAAAACCTCCAAACAGTTGTTTGAAGGTAGTGTGTGCCCTTTTTGCGGGTTCTATGCCAAATTGGATTGCAAGGGTAATCAAAATTCCTGACGAGATGTTTCGGCTGCCCTTGCGATCGCAGACCTGCGCCGAGAAGCGAGTTCTATTCTTTTTTGGCAAGAGAGGCACAACGAATGACGTCCACCAATCGCAGCACCAGCAACAGCGGCAACAGCACCGCTATCAGCAGCACCACGGCCGACACCTCCAACGAGGTGGCCCACTGCACAAAGCCGTTGGGCTTGCCCTTGGTGCACAGCGTGATGATCAACGCCGCAATGGGCTGGGCCAACAGCGTAAAGCCGCCGCATCCAAACAGAATGTAGCTTGCCACGGGATAGCTACCCAGCAGACAGCACGCCGCAACGACAAGCGCCGCCGTGGCCGCTATCAGCAGATAGAAGGTTGTTCTTGCCGCAATGTTACGCTTGTTTTTCATAACTGCTCCTCGCCGTAAAACACACGCTCCAACGTGAGGCCCTTGGCAGGAAGGGTGCGAAATTTAAGTTTGACGCCGCCAAGCATGGCGTCCACGTCGTCGAGAGTGTACCTGCCCTTGCCCACTTCTACCAACAATCCGCACATCAGGCGCACCTGATTGTACAAAAATGCGTTGCCGTTTACCCAAAAATATATCGTGCCGTCGCCGTTATCCGCAACGTCGAGGCTGTTGACCGTGCGCACGGTGCCTTTGAGGTTGCTGCCCGACTTCTGAAAGGCGGCAAAGTCGTGTGTGCCCACCAATTTGTCGGCGGCAAGGCGCATGGCCTGCACGTCGAGGGGCTTGTAGACCTGCGTGTGGTTAACATCCAACGTGGGACGGCGCATAGGCGAGACGTATATGCGGTAGCAGTAGGTTTTGGACAGGGCGCCGAAACGGGCGTCGAAGCTGTCCCCCACGCACTCGGCAGCGGTCACCGCCACAGTGGACGGCAAATAGGCGTTCAGCCCCAGACACAGTTTGTAGCAATTGACGCTTTTGTCCGTGACAAAGTGCGCCGTCTGCCCCACCGCATGCACGCCCACATCGGTGCGCCCCGCCGCATAGATGCGCACGAAATCGCAGCCGAAATAGCGCCCCAGAGCACGCTCTACCGTATCCTGCACGGAAACGCCGTTTTGCTGACTTTGCCAACCGCAAAAATCCGTGCCGACGTATTCGATTGTCAGTTTTACTTTTGTCATATCCCGCTTGATATTGCAAAATTTGTGTGACTGCGCGTGACGGCGCTTGCCCGTCAGAAATACAGCCAGGTCACGCCGCCCCAGCTACCCCGCATGGCGTACAGCACAAAGATGCCAGCAAAAAAGGCCACGGTAACAAAGGCGGCAACGTAGTCTCGCCAGCCGAGTTTCATCACACGCATACAGGTGCGCTTGGTGGCGCCCTCGTAGCAGCGGCTGTTCATGGCGTTGGCAAGCTCTTCCGCACGGCGAAAACCGCCCACCAACAGCGGTATCAATATGGGCACAAAGGCCTTGGCTCGCTTGATGAGGCCGCCCGTGTCGAAATCGGCGCCCCTTGCCTTTTGGGCGCGAATGATACGGTCCGTTTCCTCTATCAGGCTGGGGATAAAGCTGAGCGTGAGGCTCATGATGAGCGCAAACTCGTGCACGGGAAACTTGATCACCCGCAGGGGTTTGAGCAGACTTTCCACAGCGTGGGTGAGGTCCACGGGCGTTGTGGTGAGGGTGAGCACGCTGGAACCTATCACCAGATAGACCAACCGCAAAAAGATCTTGGCGGCCTGTTTGAGGCCGTTGGCATATATCTCTATCTTCCACCAGGACCACAGCGGCTGCTCGGCAGGGGTTGCGCCCTTGGCAAAAAACACATTGAGCACGGCCGTTAGCACCAACAGCACCACTATCCCCTTGACGGAGCGCAGCACCGAACGAAGCGGCACCTGCGAGATGAATATCACGGCCAACAAAAAAACCGTAACAAAGCCGAACACCGCAAAGCTCTGCACAAAGAATATGCCCACCATAAACAGCAACGTAAGCACCAGCTTGATACGGGCGTCCATGCGGTGCACAAAGGAGTTGCCGGGGTAGTACTGACCAAAGGTGACGTCTCTAAGCATTGGGCACCTCCCTCAGCGCCTTTACGGCGGCAAAAACTTCGTCCACGGTGCGGCAGCTATCGGGCAGCACAACGCCGTGACGCTCCAACTCGTTGCAGAAGGCGGCCATTGCGGGCACTTCGAGGTTCATGGCCTCTATCTCGGCCTCGTTGCGGAACAACTGACGGGGAGGCATGTCGAAGGCGACCTCGCCATTGCGGAAAACGACAACACGGTCGGCATTTTCGTACACTTCGTTCATGTCGTGCGACACCATCAGCACCGTGACGCCCTGCTGTTGGTTGAGGCTGCGCACCAGCGACAGCACCTCGGCCTTGCCCTGCGGATCCAGACCTGCGGTGGGCTCGTCCATTACCAAAATTTGCGGCTTCATGGCCAGCACGCCAGCCAACGCCACACGACGTTTTTCGCCGCCGGACAGGTCGAAGGGCGATTTGGACTTGATCTGGTCAAAATCCAGCCCAACAAGCTGCAAGGCGTCCTGCGCCATCTGCTCCCTTTGGTCCTTGTCCACACCAAAGTTTTTGAGGCCGAAGCACACGTCCTCCAACACGGTATCGGCAAACAGCTGATACTCGGGATACTGAAACACCATGCCCACCTGTCGGCGCAACGCTTTGAGGTCGGGTTTGCGTGCGGACAGATCTGCGCCCAACACGTTGAGATAGCCGCTTTGCACCCTGATGAGCGCATTGAGATGTTGCACAAAGGTGGTTTTGCCGCTGCCCGTGTGCCCCACAATGGCAACAAACTCTCCCTTGTTGACGGTGAGATCGATGTGCGACAACGCCTGCTTGGCAAAGTTGGACTTGGCATTGTAGACAAAATTGAGGTCCTGCGCAAAAATTGCGGCATTTTGCGGCACATCGGGGGTGACGACCGCCTTTACTTTGTCAGCTCTTGACATACGTCGCCTCCCAATATATGCGCCGAACGCTCCAAAGCGTCCACATTGAAGCCGGCCGAATGCAACTTATCCGCCAACTCCACGGTGCGAGGCGCCCTGAGGCCTACCTCGTCCAACAGGCGGCGATTGGCAAAAATCTCGTTTGGGGTGCCCTGCGCCACCAGATGACCGTTGTTCATCACCAAAACGGAGCTGCAATCCAGCACCTCCTCCATGAAGTGGGTGATGAGCACCACCGTCATACCCTGAGCGTTGAGCTTGTGCGCCACGTCCAGCACTTCTTTGCGGCCAAGCGGGTCCAACATGGCGGTGGATTCGTCCAGCACCAATACCTTGGGACGTATCGCCAGCGCACCTGCAATGGCTATGCGCTGCTTTTGCCCGCCGCTGAGACGGTGGGGCGAGGATTTGGCAAATTGCTCCATGCCCACCTGCGACAACGCCTCGTAGACACGCTGAACAATCTCCGGCTGGGGCACGCCGAGATTTTCCGGCCCGAAGGCCACGTCCTCTTCGACAATGCTTGCCACCATCTGGTTGTCGGGGTTCTGAAACACCATACCCACGTTTTTGCGCAGCTCAAACAGGGTGTCTCGGTCCGTTGTGGTAAGTCCGCACACCCTGACAGTGCCGCTTTTGGGCAACAACAGCCCGTTCAGCAGCTTGGCAAGGGTGCTTTTGCCGCAGCCGTTGTGCCCGACAAGCGCCACAAAGGCGCCCTCCTCCACGGAGAGCGTGACGCCCTCGACGCCGATGCACTCGCCAACGGTGCCGTCGTCGTTGTAGGCCTTGTAGCTGTAACTGACGTTGTCCAGAGAAATGATTTCCATACAAATTATTTTAACAAATAAATGCAGTTTTGGCAACAAAATTGGGGGCGGATACAAAATGTCGCCCTGCACCCGCAACAAAGGACAGAAAAAAGGGAAAATGCGCCGATGTTGCGTTGTGAACACGGCGGGACAGCGGGGCACAACGGGCTTGATGAAAATGTCGGTTGCAAGAACAATCAAAACAAAAAATTGCGGCAGTCAGCCGAACCTACTTGTAGTTGGTCGTAGAGCATAAATATGCGCCCCGATGTGGTTCGGGACGCATATTTGATGTTGTGTGAAGGAAAAAATCAAATGCGATTTTGGGGCGAAAAACAGCATATGGGGTGGGAAAATCCGTCTGAATGGCAGGTTGGGTAAATCGACGAAAAAGGTCAGCCCAATCTGACGGCCTTGCCGCCCGTAAGCACTATCATCTTGACAGCGTCCAGGCTGAAATCAGCCGCCTCTACCGTCAGTGCCTTGTCCAACATGCCGCGGGCCAAAACCTTGACTGTGCCCGCCTTGTTGGGCACAAGGCCCCTTTCTTTGAGGGTGCGCAAATTGACCGTCTCGCCGCTTTGGAAGTGGGCGCTGAGCGTATCCACATTGACAATATATTTTTTGCCTGCGGTGCGCTCGCCCTCGACACGCTCTACCATTGTGGCCGCCGTGACGTCGGACATCATTTCCTCGGCCTGCTCCACCGTCACCGCCGACACCACCTTGATGGGTGCGGAGACGATCTCGCCCTCGCCGTCGCCTTGCAATATCTTGACCTTGATAAGTTTGCGCTCGACAAGCTGCGGCGTGGTTTGGTAGGGGTAGTCGTCGGCGGAAAATACGTTGCCGACCGAACTTGTCAACCCGTTTTGCTGCGCCAACACGTCCACAAGCTCCTTGGCGTACTTGACGCCGCGATTGCTGCGTACCCACATAAACAGCGGCACCGCCTGGAAGCGTTTGACGTCGGAGGCGTCCTGCACATGGTACTTGGCGTCGGCATAGAAGGGATCCAGCGCCAGATAGACGCACAGCGACTTGCCCCTGACGTTGAGCTTGGCCTGTGCCTCCCGACCCTTGTAGAAGGTGAGGCAGTGCCAGCTTTGACGACTGCGCAGACCGTATCCCGCCAGATAGTTGGCCACTTCGGCAAAAAATTGCTTGGTTTGCGGCTTGGACTGTATCAGCCGAGCCATAAAGGACTTGTTGTAGCGCACCACTGTTTGCGGACCTGCCGCCTCGCTGCGGGGACGATCTGCCTGCGGCTTGACCTCGGCCGACTTGACGGCAATAGTGACTGCGGGTGCGGGAGCCGACCGCTCGACTTCGGGTTGGACGGGCTGTTGTTGAGGCTCTTGGGGCTCGATAGATTGCTCGACAGGCTGAGGTTCTTCAACAGGTTCTTCTGCGGGCTGCGAGTCCTCAACAGGCTCCTCAACGGGTTGTTCAACGGGCTCGGCCGCAGTTACCGCAACTTGTTGCTCTTCGGCGGGGTGCGAGACCTTCTTTTTGAGCAGCGCCACCGCCACTATCGCCGCCGCCAACACGACGACAAAACCCACCAACACCCAGATGGCGGTCATCACTGCCGTGCCGGCCGCAACGCTTTCTGCAATAAGGTTTTTCATGAGTAGGCTCCTTTGCATTTTGTATAGCCAAACTATACCACAAAAATCGACAAATGTTAAGATGTTTTTGGCAATTTTCCGACATAATTTCGTCCCGCAATAACATTGCTACAACACGACACATTTGACCGGAAACAAGATGCTTTCAACTAAACTCCCCGCAATCACGGACCTGCGCCGGGATTGCAGCCTACCCAGGGGGTGCCGGGGCAATGGGAGACCCCGGCGAAGTTCGAATAATGAACAACCGTGCAGGTTGTTCCTTAGCAGCCCGACCAAGTCGGCGCTTGCGCCCCGTAGGGGTCGGTTGCGTAGTCAACCGTACCGACTTGCGCCTGGTCGGAATAATTAGCAGGCCCTTTGGGAAACGCTCCCAAAGGGCCTGATATAAATTGTAAGAGTTCAGTCTGTAAGCCGAGTTCTGTATTGGACGGTTATCTGTCTACCGCTACTGTTACCAATAGCGTCCAGCGAATATGTCGAGATGCCGAGCAGGCATTTGGTCTCATTTCTTGCACCGAGTGGGGTTTACATGTACGCATTGTCGCCAAGACGTATGTAGGCTCTTACCCTGCATTTCCACCCTTACAGCGTTAGCTGCGGTATATTTCTGTTGCACTTTCCTTGAAGTCGCCTCCACAGGCCGTTAGCCTGCACTCTTGCTCTGTGGTGCTCGGACTTTCCTCGTGAGTTGCCCCACGCAACCGTCTGGCTGTCTC
>CANPXV010000019.1 GCA_947586855.1 uncultured Clostridia bacterium
TTATCCCTTATTTCTTAACAATTATATCCGCCAGCCCATTGAACCGCCAGCCCATTCTTATCTATTTGCCACTTCAACTTCATTTCCTACCCCCATATCCTTTGTTTGAACATATTTACGCAACAAAAAGAGGCTTTTGTATCCAAAAACCTCAAATTGAAAAATTGTTTCCGAATATTTTCGGCCGTCAAAAAAAGAGCCTTGGCGCAAGTCAGGCTCTCTTTCAATACTCCGTGCGGCCCAGCAGATAGTCCACAGAAACGTCAAAAATATCGGCAATCTTCACCAAGCAGTCCAAGGTCGGCTCGGACGTGCCCTTTTCGTACCGAATGTATGACGGCTGGCTGATATTCAATTTTTGCGACATTTGCCGTTGCGTCAGATCGTTTTGCCGCCGCAGCTCGGTCAGTCGCTCCTGAAAAATCCGCATTGCGCCCTCCTCAACATTGACAATTATAGCCGTTTGCTATATAATTTACATATTTGATAGCAAACCGCTATCAAAAATGCCCTTCAATTTGAGGTAAAAATGGCAAATCGGGTGCTAAGCAATGCTCGGCAGAGCAAGTCGGACGAGTTCTACACGCAGCTGTCGGATATCGAGCGGGAGCTGAACCACTACAAGCAGCACTTTGCGGGCAAGGTGGTGTACTGCAATTGCGACGACCCGTTTCGCAGCAATTTTGTGCAATATTTTGTCCAAAATTTTTGCAATTTAGCCCTCAAAAAACTTGTTGCCACCTGCTATGCGCCATCTCACTGCGTCGGTGTGCAGCAATCCCTTTTTGATGAGCCTCGCCCGTCGCCCTCCGCCGCATGCAAGTTGGAAGTCAACGCCCTGCCGCAGGGCTTGGCCGCCTCGTCCGCTCCTCTCGATATTCGCAGCGTCCTGTCCGATTCCCGCAACAGCCTCACCCCTCTGCAAGGCAACGGCGATTTCCGTTCGCAGGAGTGCATAGATCTGCTGCGTCAAGCGGATATCGTATGCACCAACCCGCCCTTTTCGCTCTTTCGCATTTACATTGCGCAACTTGTGGATTGCAACAAGCGATTTGTCGTCATCGGCAACAAAAATTGTCTGGCCTACAAGGAGATTTTTACCCTGTTTTTGCAAAATAAAATCTGGACGGGCTACCGCAACATCAACTCCGACATGTGGTTCGAGGTGCCGCCCGATTACGCCTGCGAAAAAATCGTCAACGGCAAGCGATTGAAGCACATCATGGGCTGTTGGCTCACCAATCTGGATACGACCAAACGCCACGCCCTGCTGCCCCTCCGCAAGCGATATCGTCCGCAGCTGTACCCCGCCTATGACAACTACGACGCCATCAACGTGGACAAGGTGGACGATATCCCCTGCGACTACAACGGCACAATGGGCGTGCCCGTCACCTTTTTGGATAAATACAACCCCGAGCAATTTGAAATTATTGATATAAATCCGCACTTTTTTGCCGTGCAAGAGCAGGGATTGCCCAAGCCTCGGCAGCTATCGCTTAGATCCGTCGGCCGTCCCGACCCCTATGTGCGCATCCTTATCCGTCGCCTGTAACCGTCGCACCCGCAAGTGGGGCGGCAAATTTGTCGCAAACAGTGCAAATTCGACAAAACCTATGCCGTTGCGGCCCTGCTCGCACGCTACAATGATGGGTGACTACGGGAGGTTGTCGCAATGTACTGCAAGCGGATACTCATTCTTCAACAAACCAACGCACGCTTTGCCGAGCGGGGCAAGGAGCTGTGCGGTCTGGTCAAACTTGTCAACGACGGCGCCGCCGAGACGTCCGTCACGGTGTTTGTCACCAACGCCGATACCATCATGCCGGGAGAGTGGTGGGTGCTGCTGTCCTTTGGACGGGCGGCACAGGCAACGCAGCTAAGCACCCTCAACAACTGCGTTTTTTCGCTGCCGCAGCAGGATCTTGGCAGGGTCAGTTGCCTGCTTGTCAAAAAGGAGGACAGGTGTTTCGAGGCGGCACGAGCCTACCTCGGCGAAAACAATTGCGACGTCCTGTACAGGCAAATGGACGGGTTGACGCAGCCGCAGCAGCAGGATGCCCAGCCCTACGAGCAGTTTGTGGCCTCCACGCAAAATTTTTACGAAACCGAGCATGTGGAACGGCTGAAAGTGCAAGCGGACGGCCGTTATCGCAGCGTTTCGGAGTACAGCGACGCCTTCGAACGTTTTTACGCCACGGGCGCCCACTGCGACTATTACGAAAGCGTCCGCACGGAGATCGGCCGAGTTTTTGTGCAGTTTCCTCCCTACTATCCGCTTATGCGCCGCTATCGAGAGTCCTTTTTTGTGCGGATAGATTTTCCCAAGTCGGATAGGTATTTTGTGTTGGGCGTGCTGCAAAAGCAGGGACGTATCCGCTACATCTGCTACGGGCTGCCTGCCGAGCGAGAGGGCTTTTCGGACAAGGACTTTGTGTATGTAGACAGCGCCCCCACCGCCTTTTGGATGTTGTTTCAGGACGCCGACACGGGGCAAATCTCCGCCATCGACCAACCGGTGTAGCGTTTTTGGATATTTGTGCGTCGCTTGCACAACAGATTGCCGTAAAATGGTTGCTTTTTTGATGTTTTTGTACTATAATCAATATCGTATGTACTATCTACCTAAGGAGTAGTGTAATGAAAAAAGCAACAGTAAAAAAATCACTGATACTTGTTGTTGCGCTCATCGTTTGCATGGCGGTGTTGCTTGCGGCTTGCTCCGAAAAGCCCTTTGCGCCCGTCACGGCGCCCACACAGGCAGAGGTAAGCAGCAACTACGGTCTGGCAGTGAAGTACGGCGAGTGGCTGTACTATATAAACGGTTACACAAGCGATGTCAACGCAGTCAACACCTACACGGACGACGTCAAGGACGCCCCCAGAGTGGGCTCGGTGGTGCGTATCAAGCTGAGCGATATCGGCAAGCTGTTTGACATCCAGGACGAGACCAACAAGACCTCTTCCGAAAAGAGCGACGAGGTCGCCCAATATGTCAGAGAGCACGCCGAGACGGTTGTGCCCAACATCTACTACAACGCCAACACGGATAGCAGCACAGTCAACTACAACGGGCTGTACATCTTCAACAACAGGTTGTACATCACCACCCCCAACGACGAGCTTACCGCAGGCGGCGACAAGCAAACCTCACAGCTGGTGCTGACAAGCTTCAAGCTGGACGGCTCCGCCCCGCAAAGGCACTTTGTGTTCTCCAACAATACGGTGCAGCTGGTCTACACCGAAAAGGACAGCAAGCTGTTTGCCACCTATGTGATGGACAGCAAGGTGTACAATCTTGATGTGGCCGCCGGCACAAGCGTCCCCGCCACGGTAAACGGCACCGACGAAGCAAGCGATGTAGAAAACGTCTACAACTCCGTCACTTGGGATATCTCCGGCAAGTGCCTGTTCTTCATCGACAAGTTCTACGGTATCTGCAAGCTGTCGTTCGGCTCGGATAAGTACGATGTGATAGTGAAAAACTCCACCTACGAGCTGCACGAGCACGACGGTTCCAAGAGTGTCGAGGCGGGCAACGTCAGCTACACAATCAGCTCCGTCAACAATGGCCAAGTGTACTACACCAAGGCGGACAGCCAAAACTCCTCGGTGGATAGCAAAGTGCTGTATTGGGCAAGCTCTGCCGACAATGCCGACAGTGTGGCGCTCAGCACGTCCCTTTCCGGCTCCAAGGCCTGGAAGGATGGTAGGGTAGTGTACTCCAAGAGCATCACAAGCGAAGGCAGCACCTACTACGGTATCTATGTCGTCTCGCAGGACAGCAACGGCGTCAAGACTCAGGTCATTCTCGATCCGCCCTATAACGACAGCTCCGTCACCATCGACCGTATCGAGGGCGACACGCTCTACTACACTTCCAACAGCGTGGGCTACAAGCTCAACATCGCCGATGCCTACCAAAAGAGCCAAGCCAACGAAGTGTTGGTGGAGGGCACACCCTATGTCAAGAGCCTTCCGTCCGCAGCGGGCTGGGCAGCAGCCGACTTTGTAGATGACGGCAACACGCACTATGTCATCAGCGCAACCACGGGCGGCACATTGAGCGTTTCCAAGTTCGACCCGTCCGACCGCAACAAGACGCAGGTTTCCGTGTCCATCTTGCTTACCCCCGTGCCCGAAGAAACAGAAGAATAAATGGCTCTACGGCAAATGTTGGGGTGAAAAGAACTTTATAGCAAAACGGCTTGAAATGTGGATATTTCAAGCCGTTTTTTGATCGTTTATTCAAGTTGTTGTGCGGCAAGTGATGTCGGGCGTCTACTTGTCGTCTCGCACAGCGTTGCCGTTCAGCTTGCCGTCAATTGTTTGCGGACGGGGCTGTTTTTCAGCAGTTCGCCCGTGTGCAGTTTGTAGCAGGCTGAAACAGGCAATGCGCACACAAACGTGGCGGCGCAGCCCAGCGCCTCGAAGGGCAGGTCGCTTGCCAGATATGCGGTAAAGTCCACTCCCCACAGCAGCACGGTTGCCGCAACGGATATCCAATAGTAAAGCAGTTCGGCAGTGGCCGCCACCGCCGCATATCCAAATATGCTCATATCGGCATATGTTCTGTTGCACAGGCGATACACCGCAAAGGGCATCATATATCCCAGCCACACCTCGGCAAGCCACCAATGCACCCGCAGCAGCTCAGCGGGAAACCAAGCCACGCAGCTAAGCTCAAATATCACAGAGTACAGCGTCACCAGCACCAGATTTTTGACCCCGCTCATGCAGGCGGCGCACACCGTCAGCAGCGGAAACACCACATTTGCAAAGGGGATATCCAGCACAAATTGGTCAGCGCACATCAAAACAAGCAGCGCAAGCATTGTAAGCCAGCCCTTTGCGCCCTTTGTAGAGGCCAATCGTTCGGCCTTTGTCAGCGAATAATTCATAGTTTGTCTCCTTTTCAGTACAGCCAGCCGCGATACACCAGCGTGACCGTTTGCACGTCGTCGTCGGTGCCTATCAGGCCGTCCTCGCCCAGCAGCGACAAAAAGTTTGCCGTCATGCCGTATTCTCCGTCCGCGGCGATGTAGCATGTTTCCAGATCGAAGTGACTTCCGTCGGCCAAAGTGCAGTCGTGCAGCATATAAAATCGGTGCTGCGACAGCCTGAACGTAAATTTATCGGGGCCGTCCTCGCTCATCTTCGTCAGCGATTCGTACAGCGTGTTGCCGAACACGGGCACCGTCCACTGTGCAACAAGCTCGCCGTCGATGGTGGAGTGGGGATAGCTGTCCCCGGGCGAAATTTCCGTTTTCTCCGACGGCATGCGCAGCTCCAAAGTGAAGGTGTACAGCTTTTGCCGTTCGGTTTCGTCGGTGTCGTCGTTGATGTCGGCGTCATCGGCGGGTTTGTCTGTTGGGATCTTTTCGGGCGGAATGGGGTAAAATTGCGGGTCGTCCGTTGTGGCGTCAGTCCCCCACACTCCGCAAGCGGCAAATGTTGTCAGCAAGCACAGCAACGCCGTCGCAAGCAGTGCAGCAAGCCATTTTTTCATACCGTCACCACCTTGCAAGCCTTGTCGAAAGCGCCCAGCGGCGATGGAGCCTCAACGCCGTTTGTGCGGGCCAGATATGCCACCGCCACAGCCATATCGATGTTGTCGGATATCAGCACGCTGCCCTTTTCGTCGGTGGACAGGTTGTCTTTCCACAGGGTGATGATGTTGTAGGTGGTGTTTTCGCCCTCCACAGGCTGCGCCACAACGTAGTTTTCCATATCAATGCCATGCATATATCCCGTCAGCAGTGCCCACTGCGGTGTGACGTTGGCGCCCGTGCCCAGATCGTGATTGTAGTACTTGCCCAGCGTATCCAGCGTTATCATTTCTTCCAGAGGCTGATTCCACCCATCGGTAAAGGGAAAGTATCCCTGACGATATTTTTCAAAGTTGACGTCGTAGCCCTCGCTGTTGCGATACAGCGACGCCGCCACAGGCCTGCCCGACGGCCCCACCCAATTGGGCGTGCCGCCCTTTTTGGTAAAGTTGCCCTCTTCGTCCTTTTGATAGTATGAAAGGAACGTTTTGTCGGTGTGCGGCAGCTGCGAGTCCAGCGCCAAATTGGCCTTTACAATGGCAAGATAGCTAACCGTGCTCATGCCAAACGCCACCTGTGTGACGGGCAAAAAGCCCTTGTATCTGTCGGCGAAGTTTTTTTGCGCAAAGTAGTCGTCAAAGTCCTTGCCCAGCGCCGTCAGCGTTTTTTGCAGGTCGTTGCGCTGCTCGATGAGCTCGTTCCGTTCGGCCTCCGCAGCGTCCATCTGCTGTTTCAGAGCGTCCTTTTGCGGCCCCTCTTCCATTGCCTGCCATTGCCGTCTCAGGTCGCCCCACAGGTTGCTCACCTCGTTAAATCTGTCGGTGAGCGGCTGCAACTGCGGTGCGATACGCTCCTGTTCGGCAACGTAGGCCTGATGTTTGCCGTCCAGCACAGCGTAGTCTTGCAAAAACTGCTCGTGTCCGAGAACGCTGCCCGTCGCCTGCGCCACGGCGTCCAGCAGTTGAGTGACCTTTTCGAGGGACATTCTGTCAAAAACCGATGCGGAAAAGTACTTCCAGCTGTTTGCCTGCGAGGCCAGATTGATCTGGTAGACCTCCTGGCCCGCCACTTGGTATTTGTTTTGGGTGGCGGATTGCTCCCAAGCGTCAATCTTTTCGAGGTAGCGGGCAATGGCGTTGTTGTACACCTTGTAGGTGTTGTCCGTCAGCCCCTTGGCAAACAGATACTCCTCGTAGGCGTTGGCGGCGATAGAGTAGGTGTACAGATAGTCGAGTATGTCGTACCAGCCCTGTGCCGCAGCCGCCGACCCTGCCCAATTTAAGTCGAGCAACTTGCCGTCCGTTACCAACTCGGGCAGCATATTCATGTATTTTTTGAATACCGCCGCATTGGCGTCGGTGTAAAAATCCCCCTGCACATATCTCAGATAGGATAGCGGCAACCAGGCCGCAGCCGTTTGGGCGTTGGCCACCGACTGCGCAAATTTTTGCGATTGCAGGTAGTTTTTCAGCGCTGTTGTCAGTTGTTGCGCCAACGTGTCGTATTGCCAGCGGGCTGTCAGCGTAACGTCGGAAGTCACCTCGTACGGAAAGGACACAACATTGCCCTCTTCGTCAAAGTAGCCCTCAAATTGCCAGCCGCTTTTTTGCACGGGATCCAGCGACAGCATTTCTCCCGCAGGGCAGGTGCGCACGGAGCGTTCCTCGCCGACAACCACCGTGACAGAGTACTCCGCAGGGGGCAGTGGCTCGTTGTTGCATGCGGCAAAAAGGCCGCACAGCAGGCACAGACACAGCAGTGCCGCCGTCAGTTGCAATTTTTTCATATTCAACCTCTCTTATCAATAATTTAGGGTCTCATTTTTTGCCAATGAGACCCCTGTTGTCGCTTTTCTCGAAACGACAACTCGGTTCTCACCGTGGGCGTGGCATTCGGACTTGTCCATTGCTGGCTTACCGTTGCGGAACAGTCCCCGAATTTCACGGGGTTCCCCGTTTGATGCACATACTTGCGCCGTGCAACCCATGGGTATCGAATAAAAGATTTTGTGCGCAGGGCCAAGCCCTTTGCCTCTACATTATAGGATAAAACGGCGGGGCAAGTCAAGCACAATTTGCGCAAGTTTGGTGATAACAGTTTACAAAATCGTCGCACTCAACTATACTTACATATAGATTTTGCAGGAGGAAATTCTATGCGTCGGACGCTTTTTTGTGCAGTTATCGCAGCGCTTGCTGCATGTTGCATGCTGTTTGCCTGCTGCGTGGATACGCCCGAGGCGGCGCAGCTCAACGGCGTTTCTCTGCCGCCCTTGCAGGACGGTCAAATGGCCGTCGTGGTCAAAAACGGCCCCGACGACTACTCTGTTTATCCCGTCGATCTCACTGCGGAGCTAACTACTGCCGAGGCCGTCATCAACCATCTTGCGCAAAGCCGCAACCTGTATGTTGATTGGCAGCAAAGCGCCTATGGCAAGTATCTCAACGGTATAGGCGGCGCCCGTGTGCAGACAGGGCAATATTTGGCCGTCTACACAAGCGACGCCTCGCAGCAAAGCGTCGGCGCAGGCGCCACTTGTTATCGGATAGGCGATGTCACCGTCGGATATGCGCAGGTGGGCATATCTCAGCTTGCCGTTTCGACGGGCACCGTGCTGTATTTCGAGTTGGTGGAGTTGTGAGCGCCCCTCGCAGCAAAACAAAGTATACCGCCGCACTCATTGCCGTTTCCGCCATGTACGCAGCGCTGATGGTGGGCGGCAAGGAGCTTTTTGCCGTGCTGCCCAATGTCGAGGTGGTCACGTTGCTTGCGGCACTGTGCGCCTATGTGTGGGGGCCGTTGGTGGTGTATCCCGCCGTCAACGTATTTGTGGCGGTGGATATGGCGATATGGGGCGTCAACACCTGGATAATATCCTACTTTGTGCATTGGAATGTGGTGGCCACCTGTTTTTGGCTGCTGGGCAAAATTCCGCACAAAAACAAGTATGTCGAGGCGTCCGTTGCGGCAATTGCGGGCGTGGTGCTGTCGGTGCTGTTTGGCGTGCTCACGTCCTTTGTGGATACCGTCGTCGGCTACACAGGCGCAGGCTGGTACGCCCAGTGGAGCGACCTGCTGCCCCGATTTGCCGTGATCTACACCGCAGGGGCAGCTTTCTACATCACGCAAGCGGTGTGCAACGCCGTGTTGTTTGCCACTGCCTTTTTGCCGCTGGTGCGTGTCAATCGCAACGCCCGTCTGCGGCTGTCGCCCGATACCCCGCCTACCGCCGACAACCCTGCCGCCGACCCCGCCGAGCAGGACAAATAGATTGACAAACGCCGCCGATTGCACTATACTAACATCAAAGGTTGGGCATATGCCCAAGCGTAAATTTCAGGAGAAAACGTCACTATGGCACAACAGTTTGTAACGCAAATAGCCGATATCAACACCGATTTTGCCCAATGGTACACCGATGTGGTCATCAAAACGCAGCTTGTGGACTACGGCCCCGTCAAGGGAACAATGGTCATTCGTCCCTACGGCTACGCCATATGGGAGAACATTCAGCGAGAGCTGGACGCCCGTCTCAAAGCCACCGGCCACCAAAACGCCTATTTCCCCATGCTCATCCCCATGAGCCTGCTCAACAAGGAGGCCGAGCATGTGGAGGGTTTTGCGCCGGAAGTGGCCGTTGTGGATATCGCCGGCGGAGAGCGTCTTGCCGAGCCTGTGGTGGTGCGCCCCACCAGCGAAACCATCATTTGCAGCATGTATTCCAAGTGGATCAACAGCTATCGGGACCTGCCCCTCAAACTCAACCAATGGGCCAACGTTGTGCGGTGGGAAAAAACCACTCGGCCTTTCCTGCGCACATCAGAGTTTCTCTGGCAGGAGGGCCACACTGTGCACGCCACCCGAGAAGAATCCGTCGAGGAAACCCTTTCTATGCTGCGCCTCTATCGCGATTTTGCCAAGGACGTGCTTGCCATGCCCACATTTATCGGGCAAAAGAGCGAAAAGGAAAAGTTTGCCGGCGCCGAAGAAACCTACGGCATGGAGGCCATGATGCTGGACGGCAAAAGTCTTCAAGCGGGCACGACCCACCACTTCGGACAAAAGTTCAGTCGTGCCTACGACATTCAATTTTTGGATAAGGACAGCACCCACAAATACGTGTGGCAATCAAGCTGGGGCGTCAGCACCCGTCTTATCGGCGGCCTGATCATGGCGCACGGCGACCAGCGCGGTTTGGTGCTGCCCCCCAAGGTAGCCCCCGTGCAGGTGGTGGTGATCCCCGTTGCGGCCCACAAGCAAGGCGTCAGCGACGTTGCCGAACAGGTTGCCCGCAGCCTGCGTGAGTGCGGCCTGCGTGTAGAGCTGGACACCCGAGACCAATCACCGGGGTGGAAGTTCAACGAGTGGGAGATGAAGGGCGTCCCCCTGCGTGTGGAGATCGGCCCCCGAGACATCGAAAACGGCGTAGCCACCTGCTCTCGCCGAGACACCTTGCAAAAGTTTACCCTGCCGCTGGACGATCTGGCCCGCTCTGCCACGCAGCTTATGGACGCCATTCAGCAGGATATGTACGCCAAGTCCCTCGCCTTCCGTGACGCTCACGTCAAGTACGCCCACAACATGGACGAATTGGGCCAAATCCTCGACGACAAATGCTTTGCCAAGGTGGTCTGGGACCGAGACCCCGCTTGCGAGGCCGCCTTCAAGGAGCGTTTTCAGGCCACAGTGCGGGTGATGCTGGACGAAGCGCCCTTCCAGGATAGTTGCACCTGCTGCGGCCACAAGGGCGACAATCTCACCGTGGCGATAGTAGCAAGAGCATACTGAGTTCCGACCAAGCGCAAGTCGGTTCGGTTGACTACGCAACCGACCCCTACGGGGCGCAAGCGCCGACTTGGTCGGGCTACTAAGGAAGGCACTGCACGTGCCTTCATTTTTTTTGACTTTCGCCGGGGTCTCCCGTACCCCCAGCACCCCCGGGGAGGTCTGCAATCTCGGCGCAGGTCCGTGATTGCAGAGTTTAGTTGAAAGCAGCTTGTTTTTTGGCATCACCCGCTCGCCCCGCTGGTGAGGCAAGTAGGAAACAAACTACTAAGGAAGGCACTGCACGTGCCTTCCTTTTTTAGACCTTTGTCGGGGTTTTCCGTACCGCCGGCACTCTCGGATAGGTCTCGTCACAACTCTCGCTTGGGCAGATGTGCATATGCGCACATATGCAACTTTGTCAAAAATTGTGCCAAAACGCTTTTCCATAAAAAAAACTTATGACCTCCGCAAGATTTTTTAATGCAAAAGGGGCCGTCAAAAGGTTGTTGTTTGAGACGCTTTGTGGTATAATCACAATGGTAAATGTGTGGGCGCAATGCAAAACCCACGCATGCACCGCAAAAATCGATTTCACGGCATCAGCCTGAAATAACAAAAAATATATTTTTTGAAGGAGAAAGAACATGAAGAAACTTATTGTTATTGCTCTTGCAGTAGTAATGATGGTATCCGCCGTTGCCGTTCTTGCCGCTTGCGGAACGACCTACGAGGGCGAATGCAGCTACACCGTTACCGATTGGAACTCCACATATGGCGTAAAGGTAAAGGTTACCGTCAATGGCGACAAGATCGCCAAGGTCGAACTTGTTGACTATGATCAATGGGTCAGGACAACTGCTGATAACCCCGCCAATGGTTGGACAAGCCATGACACAGTAGAGGATGCTTATCCCAGCTTCCTGCAAAAGTTCGAAGGCAAGACCATTGACGAAGTCAAGGCCATCAAAGTTACTGTTCCCTCTGGAAACATAACTGCTGCTGAGTCCTATACTGTTGGCGTTGACGCTGCTTACAAAGCTGATTGGTCCATCACAGGTGGAACGCAATCTTCTGCTCGCGTGATTGCAGCTGTGCAAAATGCTCTGTCCAAAGTCAAATAATTGAGCAATAACATCAACTGACGCAAAAGCTCGACCCCGCAACAGGGTCGAGTTTTTCATTTGCGGAGCGGCGGCACAGTGGTGCTTTTTGTTGCCAAAACGCCGCTATCGGTGTATAATATTTGTTGCAAACAAGGAGGCGATTTCTATGTCCGCAGACAACAAGGGCGCAGCCCTCAACAAAAAATTACGTGCAATCGGCCCCGTCAAACTTATTGTTTTGGGGATAATGTTGGCCGTCACGGTGCTCAGCTATGTGTTTTACGAATGGTTGTTCGGCAGCGACCCGAGCAAAAGTCCGTTTGTGCAACCCAACACGGGCGTGTTGTTTTTCGACGACGTGATAAAGTTGGTCCCCACGCTGGTCAAGTGCATACAGTCCGTCACGATCATCTTGGTGATTGTCACCGTCATATCCCTCATTGTGCACAAGGCCTTTGGCAAAACGCAGCGAGGCGTAACCGTGTCCAGCCTGGTGCGCAGCCTGATAAGCTGGCTGACGGCGGTGGTGATCGTCATCGTTGTTTTGGGCAACTTCGGTGTGGACACAACGGCGCTTATCACGGGCGCAGGAGTGTTGACCTTGATTGTAGGCCTTGGCATGCAGTCGTTGATAGCCGACATCGTTGCGGGGCTGTTTATCGTGTTTGAAAACGAGTTTAACGTGGGCGACTTTGTGACGGTGGGCGACTTCCGAGGAGAAGTGGTGTCCATCGGCGTGCGCACCACCAAGTTGAAGGCGGCCGGCAACGTCAAGATCATCAACAACAGCGACCTGCGGGGCGTCATCAACCACGACACCGACGTCTCCATCGCCAAAACGCTCATCGACGTGGAGTACGACGCCCGCTTGCCCGAGGTGGAAAAGCTCATCAAAAAGCACGTCGGCAAGCTTAAAGTGGAGCATGCCACCGACGAGGTGTCCTACGACGGCGTTGCGGCTTTGGGTGCCAGCGGCGTCACGCTGCAATTTACCTGCCACTGCAAGGAGGCGGATATTTTTGCCGCCAACCGAGAACTGAATGCCGCCGTCAAAAATATGTTCGACGAAAACGGTATCGGCATACCTTTCCCCCAGATCGTGGTGCACAAAGGATAGTTTTGCCGGCGTTGGCACATCATCGTGCCGTGTTTTTGCAAATTTGATACAGGGGGCATTGCTCCAAAAATAAGTATGAAAAAATTTTCCGTTTGGTTGGTTGTAGTGCTGCTTTGCGGCGTTGTTTGCTGTGCGCTTTTTGCGGACGGCGGCTTTGCCTGCGCCCAATCGACGGACAATTCCTACGAGTTTTCGGCCAACGGCAAGCAGCTGCGCTTGGTCAACATCACCGACGGCGACAAGGTTGTGGGCGTGTATTTTGCCGAGTACTATTTCGGCAGCAGCGACATCGCCGTCAGCGTCAGCCTGTACGACTCGCCCGAGATGCCGCTAAACTTTGCCATAGGAGGCAATCTCAACGCCGACCAATCGGCCGTCAGGGCGCAGCTTGTGCAGCTCATAGGCGAGTTGGACGCCTACATCGACGGTATCGACAAGCTGGCCAACACCTCATATGACGGCGGCGAGCTGACCAACGGGCAACATCTGCCCAAGTCGGAGGTGTACCTCTACAACACCGCCACGCAGGGGCAGCGGCTGCAAATCTCCGCCGATACCTACAACATGCTGTCCATTGCGCAAGAGATGTATTCCGTCACCGATGGCGCCTACAATCCCGCCGTGTACAGGCTGGTGGATTTGTGGGGATTTTCCTCCCGCATATACAGTCGGGGCGACTTTGGCCTGCCCTACGATAGAAGTGTGACAGCCGAGCAGTTTTGGAGCAACGGCTATCCCCTGCCCGAGCAAAAGTACATCGAGGCCTTTTCCGACGGGCGGTTTGTGGATTTTTCGCAGCAGGCCGTCATCTTGGAGCAGCAAGGCGACAGCTATTTCGTCACCAAAAACGTTGCCCCCGCCGTTGTGGACGGCGTGCAATACGACCAATGGATAGATCTCGGCGGCATTGCCAAGGGCTATGTGGTGGACGGTATCAAGCAGCGTTTGGCACAGCTGGGCTTGCAGCGCTACAATGTGGACGCAGGCAGCAGCAGCATGGCCTACGGCAGCTACTACGACGGCGGCGCCGCCAAATTGGGCATTGCCGACCCCTTCGACCCCATGTCGCAACTGTATCCCACGGCGCTGTTGGATATTTCTGTGCAGGATTGCAGCATATCTTCCAGCGGGCAAAACGTGCGCAAGTACACAACCGACGGCGTAGAGTATGCACATATTTTGGACGGCTCCACGGGCAGACCTGCCCAAACGGGCGTCAGGGGCGTCACGGTGGTGGTGCCCGACGGCGCAGGGGACAATTGGGCGGCCAAAAGCGACTGCCTCACCACGGCGCTGACGGTGCTGGGCCGAGAGGGCATTGTGCAGTTTGTCAACGGCTACCTCAAACAAAACAACATCGGCATTGTGGTGTGCTACCAGACGTCCGACGGCCGCAAGCAACTGCTGACTAACTACGACAAATCGCAGGTAGAATCCGCCTCTGACGCCTTTGACGAATTTGGTTGGGCGCTGGAAAGAAATCCCGACGGCACCTTTGTCTACAACGCCGATGCCCGCTTCAACGTGCAGCAAAACACCTACAAAACGCTGCTTATCGTGCTGGGCTGCCTGTTGGGTGTGGCTGCGGTGGCGCTGGTGGTGTATCACTTTGTGCGCGGGCGCAAATCCACGCAGGCCAAGGTAGAGGCCGCCCGCAGGGACAAGCCCTTCCGCATTGGCGACGTGCTTGTGTACATGGCGGTGGTGCTGCTTATTGCGGTGCTGTTTGTGGTGTTTGTGTTTGACAAGCAGGATACCCAACTGCAAACGATCACCGTCATCGACGAAAAGACAGGCGAAGTGCTGTATGTGTACAACATGCTGCGGGGCGAAAGCGTCATCAACACGCAAAACAGCCGAGGCTGGGTCATCGAAGAAACCCCCTCCGACAGCGGCGTGCAGGTGCGCTTCTCCGTAGAGGTGGACGGCGAACAGCGCTACAACGTGCTGGGCATCGACCGCACCGAGCCAAGTGCCAAGATGTTAGACGCCGTGTGCGGTTTCCACAAGGATTGCGTGCGCAACTTTCCTGCCGTCACCCGTTCGGGCGGGGCGATAGTGTGCAGTCCCAACAGATTGAAGGTGGTGACGGAATGAGCAACAAACGCAAGTTTTTTTCCGCAAGGCGCATTGCGCTGCTGTCGGTGCTGACGGCGATGGGTCTGATAATGTTTATGGTGGAAAGCCTTTTTCCGCCGCTGTTTTTGCCGGGCGCCAAGATGGGCCTCAGCAACATCTTTTCGCTGCTGACGCTGTTTGTGATGGGCCCGACCGAGGCCTTTGTGCTGGTGATCATCCGCACAACGCTGGGTAGCCTGTTCACGGGCAACATCAGCACCCTTATGTACAGCATGACAGCCGGCATAGTGTCGGTGGCGGTATCGGCCGTGCTGGTGGAGTTTGCCTATCCCCGCGTGTCCATTGTGGCGATATCCGTCGTGGCCGCCGTGATGCACAATCTGGCGCAAAACATCGTGTTTTGTCTGGTAAGCGACACCGCCGAAATGTTTGCCTACATGCCCTGGCTGGCGCTGATTGGCGTGGTGGCGGGCGTCATCGTGGGCTTCGCCGTATGGCTGATCTTGCGCACCGTGCCCACCAAAATCTTTGTGGGCATATCCGATAGCGCACAGCAGTAGCGCTCGCTTGTAACCCTTGCCGTTGCAACGCCGTTTTGCTTTTTTTCGCACCCCATTGCGGCAAAACGCTGTCCTCTGCAACAAAAACATATTGCAAATAGACATAAAAATAACGACTTGAAGCATTGCAACTTCAAGCCGTTTTCTTTTTTCTTGATTAGTTCAGTTCTGTGATAAATGTTGTGTTGCAGGTGCAACCAAAACACAAAATCAGATGCTAAAAGCCGATGGGTGTCGGTTGCGCAGTAAATTATCCCCGACCAATGAGGTACATATATTAAGTAGCAATCTCTTCCTGCTTGCCTCACCGGCGAGGTGTTAATCGCCCAACATTTCCAACTTGTCTTTGGGCGGTTCGGGTTTGCTGTCGCCGTGCCGCACAAACAGCATCGTCACAAAGGACGCCGCCGCAAATATTGCGCCGTAGGGGAACAGTATCGACATGGTGCCAAATGCGTCCATCAGCGCACCGGATAGTATCGGCGTGATGACCTGCGCCGCCATAGACGCCGTGTAGTAGTAGCCCGTGTATTTGCCGATGTTGCTGCCCTTGCTAAGCTCCACAACCATGGGGAAGCTGTTTACGTTTATCGTGGCCCAGCCAATGCCTGCCAGCGCAAACAGTATCCACAGCAGCCAGGACGGGCTGGACGCCGTGACGAATATCGCCCCGAAAAACGCCGCCGTCAGCATCACAATGCCCGCCAAAATGGATTTTTTGCGCCCGATTTTGCCGGCGACAATGCCCACGGGCACATATGCCACAATGGCGGCGCCTTGGGCAATCATCAGGGTGGTGTTGTAGTCCTTGTTGAGCACGTTCAGCGCATACACGCTGTATTTGCTGGTGATAGCGTTGTAGCCGGTAAACCACAGCGCCACCGAGGCAAGTATCAATATCAGCGAGCGCAGCTTATCCTTGGATAGCTTTTCTTCGCCCTGTTGTGGCTCCTCCGACGGCTCGTTTTCGTCCAGGGCGGATTGCGCTTGCAGCATTTCGATGTTCCAACGCTTCTCCTTGACGGTCAGCAAAAACACCACAAGTGCCGCCAGCATGATGCCGCACACCGCTGCCACAAAGCCCGTGTAGCTCATCATCTGATTTTTGACGGCGCCCGTGCCGAATATCATGCCCAGCACCAGCACCAACAAGCCGCCCGCCGTGCCCATCAGGTTGATGATGGCGTTGGCCTTGCTGCGCAGCGGTTTCACCGTCACATCGGGCATTAGCGCCACAGCGGGAGAGCGGAATGTTGCCATTGCCACCAGCACCGTCAGCAGCACAGCGATAAATATCAGCAATATCCACCAATTGGCCTTGGTGACGCTCTTGGCAAACTGCGCCTCGGCGTCGCTTACCAGCGAAGAGTAGGCGTTGGTGGTGCGTTCGGTCACTTTTTCGCCCGTGTCGGCGTAGACGGTGGTGCCGTTTTCCGTTTTGCACAGGCGATAGCTTTCGGTTTGGCCATCGGCAGGTTTGGTGTAGACGTACACGGTGTCGTAGTTGAGTTCGTCGCTCTTGTACCAACTTTCCACCTGCGCCTTTTGTTGATCGGTCAGTTGGTCAAAGGTCTTGTTGAAGTACATCTTGGCGGCGTAGTCCCGCACGGTGTACTGCGAGGGCACCTCGTTGTTGGTGATGTTGTGGTAGTCCCTGTTTTCCACAGTGTAGTTTTGCGTCCAATAGGTCTCTTTGGTGCCCTCGGACAGCTTGCTCAGCTGGGCGTTATCGGCAAATGTCAGCCCCACAAAGCACACAATGGCCACAATGGCGCCAATGGCGATAAAGGGCGTGCGCTTGCCGTAGCGGGTGTCCTTTTTGTCCGACAGCGCCCCAAACAGCGGCAGCATAAACAGCGCCAACACGTTGTCCAGCGACATGATGATGCCCGACCAGGTCTGGTTGAGGCCAAACTTGTTGGTGAGCATCAGCGGGATGATGGTGTCGTAGGCCTGCCAGAATGCCGAAATGAGGAAAAAGGCAAATCCCACCAAAATTGTACGTTTGTAGTTGAGTTTCATAGCGTAGAAGTGCTCTTCAAGGGTAAATTTGCGCCAAAACACAGCTCGAAAGAGTTATTTTCATTATACAGTAAAAACTTTCGTTTGTAAACCCTTTGCCGCACGGGGCGTACATTTTGCGACGGCGGCGGTGCCCCTCTCGACAAAACCCTGCAAAAGATGTGCCGTCGTTTTGTGCGCAAGCGGTCAAACTGCGCCCTGCGCCCTCATACAATGTAGCAACAAATCTGCAAAGAGGTGGCAAGTTATGTCTGATTGGAAGGTGGTGCAGGAGCCGAGCAAACGTCCCGACAAGCCCAAGCGCAAGTCGGGCGGGCGCATATTGAAGATGGTTTTGCCCTTGGCGTTGGTGGCGGTGCTGATAGTTGGTGCGGTGGCGTGGGCGTTGCCTCACCTGCCCATACGTCCGCAAACGCAAAGCGGCCTCAGTTACAGCGGCGTGGTGGAGATGTGGAACGTGGAGAGCTTCGAGGGCGGCGTGGGCAGCCGCAGCTCCTGGTTGAAGGCCCGTGCGGCGCAGTTCGAAAAACAGCACAGCGGCCTGTTTGTGCACGTCACCGACCTGACGGTAGAGCAGCTTGCCGCCAAATTGCAGCAGGGGGACAGCTTCGACATTGTGTGCTTTTCGAGGGGTGCGGGTGCCTTGGTGCAGCCCTATCTGGGCGCATGCGACTGTGCTGCGGGGGCCGTGCGGGATAACTTTTTGCTTTCCGGGCAGCTAAACGGCACGCAGTATGCCCTCCCGATCTACACGGGCGTGTACTGTTTGCTGGCTCGCAGCGCAATGCTCTCGCAGGAGCAGCTGCTAAGCAAAGCCCTTTCGCAGACCTACACCCGCCGTGTGGGCAAAACGGACGTGTCTTTGGCGCCCCTTGTGTGCGGCTTCACGCCCTACAACAGCCCTCTCTCGGCGCTGGCGATGAGCGGCGGACGGGGCAGCATAACGGCGGACGAAAGCGTCACGCAATACATGGCTTACGAGCAATTTTTGGCCAATCGCACGGCGGTTACGCTGTTGGGCACGCAGCGGGATATGTGTCGCCTGTTCCGTCGAGAGGCGGACGGCACGTTGGAGACGCTTGCCTTTGCGCCGCTGGGAGGCTACACCGATCTGGTGCAATATGTGGGCATTTCGGCCGCTTCGGGCGACAAATCTGCGCCCTGCCGGGCCTTTGCGGAGCACCTTCTCAGCGAGCAAACGCAGTCCGCACTGGTCAATTTGTGTCTGTTTTCGGTGTTGGAGGGCAGTATCTACACCGACGAGCGCTATCTCCAATGCGAGCTTGCGCTAAGCGGCAGCTATGTGCCCAATGTGTTTGGCGATGCCGACGCCGTGGCTCGTCAGCGACAAACAGCGCTAAGCACCTTGGCGGTGTGATATGGACAGCGATGTGTACCGTTGCCTGTTGGCAAAAATGAAAAAATTCAGGGTGCAGACCCGCCTCGATTTGGCCTTTGACAGGTTGACAACTTTGGGCGCAGGGGGTAAAATTTGTATAGTGGCTTTTCCCGATAGCGTGCGCAAGCTGACAAAAACGCTCAAATTGCTGCGCAAGCTCCACGTGCCCTTTGTGGTGCTGGGCAGAGGCAGCAACGTGCTGGCCTCCGACGACTTTTTCGACGGTGTGGCGGTGGTGACGGTGCACGTCAACCGATTCAATGTGCGTGGCCGATACGTTCGGGCGCAATGTGGCGCTTCCACGGCGGCAGTGGCGCAGGCTCTGGCGGCAAAAGGGCTGCACGGGGGCGAGTTTTTGGGCTGTTTGCCCGCCACTGTGGGCGGTTCCGTAGCAGGCAACGCCGGCTGTTTCGGTCAGCAGATGGCAGATATTGTGTGCCTTGTCACAGTTTTAGATGGCGGCAAAGTGCGTCACATCAGGGCTAACGACTGCTTTTTCCGTCGGGACAGCGTTTTTCGCCGCCGCAACATGACGGTGCTGGCCGTCAGGATGAAGTTCGGCCGTTCTACGCCGCAACAAGTACGCCAGACCATGCGGCAGATGCGCGAAAAAAAGGCTGCCTCGCAACCGCTTGGCGCCCGATCGGCGGGGTGCGTGCTTTTTCATGAAAGGGTGGCGGTCAGCCGCCTGATAGACGAAGCGGGCATGAAGGGCTACCGTTTGGGCGGCGCACAAGTTTCGCAAAAACATGCGGGATTTGTGCTTAATGTTGACAACGCCTCCTCAAAAGATATATACTTATTGATACAGCATTTGCAAGCTGTGCTGCGGCGCAAATACGGCATTGTCGCCAAGTGCGAAGTGCAGCTTGTCAACTTTACGGAGCATACCAATGACCTTTTCGCAGAGCGTCAAGAGTGAGATCATCAAGTCGGTGCGCAACGCCAAACCCTGTTGCGCAAAGTCCTTTTTGACGGCCGTTTTGAAGGCTGTCGGCTCCATGACGCTCATCAAGGGCGGCTATTGTTTCAGTGTGGAAAGCGACAATGCCGAGTTTCTCACGCTTATCGGCCGTCTGGCGGAGGGTTTGGGGCACACGACCGCTGTCAATTCCTACAACATATCCGCCAAGGGCACAGCGGTGTACAGCTGCCAATTGGACGCCGCTCTCGGCGAGGAGCTGGGGCTAACCGTGCGAGACGCCGACGGTGCGCTTGCCATTGCCGACGCCGGCACTTTGTTGCCGTCGCAGCCCTGTTGCCGCAAGGCCTTTATGCAGGGGTTGTTTGTATCGGCAGGGTCGGTGGTGGCGCCGCAGATGAAGGACGCCGCAGATCCCGACGATGCCAAGTACCACCTGGAACTGCGCTTTGCCAACGCCGAACTGGCCGCTGTCGTGCAGGAGGGCTATCCCGCAGCGGGGTTCCACCGTATGCCCCGCAAAAATCATATTGTGCTCTACCTCAAAGACGGCGACCGCATATCCGACTTTTTGGTGTATGTCAGCGCAACGGGCGCCATGATGGATCTGGAAAACGTCCGTATCATGCGCAGCATGCGCAACGACGTCAACCGCCAAAACAACTGTGCGCTGGCCAACATCGAAAAAACCGTCGCCGCCTCGTCCGGCCAGACAAATGCCATCAGGCAATTGCGCAGCAGCGGCCTGTGGGACAACCTGCCCGAAGGACTGCGTCAGATTGCGCTGATACGAGAGGCCCACCCCGAATACACTCTGGAAGAGATCGCCGCCGAAACTCACCTGTCCAAAAGCGGCGTCAAACATCGCTTTGACAAGCTGATGCAGCTTGCCGACCAACAAAGGAAACACCAATGAAACCATTTGTACACCTGCATCTTCACACCGAATACAGCCTTTTGGACGGCGCCACCCGTATCGACGAATTGTTGGCCCGTTGCAAGCAGCTCAACATGCCCGCCGTAGCCGTCACCGACCACGGCAACATGTATTGCGCCTGGAAGTTTCTCAAAGCGGCGCACGAGGCGGGCGTCAAGCCCATCATCGGGTGCGAGTTTTATATGTGCGAAAATCTGCACGGCGTGGGTTTCGAAAACAAGGAGTACTTCCACCTGATTTTGCTGGCCAAAAATAACACCGGCTACTACAATCTGTGCCGCCTCAACTCCATCGCCTTTGTAGAGGGTTTCTACTACAAGCCCCGTATCGACTTCGACACCCTTGTCAAGTACTCCGAGGGGCTCATTTGCCTTTCGGCGTGCATTGCGGGACAGCTGCCCCGTCTGTTGCTTGCCGACCGCCCGCAGGAGGCCCGTCAGCTTGCCTTGCAGTACAAGCAGTTGTTCGGCGAGGACTACTACATCGAGATCCAGCGCCACGGTATCGACGACGAGGACGCCGTCATGCCGCAGCTGATACAGCTTGCGCACGAGTTGGGCATCAAGACGGTGGTCACCAACGACGTCCACTACCTCAACAAGGAGGACGCCGAGCTGCAAGACGTGATGATGTGCGTGGCCATGGGCAAGTATCTGGACGACACCGACCGCATGAAGTTTCAGGGGGAGGAATTTTACCTCAAAGACTACGACGAGATGAGTTTGCTCTTCCCCAATCTGCCTGAAGCCATGGATACCACCCTCGAAATTGCCGAAAAGTGCAATGTGGATTTCGGCAAGGAAAAGCTGTTGCCGCTGTACACGCCGCCCGACGGCATGTCCTCGCCCGACTATCTGTGGTATCTGGTGCAGCAAGGCCTCCCCAAAAAGTATCCCAACCCCTCGCAAGAGGTGCTGGACAGGATCAAGTACGAGTACGACGTCATTTGCTCGATGGGCTTTGTAGATTACTACCTGATTGTGTGGGATTTCATCAACTATGCCAAAACCAACGGCATACCCGTCGGCCCGGGCAGAGGCAGCGGTGCAGGCAGTGTGATTGCCTACCTGATCGGTATAACAGAGGTGGAGCCTTTCCGCTTCAACCTGATGTTCGAGCGCTTCCTCAACCCCCAGCGCAAATCCATGCCCGATTTCGACGTGGACTTTTGCATGGACAGGCGGGGCGAGGTGATAGACTACGTTCACCGCAAGTACGGCAACGACAACGTCTGCCAGATTGTCACATTTGGCACCATGGCCGCCAAAAACGCCATCAGAGACGTGGCCCGTGTGCTACGTTTTCCGATAAGCGAATCCAACCGTCTGGCCAAAATGGTGCCCGACAACTTCAAATATACCCTCCGCCACCTGATGGGCAAAGCGCCCTACAAAAAGGAAGAGGACAAGTACATCTCCGACGAGCTGATACAGGCCTACAACGACCCCGCCACCCACAAGCTGCTGGATATTGCCATGCGTATCGAGGGCTCTCCCCGCCAGACGGGCATGCACGCTGCGGGCGTGGTCATCTGCCGAGAAAAGGTCAGCGATCACGTTCCCCTGCAAACCAACGGCGGCTCTTTGGCCAAGGGAGGCGTCGTCACCACGCAGTACACCATGACCGAGGTGGAGGAGCTGGGTCTGCTCAAAATGGATTTTTTGGGGCTGCGCACCCTCACCGACATCAAAAAAGCCTGCGACTACATCTACGAGGACTACGGTGTCAAGGTGGAGTTCGGCACCGACAACTACGACGATCCAAATGTGTTCAGCCTGATAAGCAGCGGCGACACAATGTGTATCTTCCAATTGGAAAGCGGCGGCATGTGCGACCTTATGCGCAAGATGAAGCCCGCCCATCTGGAAGAAATTATCGCCGGTATCAGCCTGTACCGCCCCGGCCCCATGCAGTACATAGGCGACTACATCGACTGCAAATTCGACAAATCCAAAATTAAATATCTGCACCCCTCGATGGAATCCATTCTGGGCGTCACCAACGGGTGCATTGTGTATCAGGAGCAGGTCATGCAGCTGGTGCAAAAACTGGCAGGGTTCAGCATGGCGCTGGCAGACAACGTGCGCTACGCCATGAGCAAAAAGAAGGCGCAGATGATGAAGGACCTCGGCGAGCTGTTTGTGCACGGCGGCACCTGGACCAA
>CANPXV010000020.1 GCA_947586855.1 uncultured Clostridia bacterium
CCCATGAAGAAGTTGATATCGCAAACGAGGCAAAGGTTATCTGTGTGCAGCAGATATGGCGTGCAGGCCAATCCCAACCTCAGTTGCTACAAAGTGATTTGTTGGCCCCGCAAGGGGGTCGTCCGATCCTACGGTTGCGTCGGGGCAATGATGTCCTGGTACTTCACAACAGTTTCGCCATTGACAACAATGTTGCCGTTGGCGTCAATGCCTGTGCCGTCCGTCCAGGTCACGCCTTTCAGCGAGTCCACCAACGATTTGATGTGGTCCTCTTCTCTGCCCTTGATCAGCGACAGGTCGCGATAGGCCTTTTGCATGTGCCACAGCAGGTGGTCGTCGTTTCTTACCAGATTGCCTTCGGCGTCTGCCGATTTGTATTGGCACAGCAAGCGGATGTATCTGTCTCTGGTAAACAGCAGTTTCCAATCTCTATCGCCCGTGTCGCCCGTCACTCCGCTATCCTTCGACGCTTGATCCGAATAGGAGTAAATAGTCATGCCCAAACTATCAGCAGTAAGTTTAATGGTGGCTGTACGCTGTATTTCCAAATTGTTGGATAATTTTTGTGTTGGATGACTAAATTCATCACTGTTCAATTTCTGATACGTACTCTTGTAGAGTATATCTGTTGTATCTAATTTGTTATACTTTGCTCCGTCCCAGCAATGTATTCCGACTTGTACACCACCCAACAAACCTGTGATAACGGGATTGAAGTAGGAATTGAGACGGTTAGTTACATTTCTACTTTGCCCAAACCATTCCATCCAATCTTTCACCACATTAACGTTTTGATCGATTATATCTTGTACGCCAAATTCGGTAAAATATTTAGATTTTTCCGAGAAATCGTTTACATTGTCATAGTCCAAGCAGTCAAAACCGCCTTTTATCCAAATGTTATAAATGGTAACTCCACTGTGATATGACAATCCCATGGCGTTAAATCCCAACAGACAGTCGGTCTCGACGACATTTTCCAAGTACAAATCAAATTTATCACATGCGTCAAGCCAGATTCCGCTGTCAAGTTTGTAGGATGCCCACAAAAGAACTGCCTGTTGAGAGCAATTCCTCAAAACGGTATTTTTCAAATACATTTTTATCATTTTCGTGTTAAATCCCAAGTACTTGTCGCGTTCTTCGCCTGTACTGTAATTGCTAAACAGTTTTGTAAAGTATTGAATGTCGCAATAGTATGCGCCTTTCAAAACAATGTACTGTCGCACCGTCAGCATATTGACTTTTTCCACAGGGTTGCAGCCTTTGACAATCACGTTGTACAGCGTGTCAAATCTCACGTTTGCACTGTTGTTATATTTATCGTTGGGTATAGTTTCATGACGTGCTTGCAGATTTATCTGATAGCCGTTACCGTAAATGGTGGTTTTGCCAAGCTTGGTGGAGTCCACGTCCGTTGTCGTCTCGTTCAGCACCAATTTTTCATCAGCAGAGCCGTCGGCATTTTGATCCTCGCCCGGTCCGTAAAGGTTTTCGTGCAGCACCACCTTAGAGTTGGCGTAGTAACCTTCGGCGTCAAACACGTTGCAGACGTCCTTGTCTTGCAGCACATTGAAGTTGTAGTGCACGCTCACCTTGCTGCCTTCGCCGTCGCTGCCGTCCACGCCGTCGTCCGCCGTCACATTGAGGTAGCTATATGCGCCCTCGGATGCGGCAAACGTTCTGCCGCTGCCGTCGTAGTTATCCTCGTTGTCCTCCACTTGCGTCCAGCTTGCTTGCTCGCCAAAGTTGCCAAAGTAGTCGTTTTGCACGTCGCTTTCGCTAAGCCCCACAAACTCGCCAAAGTAGATGCGGGCTTCGTCCGTCTTGGCGTACACGTCCACCCAGGGGACCTGCGTGTCGCCCAACCATTTGCCGCCTTGGGCAATGGCATTGCCGTCCTCTGCTTGCAGCGTGCTGTCCTGCCCGTCTGCGGGCACAATGGTGTAGGTGGTGGTGGCGCCGCCCTTGTTGACGGTGACCGTGGTGCCCTTTTGCGACACAACATATTGCTCTGCGCCCTCGGCAGCCTTGTCGCCCACCCATTTGGTAAGCGTCCACCTCACCAACGCCGTGTTGGCAGTGGATGTGCCGCTCTCTGTGCCGCTGGTGTAGGCGGCAAAGGGCATTGCAAAGTAGTCTACTACCTTGTTGCTTGTGCGGTCGGAGTAGTAGCTTTGCTTGGCAAACACCCTCACCTGTTGATATCCCTTGTACACGTCGCCGCCGTTGGTGTCGTCGGTGCTGTCAAAGCCGGTAAAGGTGATTTTTGCTACGTTTGTGCGATTGAACACAAATGTTTTGCCTTGGCCGTTGACGCTGAATGTGCACTCCGTATCGAGGAATTTGGCGCCTGTGGGCAGCGTCACGGTCAATTCGCCCGTGTCCGCATTGAAGCTGATTGTCCAGCCCTCGTTGCCCGTTGTTGCAACAAAGGCAAAGCAGCTTTCCATATCCTTGTCAAATCGGCCCAGCAGGTTGACGTTCTTCAAACTGCCGAAGTTGGCGTGGAAGGTGAGTTTTTCCGTTGCAGCCGCAAGGTTGATGATCGTTTTGTTGCCGTCGGGCAGCTTGAAGCGATCCAGCTCCACATCCAGTCCGCCGTCATTGCGATAGGTAAGGTAGTATTCCAGATCTTGCGGCAAAAGTTTGTTGAGCGTGATGGCAAACCCCGTTGCCTTGCCGCTCTCCGCACCGAAAGTCGTCGCCTCTGTTGCGCCCGACAGGTCCAGCACGATGGTGTAGCTGACTTTGTTTTCGTCCAGCTCTGTCACCTTGCCGCCGAAAGTGTATTTCAGCTTGGTGTTGGTGATTGCTTTGCCGTCGTCTCTTTTCAGCAGCACTGTCAGCGACAGCTTGCCAAGGAATGTGGAGTAGGTCGTGCCCGAGCTGAGCGCAGTGGTGTTGTAG
This sequence comes from uncultured Clostridia bacterium, assembly GCA_947586855.1. GTDB lineage: Bacteria > Bacillota > Clostridia > Christensenellales > CAG-314 > Fimimonas. The sequence continues at coordinate 2,911 of CANPXV010000020.1, forward strand.
CTTACTTCCAGGCTGTGGGCCACGGTGTCCGCCTTGACGTTTACGCCAAACTCGATACCCGCAACCACCAGCTTGGTAGACAAGCTGCCCGTGCCGTTGGATACCAGCGTGATCGTTGCGCTTGTGCCGCCCTGCGCCACGGCCACGTCAACGGCAAAGAACGTGTGCTCGTTGAACTTGATATCCGCGGTTTTGGTGGCCTCGTCAAAGCGGAAGTCGCTCGGTTGAGGGTTGTCCAGCGTCACGGTGAGCGTCAGTTGTGCGCCCAGATCGTCAAAATACAATTGGTTGTTGTCCGTGGCAAAGGTGGTTTCGCCGCACTGCACCTTGACCCCGCTTGTAAGCGTTTGCTTGGTGGTGCGCACCGTCAGCGACCTGCTGACAAGCTCGTCCTTGGTGATGCCGCATTGCTTGGCCTGCTCGGTGTAGACCACCGATACGGTGACTGTCCTTTCGTCCTTGCCGCCAAAGTCCAATCCGGCAAAGCTGAATGTGGGGCGGTCGGTTGCAACAGTTTGCTCTGCGCCGTCCACAAGTATCTTTTTGCCTTCCAGCACGTCCATGTTGACGTCGATCGTCACCGAGTAGCCGAATGTGTACTTGGAGGTGACAAAGCCGTTATCCGGCGAGAATTTGATATCCTCGTAGGCGACAGGCTTATCCACGTAGATGGTGTAGGACACAATTTTTTGCACGGGGACGGAGTTTCTCGCCGCAAACATCATCACTGTGTTGGGCGTAAACACCACGTTGATGGTGGCAAATCCGCCTTTCAGCGGCGTGATATTGCCTTGCTCGTCCACTTGCACAACGCCGTTGTCCTCTTCCAACTGCACCTCGTGGGTGTAGCCTTCGGGGTCGGTGATATCCAGCTTGACGCTGCTCTTGTTGTCCTCCTGATAGAAGCTGAGATTGAGCTCCTTGCCTTGCGTGTCGGGATCGACAGGCTCGTTGGGCAGCGCATGGGCCTTGGGCGGCTGATAGTTGATGGTCAGGTCCTTGTGCAGGTCTGCGCCTTGCACGGATACCCGCACCACAGCCGTGCCTGCACCGGTAAAGTGCAGCGTTTGTTGCGTTGCGTCAAATGTGGCCACGCCGCCGTCATCTTGCAGCGCAAACACCAGCGTATCGGTGTGGTTGGATGGCTCCACCCGCACGCCGACGCCGCTTTTTACTTGTTGCTTGGTCTCGGTGATGCCGATTGTGCTTTGGTCGGTGTCAAAGCTGCTTATCCCTTGCAGCAGGGCATTGTCAAAGAACAGGTTGGTGGTTTTGCGTGTGATGGTCACAACGCACTCGTCCTCCTGAAACTCCTGCAAGGTGTTGGTTTTGTTGTCGTATTTTTTGGCCTTGATCTTGATTTTGACAGAGCCGAGGGCGTCGGTGTAGTTGCCCGTCAGGCTAAATTTTTCCGTTTGGCTGTCAAATGTTATCAGGCCGTCCCTGTCAAAGGTAACGTCGATGATCTGCCTGTACGAGCCGTCGGGGCTGTGTTTCAGCTGTATCGGCAGCTGCTTGCCCTGATATTGGTCGTAGTCGAATTGCTCTCGGGCATTGTCAAACAGCGCCCCCATGAAGTACCCATCGGTAAACGTGTACGAAACCGTTGCCGATTTGCTGTTGTTTCTGCCGTCGGTGGCGGTGGCAGTGATGTCCACAACGCCCGCACCCGTCACTGTGATGTGGCCGTTTTCGTCCACCGTGGCGACATTTTCGTTAGAGGTGCTGTACGTCACCTTGTAGTCGCTGTCGGCATTGGGCAAAAATGTGATCTCGGGGAAGTCCTCCTCGCTGCGGGCGATCACGTCGCTGGGTTTTACTACGGAGATGCCCGCCAAGGGACTGTGGCACCTGATTTGTATGCTGTCCGTTATCTCGGCGTTGTCGTCGGCGGTGGCCGTCACCGTCACTGGGGTTGCGCTGTAACCTTTGCACAGCAACACGCCGTTATCCGATACGTTCAGCACGTCGGGATTGCTGCTTTGCCAATGCACCAGCTGATTTTCCGCCTCCTTGGGCAAAATCTCCACCGCCAGCGAAAAAGTTTCGTCGGTGTACATATCCGCAGGCGCCTCGGCCTTGTTGGATATTGCCAGCGAGTGCACGTGCTTGTCCGTAACAAGCACCTTGCGGCGCGCGGTTGCAGCCACGTTTTCGGTGCTGGTGACGGTGATGTATGTCTCGCCGTAGTAGTTGGCGGACACCTTGCCGGTTTCGTCCACCGACACAACGTTTTCGTCGCCGGAAGCAAACACAACGTCTCGCTTGTCGGCTTTCAGCGGAAAGATGTTGACCTCGGCTGTCTGCGAGGGCGGATTGGCCTCGTCGTCCATTATCAGGATGAGTTCTCCCTTTTCCACAAACTCTACGGATTCCACATAGATGTGTGTGACCATGCTCATGATGGCGCCGCTGACAAGCATTATCGCAAGTATCAACAGCGGCAGCAAAATGATTGTGGAAATCATCAATTTTTTCATAGAAAATTTTCCTCTTTATGTTATTTTGTACATAGATTAGCGTAATATATGTACACAGGCGTTGCCGACAACTAAATTCGGTGCGGCTGTGTGAAACAAAATTGGGCAAATGCGTAAAAAAATTTCAAATGTTCGCTAATAAAATCACTGAAAACTTGCTTAAATCGTTGACAAATTTTTGATAAACAAGTAAATTGTATAAAGATAGTGTAATTTTGTGCCTTTTGGCGCTTTGCATGCGGAAAAACTCCGCCACCCAATGTACATATATTACGCTAATCTATGTACTTATCTATTAAAAAATATAAACAAACCTTAAAAATTTTTTTCGAAAATTCTCTCTTCTGACAAGGCAAACAAGCGCTGTCGCACCGCACAATCGACAGGCAATCGGTTCGGCTCCCTTCCCTTAAAATCAGGTTGAAGGGGCTTTTTTTTGTTTTTCGCTCCTTTACGCCTTCTTCTAAACACCCCTGCCGTCACATACACTACAAAGAGTACTTTGGGGGAGGGCGCAACTTGGGCAAAGCGGAAGATTTTTTCGATAGGGGCCTCACGCACGCTCAGGCGCAGCAGCGTCTGGCGCAATACGGGGCCAACGTCACGCAGGGCAAGCCGAAAAAAAGCCTTGCAAGGCGATTTTTTGCGCAGTTCGGCGATCTGATGATAGTCATCTTGTTGGTGGCGGCGGCGTTGTCCTTTGGCATGGCGCTGTACAGCGGCGACAGGGCAGAGCTGTTGGAGCCCGTCATCATTTTGGCCATAGTGTTGTGCAACGCCGTGTTGGGCACCGTGCAGGAGTACCGTGCGGAGCGCTCGTTAGAGGCGTTGCAGCGGCTCACCTCTCCCAAAACCAAGGTTGTGCGCAGCGGTGCAGTCACGGTGCTGGATAGTGCACAGCTCACCGTGGGCGACGTGGCGCTGTTTGAGGCGGGCGACGTGGTAACGGCCGATTGCAAGCTGCTGTGGGCGGAGGGACTGTTTGTCAACCAATCGGCGCTGACGGGCGAAAGCGTCCCCTTGGAAAAGCACGCCTCGCCTTCCATTATGCGACAGGGCGATGTCAACAAAATTTTCAGCGGCAGTCTTGTGACGGGCGGCAAATGTTGCGCCGAAGTGTACGCCGTGGGCAAATCCACCGAGCTGGGCAAAATCGCCGACATGCTGTCCGACTCGCATGCGGCGCTTACCCCGTTGCAGCAGCGCCTCAAACAGCTTTCCAAGGTGATAGGAGCCGTCTGTCTGGCGGTGTGCCTGCTTGTGCTGGTGATAGGCTTTGTCAAGGGCGTCAAAAACATGTCGGGCGATTCCACACTTGCGGGCGTGTTTGTTGAGGTGTTGCTCACATCGGTGTCGCTTGCGGTGGCCGCCATACCCGAGGGTCTGCCTGCGGTGGTGACGGTGGTGCTTGCCAAGGGTATCGAGCGGCTGGCAAGCAAAAATGCGGTAGTCAAGCGCCTCACCGCCGTGGAGGCGTTGGGCAGCGCAACGGTGATATGCTCCGACAAGACGGGCACCCTCACGCAAAACAAGATGAGCCTTGCGGGCGTGTTCGACGGCCATCACTACATTGCGGCGCAGGGACTTTCGGGCGAGGAACATGCGTTGCAGGCCTTTTGTTGGTGCTCGGACGCCGTGCAAAACGACAACGGACAGTGGCTTGGGGACCCCACGGAGATTGCCGTCACATCGCTATGCAAGGCCGCCCCCGCCGAAAGGCTGTTCGAGATCCCCTTTGACAGCGCCCGCAAGCTGATGACTGTGGTGGTGCGCACTTCGGGCAGGTATTTTGCCATCACCAAGGGCAGCCCCGACGCCATGAAATCCGCCCCCAACTACGCCCAATTTGCCTCCGCCAACAAGCTGTACGCCAAGCGAGGGCTGCGGGTGTTGGCGCTTTCGGTAAGGGAGGTGGGGCACAACTTCCCCCGCAGTCTGGCGTTGGAGAGTGACCTGCACATCGAGGCGCTGTTCACCGTGGTGGATCCGCCCCGACCCGAGGCCAAGCACGCCGTTGCCACCTGCAAAAGCGCAGGTATCCGCCCCGTGATGATAACGGGCGACAATCTGGATACCGCCAAGGAGATAGCCTCTCAGCTGGGGCTGCTTTCTGCGGCCGATCAGGCGGTGGATGGTGACATGCTTGCGGCCATGACCGACGCCGAGTTGGCGCAGATGGTCAGTTCCATTGCCGTGTATGCTCGGGTCACCCCTGCCGATAAGCTGCGCATAGTCAACGCCTGGCAGCAATGCGGTGCGGTGGTGGCCATGACGGGGGACGGCGTAAACGACGCTCCCGCGCTCAAAGCGGCGGATATAGGTTGCGCAATGGGCAGCGGCACCGAGGTGGCCAAGGACGCTGCGGATATCATTCTCACCGACGACAACTTTGCCACGGTGGTGGACGCCGTTTCGCTGGGGCGCAGCGTCTACGAAAACATCAAAAAATCCGTCATGTACCTGCTCACCTGCAACATCGGCGAGGTGCTTTCGGTATTTGTGGCGTTGCTGGTGTGGAATGTCTCGCCGCTGTCCGCCATGCAGTTGCTGTGGATAAACCTTGTGACGGACGGCTTGCCGGGGTTGGCGCTGGGTATCTACAAGCAGGACGCCGACGTGATGAGTCGTCCGCCCAAGGGCAGCGACGAAACCTTTTTCAGCGGCGGTGGGGGCCGTCGGGTGGCGCTTGGGGGAGTGCTTTTTGCGCTGGCCACCCTCATCGGATACGCCGTGGGCAACGTCTATGGCGCAAGTCAGGCCTCCACGATGGCCTATCTGGTGCTGTCGGTATCCCAGCTGGTGTACGTTTTGGAAATGCGCAACAACCGAGGCCTGTTTCGGGGCGGGATCACGCCCTTTATGTCCGTCAGTCTGCTCCTGTCCTTTGCGATGGTGTGTCTGGTGGCGTTTGTGCCTGCGCTACGGGATGTTTTCGGGCTGTCTCTGTTGCCCGGGCACTGCTATCTTGCGGCGATGGGCTTGTCTCTTGTGCCCACCGTCATGCATGGGCTATCCCGATTGGTGCGGCACGGTGCCCTTCGCAAACGTCGCTCGGCCGTCGCCCAACGCACCGCCTGACCGCAAAAAAGGCGTTTCCGCCCCGCAATCGACACATATATACACAAAACTTTTACAAATAGGCGCAGTTTTCTTGAAAAACTCTGCGTAATTTGCTAAAATAGTGATATATCAACAAAAAAGGTGTCAAATGCAATCGGATTCCCTTCAAAACGTAATGTTAAAGGCGTCGGAAATTGCCAAGTCGCAGGGCTGCCGCAACGTGTCAAGTCAGCATGTGTTGCAGGCGCTGTCCTGCGTGGACAACGAAGCCTCTGCACTGTTGCAGCAATTTGGGCTCAGCGCCGACAAGATGGAGAGCAAGTACGTCCACTTTGCCAAGCGAGAGGAGCTTTTCGAGCTAAACTCCCGTGCGGCCATCATCGCCGACGGGCTGGGCAGTCGAGAGGTGGACTGCAAGCACATGCTGCTGTCGCTGCTCACCTCGCCCGATACCTACGCCTACCAAAAGTTGGTGTACCATTTGAAGGGACGCCACGCCACTGTGGAGCAGCTGTTTCAGGCTGTCATCAAAAGTATCCCCAACGGCATGGACCTCAAAAACCTCGGCAAAACCGTTGCGCCCCCGCCCAAAACGGCGGACGGCCACATGCCCGTGGCGCAGGCCAACATCACGCAGCCCATTGTGGAAGAAGAATCTGACGAGCAGGACGACCACTCCATCCCCTACGGGTTGGACCTCACCGAAAAGGCCCGCAAGGAGGGCTTTGACCCCGTTATCGGCCGAGACGCCGAGACGGAGAGGGTCATCCAGACGCTCACTCGCCGCACCAAAAACAATCCCGTGCTGGTGGGGGAGGCGGGCGTAGGCAAAACCGCTGTTGTGGAGGGTCTGGCGGCCTGTATCGCAAGCGGCCGCGTGCCGGAAGAGCTGCGCAACAAGCGTCTGGTGCAGCTGGATATTGCCGGAATGGTGGCGGGCACACGCTATCGGGGAGACTTCGAAAAGCGCCTCACCGAGGTGGTGGACAAGGTCATCGCCGAGCAAAACATCCTGCTGTTTATCGACGAAATACACAATCTGGTGGGTGCGGGCGGCTCATCCGACGGCGCAATGGACGCAGCGGAGATACTCAAACCCGCATTGGCCCGTGGACAGCTGCATGTCATCGGCGCCACCACCACCCGAGAGTACCGCATGTATATCGAAAAGGACCCCGCTTTGGAAAGGCGTTTTCAGCCCATCACGGTGGACGAGCCTTCGCCGCAGCTGGCGATAGAGATACTCAAAGGCGTGCGCTCCAAGTACGAAAAACATCACGGCGTCACCATCTCCGACGAGGCCATCGAAGCGGCGGTGCAGCTATCCGTGCGCTATGTTACGGATAGATTTTTGCCCGACAAGGCTTTCGACATCGTGGACGAGGCGTGCAGCAAGCTCAAACTTGCCGAGTTCTACAATCAAGCGTCGGGCAGCGTGCTCACGGCGGAATATGTCCGTCTGGTGGTGTCGCAAATGACGGGCGTGCCCGTTGCCGAGCTTTCCCGAGAAGAAAAGGACAAACTTGTCCATCTGGAAGAGGAGCTTTCCAAGCGTGTCATCGGCCAACCCAAGGCCGTCGAGGTGGTGTCCCGAGCCGTGCGCCGTCAAAGGGCGGGGCTCAAAGACCCCATGCGTCCCATCGGCAGCTTCATCTTTGTGGGGCCTACGGGCGTGGGCAAAACGGAGCTGGCCAAGGCGCTCAGCGAGTGTCTGTTCGGCAGCAACAGCGAGGTTATCCGCATAGATATGTCGGAGTACATGGACAAAACCTCCGTCGCCAAGCTTATCGGCGCCCCTCCCGGCTACGTCGGCTACGAGGAGAGCGGCTACCTCACCGAAAAGGTGCTGCGCCGCCCGTACAGCGTGGTGCTGTTTGACGAAATCGAAAAGGCCCACCCCGATGTGTTCAATTTGCTGCTGCAAATTCTTGACGAGGGCCGCCTGACGGATTCTCACGGCAAAACGGTGGATTTCCGCAACACGGTCATCATTCTCACCAGCAACATCGGCGTAACGGACAGCGCCCCGGCCTCCATCGGCTTTGCCGAGCAAAACGATTTTGACCTTATGCAGCGCAACATCGACGCAGCCCTGCGCAAGTTTTTCCGTCCGGAGTTCCTCAACAGGCTGGACGAAATTGTCACCTTCAACTATCTGGACAAGGGCGATATGGTCAGGATAGCCGAGCTTATGTGCTATTCTCTGCACAAGCGCCTCAAAGGCACCCTCAACTTGCAGTTTACCGAGCGCGCCATCAGCTTTTTGGCGCTGGACGGCTACAACAAGGCCTTTGGCGCCCGCCCCCTCAAACGCACCATTCAGCGCAAGGTAGAGGACGCCCTGGCCGAGAAACTGCTTGTGGGCGAGATCAGCAAAGGCGACACCGTGCGTGTGGAAACAGACGGCTACGAGATACTGTTCATCAAATAATCCCTATTCACCTCTATTATAGAAACCAACATTTTCTGCACTAAAACCCTGCACTCGTCCCCGACGAGTGCTTTTTACCTCGCTTGCCTCACCACGGTCCCGACGGTGCAGGATATGTGTTTTAGCGCAAAAATCGGCGCAAAATGGGCAACGTTGTATGTATTTTTCCGACATTTTGGCGGTTGGGGGTGTTTCACACTGTTTCATATTTGCAACAAAAAAAAGTTAAATTTTATTTTTGGAAAAATGCCCTTTTGACGCTTTACAAATCCGCACAAGTTTGATAATCTATATTACAGACATAGTATGGAGAGCAAAAGATGAAAGTTATTTCCAGCGATCTTTTGCGAGGTCACATTGACACGTTTGTGTTGTCCGCCCTGATGAGCGGCACCAAGTACGGCAACGAGATACGCAAGTTCATCGCCAAAAAAACCAACAATTTGTATATCCCCAACGAGCAGAGCCTGTACTCGGCTTATCATCGGTTAGAGGACATGGAGTGCATCAAGGGCTATTGGGGAGAAAACGTCGGTGCCACACGCAAGTACTACACGATAACGGAAAAGGGGCGCAATATGTACGCCGTCAACAAGCGCGAGTGGGAAAACGCCAAGATGCTCATCGACATACTGATAAAATAGCAAAGTATCAAGTATAATTATGGATTACAGCGAGATTGCCGTTTATACAACGTCTCAGCAGTCAGAATTGGTAGCGTACTTTCTGGGCGAGGTGTGTATGGACGGCGTAAGTATTTTTGACATCAACGACCTTTACAGCAGCCACAGCTGGGACTACAAGGAGAAGGGCATCGAGCTTGCCTACGACAGCGAGGTGGTGGTAAAGGGCTACTGCAACATAGAGGACACCGACCGTGTTCTCGATTTTTTACGCCAAAATCTTGCCAATCTGCACGATGCGGGCAGCCTGCGCATAGAGGTGCGCACGGTGGATGGCAATGCTTGGGTGGACAAGTGGAAGGAGACTTTTCGCCCCATCGAGACGGACAAATTGGTCATCTGTCCGGAGTGGCAAAGCGTCCGCACCGACAAAAAGGTGTTTTTGATGGACAGCGGCGTGGCATTTGGCACGGGCCAACACGAGACGACGTCCATGTGCTTGCAGCTGATGGAGCAATTGCCCCTTGCAGGCAAGCGTGTGTTGGACGTGGGCTGCGGCAGCGGCATTTTGGGGCTGTGCGCCCTGCTTTTGGGGGCGGATAGCGCCGTGTTGGTGGATATCGACCCACAGGCGACGGAGGTGGCAGTGCACAATGCGGCCATCAACGGTCTGGGCGAGCGCACCGCAGTCAGGACGGGCAACCTCACAGAGCAGGTGTCGGGCACGTTCGACGTGGTGTTTGCCAACCTCACAGCGGATATTCTGGCGCAGCTGTACAGGCAAATCTCCAACGTGGTGCACGGCGGCACCTTGGTGATACTCTCCGGCATACTCGACGTGCGCTTGCAGCAGGTTTTGCAAGACTATTGCCAAACCTTCCGTTTGGTGCAGGTGGTGCAAAAGGGAGAGTGGCGTGCGGTGTTGTTAGAGGCGGCCCTATGAAAGTTTCCGTGTTCACCTTGGGCTGCAAAACCAACTTTTACGAAAGCGGCCAGATCGTCACAGCGCTGAGACAGGCGGGAAACGATGCGGAGCACGGCATGCACAAGGCCGACGTGTTTGTCATCAACACATGCGCCGTCACGGGCGAGGCCGAGCGCAAATCCCGACAGGCCGTGCAGCGTATGCGCAAGCTCAATCCCCTTTGCAAGGTGGTCATCGTGGGCTGTGCCGCACAAAAAAACGCCCAACAGTTTGCCGATATGCCCAATGTGACGTTTGTCAAGGGCGTCGCCGACAAAACGGATATCGTGCGCCACATCGAGAGCGCAGGCACGGACGTGGAGCAATTGCCCTCCGTCTTTGCCGAGACGGTGTTTTCTGCGCAGCAGCACACCCGCGCATTTGTCAAGATACAGGACGGTTGCAACAACTTTTGCAGCTATTGCATTGTGCCCTACCTCAGGGGGCGCAGCCGCAGCCGCCGTGTGGCCGACGTCGTGGCAGAGGTCATTTCGGCCCATGCTGCCGAGACGGTGCTCATCGGCATAGATATTTCTCAATTCGGGCGGGACACAGGCGAAAGTCTGCCGCAGCTTTTTGCGGCGCTTGCCGACACAGACACTCGGCTGCGTCTGGGCAGTCTGGAAGCGGGCGTCGTGACGGACGAGCTGTTGCAAGCGCTCACTCACGTCAATTTTTGCCCGCATTTTCACCTCAGTTTGCAATCGGGCTGCGACAGCGTGCTGCAACGCATGAACCGCAAATATACAACACAACAATATGCCGCCGCAGTGGACAAGATCCGCAGCGTGTTTCCGTCGGCGGCCGTCACCACCGACGTGATTGTGGGCTTTTGCGGCGAGACCGAGCAGGAATTTGCCGCTACCGAGGCCTTTGTGCGTCAGATCGGCTTTGCCGACGTGCACGTTTTTCCCTATTCTCCCCGAGAGGGCACCGCAGCATTCCGCTGGCAGGATGTGGACGCCGCCGTCAAGGCGCAGCGGGCCGAGCGTTTGGGGCAGGTCAAGCAGCAGCTCAAAAGGCAATTTGCCCAAAGTTTTGTGGGCAGCGTGCAGGATGTGCTGACGGAGCGCACAGTCAACGGCATATGCGAGGGCTACACACCGCAGTATCTTCGCACCTATTTTGCAGGCCCGTGCAGGGCAGGCAGCGTAGTAAAAGTAAAAATAACGCAGCCCTTCGAGGACGGCGCCAAAGGAGAAAAAGTATGAACGACTGTATCTTTTGCAAAATCGTCAAGGGGGATATCCCCAGCTACAAAATCTACGAAAATGACCTGGTGTACGCCTTTTTGGATATCGCCTGCGACGCTGTTGGCCACACGCTTGTGGTGCCCAAAAAGCACTTTACCAACGTGCTGGATTGCGACAAGCAGTATCTGGACGCCGTTATCGAGGCGGTGCAGCTCATTTCTCGCCACTATGTGGACGATTGCGGCTACGAGGGCGTCAATGTGTTCAACGCCAGCGGCAAAAGCGCCCAGCAATCGGTGTTTCACCTGCATTTCCACATCATCCCCCGCACCGGTACGGACGGATTGGATATGTGGCCGCTGCACGACACGCAACCAATGTCGTTGGAGGAAATCTGCAAAAAACTTGCTTTGTAACGTTTGACATTTGCCCTGCAATATGAGATAATATAACAGGTCCTGTCGGGCACAGTCTTTCTGCGTCGGGCACGGCCGATATCAACACATCATTACGGTACTGCCGAAAGGAGGCGAAAAAGGATATGGCTACTATCAAAGTCGGTGAAAACGAGACGTTGGACAGCGCACTGCGCCGCTTCAAGAGACGTTGCGCCCGTGACGGTATCATCGGAGACCTCCGCAAAAAGGAACAGTACGAAAAGCCCAGCGTCCGCCGCAAAAAGAAGGCGGAAGCTGCTCGCAAGCGCAACAGATCCTGACAACGCAACATATTTCTACTTAGGATGCAACTGCTTACCGAACACATCGGTAGGCAGTTTGTGTTATGTGCCGTTTTTACGACAAAATTCGTTTTCAAGCGTCAAAATGTCCCATGGGAGGGAGAGAACTATGTCCACATTCAAAGATTACGCCAAACGGGCCAAGCAGCGCATGAAGAGCGGCTTTTGGCAGCAGGCCCATCAAAACATCCGTACAGAGCAGCAGGTTGCGGCCACGCTGGGGCTAAACGCTCGCAAAGTGGGCGAGGAGGGCAAGCGCATGTTGGAGCGCAGCATCTACGACTACGACGGCTTTTGCGAAGAGCAGGAGTTCTACAACAAGGTGGTGCAGCTGTTGGAGAGCGACGAGCTCGTCAGCAACCCCATCATGCGTTTGGCCGATAGCGACTACATGGCAACGCTGTCCCCCTCGCAAAAGCAAACGTATATCAGCCGCCTGGCCGCACGCTACCGCTCCGCCGTGGAAAAATACCGCTCTCTGCACCGATAGAGGACGAGCAAGGTTGACAAATCCGGCGCATTGTGCTATGCTGGACGCATGCCCACCGTCACCGATTTGCAAATTCAAAAAAACAACAAAACCCGTGCCAACGTGTATATCGACGGCCAATTCAGTTGCGCCCTCGAAATGCTCACCGTCATGAAGCTCGGGCTGAAAATCGGTCAGGAGATCTCCGCCGAGCAGCTCAGGCAGGCCTCGCTGGATAGCGAACGCTCCGTGGCATTCGAAAAGGCCGCCTCCTACCTGTCCCGAGGTTACAAAACGGTGCACCAGATGCGGCAATACCTCACTGGCAAGGGCTACGACGCCGACGTGACGGAGCACGTCATACGCAAGCTCAAAGACTATCGCTATCTGGACGACCAAGCCTACGCCAGGATGTATGTGGAGCAAAACGGCAACAGCAAGGGCGACCGCCGCCTCAAACAGGAGCTTATCCAACGGGGCATATCCTTCGATTTGGCCGAAAGCAGCTCCGCCCAGACTTCCGAGCAGGCTCTGCAAAACGCCCAACTCCTTGCGGAAAAGTACATGCGAGGCCGCACCAACGACGTCAAAACATTGCAACGCCTGCAACGCTATCTGTTGGGCCGAGGCTACGGCTACGACACCGTCAACAGCGTGTTGCGCCTCTATCAGGATTGACGTTTTCGCCCCATTTTGCCCATATGGGGTAGGATTTTTCCTAAAATAACAAAACACGCACCTCACCCGAGGTGCGCATTTATTTTGTTGGACTTGTCACAGTCAAACATGCAGTCCGGCCAATTCGGCGCTTTACATTAAGAAATCTATCCCCGCTTGCCCCACCGGCGAGGTGCGCCTGGTCGGAAAATTTTGTTGGTGGAGGTGACGGGACTTGCACCCGCGTACCGACGCAAGACTACTTGGCTTTCTTCGCACACAGTTTGCTTTCGGGGTCACCCGTGCAAGACAGCAAACCAACTTGCACAGGTCCGCACCGAAAAAGTTTTCAAGCGAGGACGTTTCGGTGTCACCGCCGACGCTCTATTTGCGTGATATTGCGCCAATCATTCGGCGACGCAAAAGGCGCCGAAGCCGACGTGCCGTGTGTAATTAAGCGGCAAATGCCAATCTTGTGGATTGACGAGAAGTGCTATTATCAGCATTTAATTTGATTTTGCCTTGGTGACGCAGTGGGCGCTGCGGTGCGCTTACCAAATCTCCTTCAACGCCGGGCGAATCTCAAAACACCCCCGCAAAGAACATCATTATATAGTATACACTGTTTGCGGCAAATTGTAAACATTTTTTGGCCGCAACGGGGCAAAATTGTGCCGTGATATGCCCTAAATGCCTACTTATCCTGATTGGCGGCCGTTGTCTCGCTGTGGGCTTTTGCCTCGTCCGTCTCGGCGTCAGTTTCTTCAACCGTCGGATTTTCGCCGTCTGTCGCATTGTCCTGCTGCTGCACGTCCGTCTCGGCGTCTGTTTTGTCGGCGGACGGTTCCTCTTTCTTTCCAAACACGGTCCCCTCTTTTTTTCGCAACAGCAGCAGCAAGATGGCGGCGATACACGCAATTATGCCCAGCGCCACAGCCACCCAGATCAGCGGATTGTCGTTGTTTTGGTGCGCAGAAGTGCTCTCGGCAAACGCACATGTCGCAGGTATCGCAACGATTGTCAGCGCCGACATCAGCACGCACGCCAACGCAGCCTTGCAAAATTTTTTCATGATTGCCTCCTTGCTTTTTGCCGCAGACGTCTCGCCAATCGGCAACAGTATTGTATTCCAACGGCGGGCAGATGTCAACAGCGCAGCCAAACCCCTCGCAAAAAAAATTTCTCCGCACCAAAAATATTGGCAAGGCAGGGCATTTTGTCTGAAAAAGTGCTTGTCTATTTTGGCAAAATATTGTAAAATAAACATGTATGGGCCGCAAGGCTCACAACGGCAAAAATATATTGGAGGAATAACACAGTGGCAAAAAAGTTTATTTATCTTTTTAGCGAAGGCAACGCCAACATGCGCGAAATTCTCGGCGGCAAGGGCGCAAACCTTGCGGAAATGACCAATATCGGTCTGCCCGTACCCCAAGGTTTCACCATTTCCACAGAGGCGTGCACGCAGTACTACGAGGACGGCAAGCACATCAACGACGGCATCAAGAAGGAGATTCTCACCTACATCGCCAAGTTGGAAAAAATCACCGGCAAAAAGTTCGGCGATCTGCACAATCCTCTGTTGGTTTCGGTGCGTTCGGGCGCCCGTGCGTCCATGCCCGGCATGATGGATACGATACTCAACCTCGGCCTCAATGACCAGGTAGTAGAAGTGTTGGCCAAGCAAAGCAACAATCCCCGTTGGGCTTGGGATTGTTACAGGCGCTTCATCCAGATGTTCAGCGACGTCGTGATGGAGGTGGGCAAAAAGTATTTCGAAGAGCTCATCGACAAGATGAAGCAAAAGCGCCACATCACCTACGATGTGGAGATGACCGCCGACGACCTCAAAGAGTTGGCCGGCCAATTCAAGCAGGAGTATCTTGCCAAGATAGGCAAGCCCTTCCCTCAGGACGCCAAGGAGCAGCTGTTTGCCGCTGTCGAGGCAGTGTTCCGCAGCTGGGATAACCCCCGTGCCAACGTCTACCGTATGGACCACGACATCCCGTATAGCTGGGGCACCGCCGTCAACGTGCAGATGATGGCATTCGGCAACATGGGCGACGACTGCGGCACAGGCGTTGCGTTCACCCGCAATCCCGCCACAGGCGAAAAGGGCCTCATGGGCGAGTTCCTTATGAATGCGCAAGGCGAGGACGTCGTTGCAGGCGTTCGCACCCCAATGCCCATTTCTCAGATGGCAGAAGTTCTGCCCGATGTCTACAAACAATTCCTTCAAGTTTGCGATACATTGGAGCACCATTACAGAGACATGCAGGATATGGAGTTTACCATCGAGCGCGGCAAGCTGTTTATGCTGCAAACCCGCAATGGCAAACGCACGGCAGCTGCCGCTATCAAGATCGCTTGCGACCTCATCGACGAGGGTATGATCACCGAGCAGGAAGCTCTGATGCAGATCGACGCCAAGTCTCTGGATATGTTGCTTCACCCCACATTTGACGCCAAAGCGCTTGCCGCAGCCGACAAGGGCAACGTGGTAGGCAAAGGTATTGCCGCCAGCCCCGGTGCCGCCGCAGGTACGGTGGTGTTCACGCCGGAAGAGGCCGTGGTGCAGGGCAAGCAAAAGAAAAAGGTCATCTTGGTGCGTTTGGAGACTTCTCCCGAGGATATCGAGGGCATGAAGTACGCACAGGGTATCCTTACCGTGCGCGGCGGTCAGACATCTCACGCCGCCGTTGTGGCCCGTGGCATGGGCACATGCTGCGTTTCCGGCTGCGGCGACATCAAGATGGACGAAGCCAACAAGCAGTTTGAGCTGGGCGGCAAGGTGTTCCATGAGGGCGACCCCATCTCGCTGGACGGCTCCACAGGCAAGATCTACGACATCGCCATCAAGACGGTGCCCGCCGATCCCAACAGCGGCTACTTCGGACGCATCATGAAGCTGGCCGACAAGTACAAGGCTTTGCAGGTACGCACCAACGCCGACACCCCCGCCGACGCACAACGTGCCTTTGAGCTGGGCGCACAAGGCATCGGTCTGTGCCGCACCGAGCATATGTTCTTTGGCGAGGGCCGTATCGACAAGTTTCGTGAGATGATCGTCTCCGAGACGGTAGAGGAGCGTGAGCGTGCTCTGGCCAAGATCGAGCCGCTGCAACAAGCCGACTTCGAGGGCCTGATGGAAGCTCTCAAAGGCCAACCCGTCATCATTCGTTTCCTGGATCCGCCCCTCCACGAGTTTGTCCCCACCGAAGAAAAGGACATCGAGGAGCTGGCCAAGGCTCAGCACAAGACGGTTGCGCAAATCAAGCAAATTTGCAACAGCCTGCACGAGTTTAACCCCATGATGGGCCACCGCGGCTGCCGTCTGGCCGTCACCTATCCGGAGATTGCCGTCATGCAGACCCGTGCCGTCATCAAGGCCGCACTCAACGTTCAGGCTCGCCATCCCGATTGGCACGTCGTGCCCGAGATCATGATCCCGCTTGTGGGTGAGGTCAAGGAGCTGGCCTACGTCAAAAAGACGGTCGTTACCACCGCCGACAAGGTGATCGCCGAAAGCGGCAAAAAGCTGCACTACATGGTGGGCACCATGATCGAGATTCCTCGTGCCGCCCTCACAGCGGACGAGATCGCCAACGAAGCCGAGTTCTTCTCCTTTGGCACCAACGACCTCACTCAGATGACGTTTGGTTTCAGCCGAGACGACGCAAGCAAGTTCCTGCCCAGCTACTATGGCAGCAAAATTTACGAAAGCGACCCCTTTGCCCGTCTGGATACGGTGGGCGTCGGCAAGCTGATGAAGATGGCGGTAGAGCTTGGCCGCAGCACACGCCCCGACCTCTCCTGCGGTATTTGCGGAGAGCACGGCGGCGACCCCAGCAGCATCGAGTTTGCTCACAGCATCGGCCTGACCTATGTGTCCTGCTCGCCCTTCCGTGTGCCCATCGCCCGCTTGGCCGCTGCGCAGGCTGCTATTAAACAAAGCAAGGAGAACAAAAAATAAGCCTTTTTGGACTTTCTCCATCAGCTTTGAAGAAGCCAAGCAGTATCGTCGCAAATTTCTTAACGTGCTAACGCGTGAATCCCAATGGGAAGAAATCATTGTTGACGTATATCTATAAAAAATAATTACCGCTATATCGTATTAGATATGGCGGTATTTTTTTTGTGAGTTACTAAATCAAAAAATGTAAGCATTTCAATTATTGTTGTCGTAAATGACAGCAACGGCTTCAATATAGCAACTGTTGTTGGTATATAATATAAGCAGAGGTAAAGATGCTTACATCAAAAGATATATATGATAGAATAGAAAGACTGCGAATAGAAAAGGGCTTGACCGTAGCTAAATTAAATTTGTTGGCAGGTATTTCGCATAGTACTTTAAGTTCATGGAAGCAACGTGGTACTATGCCTACTATTGAGGTTTTGGAAAGTTTAGGCGCGGCATTAGGAGTTTCTGTGGTAACATTACTATTCGATATAGAAGTAGATAAACTTGATGCTGATGAAATGGAACTTTTAAGTATTTGGAAAAAACTAAACAAAGCACAGAAAGAAGCAATTTTATTAACAATTAAAAATATGTCCTAATTTTAAGGGAGTATTATGATTACCATAGGTGAAAAGATAAAATCTTTAAGAAAAGCAAAGGGAAAATCTCAAGAAGATTTAGCTTTGTATATTGGAGTAAGTAGACAAACTATAAATAAATGGGAAACTAATAAAGTCCAACCCAATACAGATAATATCATGATGCTTTGTTCAGTTTTTGAAATAAGTTCAGATTATTTTCTAGTACAGGAAACAAAAGACTTAGAAATTGAAGTTGCCGCAAGTACCGATTCTACTCGAAACAAAAGAAAAGTTTTAATAATATGTGCTGTTGTGGTTGGTTTGATTTTTTTAATTAGTACATTTATATGCATTGTTTTTGGATTTGTAACGTTTAGTTCTAATGTGGGTGATAGAGTGGTCAAATCAAATAATATTGAAATTACCGGCTTTATATTGACGCTGACCGCTGCAATAATAACTTTGATTGCCGAAATAGTAATTTTAATTTTTATTTTAAGAAATCGTCAAAAGTCAACAAAAGTTGACATAAATGTAAACTAAATGTGCTTGAAAAACTTTTAGAACTGAAGTACGATTAATTTAATAAAAGTTAAGGAGTTGTCTTATGAAGAGAATTAATCAATTACGTTTTAAAGCACTATTTGGATTTCTAACATTTATAGTTATTTTATGTGCGCTTTTTTTAATATCATCCATAAATTCATATGAGGCATTTGCGCAATCAGACACGCAAAATGATGTAACTGCAAATGATATTGAGGACAATGGCGAAGCGAGTCCTTATGGTCTGTTTACGAGCTTGTCTTTATCAATCAACGGTGGAAACAGTAAAATATGGGCGACAGTAAAAAACGACTTTACATTATTTCCGTCTACTGTAACAGTAATAGTTGAATTGTATTCATCAAATACATATTATGAGTCGCATACTGATATGGAGCTTGTAAGTATAAACTCGATTGAAGACTTGAATATGGGAAAAAGTATAGTGGCAGAATGTTCTACTGGCGGAGTTCAGAAATATTGGCAAGCAAGAATGCGTTATAAGATTGATAATGGCGGATGGCAATCAAGAACAACGGGAACAATGCTTTATAGTGCCGATGGAACATATTTAGGTTTATTATAAAATCAATAATAACAAATGAAATTAAAAACGCAGAGAAAATTTCTCTGCGTTTTTTGTAACAATAATTAGTTTTTAATCGTCTTAAAAATAGAATATTAATAGAAAATTTATAATGTAAACTTGTTTGTACGCAAATGTAAACCAAAG
>CANPXV010000021.1 GCA_947586855.1 uncultured Clostridia bacterium
TATATTGTGTAAAAAACAAGAAAAAACCACAATATTTTGTGGTTTTTTCTTGTTTGGTGCGGATGACAGGACTTGAACCTGCATGATTTCTCACATGAACCTGAATCATGCGCGTCTGCCAATTTCGCCACATCCGCATACTATATTTTGTTGTAGGTTGTGCAACAGTGCACTACTATCTGCGCATGGCGCGTCTGCCACTCAGCCGAGGAGCACAGCGACGAACGCCACGGAGCGTAGCGAAGTATTTCGCCACATCCGCATATTTGCAGATTGCTTATATTCTATCCTATTTTGTGCCGAAAAGCAAGCATTTTTAAGCATTTTCCGCAATTTTATGCAATTTGCGGAATTAGAGGTTTGATGTTGATGTGTGCGTGTACCAAATTTGTACCAAAAAACTCTTTCGAGCAAAAGCCGTCCTATTTCAGGGCGGTTTTTTGTTTGCTGGCCAACCTTTCAAAGCGCCGCAGCAAAACAATTGTCAGTGGCGGATGCGGCACTTGATGACGGTGGCGCCGTTGCGCTTGACAGACAGCAGGTCGGCCTCGACCGAGATGCGCTTGTGCACGGAAAGAGCGTCGCCCTCGTAGGACTGCGCAACATAGTAGACCTCTATCTCGCTGACGGGCAGGCTGTCCAGCTCGGCCACGGAATAGCTGTTGAACAAAAAGCGCAGATACTCCACGTTGTTGCAGTGGCGGCTGTAATCGATATTGGTGGAGCGCACCGTTACCGTGCCCACTTGCGGCAGGTCGGCGTCGTCAAGTTTGTCGAAGGTGACGTCGCATTGGGGCGGCTCCGTGACAAAATCGCTGCCCAACCCCACTGCCGATGTGCGGCAAATGCGTCCCGTGGCGATATCCAGCAGGCACATTTCGCAAGAGGAATAGGCAACAAGGGTGCCGTCGGGGCGACGAAGGGCGGTATCCACCACCATTTTTGCCGTAGACAGCGACGACACAAAGCTCTGCACCGTGAAGGGATCGCCCCATCCCGGACGTTGAAACAGGCGGATTTTGTTTTTGGTAAACACCCAAAACACGTTGAATTTGCGTTTGACGGTGATGCCGTCCAGCTGCAATTGCCCCATGGCTTCGGTTATAGCGTCCTCCACCACGTCAAACAGCCCGATATAGGAAAGTTTTGCATTGGCGTCGATCACGGATGTGCCCACTATTTGCGATTTGGTGTAGATCATAGTTTTTACCTTTGTTTTGCCCTAAAAACAGCACCTGGGGTGCGTTATTTTGATGGCGGCAACGTCTCCACGAGAAAGGTCATCGGGCGAAAGCCGTCGTTGCAACTGACCATGGCGCTGTGCGGATCGCGCATCCAATCGCCATAGAAATGTCCGCCGCCGTCCAAAAGCTGTTGCACAAAGGGCAGCAGGGTTTGCCAGGCGGCGCTGCACATATCCGCAGGACAAACGCACTCGCTTAGCGTCCAGCTTTGCCCGACGACAACGGTACAGGGGGTTTGCTGCGGCAACTCGTAGCGGGAGATAAGTTCCGGATAGGTTGTTTGCCTGAGTGCGGTGATCTTTACTTGCATAGTGTTTAGCGCCCTTGTAGCTCCTCGATAAATTGCTGCATACGCTGCGTCAGCAGGCGGTCGGCGCTCATAGAAAACAGCTGATTGCGGCTGACCCAGCGAAAATCCACCGTTTCGCCCTGCTGCAAGGTGATGTTTTGCTTGGGCCAATCGGTGACGCACAAAAACTCAAAGTAGTGACTTTGCCCCTCTGTTGTGCGGCCCACCTGCGCAAGCTCGTCGGCGACTATGCCCGTCTCCTCGTGTAGCTCTCGCTTGGCGCATTGCAGGGGCGTTTCGCCTTGGAGCGCAGAGCCGCCGGAAGTGGCCTCCCACATCAGCCCGTGATGTTTGCAAGCGTCACGTTGCATGATGAGATAGGTGCCGTCCGCATGCCGCACGAGAATGTCGCACACCAGATGGTACATTCCCTGCGGAATGGGTTGGCCACGCACCAAAGTTTTGCCCTCGATTTTGCGAAAATCGACATCGTATGCGTCCCAAAGTTCCATTATTCCTCGCATAGTGTGCATTGATAAATTTCGTTCGTGTCGGTAAATTCGTTGCGCTTGTATCAATTTTTCTTCTTTCATATCCCGATTGGGCGATCCATTCTGAAAATGGGCGACCCCGAAAGGTCGCCGATTCTCGCTTGGAAATTACGCAATTAGGTAGCCTCTGCACTTTTGCTCACATCGATCGGCGCAAGGTGAAAGGCTTTTTTTGCTTTCTGCGTCCCAAAATCCTCGATTTTGCTCGTTTTTGCGCCTTTCAGGTCAATCAAGCGGTTTCATCGTGGGAAAGAGGAGGACGTCCCGAATGGATTGGTTGTCGGTAAACAGCATTATCATGCGATCGATGCCGATGCCTACGCCGCCCGTCGGGGGCATGCCGTACTCCAAAGCGGTGACAAAATCTCTGTCCATCATCTGCGCCTCGTCGTCGCCCTGCGCCTTGGCGGCAACCTGCGCCGCAAAACGCTCGTATTGGTCGATGGGGTCGTTAAGCTCGGAAAAGGCGTTGCCCATCTCCGCACAGTTGATGAAGAACTCAAAACGCTCGGTGAGGCGCTTGTCGGAGGGCTTCTTTTTGGCCAGGGGGCTGACTTCCACAGGGTAGTCGTAGATAAAGGTGGGCTGCACAAGCTCCTTTTCGACAAAGTTGTCGAAGTACTCGTAGAGCGCATTGCCCCAGGTTTGCTTGCCTGCGGCCAACTCGATGCCCGCTTTGGCACACTGCGCCACCGCTTGCTCGGCAGAGAGTGCGTCAAAATCGACGCCGGTGTACTTCTTGACGGCCTGTATCATGGTTAGCTTTTGCCAATTGTTGAGGTCGATGGTCACGTCTCCATATGGCAGCAGCCGTGTGCCCAGCACCTTGTCGGCGCAGTAGCAAAACATGCCCTGCACTATGTCCATCATGCCGTGGAAGTCGGTGTAGGCCTGATACAGCTCGATGGTGGTAAACTCCGGATTGTGTTTGAGGTCCATGCCCTCGTTGCGGAATTGCCTGCCGATCTCGTACACGCGCTCGAACCCGCCCACTATCAGGCGTTTGAGGTGCAACTCGGTGGCGATGCGCATGTACATGTCGATATCAAGCGTGTTGTGGTGGGTGATGAAGGGTCGGGCGTTGGCTCCGCCTGCAATGGTGTTGAGAATGGGCGTTTCCACCTCGATGAAGCCTCTTTCGTCCAAAAACTCCCTTATCGCCTTGATGACCTTGCTGCGCACCACAAACGTACGCTTGACCTCGGGGTTGGCAATGAGGTCCACATAGCGCTGACGATACCGTGTTTCGATATCTTTGAGGCCGTGAAACTTCTCCGGCAGGGGCAGCAGGGATTTGCTGAGCAATTTGACGCTGCTAAGTCGCACGGAGACCTCTCCCATATGGGTGCGGAAAACCTCGCCTTCGCCGCCGATGATGTCGCCGATATCCCACGTTTTGAACTGCGCATAGGCTTCGTCGCCCACTTCGTCCCGCTTGACGTACAGCTGGATAGTGCCGTCGCCATCCAGAATGTGGCAAAAACTTGCCTTGCCCATTATCCGACGGGACACCATGCGCCCCGCAACAGCTACCTTCATCGGGACGTAGTCCTGCCCCTCTACGGGGTCGGAGAAGGCGTCCAGAATTTGCTTGGAGCTGTGCGTTTTGTCGAAACGGGTGATCTCGTAGGGGTTGTTGCCTTCCGATACCAGCTTGGCAAGCTTTTCTCGACGGATCCTGACGATCTCGTTGATGTCCTGCTGCTCGTCGGGGGTGTTGTTGATTACTTGTTCGCTCATGTGTAGCCTCGAAAATTATCTGCTGATTTTGTAGACCTTGATGTGCTTTACCTTGCCATTGGGCAACTGAACTTGTACCGTTTCGCCGTCGGTGGAGTGCAACAGGGCGCTGCCAACGGGTGATTCGTCGGAAATGCGCAGGTTTTTGAGGTCGGCCTCGGCCGTGCCCACAATTGTGTAGGTCTTTTTGGGCTGCTCTACGCCGTCAACGATCTCGGCACAGGTGACGGTGGTTTCGTGGATGATTTTGGCAAGACGAAGCTGCGCCTCGATCTCGGCAATCTCCCCTTCCATCTCTGCCTGGGCCTTGCGGGCGGCGTCGTACTCGGCGTTTTCGGACAGGTCGCCAAAGCCGCGGGCCGTTTTGATTTCCTCGGCGATCTCGGCACGGCGCACCGATTTGAGATAGTCCAGACGAGCTTCCAGCTCCTTGCGGCCGGATTCGGTAAGTTGTACTTCGGGCATAATAGACTCCTTTGACGACACAAAACAACCTAAAAGCCGGGTTGGCTACTTCGGCTTTTAAGTTGAGAGGTGCGTCTGATTATTTTTTATATATTATACTGTAACAAATTGCCGTTGTCAAGTTGTGGCAATAACTTTGCCTATATGGCTTGCGGCGGAAGGGCGGGCAATTGAGATCGTACGGAGAAGGGTGGCTACGGCGCACAAGCGTTGATGTGGGGCGCATTGAAGCGGGGGACATCAGGTTTGAGCGGGACGCCGCTGCGGGATTTTACGGACGAAAAGCCTTTTGCGGCGAAAAAATCCAGTGGGCGGCGCTACTTGCCCCGACGCTTGCCCGAAAGGGAGTGAGCCGCCTTGTAGAAAAGCGACGTCCTGAAACGCACGGCGTCGAAGGGGCACAGCTCCTGACAGCAGTAGCAATGTATGCACTTCTTTTGGTCCACGTGCGCACGTCCCTTGACAACCGTGATGGCGTGGGCGGGACAGTGCACGGCGCATTTGCCGCAGCCTCGGCAGGTTTTGTCGGGGTGGACCCGCTTGACCATGAACCGCTTGGCAAAGCGATTGATCCAGGCGGGCTGATCGTCGAAAAAGTCGGTGTGGTCCACCTCGGGCAGGTCAAAGTCTTGCAGACGTTGGTTGCGCCAACTGTCAAAATCGAAATGGACGTCGGACAGGTCTGCCCTCAGCAGATTGCGGGACATGGCCGTGTGCAAAATGGGCATATCCTGCGGTGAACCGAACAGCGACACCGCAACCGCATCCACCGCATAGGGGCTGGGCGAGGCAAAAATGTAGCCCATATATTTGGGCGTGCCGTTGGTGGGGCCGTCGCCGTCCATGCCCCAAACGGCGTCGATGACGTTGAGAACGATTTTGGGGCGAGCAAACTCGCATATATCCACCAGCAGGTTGCAGAAATCCGACAGATTGGGGAAGCGGCTGTGCATCTCTACCTTGACAAGCCCGGGGATCAATCCAAAAAGGTTTTTGACGGCGCCCGTGTAGCCCGTGAAAGAATGTGTTTTGAGCTTGGTGACGTTGACCACCACATCGGCGTCGAGAAAGGCCGAGGTGAACTCGCAATTGCCTAGCACCTTGCCATTGACGTCGGAAATGGCGGTGGAAAAATCTCGGTTGAGGTGGGCGGCGGTACGTTGCTCCACAGCAGTCATGCCACACTTGGAGTAGACGGAGGAAAGCACGCCCTTGTTGTACAATCCGGCGCAGCTATCCCCCACTGTGACATTGGGCGTAGCACGGAGCAATTGGTTGCAAACGGCCACCGCCACCTCCGGATGAGTGGTGCCGCATTTATCGGGAGACATCTCCCTGACCAGGTTGACCTTGACAAAAACCTTGGCATTGGGCGGCACAAGTGACTGCACTCCGCCCAGCTTGGCAAAGAGGGCGTCGATGGCGTTTTGGACGTTTTGGGGTTGATAATCGCCGCATTTTTCGGCAAAAACGGATACTATGTCTGACATATTATTCTACAAATTGGCGATTATGAGAGTAGCTAAGCTCAAAAAATCGCCGCAAGCCTTGTCTCCCTTGGTTTGGCACTCGTCAAAGCCGCCGTTGACGGTATCGGAAATGCGCTTGACAAGCAGGCAGGGCACTTGGTTGAATCGGCAGGTAAACAACACCGCTGCCGACTCCATATCGCACACATCAGCGCCGAATCGGGTGCGCAGCTCGGCACGCCGAGCGGGGGTATCCACAAAGCGATCGGCAGAGGCACAGCGCACCTGCGGAAAGGAGCTTGCGGCAATGGCACGCTGCAACAAGTGGGCGTCGGCCTGCACCGCAACGGAGTCGAAACAGGGATAGCGGCCCCTTTCACATCCCGCCGCCGTCAGATCCATATCGTAGTGCACCACGTCCCTGACGTACACAAAGTCGTAGGCGGCAAGGCTGTCGGAAAGTGCGCCCGCCAGACCGAAGTTGAGCACGGCATCCACCTTGTAGCGATGTATCAGCAGCTGGGTTGCGGCCGCTGCGGCAATCTCTCCCACGGTGGGCGGCGTGCACAAAACTGCGTTGCATCCGCTGACAACTGTGCGATAAAAAGAAAATTGCCCCACCTTCTCTGCGACGGCGCCGTCGCTCAAAAATGAGGTTGCTTCCTTTTGCATAGCGGTAAAAATGCCTAACGTCATCTTGTGCCTCACAAAAAAATGGAGCGGGTAACGGGAGTCGAACCCGTAACTACTGCTTGGGAAGCAGTCGTTTTGCCGCTAAACTATACCCGCATTTGATGTGTCCATTTTGCCCAACGTGCCAGCCGCACGCCCACACTACTTGGTGCGTTTGCGCTCGTCGGGGACGGCTTCCAGCTCGAACAGGTCGAAATCGACGTACTCCACAAAGTCTCTCGGCTTGAAGCGAGTGTTGTTGAACATCGTGTAGTGCACAAAATTGACCTGCGTGACCACCGGCGTGGGAATATCCAGCTGCTCGCAAATGTTGCGCAACAACGAAGAAAACTGCTCCAAGGACTGTGCGTGCTCATACTCGTACACCACGTCTCGGGTTATTTTTTCTTCGCAAACGGTTTTGGCCCACACCTTCATAGGTGTATTATATCAAAAAAAGTTGCGTTTGAAAAGTGATTTTGCATAAATGACGGATATTTACGTGTGCAAAAAGGCCGCAGACACATTTTGGCGCACCAAAAGGGCCAACAAATTGACAATTTTGTCGAAAAGTTTTATGCTATACGGTGCGGAGGGACAGCGTGACGGAATCTATCGATAAAAAAATATATCCTCCCGACAAAAACTTTGTGTTTGTGGACGTGGAAACAGCCAATTGGGCAAACGACAGGATTTGCGCCATCGGCATGATCCTGCTGAAAAACGGGCAGGAGGCGGGATACTACTCTTTGATCGACCCGCAAACGCACATCACGTTCAGCTACATCCACGGCATAACCGACGCCGACGTGAAAGGGGCGCCCACTTTGGACAAGTTTTGGGAGGTGATGGCGCCGTTGATCGATGACAAATTTGTGTTTGTGGCGCACAACTACCGCTTTGACCTGAATGTGATGAAAAAGGACCTTGGGCGGTTTGGCATCGAGTTTTGCCCGACGGAAGTGCTGGACACCATGTGGGTGGCGAGAGATATATTGTACCACTTCAAAACGCAACGGGGAGACCTGCGACTGAACACGCTATCCGAGGCGTTGGGCGTGCAACTGTTCCACCACAACGCCGCCAGCGACATATCCGCCACCAAACAGGTGCTGGAAAAACTGCTGATACTCGGTAACCGCAAAATCGAAGAATTTGTGCGGCCGTATGCGCCGAAAAAATAGAAAAATTAAAGAAAAATTTTAGCCCTCGAATTTTTTTTCGGGGGCTTTTTTGATGGGGTGATGGGGTGCACGCCCAAAAATGCACTACTTTTTCTATATCATCTTTTGGGGTCGCTGCATTGTGTGGCACATTTGAGGGGGTGGGACGAAATTATCCGCTATATTTTAGGAAAATGCGGTTTGTCGATGATGAGTCGAAAGGGGAAACTTTGTTCGGGTGGAGCAAGTCTCTCTCTCCTATGTGGATAGGTCAGAGGAAACACCGCCAATGACAACGGGCAAAAGATTGGCAGCAATGGCGCAATCAGTTGAACTCCTCGAAAATGGCGTTGAGGAAGATGTTGCGGCGGCGCTTGACAGAGCCTTTGAGGTGGCGTACAACGTAGCTCATCTGGGTGTAGTGGCCGTACAAAACGCCGCTTAGCTTGCCGCTGACGGCATAATACAGCCGCCAATCGTCGGACAGGTTGCTTGGCTCGGCCAGACATTTGTCGAAATAGGCTTTGAGGGTGAGCTTCCAATAGTCCTTGTACTTGTACTTGCTGCTGTACAGGGCGTCCACAAGGTTGTCGATATCCACCTGCTCGCCCAACAGCACCCTGATGGATGTGCAGAGGCAATCGTGCAACACAAAACAGTCGAAAAGACGCTTGGACAGACAAAAATCGAGGGCGGCAAGGCGGTCGGCGACGCTTTCTTCTTCCGTCATGGTCCAGGCACGGCAAAGCAGGCCGAAAACGGTGCTCCAATCGCTTACCTGCGCATCGGCAAAGGTGCGCATTTTGTCGAAATAGGCGACAAATCTGTCGCTGTGCAGCACTTTGAAGTAGCGCCCCCGCATGGATTTGCAAAGGTTGAACACCTGCCAGAGGATGTTGAGCTGCAACTTGCTGTCCGGATGTGCGGCGTCGAGGCGGGCAAGCAGCTCGGTGACGGCAGCATCGATGTCGGCCAAAATGCCCTTATAGGCGCCGCCCCACTTGTCTTTCGCTTCCAACAGGCGGCTGCAATAGTTGACAAGGGCGGTTATACATTGACTTTCGTCGCCCAAACGCAGCTCCGTTTTTAGCACCAGGCTGTACCAAACCCTGACGATGCCCTCGGTGCCCCAAAAGCTGCCCGACGCCAAAATGGCGCTGCACAGGCTTTGCAAGCGGCCGCTGACGTCCCGTCCCTCCTCTTGCAACTTGGTGAGGCGTTTGTAGGCCTTGGCAAAGGCGCCCGTCGCCTCGGTTTGTTGGCCGCACAAATTGCATGCGTCGGCGTACTTGATGAGGGCGGCAATGGCCTTGTAGTTATCGGGGGCGTTGAGACGGGTTTCCACTTCCAGCAGGTGGCGATTTTGCTCCATCGCCTGACGGACGTACATTTCACGCTCCTTGCCGTACTTGCCGCTGACCAGCAATCCGCTGATACTGCACGCCACATTGAGCCGGAACACGTCGTTGATGGTCATTTCATCTGCCGAAACAAGTGGCACGGAGGCCAACGACTGCAACTCTCCCTGCATGTGCTGCGGAAATTGCTTGACCAAGGTGACCACTCGGGCAACCAATTCATCCGGGGTGAGCCAGGTGACGTCGTTTTCTATCTGCAACTGATACAGCGAAAACACGCCCTTCAACAGGTTCTCCACCGAGATGGTGTTGCTTTCCACAAGGCGGTCGGATAGGGACAAAATGCTGCTCCAATAGGCGTAGTAGGGGTCGGAGGGGTCCATTTTGCCTATCTGCGAAAACATCTTGTTGGCGCTGAGCACCAGCATAAGCAGGCGTGGGTGCCTGATCATCTCCGCAACCACTTGCGAGTCGTCCAGATCGTTGAATCGGTTGAAGGCAGTCATGCAATCGTTTACGCTGTTGAAGGCGAGTATCGCCTTGGTGAGAAATTGCATGGTAAGCAGCGCACCCTTGGGCGCACCTTCGCTTTTGCGGCGGGCAATATAGCGGTTTATCTGCCGCTTGGGCAGGTGTTGGGCGTCGGTCATGCTGATGCAACTTATCACGCCGATGTCGTTGTTGTCCTGCATGGCGACGGGCAGTATCGCAGAGGAAATTTCCGCAAAGGGGGTGCGATCCTCCACCTGCGCATAGTTGCCTGCCACCACCGCCAACTTGATCAGCTCTCGGTAGTTGGAGCTATCCACCTTGTAGTTGCGCAACCGCTCCAGCCGCCCAAATTGCTCGGGATTGACCTCGATCAGGCTGGTGTCGCAATACAAATCTACCGTTTTGGCGTCCTCTTCGGTCAGCTCCTGCCGCAGACTTTGGCAGTTGCGTTGCAGCAGGTCGATGTCGCCCGTCAGGCGGTAGACCTCGGTGAACACCTTCCACAACGACATGCACAACCTGTGGGTGCTGTGCGCAAGCGCCTTGATGGCATACAGCAGCTTGTCCTGCAAAACTTGCAGACCTGTGTAGCGCAGGGTGTCCTTGCGGGAGGCGTACACATTTTGCAAGTAGTCGATGGCGCCGGCAACGTTTTGCTCGGTTACGGGCATGCGGTGCAGCATAAGCTGCGCCTTGATGGGATGCAATGTGAGGTACTGCACGCCGCCCCTTGTGTTGGAATCCAGCCATCCCGTGGAGATGAGCGAATACACGTCGTTGTCGTTGGGCAGGTGCATGTAGCTGAGCAGGTTGTCCAAGGACATGGTGCCGTCGCTGATGACGCTGAGATTGCGCAAAATGTCGCATTGCAAGGGGGAAAGTTCGCTTATCACAAAGCATGCGTCCAGGTGCCCCATCAGGTCCTTGTAGAGAATGTTGTCGTTGTGCTGAAAGTTGACGGCTGTGTCCACTTCCAACGACTCGGAAAAGCGTTGAACCAGCTGCTCGGCCGTCATTGTGGGACGAGAACGCAAAATGCCGGCCATTATGCACAGCGTCATTGTATGCTGGCGGGCGGCTATCCACAGGGCGTCGAATTGCTTGTCGGTGAGGGTTTTGCCGCTGCGCTCGCAAAACAGCTTGTAGGCGTCGGAGCGCTGCATGCTGTCGATTTTTTGCACGGCGATCTTGTCGGTGCCCCTTAGCCCCGCCCGAGTGGTGATGAGCAGACGGCAGGGCAATGCCAAAAGGGCGTTGAGGGTGTCGTCGTTGACGTTGTTGAGGTTGTCCACCACCAACAGGCAGTACTCCGGCAGCTGTTTGAGCAGGGCAATGCGATAGTCCGTCTTTTGCTCCTCGGTGGACATGCGGTTGAGCTGGTCGTTGACCTCCGACGTGAACACTGTCTTGGCGGCGATGAGTTTGAGGCAGTTGGTATCTGCCGAAGTTTGCTCGCCAACGTTGACGGTCTGGACATAGTACAGCAGTTTTTCCCTCTGCACAATCTGCGCAAAGCGGTTGGCGATCTGCGTTTTGCCCATGCCGCCCATGCCCCACAGCACCACGATACGCTTGCCCTCCTCGAAGGCCTGACGTACCGCCTGCTCCTCGAACGCACGCCCCACAAAACTGCTGTCGGCAGAGGGGGCGACGCTTTCCACAGGCAGGCGCAGCTTGGTGGGCAGCGCAGGCTTGCCGTTGTCTCGCAGGGAGATGAGCTGCTCCACTTCCTTGCACACTTCCGCCAGGTCGGCCTCGCTTAGCAAACCGTTGGGCAGAGCGTCCCGAAAGAATACAGAGTGGGCGCTTAGCCCATTGAAATAGGCCAAACGCATATCGGATGGGTCCACCTTGTCCTTGTAGGGGTCAAAGTTGCGGTAGGCTTGGGACGTGCACAGCACCACTATGTTGAGGTTGCGGTGCGCTTCGGCGTCCAATGCGCCGTTGAACTCTTTGAGCACCTCGGAGATGTAGCTGTCGACATTGCGAAAGAGGCTATCCGTAAGCAACAACAGATACACCTTGCTTTGACGCAGCGCCTCCATGTAGTTGTCGCGAAAGTGCCCCGACAGGCAAAATTCGTCGCTGTCGTAACAAAAATCGGGATTGCCGCTTTTTTGCACAAAATACTGTCGGATCTGGTTTTTGAGC
Organism: uncultured Clostridia bacterium; assembly: GCA_947586855.1. Classification (GTDB taxonomy): domain Bacteria; phylum Bacillota; class Clostridia; order Christensenellales; family CAG-314; genus Fimimonas. The sequence goes on from CANPXV010000021.1 coordinate 11,595, forward strand.
GCACGGTCGGCGCCTGTCCAACTTAGAAATACGTTGTACTGATAGTCTGCCATAGAAACCTCGTCAGTCCTTTTTGCCGTAGAGCTTGGCCTCTGTCTCTCGCACGAGACGGGCACGCTCTTTCCAACCTTCTACGTCGTCCTTGTGCTTTTCTGTATCGGTAAGTTTGTCGTAGGGCACCAGACAGGAGTGCACCAGATCGACGGAGCTTTTGACCTCTTTGTCGCCGTTTTTGGGCACGCATGTGTAGCCCTGCGCACGCATGTAGGCGTTCCAGCGCTTGTGCTCGTTGATGGCAAGCGCCTCGCCCGCGGGCAGCTCGTCGGCGAGAGTCTCCCTTGCGATGAGGTGCATGGCCTGCGCCTGCGAGGATTTGCTGAGATACTCGGTGTAGGTGTACTTGTTGATGTCCAGCTGCCACTGCCTGCGCTGCTGCTCGCTGTCGCCGCTGAGGTAGCGTGAGGTCCATATCAGGTGGCACACCTCGCCGATACGCTCCAAGCGAGATTGCTCGACATTGGCCAGCGAAAAACGGGACGCCGTGTCGCCGATGAAACGTATGCGGTAGTCTACCTTGCCATTTTCGCCCTTGATGGCAAAGCCGTTGTCAAGATAGCGGAACTTCTCCGAGGCGTAGACGGTGGCAAAAATGAGGGGCAGGCGGCCTTCGGGGTAGTTTTTGCCCAAAATGTGGCGGATCTTGAGGGCCATCTCCACATTGAAAGCGTCGTCGCCCAGATTGACAAACACTGCGGTGAGGTTTTTGAGGCGGGCAACCTCGTCGGCGAAACGGGCCGATCGGGCGTCCTTGATGGATCTGTCGAAAAATACCAGACGGTAGTTGGCCTCGCCCTCCACCTCTTGGCCGTCCGTCCTGTTTTGCGAAATCAGCTCCGGCGACATGGCACGTATGCGGTCCTCGGGGTCGTTGAAGCCGTCGAAGGAATAGACAGTGAGCTTGTAGTTGGGCATCTGGCAGTACCAACACAGCGTGCGCAAAAGCTCGCAGCCGTAGATACCCATGCCCACAATGAGCACGTTTATCTGCTTGCTGCCATCGACGGGCACGGCCGAACTGAATATATAGGGCACGTCGCTGCCCTTGGTGCCGTTGAGCTTGGCTTCGCTTTGCAGCAGCATCTGCCAGATGAAATTGCGCTTTTCGTCCACACGGCGTACACGCAGGCGGAACGGCTCGCCCTCGCCGTTGTTGCGCCGAGCCTCGGCAATGCAGGAATCCAGCACCACGCCGCTTTCTTCCGAGACGGCAAACACATACAGACGAGTCTTATCTGTGTTGTACAGGCGGCTGCAAACGTCTATCATCACCATTGCCTGCGTGACGTTGGCGTCCTCGTTGTCGGCGATGAAGTACAACTTGCGGAAGATATCCTTGTTGCGCTTCAAGCCGATGTGGGTGATGTCCTTGGCAAGGCATATTGCGCCCAACTCCTTGGCTTGCTCCACCAAAACGGGGTTGTCCTCCGCAAAACGGGGCGTGACGCCCGCAAACACTACCTGTCGGTTGATCTTGCGGCCGTTGCAGGTGGGCGTGTTTGGGTCGATATCCAGATAGTCGTCGTACTCCTTTTGGGTGAGCACGTCCTCGTCACGATAGGCGTAGTTGGTGAGGATATCCTGCGCCAACGCCAGCGAGTACTCGTTGAGGTCGGACATGATGTACAGCTTTTTGACACGGGTGTTGCGCACATAGCGCCAACTTTCGTACAGGCCCTTGACAAGACTCAACGCAACAGCCGCTGTGAGCAACGGCGCAATGATAAAGTAGACGGCCACCACCGCCGTGTAGGTGTCGGCAAGCAGGTCGGGCAGGCCCTGAATGGAGCTTATCATCTCGCGGACGTTGTCGAAGCTGGCGTTTATCACAAACAGTTGCAGCGAGTTTTGTGCCGACAAAAACAACGTTTTGAACACCGTCGACCACACGCCGCTGGGCGCCAAGCCGTACCAATAGATGGGCACAAACAGGATCATTATCGCCACAAACAACGCCGCCACCATTTTGGAAAAAGGCGAAAATAACAGCTCGTCGGGGTTGCGGCCACCAAGGAATCCATGGCGGTTTTTGAATGAAATCAACCAATTGATGACAAACAACCCCGCAAGAACAAGAGAAGCTATCAAACAGACAAGACAAAGTGCAGTCACGTCACTGTCCTCCATAAGTACATATAGAATTATTATAACTTATATCGGCCAATAAATCAATAACTATTTTGCAATGGGCCAAAACAAAGGGCGGCGTGCAACTGACGCTACCCTTTGAAAGAGAAAACTGTGTGTTTCGGCTTGGCCGAAAATTTATTTTTTGTCGGAATGGGCGGCCGAACAGTGCGGACAATGACCGTCGCACTCGTCGCAGCAGCCGCATTTGCCCTTTTTCTTGCGCACTATCACCGACACGACGACGCCTATGACAACGGCTACGCAGCCCACGATCAGGGCTATCTCTCCTGCGCCCAAGGACGCAGCTAAACAATACAACATCGTTTACACCTCCCGTTCAGGCGGATTTTTTGCCGAAGGACAGCTTGATCTTGCCCTTGTTGTAGAAAACTATCAGGCAACTGACGCAGGCGATGACTGCCGCCCAGATAAAGGACGTCCACCACCAGCTGCCCACCGTGTAGACGATGGTGCCCACTGTGTAGCTGGCCGCCAGCCAAAACAGCAACGTCCAACGGAAGCGCTTTTTGTTGCCCAGCTCGCTCCTGGCGGTGCCTACGGCGGCAAAACAAGGTATGGTGGTCATGTTGAAGGCAATGAAGCTTATCAGCCCGGGGACGGTGATGCCAGTTGCCGAAATCATGGCCACAACGGCCTGTATGCCCGTGTCGTCGGCGTAGATCGAATCAGCATTGAACCCCGGCAATACGCCTGCGGCAATGAGGCATGCGCCCAGCGTGGCAAAGGTGGAAATGACGTTCTCCTTGGCGATGAGCCCCGCAACGGCGGCCACAACAAACACCCAACCATACTCTCCCAGCTGACTGCCGAACCCAAGCGGCGTAAACAGCGGCTGCAACAGCTTGCACAAGCCGGCAAGGATGCTGTCGTTTATCTGCTCATCTTCGAGGTAGCCCCAGCTGAAACTGAAATGGGTGAGGAACCAGATGACAATCGTGGAGGCGAGAATGATGGTGAAGGCCTTTTTGACAAAGTGCTTGGTTTTATCCCACAAATGCGCCATGAGGTTTTTGAACTGCGGCATGTGATAGGCGGGCAATTCCATGATGAAGGGAGGCGTTTCGCCCTTCAAGGTGGTGGCACGCATAAGCAGCACGCTGACAATGGCCACCACTATGCCCAAAAGGTACATAGAGTAGGTTATCAGATCGGCGTTGCCCTTGCCGCTGCCAAAGGACAAAATTATCGCACCGGCAACAGCCGTCAGTATGGGCAGCTTGGCGCCGCAACTGAAAAAGGGTATCACCCTGACGGTGGCTGTGCGCTCCTTTTCGTCGGCGAGGGTGCGGGTGTTGATCATGGCGGGCACCGAGCAGCCGAAGCCCATTATCATGGGCAAAAACGAACGTCCCGACAGGCCGAAACGGCGGAACATTCTGTCCAGAATAAAGGCGATACGGGCCATGTAGCCGCTGTCCTCCAAGATGGAGAAGAACATAAACAGCACCAGAATGGGCGGCAAAAAGCTGAGCACGGCGCCAAGACCTTCGAGTATGCCGTTGTTGAGCAGTCCCACCGCCCAAGCAGCCATGCCGCTGCCCTCGATGAGGCCGCCTATCCAACCAAACAGCTCTCCCACCAACATGTCGTTCCAGATGTTGTTGACAATGACGCCCGGCGAATAGATCGTGCCGTCGTAGATTGTGGCCAACCACCGCACGCCGTAATTGTCGGGGTCGAAGCCCAGCTCTTCCAGCGTGGGCAACGGACTGTTGGCCCAATTGGCAAAGGTGGATATGAACAGGAAGTTCTCCGAAAAGGTAAGGTGGAAGATGGCAAACAGTATCAGCAAAAAGATGGGTATGCCAGCCCAACGGTTGGTGAGCACCCTATCCGCCTTGTCGGAGCGGGTATCGGCAAATTTTTCGGTGCTTTTGCGCTGCAAAACGGGCGCAAAATGCTTGGATATGTACTTGTAGCGGCCGTCCGCCACCAGCGCCTCGAAATCGTTGCCGAAAATCTCGTCCTCGAAGGTCTGCTTGAACGCCTCCACCATGGGCAGCGTTTCCTTGTGCATTTCTACCTCGATCTCGTCGCCCTCCACCAGCTTGATGGCGTGGAACAACGGGTTGCCGACGCCTTGCCCCGCAAGCGCAATGCGCACGTCGCCGATGAGGTGGGCAAGCGCTGTGTCTTGCAGCACGGTAGAGCCTCGGCGCTGCTTTTGACTCTCGTTGAAGGCCTTGTCCATCAGCTCCGCAAGGCCCTGCTCTTTGAGGGCGGAAATCTTGACGACGGGCACGCCCAGACGCTTTTCCAGCTCCTTAGAGTCGATCCTGTCGCCCTGCTTTTCTACGGCGTCCATCATGTTGAGGGCGATGACCACGGGCACGTCCATCTCCAATATCTGCGTGGTGAGGTACAGGTTGCGCTCCAAATTGGTGGCGTCCACTATGTTGATGACGCAATCGGGCTTTTCGTCCAGAATGTAGTTGCGGGCAATGACTTCCTCCGGCGTGTAGGGGCTGAGAGAATAGATGCCCGGCAAATCGATGATGGCAACGGGCTCGGCACATTTTTTGTAGACGCCGTCACGCTTGTCCACCGTGACGCCCGGCCAATTGCCGACGTGCGCCGTGGAGCCTGTGAGGCTGTTGAACAACGTCGTCTTGCCGCAATTTGGGTTGCCGGCCAAAGCAAAACGTCTCATTTGGCCACCTCCTCGCCCTCCTGCGCCACCGACAGAAGCACGCACTGTGCCTCGGTTATCCGCAAAGAAAGCTCGTAACTGCGCACCGTGATCTCCAACGGGTCGCCCAGCGGGGCACGTTTGCGCAACAAAATCTCTGCGCCGGGCGTGATGCCCATGTCGAAAAGACGGCGCTTGATCTTGCCTTCGCCACTGACGCTGCGGACAATGCCGTGCTCTCCTATGGCAAATTGATCCAATGTCTTTTGCATAGTATGTTTCTCCTTTTGACAATTGTATTAAACTGCAAAATACAGGTTTAACCGTACAAGTTGCGCTATTTAAGTGCAAAAGTTGCGCAGATCGACTACACAACAAATATCTTTGTGGACAGGTCGCGGTCCAACGCCAGCTTGCCATCGAGCACTCGGCACACAACGCTGCCTCCACCCGAACTCATCACGGTGATGCTGCTGTTGACGGCTATGCCGAGACTTTCCAGACGCTTCTTCGTCTTGTCGTCGGCGGCTATGCGCACTACTCTCAGTTGCGTGTTGATGGGAGCAAAAATTATCGGCATGGTTCCTCCTTCGTAGCGTATTCACATCCCTTGCAAAATGTGAATTTTGTTTCATTTTCGTATTTAGTTTAGCACCGATTTGCGGAGTCGTCAAGCAAAATGTGACAGAAATTTCACATTTTTTATTGATTTTTTTTGCGAGGTAGGGTATAATGTAACAAAGATGGGACGGCAGGATATAAAAATGTCCGCAAGTTGAGGCAGAAACTTGTAAAAAGTCGGGCGAAAGCGTGAGGGAACAAGGCAACCGTTCGTCAAATAGATTGCAGACATACTAACCGATAATTCTATCGCCGGATAAACTTACGAAAACAGAGCGAAAATATCCAAAGCCGGTTGCTTAAAATCGCAAGTAAAAAATCACAAATAAATTCAAAATCAGCATATGGGGGTGGAAAAATGGCTTCAACCGTCAGGATTCCGCAACAGGAACGCAGCATCGAAAAGAAAAACAAAATCATACAGGCCGGCTACGAACTGTTCAGCGAGGTGGGCTACTACGGCACCACCACTGTGGAAATCGCCAAAAGGGCGGGCGTATCCACGGGGATAGTTTACGGCTACTTTGCGGACAAACGGGACATACTGATCTGCGTGTTGGAGATTTACATCGACAAGGTGTATCAGCCGTTGGCCGACATAGTGGAGAACGCCGCAACGCCCCTGGACCTGAACAGGCTGGCGCTATCCGTGCTGGACAAGACAATAGAGCTGCACGAGCAAAACGCCAAACTGCACAACACGCTGCACTCACTGGCCACCACCGACGAGGCCGTAAATGCGCAATTTATCAATCTGGAAAACAAAATCACCGACCAAATGAGCCGTCAACTGCTAAAAAAAGGCGTCAACGGCGAAAATTTGACGGAAAAAGTGCACCTTGCGATGAACATCGTGCAGAGCTTTGCCCATGAGACGGTGTTTGACAGCCACAACTACATAAATTACGCTAAGATGAAAAACATCGTGTGCAACATACTTGTGGAGCTTTTCAAGTAGAGGAACACGAGCACACCGTTTGGTCGAACCTTGGAAACAACCTTATAGAAAACAAAATCAATGTGGGGGCTTTTGGAGACGAAAGCCTCTTTTTGTTGCGGTAAAATGCGCCAAACGGAGAGATTGGCGGCAATGGACATAAAAATCGACGCGAAAATGTGCACAATCAGATAAAACGGCAGTCAATGCGTCTGCCGTTTTGCTATTTGGCGGATTTTTTGCGGTTGTGTTCCTTGCACAACATCTGGCAATTTTCTGCGGTCGTCTTGCCGCCCTCGATCCACGGAGTGATGTGGTCGGCCTCCATTTCTTCCAAATTGTAGCGCATTTGCGAACGGTGTTCGCTTTGGCAATAGGGGCAAATGCCCTGCTGCCGCTCGTAGGCTTGCCGCTTTTGATTCTCTGTGAAGGCCCTCAGGTTGAGGTTTTTTTGCTTGCGGGTAAGCACATAGGGGTAGACGCCCTTTTTGTTAGTGACGTCGTCGTCCAACATGAGGCGAGAAATCTCCCTTTCCAAAGCGTCCACATCAAAGGTTTGACGGGCAAATTCGTCGTAGAGTGCGCCCCAATTGACGCCTTTCATCTCCTTGCGATACTTGGGAAAGGTAAGTTTGGTCCAATCGATGACGTTTTTGAAGTAGGTCCACAGCTCGTTGGCGTTGGGGGCGTGCTGGTGGGTGGACATATAGTCCTCGATGTGGCCTTTGCTTATCCAATCCAGCGCTGTTTCCAGCAGCTCCTGACGGATGGGCGACCCCGTCACATACTCGCGGGAAAGCAAATAGGCGGCGCAGTTGGACTTGCTGAATATCGATTTGGCATGGGTAAGCCACGGGCCTGTGTAGGTGGCGTTGCGCAGCTCCTGATCGGTGAGTTTTTCGCCGGCGATGTTGATGATGCGAAACCAATCCAACTTTTCCTTGTCGTTGCCCTCGCAAAAGTACACCAACACTTTGTAGTCGAGAAATTGCCTCTTTTCCGTTTCCGTCAGGTTGACGAACGATCGGCTATCCACGGAGAAATCGTTGTTGAAATATTGGCAAAAACTTACCGTGCGCTGCTGCCCGTCCATCACCTCGAAGGTGCCGTCGTCGCTTTTGACCCAATACATCACGTTGAGAGGAAAGCCTTTCATGATGGTTTCGATGACGGCGTTGCGCTTTTTTTCGTCGTAGACAAACTCTCGCTGGTACTTTGGGCGGATGTTGAGCTTGCCGCCGTACCCCACCACGCCTTCTTCGGCGTTATCCACATAGCCGTTGCAAATTTCTTCGATTTTGATTTCGTGCAGTTCGATTTTCATTTGATGTTCTCCTTTATTTGGAATTTTTACGTCGTATAATAACTCTCGCATATGGATCTTTTCTTCCAACATTTTTCAATGATAGTTGCTTTATTTTAGGCAAACCTTGTTCAATCAACATAAAAAAATGTGGGTTAATGTCTATTATTTCAAATTGATCGGGGTTGTACTTATCCAAAAATGTTATCGGGACACCCATTGCACCATTGCATTCCTCTGTTGGAAAATAGTCACAAGGTATATCTGCAATTTTATCCACATTTATTGCATCGTAATTATCATACTTAGGATAGTCTTCCGGTGTATAATTTTTGTACAATACAATATTCTCATGACGCTTTTTTATTTCAAGATTAGTAAACCAGCAAATGTTACCAAATTTTGCATATTTGATTCCATCTTTAACAAAAGTATTATTGCGTTCAAAATTATTAGGAACCTGAAAAGTATGTGCGCCATTATTATACCCTAACCACAATTTATTGTGCTGTATAAGTGGAAAAATCTCTTTGTACGTAATTGCGTTTTGGTTGCCTATAATTACAAATTTTTTGCCAAACTCCACAAGTTGGGCGACGTACTCTCTGAACAGCGAAAAGGGCGGGTTGGTGCACACAATATCCGCCTGGCGCAACAGGTCGATACACTCCTGCGAGCGGAAATCGCCGTTGCCTTGCAACAACGTGAGCGTGTTGCTTTTGTTGAGCAACAAGTGACGCACGTCCGACAGGTCGATTGCACCGTCGGAGTTGTAGTCGGCCACCTCGTTTATCTCGATTTTGTAGGCGTGGCGGGCACGATTGGCAAAACGGACAGGCGCAACTTCGTCGAAAATGGACTGCTGCTCGAATGCAATGGGCGAGGAATCGTAGCAGGTGGCAATGAGCTTTTTCAGCCCAAGATAGTTGAAATTCATCGCAAAATACTTGACGAAGTTGCTTTCGAAGGGGTCGTCGCAGTTGCAAAACACCACTTTATCCTTGAAATGCTCCTTGTAGTGGCGCAGCTCCTGCTCGATATCCGCAAGCTGGGTGTAGAACTCGTCCGATTTGTTTTTGCGTGCGTCGCGAAGTACTTGATTTGCCATAATACACCATTTTTATATAATCTATACGAGATTTTCTCGTATTATTTTACATAAAAAGGGAAATAATGTCAATAAGGAAATACGAGTTTTCCTCGTTTTTTAACATAAAGACGAAAAATACTCGTATGCTTTAATTATGGATAAGAAGAGTATAGGAACACGAATAAAAGAATTTCGCATAGAGCAAAACTTGTCTCAAACTGCTTTTGGTGAAAAAATCGGCGTGTCGCAAGATACGGTATCTCTTTGGGAAAGAGGAAAGGGGCTGCCGTCGGTGCTGGATATAATCAAAATTATCGATGTTTTTAGCACCGAAAACAACAAAATAAGCGCAGACTATCTTTTGGGTTTGACTGAACTTTGAAATTGCGACCGTGCAAAAAAGTGAAATGTTGCAGTGTACAAAGGACAATTTTTTGGAGCGCACCATCGAAGAAAAATGCTTTATAATAGATAAAACAATGTGGGGCTTTTGGAGACGAAGGCCTCTTTTTGATGGAAAAAGCACAAAACAAAGGATATGGGGTTAGAAATACTATTTTTAGAGGAGGCGGGACCCGCTGTCAGATATATGAAACATTATTTCAAAGTATTTTTTTACAGATTTTTTTTTGATAAGGTGTGAAAAAAAATACAGAAAATTATTTTGTAACAAAATTTGTGCAGGGTGGCAAATAATGGAGAGTGCAAAGTATTATATTTTACAGGATAATTGTTAGATACGGGGCACAGTTGTCTTTTGAAGTGGCAAATAGATAAGAATGGGCTGGCGGTTCAATGGGCTGGCGGATATAATTGTTAAGAAATAAGGGATAA
>CANPXV010000022.1 GCA_947586855.1 uncultured Clostridia bacterium
CGGCAAATCCGGCAACAAACAAATAGCTTTTGCAAGAAGTCGACCCAATAGCGGCCGACTTCTTTTATTCGTCCAATTGCACCTCGCCGGTGGGGCAAGCAGGGGAGTACCTATCCAATGTAACAAGCCCTTTTTCACTCACAAGTTGCGCACCTCAACTTGCGGCCCTCTTTTCGGCGCAGGTTTGATTGCAGGAGTTAAGTTGCGAGCATATTGTATTTTATTTTGACAAATTGCAAGTCGGGTACGGTTGGAGTAGTTGCAAATCGTGCACAATAAAAAATATGTTGTCGCCCATTGACAAGGCGGCGCAAAAGTGTTACAATACTTTTAGAAAATATGTTCCAAAAATCGCAAGGCAAGGCAAAATGACGCAAAGGCAGTACATCGCAATAGACCTCAAATCCTTCTATGCCTCGGTGGAGTGCCGAGAGCGCAATCTGGACCCGCTTTCCACCCATCTGGTAGTGGCGGACGCTGTCCGCACGGAAAAAACCATTTGCCTGGCCGTTTCGCCCGCATTGAAGGCCTACGGCATACCGGGGCGGCCAAGGCTGTTCGAGGTGGTGCAGAAGGTGGCGCAAATCAACGCCCGACGTCAGGCGGCGTTTGCTTGCGGCAAGTTGCAGGGACACAGTTGCAACGCCGACGAGCTGCGCCGAGACCCCTCGCTTGCGCTGGACTACATTGTGGCGCCCCCTCGCATGGCGCTATATATGGATTACAGCACCAGGATATACAAAATCTACACCAAGTTTGTCTCGCCGCAGGATATCCACGTCTATTCGGTAGACGAGGTGTTCATCGACGCCACGGGCTACCTCAAAACCTACAACCTCACCGCCCGACAGCTGGCCGTCAAGCTCATCAAGGAGGTTCTTGCGCAGACGGGTATCACCGCCACGGTGGGTATCGGCACCAACTTGTATCTTGCCAAGGTGGCCATGGATATCGTGGCCAAGCATGCCGAGGCGGATAGCGACGGCGTGCGCATTGCCTGTCTGGACGAGGAAAGTTACCGCCGCCTGCTGTGGGCTCACCGCCCTCTGACGGATTTTTGGCGGGTGGGAAGGGGTTATGCTTCCCGTTTGGAGCGGCTGGGGCTGTTTACCATGGGGGATGTGGCCCGCTGTTCGCTGCAAAACGAGGGGCTGCTGTACGGGCTGTTTGGCGTCAATGCCGAGCTGCTCATCGACCACGCCTGGGGATACGAGCCCGTCACCATTGCCGACATCAAAAGTTACAAGCCGCAATCCAACAGCCTCAGCACGGGGCAGGTGCTCAGCTCCCCCTACACCTTCGAGAAGGGCAAGCTCATCATCAAGGAAATGACCGACCTGCTGGTGCTGGATCTGGTGGACAAGGGGCTGAAAACGGACCAGATGGTGCTCACCGTCGGCTACGACGTCGAAAACCTTACCAATACGGATATTCGCCGCCGCTACAAGGGAGAGGTAACGCAGGATCGCTACGGCCGGCTTGTGCCCAAACATGCGCACGGCAGCGTCAATCTGGACGGCTACACCTCCTCCACCAAGCAGATAACCGATGCCGTCGTGCAGCTGTACGATCGCATTGTGTTGCCTTTTCTTACGGTGCGCCGAATGTACGTCGTGGCCAATCATGTGCAGCCCGCAGAGGCGTTGAATGCCCAACCGCAGTACAAACAGCTGGATATTTTTACCGATAGCGAGCAACAACAACAGCAACAGCAGGCACTGCAACGAGAAGAAAATCTGCAAAAAACCGTGCTTTCGATACACAAAAAGTACGGCAAAAACGCCCTCATCAAGGGCATGGACCTGCAAGACGGCGCCACCACGGTGCAGCGCAACGGGCAGATAGGCGGCCACAAAAAGTAGCTCGGGCCGCACCTGCACAAAACGGATATTTTCACCCGCCAAAACGGCGCATTTTCACCCGCCTTTGTTGCCTTTTGCAACGGGCAAAGGAGCTTTTTGTGACCGACAACTACAACGACATCATCCATTTGCCCCGACCCGACTCCCCTCGCCCTCGCATGTCCATCGGCGACAGGGCGGCGCAGTTCAGTCCGTTTGCCGCACTCAAAGGCTACGACGACGAGATAGACGAGGCGGCCCGCACCACGCAGCAGCGCATCGAACGGGACGACCAATTTGCCGAGGAGCTCAACGAAAAATTGCTGTCCCTTTGCCAACATGCGGCCGCTCATCCGCTTGTCAGCGTGACGTATTTTCGCCCCGACGACAAAAAAAGCGGCGGCGCCTACCTCACGACGCTGCAACCGCTGCGCAAGGTGGATACGGATCGCCGCACTTTGGTGTTTGCCGACGGTCTTGCAGTGCCCTTCGACGACATTCTCGACCTCGCTTTGCAATAAAATTCGCTTTTTTGCCCGTTTTGCGGGCATTTTTTATGTAATTTTTGTAGAAAAAAATCATAGAAAATCAAAAAAAATACAGTCGAATAAGATAATTTTATATTTTGATTGTCTCAATCTCTCCCTCAGAACCAAAATTTGATTTTTCGTCTTTTTGTAAAGGCGGATTGTTTTCTTTAATGGCAAATTTTGTAGTAAAAAAACATAAAAATTCTCTGAGAAAAAAAACATAAAAAATTTCAGAGTAAAAAATCAAAAAAACATAAAAAAAATATCAATTTATTCTCCCTCAACGCTCTCTCAACAATTCGCCCCGCTCGCCGCATATCGATGTGCGCCGATATTTTCGGCAAAATGCGTGTGTATTCGTCGGCAAAAGTTTTGTCGAAGGCGGTTTTGTCGCCCCCAAAGGTGCTACAATGTGCCCAAGGAGGTGCACAATATGGCACGCAAAATTGTGATAACGGGCGGCAAAGGCGGCGTGGGCAAAACCACCGTCTGCGCCAAATTGGGCATAGCGTTGGCGCACATGTCCAAGCGGGTGTTGCTGATGGACCTGGACATAGGGCTAAACAACCTGGATGTGGCCATGCAGTTAGAGGACAAGGTGGTGTTCGACCTGGTGGACGTAATCGAAAACCGTTGCCGCCCGTCGCAGGCCTTTGTGCAGGACGAAACGGAGCCCACGCTGTATGTTTTGCCCAGCTGTCACCTTGCCAAGAGGCAAATCTCCGCCGAGCAGATCAAGCGGGTGGTGTCTCGGTTAGAGGACAACTTCGAGTTCATCCTTATCGATTGTCCGGCCGGGTTGGACAGCGGTTTCCGCCGTGCGGCCAGCCTTGCGGACGAAGCTATCGTGGTGGTGACGCCTCACCTTGCCAGCGTGCGAGATGCCGACAAAACGGTGGCGGAGCTGGTGGGCAACACGGTGGTCAATGTGGTTGTCAACCGAGTGCGAGGCGACCTTGTGGCCAACGGCGAGATGCTTTCCGCCTTTGAGGTGTTCAGCCTGCTGGGGCAAAATGCGCTGGGCGTCCTGCCGGAAAACGACGAGATCAATTGCAACGTGCTAAGCGGCTGTTCGGCGGCGTTTGAGCTGTTGGCGGACAACCTTGTCAACGGCAAGCAGCAGATGTTTGACTGCGTTGCCCCCTACAAGGGGCTGTTTGGGCGTTTGCGCCGCAAGTTGAAGCGCAATGCGTAGCGAGGGGCGTGTTCAAATGAAGTCCAAACAGTTCGACAGGGCGCAGGCGATGGTGTATGCCGACAAATTCAATCTGCGCAAAACGGAGTTTTTCTCGCAGCTAAGCAAGCTGGTGTCGCAATATATGGAGTACGACGCAATGACAGTGGAGTTTTTGCGCAGCTCCGGCGCCGAGCTGCTTGTCACCGTCTCGGTAAAAAAAGTAAAGCCCACATTTCCTTCCGAGGCATAAAGCCCCTCGGCGTTGCGTATGGTATGGTAGGTCATGGAGGTAAAACACGATGGATTTTGACGGTGTAAACAGTATCGTATGCGATGCGGAAGAGGCAGATTGGCTGGACGTGTCCTATTCCGAGCGCAACTATGTGCAGTCTCAGCCCACAAAGGCAAGCAAGAAAGGCGCAAGCCGTTTCAAGGGAGGCAAAGCGCTCAAAGTGGCGGCGATAGCGTTGTTGTGTGCGGCGTTGTTGGCGGCGCTGTTGTTTGTGGACGGGCAATTTGCCAAGGACGTGTTCAACACGGCCAAAGCGGCCTATTCGGCCACGGTGTTTGACAACTCAACGCAGCAGCAGGTATCCACTGCGTCGATAGCCATACCGTCCAATGCCGATTTGTTGGGCGTAGAGGACGGTCTTGCCACATTTGGCGGAGGCAAAGCGGCGGTGTCGTTCAGTGCGGGGCAGGTGGTTGCCGCCACGGAGGACTCGGTGACGGTGGCGCTCAACGATACCACCAAGGTGGTGTATGGCAACCTCACAACGGTGTTTGTCAATGCGGGCGACAACGTTTCGGCCAACACGCTGCTGGCCAAGTATCAGGGGCAGTTTACCGTGGCGGTGTCGGTGGCCGACGCCGTTGTAGACGTCATTGCCGACGAAACGCAGCTGACGTGGAGCGTCTGAAAATCATCATACAGCCAAGTTTTTGGCTGTTTATCGTGGCGGCGGTGTTGTTCCGACAGGGATACTTCGCCGCCATGTATTCTATTGCGGTGTTGCTGCACGAGTTGGCCCACTATGCTGTGGCCGCCCGATTGTTCTACCGCTGCAAGGAGATCCGACTTGGCATTTTCGGTGCGGTGCTGTACGGCGACTTTGCCGATGTGCAGGGCAGCGACCGCATCAAGATAGCCTTGGCGGGGCCTTTGGCCAATTTGGGATTGTGCTTGCTGTGTCTTGCGCTGTGGTGGAGCTGGCCGGATAGCTACTACTACACCGAGGTGTTTTTCACTGCCAACCTCACCATGGCCTGCGTCAATCTGCTGCCCTGCTATCCGTTGGACGGCGGCAGGGTGCTGACAGGCCTGTTGGACAAGCGTCTGGGCAGCCGTGCGCTGAATTTTACCAAACGGTGCACGGTGGCGCTGTCTCTGACGTTGTTTGGCGTGTTTGCCCTGTCGCTGTTCACCGACACCAAGTTGTTTGCGCTGGGATTGTTTGCGTTGGGGCTGTTTTCGGGGGTGTTTACGCAGGGGCGCCAAACGTATGTCAAAAGCTCCTTTGCGGGGCGGGACCATTTTTTCAAAAAGGGTATGGAGCTCAAAACGTTGGTATTCTACAAGCAAAGCAGGCTGTGCGACGTTGCCAAGCGCATGCAGGGCAACTTTTTGTACCAGCTGACGGTGGTGGACGCCGATATGAAGGTGCTTGCCCGCTTCGACATCGCCCGTTTGGAGGAGTTGGTGGTCACGCAGCCCTCGGATACGCCCCTTGCCAAGCTTATCAATCGAGGGTGACGGCGGTGGGGCGCACGTTGTAGCGGCGGTTGAGCAAGCTGTAAAGCGCCAACACCATGTTGACGGTGGCCCAAAGCAACGTGTACCACTTCACAAAGGATACGGCGCTTATCGCCAGCATAAACAGCGCCGCCGCCAGATACCACCCAAATCGTTTGCGGCAAAACGCCACTTGGGGCAGCAGACTTGTGCGATGTTTTTCCGGCGCAGGCAATGCGGGCAGCTTGTCGCATTGGCACAGCAAGGCGTACACGTTGGCCACGTCCACAAAGGTCGTCTGTATGCCGCAGACGGGCGAGGGGGCGTTTTGCGATTTTTGCGCAAACATGTACAGTTTTTCGCAGCCGATACGCTTGGCCTTTACAACGGCGTTGGCCCACACGCCGCCGTCCGCACAGTCGCAGGCAAATCGCAGCGCAACAAGGCTTTTTGCGCCTCTTTTTTGCACCGTGATGTCGTCGGGGTCGGCTTGCAGCACCTCAAAGCCGAAGTAGCGCAGCATTTCGCACACAAGCTCCGTATTGTCGCCGTAGCGCAGATATTGCCCAAGTGCGGCAATTTGCTTGGCGTCGGATTTTTTGCCGCTGTGCAGGCGTTGTGCGCCGCATTGCAGTTTGTAGATGAGGTAGGCGGATGCCGCCGTCACAATGGCGGACAGCGCAGCGGATAGCTCTGCCAGCTTGGTGCAGTAGACTATCCACACAAAACACAGCAAAAAAATGCCCGCCGCACAAAAAATAGTATTCAAAACTCTGGACATATCCATATTGTTGACAAAAATACTTGTTTTCTGTTGATAAAATAAAAAAAATATTGTAAAATATGGCTATGAAAATAGGGATTTTCGGCGGAACATTCAATCCGCCCCACACTACCCATTTACAAATGGCCCGTCAGGCGCTTAGCGAGCTGCATTTGGACAGGCTTTTTGTGTTGCCCTGCGGCGACCCTCCCCACAAGCAGTGCGACGTTTCTGCCGAGGTGCGCTTGCAGCTGGCCGGGCTGGCCTTTGGCGATATTGCCGAGGTGGACGACTACGAGATCGTCAAGCAGGGCAAAAGCTACACCGTCGAGACGTTGCGGCACTTTCAGCGGCGCTTTCCCGATGCGCAGCTGTACCTCGTTCTGGGTGGCGACAGCCTTGCAAATCTGGATAGTTGGTATTGTCCGCAGCAGATTGCCTCGTTGGCAACGTTGGCGGTGGCCGACCGAGGCGGTCAAGGCGTCGAAGAGGCGGCCGAGCACGTGCGCAACAAGTTCGGTGCACAGGTGATTGCGTTGCACATCGACCCCACAACGCTCAGCTCCACAGAGCTGAGGGTGCGCTATCAATTCGGGCTGGACAACAGCTCCTTTGTGCCGCCGCAGGTGGATAGCTATGTGCGCCAAACGGGGCTGTATTCGCAGTACACGGGCATGGTGGATCGTGTGCGGAGCTACCTCAGCGAGCAGCGTTTCCGCCACACCTACTATGTTGTCAAGCGAGGACAGGAGTTGGCCCCCGACGAGCTGAAAGACAAGGCGTTTGTGGCCTGTCTGCTGCACGATGTGGCCAAGTATATCCCGTCCGCCGACTACGCCAAGTACGGTTTTGAACAGGGCGACCTGCCCGACTCGGTGGTACATTCCTTTTTGGGCAGCGCAGTGGCACGGCAGGATTTCGGCATAACCGACGGCGAAATTCTCGACGCCATCGCCTATCACACCACGGGCCGCCCCAACATGACCTTGCTGGACAAGATCGTGTATATTGCGGACAAAACCGAGGATACCCGCCCCTATCCGTTGCAGCACCTCAAACAGGGCACTCTCGAACAGCAGTTTGTCGCCTGCCTCAAAGAGGCCTACGAGATATGTCTGCAACGCCATTGCGACAGCGTCTGTCCGCTAAGCGAGCAAACTTTGCGCTTCTATTGCCCCGACGGCGTGCAGTAGCGGCAACACACTACAAACCGACAAAACAAGGAGAAACAATATGACAGAACAAACCACGTCCTACACATTGGTAAGGCAGATATGCAAAGTGCTTGCGGAAAAGCAGGCCACGGATATCAAAATTGTAGCAATCGGCGGCCTAAGCGACCTTGCCGACTACTTTGTGATATGTTCCGGGCGCAGCATACCGCAGGTCAAGGCCATCTTCGACCATCTTGAAGAGCAGCTGGAAAAGGACGGCAAATTTGCCGCCCGCAAGGAGGGCTACTCCGAGGGGCGTTGGATAGCCGTGGACTATGGAGAGGTCATCGTGCACATCTTCCACAAGGACACCCGAGAGATCTACGGTCTGGACAATCTGTGGAACAACGGTTCCAACGTGTCCGACTACAACCCCGACTGACAAACAGGAGACATAGTTATGATTTACAAAACCAAGGGAGTGTGCTCCCGCGAAATTCACTTCGATGTGCAGGACGGCATTGTCACCAATGTGCGCTACGTGGGCGGTTGCAACGGCAACACTCAGGGCGTGGCTGCGCTGGTGGAGGGCATGGAGATAAACGAGGCCATACGCCGCCTCAAAGGGATACAATGCGGCGCCAAGGGCACATCCTGCCCCGACCAATTGGCCACGGCATTGCAGCAATATCTTGACGGCGCAATTTGCAATTGATTTACATTTTGCGCAATCTGTGCTAAACTAAGCAGTTGTGAACACTTCCTATCTACATTTCAACGAAAGAGACCTTGCCCGTGCGGGCGAGCTGATACGCAGCGGCAAATTGGTGGCCTTTCCCACCGAGACGGTGTACGGTTTGGGCGCAAATGCGTTGGATAGCGACGCCGTGAAGAGTATCTATGCCGCCA
The DNA here is from genome assembly GCA_947586855.1 of uncultured Clostridia bacterium. Lineage (GTDB taxonomy): Bacteria > Bacillota > Clostridia > Christensenellales > CAG-314 > Fimimonas. Next base: position 8,107 of record CANPXV010000022.1, read on the forward strand.
AGGGGCGCCCTGCGGATAATCCGCTCATCGTGCACGTATTCGACAAGGCGCAGATTTTCGACATAGCGGCAGAGCTCGGCGACTACGCCAAGCGGGTGATAGATTGCGTCATGCCCGCCCCCATCACGATAGTGCTACCCAAAAACAGCCTGATAAGCGACGTTGTGACGGCAGGCTTGCCCAGCGTGGCGGTGCGTATGCCGTTGTCGCAGCAGGCCCGCAGTTTTTTGAGGGCGGCGGCAGTGCCCGTTGCGGCGCCCAGCGCCAATCTCAGCGGACGTCCCAGCCCCACTTGCTGGCAGCGGGTCAGGGAGGATATGGACGGGCGCATATCGGCGGTGCTGTGCGGCGAGGCGTGCACTGTTGGTATCGAATCCACCGTGCTGGATCTCACCCAACCCGTGCCGTTGGTGCTTCGTCCCGGGGCCGTCTCGGCCGAGTACCTTTCGGAGCTGCTGGGCGTCAATGTCGAGGTGCTTTCCGACCCGACGTCCAAGGTCAACAGCCCGGGCGTGCGCTACAAGCACTATGCCCCCAAGGTGCCCATGGTGTTGGATCTGGACGACGATGTGGACAAGCTGTGCGCCTTCTACGACGCCAAGCTGGCCGAGGGTTTCCGTCCCGTGCTGTGGGTGCATCAGCCCCACCGTTTCGGCAACAGACGCGCCGTCGAGATGGGCGCAGACGATTTGCAGGCGGCGGCCAATCTGTTCGAGACCATGCGACTGTTGGAGCAGGACTACGATTTCATCATTGCAAGTTTTTGTCGGCGCAAGGGCGGCGCATATGACGGCCCTGCCGGCAGGGGAGTGCTGGATCGCCTGATGAGGGCGTGCGGCCACAACGTGATTTGAGGTAGACTATGAACATTTCTTTGGCAAGCGACCACGGCGGCTATCGCCTCAAAACGCAAATAGCCCATTATCTGCAAGAGATGGGTCACAACGTAAAGGATTTCGGCACCTTTTCGGAGGAGCGGTGCGACTATCCCGATTTTGCCCGTCTTGCGGCGCAGGCGGTATCCGTCGGCGAGTGCGAGCGTGGCATAGTGGTGTGCACCACGGGTATAGGCGTCAGCATAGTGGCCAACAAGGTGCACGGGGTGCGCTGTGCGCTGTGCACAAATGCCGATATGGCCCACATGACACGCGCTCACAACAACGCCAACATGTTGGCATTGGGGCAAAAATATACGGATACCGACACGGCTCTGGCCATCGTGCAGCAATTTTTGGCTACCGATTTCGAGGGCGGCGTGCACCAACGCCGTGTGGACAAAATAGAAGGTTAGCAGAGGTCATCATGATAGACGAAGTTGTAGATTCGATCATTCGGGCAGAGGACGAAGCCAAGCGGCGTATCGAAGCGGCGCAGCAGCAGGCCTCTCTCATAGCGGCGCAGGCAGACGAGCAGGCGGACAGTATCCGCAAAGCGGCCGCCGCCGACGCCAAGCAATATCAACAGCAACGCCTTGCGCAGGCGGACAAGGACGCCCGTGCCGCCGCCGACAAGCTGCTTGCGGAAAAAAACGCCTTGGCCGACAAGGAAACGGCAGCGTTGGAATCCAACGTGGAAAGTGCGGTAAAATTTATTTTGGAGTCACTCTAACCAATGATCGTCAGGATGAAACGGCTCACCCTGCTGGCACTCAACGCCGACAGGGACAAAATCTATGATGCGCTGGTCAAAAGCAATTGCGTACAGCTAAAACGCAGCGCAGATATAGACAGCTTTGTAAGCGTGGACCAATCGCAAGCGAGAGAAAACGTGCTTGCGAAGGTTTCTCGTGCAGAGGAGGCCATTCGCTATGTCTCCGAGGCCGCCGAGCTGTTCAACTCCGCCCACAAAAAGGACAAAGACGCCCGTGTAGAGGTGGCAAAAAACAGTTTTGCCCGCCCCAAAACGGAGATAGATTTCGACTACTATCTCGGCTTTGGGCAGCATGTGCGCCGTATTCAACAGGATATCGACAGGGTTTTTGTCTGCCGTGACGAGCTTTCTCGGTTGCAAAGTGCCGCCGCACAGTACAAGGCGGAGTGGACCAAATTGCAGCTGTACAAAAATCTGCCCCACCCCACAAGGTGGTATCGCAACACGGATACCACCGTTGTGCAGCTTTGTCTGTTGCCCGCCGCCGAAAGGGCGCATTTCGATGCGCTTGCGGATCAGTTTGACGCCGTCACGGCCGAAGCGGTGGATAGCGACGTCAATTGGGTGCTGCTTGCGGTGGTCGCCCACAAAAGTCAATCCGCCTTTTGGGAGAAGGCCTCGGCTTTGGGGCTGACCAAGTGCACGCTGGATACCGACGTGCTGCCTGCCGCCCTGGTGGAAAATCTGGAACGGCAACTCAACGGCGTGGAGCAGCAAACTGCCGCCGTCAAGGCCGAGTTGGCGCATTTTGCCTCCGATATTGTGCAGTGGCAGATATATGTGGACTATCTGCTGCTTACTGAAAAGAAGTTGGCGGCAGACGGCGACGTCTGCCAGACGGCCTCTACCTTTGTATTGGAGGGCTACTACCCCGCCGAGGACGAGGACAAGGTATCGGCGGCTATATCTTCCGTCACGCAGGACGCCGTGCTCACCTTCGATGAGATAGGCGAGGAGGAATTTGCTCCCACGCTGACCCGCAACAACAAATTTACCAAACCATTCGAGTTTGTAACCAACTCCTACTCTTCGCCCGACTATCACGAGGTGGACCCCAACCCCGTGATGTCGGTGTTTTACTTTATCATTTTCGGGCTGATGGTGGCGGATATCGGCTACGGCCTTGTGCTGGTGGCGATGGGCATATTTGCCACGCTGGCCATCAAGCAAAACACAGGCATGAAGATGATGTTGCAGATGTTTGGCATTTGCGGCATATCGGCGATAGTTGTGGGTGCGCTGTTCGGCAGCGTGTTCGGCTACACAATCTGGGACAAAATCTTCACCGACCCGACTCATCCATTGCACAACGGTATCATACCCAACCCCGCAGACTACCCCATGGTGATGATGATAATCTCGCTGTTGTTCGGCGTGGTGCACCTTGCCGCAGGCATAGGTTGCAGCATGGCGGTCAAGATCAAGCACAAGCAGGTTTTGGCGGCCTGGCTCACCGACTTCCCCTGGATAGTGGTGTTTGCCGCCTTTGTGTTGGCCATTTTCAACTCCGCATTGGATATGGCGGGCTACGGCCCCTACGATGTGCTGCGTTTGCCCCCGCTTGTGTCGCAGATCGCACTGTATGTGTGCCTGGCGGCGTTGGCGGTGGCGTTGATATGCGCAGGTCTTGGCACCAAGGGCTTTTTGGGCAAGGTCATCAAGAGCTTTTCGAGCGCATATGGGATAATCAACTATTTCAGCGACATCATGAGCTACATCAGGGTGTTCGGCCTTATGCTGAGCTCGGCCATCATGGCCAGCGTGGTCAACACTCTCGGCCAGATGGTGGGCGGCGGTGGCGGTTTCGGCTATGTGCTGGCGGCGCTTGTGCTGGTGTTTGCCCATATGTTCAATCTGGTGATGGGCGTGCTAAGCGTGTATATCCACAACGGCAGATTGCAGTATGTGGAGTTTTTCGGCAAGTTCTACACGGGCGACGGGCAGCTGTTTGTGCCCTTCGGCAGCGACACCAGATACACTCTGGTCAAATAATCGACAGTTTTTCGGGGGTAAACCCCGCTGTATATATCTACAAAAATAATTCCCAACGGAGGAAAAACAAACATGACAGGATTAACAGTAGGCATCATCGGTCTTGCACTGACAGTGTTGCTTTGCGGCGTGGGCAGCGGATTGGGTCTGCGCTTTACGGGCAAGGCGGCGGCAGGCGTTCTCAGCGAGGATCCAAGCAAGTTCAGCAAGGTCATCGTGTTGTCGTTGCTGCCCGCAACGCAGGGTATCTACGGCTTTCTGATTGCCATTTTGGGTGCAAACGCACTGCCCACGGTGGCCAATCTGGGCAATCAGACGGTCACTTGGGATCAAATCAACGCTCAGGGCTGGTACGTGTTTTTTGCGTGCATACCCATGATGTTGGGCGGCACCGTTTCGGCCATCTTGCAAGGCCGCAGCGCAGCAACCACCATTGTGGCGGTGGGCAAGCGCAGCGAGATCGCTTCCAAATCCATCATCTTCCCCGCTATGATCGAGTTCTACGCATTGCTGGGCTTGGTGGTGTCGATACTTATGTTCAACTACATTCCCGTCAGCGCAGTGGGCCAGATCGTCACCCGTCCCGATGTGCCGCAGGTGGTGGAAGAAGCCGCCGCTTTTGCCGGCGCATTGCTTGGATAGTCTACGTGAGGACAAGATGAACGGCAAGGAAAATATTATCAACAAAATACTGTCCGATGCCGACGAACGTTGCGCCGAGATTGTTGCCGACGCAAAAACGCAGGCGCAGCAAACGGTGCAGGCGGCGCAGCAGGCCGTCCGTGAGGAAAGGCAGTTGCTGGACAGCCGCATACAGGCCGCCTCGGACGAGCGTATGCGCAATGCCGTCGCCAATGCCGAGCTGGACGCCAAAAAATACCGTTTGCAGGTACGTCAACAGCTTGTCGGCCGCTGCTACGATGTGGCAAGGCAGCGTCTTGCGGCCATGGACGAGCAACAACGTCTGGACTTTGTGGGAGAACTGCTCAGCCGCTTTGCCGAGGATGGCGAAACGGTGTATGTCACCAAGGCGGACGCCAAAAACGTCACCCAGCTGTGGCTGGACGGCTTCGACAAGCATCTGAGGTTGGGCAAGCGGTACATCAGGGCGGATGGCGGCGTGCTGTTGGAGGGGGACGGTTACGAAAAAGACCTCACCCTTGCCAACGTCGTGCGCTACCTCAAAGAGCAAACCGAGGCGCAAGTGGCCGCCAGATTGGGAGTGCGCAATGAGTAGCGAACAGCTTTTTGCCAACGGACGCATCGCCGTGCTGTCCAACAGACTGCTCGGCACGGACAAATTGCTGCGCCTTGCGGAGAGCAAAAGCGTATCCGAGGCGTTCAAAGTGCTGGGCGAGTGCGGCTACGACGTGTCCGCAGCCGACTATGAGACGGTGCTGCGCAACAAAACGGACGCATTGCTTGCCGAGGTCAAGGAGCTTTGCTGCAACGCAAGCGCTCTGAACTTTTTGCTGTGCAAATTCGATTTCCACAATGCCAAGGTGCTGATGAAGGGCAAATATATGCGGCAGGATTTTGTCGGGCTGTGCTTTGCCAACGCCACCTACGATCCGTCGCAGATGAACGAGCTGTTCCTCAACGACGACTACTCTGCCTTTTGCAGGGATATGGCCGAGGGCTGCGACGCCGTGGACACGCAATTTGCCAACGGCAACCGCAGTCCGCAAACGGTGGATATGCTGCTGGACAAGGCTTATTTTGCGCACCTCAGGCGTTGCTCTCGCAAAAGCGCCTCTCCCTTGGTGGGCAAGCTGGCGTGCTTGCAGATAGACGCCGTCAATCTGTCCCTCATCGGGCGGCTGCAAAAGGCCAACGTAGAGGCGAGCGATTGGTTTGTGGAGGGCGGCAGCGTCAACGTCAAAACGCTGTGCAAATTGGCCGACGGGCAAGCAAATATCAGCGATTTGCCCCCGCACCTACACAAGCTGACCGCCACCAACGAGCCGGAATCCGAGCTGGCAAGGCAGCGCAACGATTTGATAGCGCAATATGCCGACCCGCTCACTTTGCAGCCCGTTTTGCAGTATTTCTTTGCCAAGTCGGACGAAATCGATCTGGTGCGCAGGATAATTGTCGACGTCAAAAGCGGCGTGGACAGCGACAAGATAAAGGACAAGCTAAATGCCAAATAAAATTGCAGTTATCGGAGACAAGGACAGCGTGTCGGCCTTCAAGGCGGTGGGCGTGGAGGTTTTTGACGCAACCACGGCCGAGCAGGCGCAGCACCTTGTCAAAAAACTTTCCGCCGAGCGCTATGCAGTGGTGTTCGTGGCGGAGAATCTTGCCGAGCAAATTCCCGAGACGCTTTCTCGGGCCAAGTTGCAGGCCTATCCTGCGGTGGTGCCGATACCCACAGGCGTATGCCCCAGCGGTTTTGGCATGCAGGGTATCAAAAGCGACGTGGAAAAGGCAATCGGCGTAGACATAATTTTCAACAAAGAGGACAAACAATGATCGGAAAAATCGTAAAGGTCAGCGGACCGCTCATCGTGGCCGAGGGCATGGGCGACGTAGAAATGTACGACGTTGTCAAGGTTTCGGACAAAAAACTCGTCGGCGAGGTCATCGAGCTGCGTGGCGACAGGGCCAGCATACAAATTTACGAGGAGACAAGCGGCCTCAAAGTGGGCGATGAAGTGGTGTCCACGGGCGCACCTCTCTCGGTTGAGTTGGGGCCGGGGCTGATAGAGAGCATTTTCGACGGCATACAGCGTCCGTTGGATGTGCTTATGCAGGTTTCGGGCAACCGTATCGCTCGTGGCGTAGAAGTCAACGCATTGGACAGAAGCCGCAAATGGCATTTTGTGCCCTGCGTCAAGGCAGGCGACGCCGTGCAGGAGGGCGATGTGTTGGGCACCGTGCAGGAGACGCCTGTGGTGCTGCACAAGATACTTGTGCCCGTCGGCACCAAGGGCGAAGTGGATTTCATCGCCGCCGAGGGCGACTACACTGTGGCAGAGCTTATCGCCATTGTGGACGGCGCCGACCTCACCATGATGCAGCGTTGGCCCGTGCGCAAGGGCCGTCCCTACAAATCCAAGATGGCGCCCGATTTGCCCATGGTGACAGGTCAGCGTGTCATCGACACCCTCTTCCCCATTGCCAAGGGAGGCGTTGCGGCGGTACCGGGGCCATTCGGCAGCGGCAAAACGGTGGTTCAGCATCAGCTGGCCAAGTGGGCAGACGCCGATATCATCGTCTACGTGGGCTGCGGAGAGCGCGGCAACGAGATGACGGACGTGCTGAGGGAGTTTCCCGAGTTGAAGGACCCCCGCACGGGCGAGCCGTTGATGAAGCGCACCGTGCTCATCGCCAACACAAGCGACATGCCCGTCGCCGCCCGAGAAGCCAGCATCTACACAGGCATCACCATTGCCGAGTACTTCCGTGATATGGGCTACACGGTGGCCATCATGGCCGATAGCACCAGCCGTTGGGCCGAGGCGCTGAGAGAAATGAGCGGCCGTCTGGAAGAAATGCCCGGCGAAGAGGGCTATCCCGCCTATCTTGCCAGCCGCATTGCGGAGTTCTACGAAAGGGCAGGCATTGTGCACGTTTTGGGCAGCAAGGATGTCGTCGGGGCCATATCCGCCATCGGTGCGGTGTCCCCTCCCGGCGGAGACTTGTCCGAGCCGGTCAGTCAGGGCACGCTGCGCATTGTCAAGGTGTTTTGGGGGTTGAGCGCACAGCTTGCATATCGCCGTCACTTCCCCGCTATCGATTGGCTGACGAGCTACTCGCTCTACGACGATAAGTTGGCGGATTGGTACGCCGAGCACGTTGCGGAAGATTTCGGCTCGCTCAAAACGGAGCTTAGCTTTGTCTTGCAGGAAGAAAACCAACTCAACGAGATCGTTCGTCTGGTGGGCATGGACGCTTTGGGCGCAAGAGATCGCCTCACCATGGAGACCGCCAAGTCGATACGAGAGGACTACCTGCACCAAAACGCCTTCCACGAGGTGGACACCTACACCTCTTTGCAAAAGCAATATCGCATGATGAAGCTGATTTTGGGCTACTATCACGAGGCGCTTGCCGCTCTGGACAAGGGCGTGGAGCTCAACGACCTGCTCAAATTGCCCGTCAGGGAGCAAATCGGCCGCAGCAAGTACATCGAAGAGTCAAATTTGTTCCGCTTTGACGAAATTCAGCGCAACATCACCAAGCAGATAAACGCACTCACAAGCGGAGGAGAAGCCGATGCTTAAAGAATACAAAACCATACGAGAGGTGGTCGGGCCGCTTATGCTGGTGGACCACGTTGCAGGAGTCAGCTACAATGAGCTGGTGGAGATCAAGCAGGAAAACGGCGAGTTGCGTCGGGGCAAGGTGTTGGAGGTCAACGGCGACCGAGCGCTTGTGCAGCTGTTCGAAGGCACCCAAGGGCTGAAAATTGCCACCGCCAAGGCCCGTTTTCTGGGTAGAAGTCTGGAACTTGCCGTCAGCGAAGATATGCTGGGCAGGGTGTTCAACGGCATGGGAGAGCCCATCGACGGCGGCGCACCCGTCATTGCCGACGAGCGTCTGGATATCAACGGCCAGCCCATCAACCCCTACGCAAGGGACTACCCCAACGAGTTTATCCAGACGGGCATTTCCGCAATAGACGGCCTCAACACGCTGGTACGCGGGCAAAAGCTGCCTGTGTTTTCCGCCAGCGGATTGCCTCACGCCCAACTTGCCGCACAGATAGCCCGTCAGGCCCGTGTTTTGGGCGATGACGAAAAGTTTGCCGTGGTGTTTGGCGCAATAGGCATCACCTACGAGGAGGCCGACTACTTTATCAAGGACTTCAACAAAACGGGCGCCATCGAGCGCACCGTGATGTTCATCAACTTGGCCAACGACCCCGCCATCGAGCGTATTTCCACGCCCCGCATGGCGCTCACCGCTGCGGAGTACCTCGCCTTTGAGCGTGGCATGCAGGTGTTGGTCATTCTCACCGACATCACCAACTACGCCGAGGCTCTGCGCGAAACTTCCGCCGCCCGCAAGGAGGTGCCGGGGCGCAGAGGCTATCCGGGCTACATGTACACCGACTTGGCTCAGATCTACGAGCGTGCCGGCAGGATACACGGCTGCAAGGGCAGCATAACGCAGATACCCATTTTGTCCATGCCGGAGGACGACAAAACCCACCCGATACCCGACCTTACGGGCTACATCACCGAGGGGCAGATAATTTTGTCCAGAGAGCTGTACAAGCGTGGCTACAATCCGCCGATAGACGTGTTGCCGTCGCTGTCCCGCCTCAAAGACAAGGGCATCGGCGCCGGCAAGACGAGAGAGGACCACGCCGCCACCATGAACCAGCTGTTCTCCGCCTATGCGCAGGGCAAGGAGGCCAAGGAACTTTCGGCCATTCTGGGCGAGGCTGCGCTGTCCGATACCGACAAGCTGTACGCCCGCTTTGCCGCCGAGTTCGAAAAGCGCTACGTTGCGCAGGGCTTCAACACCAATCGCACGATACAGCAGACCCTCGACCTCGGTTGGGAGCTGCTGGGCATCCTTCCCCGAAGCGAACTGAAACGCATTTCGGAGGAAATGTTGGATAAGTACTACAAACCCGCACCTGTGGAGTAGACCAATGGCAGTGATGAACGTAAACCCCACCCGTATGGAGATGAAACGCCTGCAAGGGCGTCTCAAAACGGCCACACGGGGTCACAAATTGCTAAAAGACAAAACGGACGAGATGATCCGCCGCTTTATTGTCCTCGCCGAGGAAAACAAGCGCCTGCGCGAGCAAACCGAGCAGGAGCTTTGCGCCGCCCTCACGGCCTTTTCGCAGGCACGTGCCGTCACCGACGCCCGTGTGGTGGAGGAAGCCATTCTTATGCCCTCACGCACCGTCACTTTGGATTGCTCCAAGCGCAAGGTGATGGGTATCGACGTGCCCTCCATGCAGATAAACGACAGCGGCGGCGAGCTGTATCCGTACAGCTTTTTGACCGTCACCCCCAAGCTGGACGACAGCCTGCGGGGGCTAAACAGCGTGCTCATCAAGTTGGTGCAGCTGGCCGAGACGGAAAAAACCTGCAACATGCTTGCCGAGGAAATCGAAAAAAACAAGCGCCGTGTCAACGCTCTGGAAAACATCATGATCCCCCAGCTTACCGAAACCATCAAGTACATCAAGATGAAACTGGACGAAAGCGAGCGTGCCGCCACCGTGCGTCTGATGAAGGTCAAGGATATCATAAACTAAAATTTTGATTTTCAAACTTTTTATCCGTTTTATCCATATAAGTCGATATTCTCCGACTTGCATATTTTGGTAAGATAAGCCGACCGCTGCTGTCGGCTTTTTCTTCATTTTGAGGTTATCCTCCCCGCCATATGCTCCCCAAACAAACGTTTTTGCGTGCAAGGGGTGCAAATCGGTTGTCGAGGCGGCCAACTTGTGCTACAATACAAGCGGTTGTCCGTTGCGGCAACCGTTTATTGTGTACTATGAGCAAAAATATCGAAAACACCGAAATCACCGAAGAAATCACAGACCAACCCCAGCAAGAACAGCCTTCGCACCTGCAATCGGACAAAATGCGCAGCACAAGTATAGGCAGGTTGTTGCTCTCCATGAGTTTGCCCGCCATCATCTCCATGCTGGTGCAGTCCATGTACAACATTGTCGATTCGCTGTTTTTGACGGGTATCACCTACGTCCCCGCAGGATACTCGGGCAGCGCAATCGGTCAGGACAGTTTCAACGCCGTCAGCATTGTGATGCCCATGACCATGGTAGTGGTGGCATTGGGCATAGGTATCGGCGTGGGCGCCAACGCCTACATCGCCCGCAAATTGGGCGAGGCCAACCAAAAGCATGCGGATAAAGCCGCCAAAACGGCCATTGTGATGGCGCTTGTGTGCTGGTTGGTGATGGCTGCGCTGGCGTTTGTCATCTCCAAGCCCTTCATGAAGGCCTTCGTCAACGAGTCCAACGCCTCCGACCCGCAGTACGTCATCGATCAGGGCGCACTCTATCTGGAAATTTACATGTTGGGCAGTGTGGGCGTCATCATGGATATCACCTGCGCCCGCATGTTGCAGGCCACGGGCAACATGAAGATCCCCATGATAACCCAGCTTGTGGGCGCCGTCACCAACATCGTGCTGGACGCCGTGTTTATCGTGGGCTGCAAGTGGGGCGTGTTGGGCGCCATTTTGGCCACTGTGATAGGTCAATGGGCGGCCGCCGCAATAGATATCGCCGCATTCATTTTCAAAAAGCAGGATGTCTCCATCTCCCTCAAAGGTTTCCGTCCGCAGGGCAAGTACTTTATGCGCATTTTCCGCATAGGTTTGCCCGCCTTTGTGATGAACGCAATGAATTCCGTCGTCACCATCATCATGAACGTGATGTTGCGCAACTATCCCAACGGTATCACGGTGCTGTCGGCCTATTTCAAGGTGCAGTCCTTTGTGTTTATGCCCGTTTTTGGGCTTATGCAGGGCGCAATGCCCATCATGAGCTACAACTACGGCGCCAACGAAAAACAACGCTTCAACGCCACATTCCGCTTGGGGCTTTATATCGCTTTGGGCGTGATGACGGTGGGCACATTGCTGTTTCAGATCTGTCCGGAGCTGCTTATGTCCATCTTCAAAAGCCACGCCCTGGCGCCGGGGCAAACGCAGCAGCAGCTGGACGAAGCCAACCGCATATTGGTGCAGCAGGGCGCCTATGCCTTCCGTGCGATAAGCATTGCTTTCATTCCGGCGGCGTTCAGCATACTTGTCATCAACATGTTGCAGTCCATCAATTGCTCCGTATCCAGCCTGCTGATGAGCCTTTCTCGCCAGCTGATCTTCCTCATTCCATCTGCGATACTGTTCAACTATCTGTGGCAGCAGCAGGGCATCTGGTTTTGCTACCCCGTGGCAGAGGTGCTGTCGCTGATAGTGTACACCCCCTTTGCCCTCAAAGACTATCGCCGCCAATTCCGCTACAAGGCGCAGCAATATGCCGACGGCGCCGTGCACGACGCCGTGTAACAAGCTCCCGCCACCTCGCTACATTTAGTCTGTTACAAGTCAACTTGCCCAAAGTTGACTTTTTTTATATTCCGGCCAAACGCCGCCTCGCCGGCGGGGCGAGCGGGTGATGCCAAAAAAACTGCTTTCAACTAAACTCCTGCAATCACGGACCTGCGCCGAGATTGCGGCCCTCCCAGGGGGTGCTGGGGGTTTGGGAGACCCCAGCTAAGTCCGACTGATGAACAACCGTGCAGGTGCCCCAAAGGGTCCCCGCACAAGTTGAGGTACGAAACTTGTGTGGGAGAGGAGCAACCGAGCGGCGTTGGCACCATTCGTGCTTGCACGTATGGTAACGCCAAGCGAGAGTTGTGACGAA
>CANPXV010000023.1 GCA_947586855.1 uncultured Clostridia bacterium
GGCACAACATCAACGACTTTTTGCAGAGCGTCATCGAGGGCGACGCATTGCAGACCCAATTGTTCCCCAATATCCCCCTCACCTGGTGGTGGTATGTGGTGTGGTACGTTGGCTTGGCGGGCGCACTGTGCGGCATTTGGGCGCTCATCTGCCTGATAAACAAGCGGCTGACCCGTTTCAGGACGGATTTCGGCCTGCTTGCCTGGTAGCGGCATTTGCGCATTTCGATTATTTTGCAAAAAACCGCCCGCAGTGCAAATCGGGCAACATACGGATAACAACTCGACAGGGCCTTTGCCCTTGCAGGAGGAAATTTGTTTAGCAAAGACTATTGGTACATTGGCACATTGACGGTACTGCTCATCACCATGGAGGTGTTTGCCGTGCTGTATTTGTCTCGGCACAAGTGGGCCACTCGCATAGTGCTGTGGCTGCTGGCGATATATGTTATCGTCACGCAGACGGTCACCATTGTGCAAAAGGGCACATTTTCCTTTGCGTTCAGCACGGTGTCCTACTGGATGTTTGTGGCGGCGGTGTTGGTGCCGTTTCGCATGTTCAAGAGCGCTGCGGCGATGTTTTCCTTTTCGTCCGGGCTGGTGTATGCGGTGGCGTTTGCCTTCTATCCCGATATCATCTCCCATCTGGGACCCTTCAACTTAGGCTACTTTCCCGGATATGTGGTGCACAACGTGATGTTTGTCGGCTCGCTGCTGCTGTGCTGCCAAATCAGATTCAAGCGGAGAGACCTTGCGCTTGTGGGCATTTTGGTGGCGGTGATGGTGTGCCTCACCGAGCTGGGCCTAAGGGTGTTCCATTGGCCGGATATGAACGAATTTTTGGTGGGCATGGTGGAGACCACAATTTTGCAAACGGAGTACTTCCCCGAGATGCAGATCACCTGGTGGTGGATGATTGGTTGGTATATTGCCGTTGTTGTGCTGTTGTGGGGCTTTTGGGAGCTGCTCAACTTCATCGACAAGCGCCTGTCTGTCGGCGGACAGCAATGTTCGGGCGAGTTTGTGTGGTAAGCTTTTGCTGCGGCATTTGGATCGTGCGCAGACAGGCAACCCTTTCCGCAAGGGCGCAAACGTCCTTTTTTGCGGATACAAGGGATACAATAGTAGCAGACTGACGGGCGCAACCTCGGCGAGGTGCAAGACAGAATAATAAATTTTTCGGAGATAGTTTTGTTCAGCAAGGAGTATTGGTATCTGGGCCTTGCCACGCTGTTGGTGGGCGCATTTATTGTGTTGGCCGCCATGCAGACGGCACGTCACAAGTGGGTGACCCGCATCATATTGTGGGGCACGGGGCTTTTTGTATTGATATATCAAGGCAAGCTGTTGGCGGATACGGGCAGGCTGTATGTGGCCTTCTCCTACTTTTGCTATTTTTTGTACGGTGTGGCGGTGTTTGTGCCGCTGCGACCCCTCAAAGCGACGGCAGCGTTCAGTTGTTTTTTGTCCGGCGCCATCTATCTTGTCTGTTTTTTGTTCTATCCCGATATGGTGGTGCGCAACATGGCGCAGGGCGGCCCGATTTGGATAAGCTGGCTGATGCACGTCATTATGTTTTCAGGCAGCTTGATACTGCTTGGTCAGTGCCGACTTGTCAAGTGGGATATCCTGCCCATTGTGCTGTTTTTGACCTTTTTTGTGGTGTACACCGAGCTGGCCGAGCACGTCTATCACGCCCCCGACATCAACCCCGTCTCCACGGGCCTTGCCGAGGCCACGCTGATATTGCAGATCGCTCCCAACTTTGTGATACGTTGGTGGTGGTATATCGTGTGGTACATTGCAATTGCGGCTGCGTTTTGGGGGCTGTGGGAGCTTACCACCTTTATCAACAGACGGCTGTGCCCTGCGCAGGTCGTCAGCAAAAAAGATTTTTGGTTTGTTTGGTGACGTTTGGCAATAGTGCCGCAAAATCGACATAAAAATGCAAATCAGGCGCAGTTTTGTCTGATAAAATGTAGCAATACAAAGGAGAACCTATGAAGAAGATCGCAATCATCGGCGGCGGTGCGGCGGGCCTTTCCGCAGCGATATATGCCCTGCGCAGCGGTGCGGAAGTTACCCTTTTCGAGCAATTCGGTTTGGGCGGTCTGGTGGCCACCATCGACAAGATAGAAAACTACCCCTCCTACACCTCGGTGGAGGGCTGGCAGCTGGCCGCCGATATGGCCGCTCAGGCCAAGAGTCTTGGGCTTAAAACGATCCGTCAGCGGGTGCTTGCACTGCGCAAAAAGGATAACCTTTTCGAGATAGTCACCGACAAGGGAACGTTCGACTTTCCCTCAGTGGTGGTAGCCACGGGCACCTCGCACAACAAGCTGGGCATCGAGGGCGATTTTGTGGGGCACGGCGTAAGCTACTGTGCCACCTGCGACGGCGCATTTTTCCGTGGAAAACCCGTTGCGGTGGTGGGCGGCGGACGTACTGCCGTCAGCGAGGCCGCCTATCTTGCCGACGTATGCGGGCAGGTGTATGTCGTCACCTCGCAAAGCGAGCTTGCCGCCGAACAGCGTGCGGTGGACGCCCTGTTGAGTCGCAGCAACGTCACCGTACTGTACGGTGCGTCCGTTTCGGAGATTTTGGGCGAAGGCGAGGTGTCGGCCATCAAGCTGTACGGCGCCCCCATGCAGCAGTTGGACGTATCGGCGGTGTTTGTTGCCACGGGTGCTGTCCCCGTCACCGATTTCATACGGATGGACGTGGATAACGTCAGGGGCTACCTTGCGGTGGACGGCCGTTGCGAGACCAGCGTCAAGGGGTTGTTTGCGGCAGGCGACGTCACCAGCGGCAGCCTCAAACAGATCGTCACGGCCTGTGCCGACGGCGCCAAAGCAGGGTCCTTTGCGGCGGCCTATTCGGCAACGGTAAAATAACAAAAATCTGTACCAAAGAAGAAAAATACTTTTCGGAGACAAATCATGAATTTCTTTGGTACGGACGGAATACGCGGAACGTATGGCAGTACCCTCAAAGACAGTACTGCCTTTTTGTTGGGCAAGTCGCTTGCGCTTTTGGGCGACTGCCCGATAGTCATCATCGCACGGGACACACGCCTTTCGGGGGACAGCCTGTTCACTTCGCTTGC
The DNA here is from genome assembly GCA_947586855.1 of uncultured Clostridia bacterium. GTDB lineage: Bacteria > Bacillota > Clostridia > Christensenellales > CAG-314 > Fimimonas. The sequence goes on from CANPXV010000023.1 coordinate 3,106, forward strand.
GCAGGGCGTGTATGCAGGGGGCGGCAACGTCATCAATCTGGGCGTCATGCCCACCAACGCCGTGGGGCACTTTGTACGCAAGCTGGGCGGCGACTACGGTGTGATGATAACGGCAAGTCACAACCCTCCATGCGACAACGGCCTCAAAGTGTTCGATCGCTACGGCGTCAAGCTGTGCGCCTCCAAGCAGATGGTGGTGTCCAATATGATGGCCTCGCTTGCGGGCGACAAGGCCCCCGACGGCAAAATTTACGAGCCTGTGTTCTACGACATCGAAAATATCTACGCCGACGACGTGTTGCGCACGGTGGACGTCAAGCTGCCCTTTATGCGCATTGCCGTCGATTGCTGTTTCGGCGCAGGCTACCGTGTAGCGCCGTTGGTGTTGCAAAAGGCGGGCGCCGACGTGATTGCCTACAACAACCAGAGTGTCGGCGCACAGATCAACGTGGATTGCGGCGCTACGCACACACAATTTCTTTCACAAAAAATGGCGCAAAACGGCTGTGCGCTGGGCTTTGCGCTGGATGGCGACGCCGACCGTCTGGCGGTATACGAGGGGGCGCAGCAGGTAAGCAACAACAGGATTTTTTACGCATTTGCCAAGTACCTCAAAGAGCACAACCGTCTGCACTCCAACACGGTGTGCGGCACGGTGCTTACAAACGGCGGTGTAGAGCAGGCCCTCAACGCATTGGGCGTCAGCTTGGTGCGTTCGGCCGTGGGGGATATCAACGTGTTTGACAAGATGGCCGAGCTGTCACTCAGCCTTGGCGGAGAGGAAAGCGGCCACTATCTTGTTGCCGACTACGCCACGGGCAGCGACGCCGTCATCAATGCCCTGTTTGCGTGCAAGATTTTTGCGGAAAAGGGCAGCCTGCTGGGCTACACCGTCGAGTGCGTGGACAAGCCCTATGCCAGCGTCAGCATACCGTTGACCCGTGCCAACAGTCGCCTTGCCTCCGACAAGAGCCTGTCTGTGGCCGCCGACCGCATTTCTGCGCTGTATCCCTCGTGCAGGGTGGTGCTTCGCCGCAGCGGCACCGAAAGCGCCGTCAGGGCCTATCTGGAAGGGGACGACGCCTCCGCCGCCTTGAAGGAAGTGGTTGCCACCTTTGCCCGTCCCGATTGATTTTGCGGCGCAATTTTCGCCCCGTTGCTTGCCTCAAAAAATCGCTCTCCCAACGCCATTTTGCGCATATGGGGGTGCGATTTTTTTTGATTATCTTCATGTTTTTCGGTACAGCATCCATTTTTTGTACTACCGCCTGCAATAGACACAAAATTTTTTTATTGGCGCAGTCAAGGCAATTGTTTGACGGCCGCCGAGAGATTTGCTAAAATTAAGGCATATTTCGGAGAAATCAAATGAGCAAGGCAGACGAGATCTTTGTAAAAAACATCCGAGACATACTCGACTTCGGCACAACGGACGTGGGCGCCAACGTGCGTCCCCATTGGGCAGACGGCGCCCCCGCCTACACACGCAAGCGTTTTTGTGTGGTCAATCGCTACGATCTTGCGGAGGAGTTTCCGATACTCACCCTTCGGCGCACGGCGTTTCGTTCGGCGGTGGACGAGCTGCTGTGGATCTGGCAAAAAAAGTCCAACAACGTGCACGATTTGCACTCGCACATCTGGGATAGTTGGGCGGACGAAACGGGCAGTATCGGCAAGGCCTACGGCTATCAGTTGGGCGTCAAAAGCCGCTATCCGGAGGGGGAGTTCGATCAGGTGGACCGTGTGCTGTACGACCTGCAACACAATCCGCTGTCCCGCCGTATCATCGCCAATACCTATGTGCATGCCGATTTGCACGCAATGCACCTGTATCCGTGCGCCTATTCGGTCACGTTCAACGTGTCGGGCAACAAGCTGAATGCCATTCTCAATCAGCGTTCCAACGATATGGCCGTTGCCAACAATTGGAATGTGGTGCAGTACGCCGTGTTGGTGCACATGATGGCGCAGGTCAGCGGCTTGCAAGCGGGAGAGTTGGTGCACGTCATCGCCGATGCGCACATCTACGATCGCCACGAGGCCGCCGTCGCCCGCCTGATCGAGGGCAAGCAGCACCCCGCCCCCAAATTGCAGATAAACGGCGACGTCAAGAACTTCTACAAGTTTACTGTGGACGACTTTGTTTTGCAGGGCTACGAGTACGAGCCTTTCAACGAAAAATTTGAGGTGGCAATCTGACTTTGCCCAAGGAGCAGCAACATGAAAGCAATTGTGGTAGTGGATAACAAATGGGGTATCGGCAAACATGGCGGCTTGCTGTTTCGCCTGCCTGCCGATATGCAATTTTTCCGCCGCACCACGCTGGGCGCAACGATAGTGGTGGGTGCCAACACCTATCGCAGCTTTCCGCACGGCGCACTGCCCGATCGCACCAACATCGTGTTGGACGACAGCGGCGCAAGCTATCCCGACGCCCTTTGCGCAAGCGATTTGCAACAGCTTTGGCAAATTTTGCGGCAAACCTCGGGCGAGGTGTACGTGGCGGGCGGCGCAAGCGTCTACAAGCAGTTGCTGCCGCAGTGCAGCGAGGCGTTGGTCACCAAGGTGGATGCCGACGGCGGTGCGGACGTGTTTTTTACCGATCTGGACGAGCAGCCCGATTGGCGCCTTGCCGAGCAGAGCGCTCCCCTGTCGGATAACGGCTACACCATTCGTTTTTGCCGTTATGTAAACGTCGGTTTGGCCTCAAATGAGGGGCATATGCAAAAAAAATAAAAATTTTTCAAAAAATTTTTTTAATTTTAGGGGAATTTTCCGTTTTTTTGTTGTATTTACAAGTAGCGGAATTTGGCTTTGTCTTGCGGGCGGGTCAACGAGTTTTAGTAGAGGCATCTGGGGCAAAATGGCAGATTGGTCGGATTTCATTCAACAAATCAAGCGTCAAAACGACATCGTAGACGTCATCGGCGGTTATCTGGAACTGCGTCGCAGCGGTGCCAATTTTATGGCACGGTGTCCTTTTCACGGAGAAAAAACGCCCAGCTTCAACGTCAACCGCAACTTGCAGATCTTCAAGTGTTTCGGCTGCGGCGAAAGCGGCGACGTCATCAAGTTTGTGGAAAAGTACGAGTCCTGCACTTTTGTGGAGGCGTGCGAAATTCTTGCCAAGCGTGCGGGTATCCCCATGCCGGAAAACTCCTCCAACCGAGAGGACAAGGAGTTGAAGGAGCGCAAAAAGAAGCGCGAAACCTACCTTGCGATATGTCGCGACGCCGCCCGCTTCTATTACAGGGCGTATTACAGCGAGGTGGGCAGCGTTGCCCGTAGCTACGTGGCCAAGCGGGGATTTGACGAGGCCACAGTCAAGCGTTTCGGCATAGGCTATTCGCCCGATGTGCGCTCTCTGCCGCAGTTTTTGCGCAGCAAGGGCTACGATATGGCCGATTGCGTCAAGTGCGGCGTGTTGCAGGCCAATCCCAAGGGAGAAATTGACGCTCTTGCAGGGCGGCTGATAATCCCCATCTTCAACATGCAGTCGCAGGTCATTGCCTTTGGCGGGCGTGGGCTGGACGACTACACAATATCCCGCGGCAAGTACAAAAACACCGCCGAAACGCCCCTCTTCACCAAAAAGGACAACCTGTTTGCCGTCAACATCGCCAAGGAGCAAAAGCAGCAAACGGCCCTCAGATACCTTGTGGTGGTGGAGGGCTACATGGACGTGATTGCCATGTATCAGGCAGGCTTCAAGGGGGCGGTGGCCAGCATGGGCACGTCTCTTACGGAGCAGCAGGCCAAGTGGCTGTCTCGGTTGAGCGACACGGTGTACATATGCTATGACGGCGACGCCGCCGGGCAAAAGGCCACCGTGCGGGGAATGGACATTCTCGATCGGGCCGGTTTGGAAGTGCGTGTCATGACCGTGCCCGAAAAGCTGGACCCCGACGAATACATCAAAAAGTACGGCGCCGAAGCTTTCGAGCAGCTCATCGAGCAGGCAATGCCCCTGCCCGACTACAAATTGCAGCTGTTGGAGCGCACTTTTCCCATCGACAGCCCCGACCCCGCCAAGCGCAACAACGCCCTGCCCAAGTACGTCAAGGGGGCGCTGACCATGCTCAAATCGCTGGACGACGTGGCGCAGGCACGGTACATCACGGCCGTTTCCGTCAAGACGGGTTACAGCGAGGACTACTTTCGGCGCAAGCTGTCCGAGGGCGATACCGACGTGACGGAAGTGGCACAAACGCAGCTTTCCCCCGACGAAAAGGCCAAGTATTTTGTGGCGTCCTGCTTGCTGCACGGCGAGCCGTATGCCACTCTGGACGAAAAGCCGATATGCAACACGGCGTTTTTGTCCGATCTGTACGACTACCTGTTGCAATGCAGTGCTCAGGGGCAAAAGCCGGCAGCGGATATGTTGTACACGGTGTGTCCCAACGCCTCGGCCGAGCAATATGCGCAAATTTTGGATGTGGATATGAGCAAGGCTCGCCGCCCCGTCAACGAGCGCTACTTCGGCGAGTGCAAACGGCTCATTCATGCGGAAAAATTGCGTTTCAAGCGGGATCGCCTCACCCAAAAAATCAAAGAAAATCCCTCGGATAGCTCGCTTCTGACAGAGTTAGCCGAGCTCAGCAAAAAAATAAACGACCTAAGATAACCACAGGAGGTTGCAATGGAAATCACACAAAAATATCTGCAAGATCTGCTCTACGATGTCAAGAGCGGCGGCGTCACCAAGATCACCTACGAGGATTTGGAGTCCCGTCTGGAAAACACCGACCTGACGCCCGAGCAAAATGCGGAGATCTACCGCTATCTGGAACAAAACGGCGTCAAGATTGTGGACACCTTCGAAAAGGACAACAGCGCTCTCTATCGCAACATAGGCGATGTGGCGGTGGACGACCCCGTCAAGATGTACCTCAAAGATATCGGCAAAGTGCCGCTGCTATCCGGCGAGGAAGAGACCGAGTTGGCCAAGCGCATGTTGGAGGGCGACGAGGAAGCCAAGCAAAAGCTGTCCGAGGCCAACCTTCGTCTGGTGGTATCCATTGCCAAGCGCTATGTGGGGCGTGGGATGTTGTTCCTCGACCTCATTCAGGAGGGCAATCTGGGGCTGATGAAGGCGGTGGAGAAGTTCGACTACACCAAGGGCTTCAAATTCAGTACATACGCCACTTGGTGGATACGTCAGGCCATCACCCGTGCAATAGCCGATCAGGCCCGCACGATCCGCATACCCGTGCACATGGTGGAGACCATCAACCGTCAGGTGCGTGCCCAGCGCACGTTGTTGCAGGATCTGGGACGAGAACCCACCCCGCAGGAAATCGCCGACTACATGGGCATCACGGTAGAAAAGGTGGTGGAGATACAAAAAATCGCCCAAGACCCTGTCAGTCTGGAAACGCCCATCGGCGAAGAAGAGGACAGCCATCTGGTGGACTTCATCGAGGACACCAAGGCGGCGCCCCCTGCCGACGTTGCGGCGCAAGCCATGCTGCGCGATCAGCTCATTCAGGCGCTGCACAAGCTCACCCCTCGTGAAGAAAAGGTCATTCGCCTGCGCTACGGTCTGGACGACGGCAAACAGCGCACCCTCGAAGAGGTCGGCAAGGAGTTCAACGTCACCCGAGAGCGTATCCGTCAGATAGAGGCCAAGGCGCTGCGCAAACTGCGCAACCCCACCAAGTCCAAGAAGCTCAGGGACTACCTCGACTGATGCTCACCAAGCGTTTGGACAAGCTGTTGCAGCTCATTCCGCAGTGCGATGTGCTGGCGGATGTGGGTTGCGACCACGGCTACGTGGGCATACAGGCGCTTGTTTCGGGCAGGGCGCAACATGTTGTGTTTGTGGACGTATCCCGCCCCAGCCTGTGCAAGGCCCGCAACAACTGTCCGCAACAACTGTTGGACAGGGCGCAATTTGTGTGCCGCAACGGTTTGGGGGATATCAAAGCCGATTGTGCCGTCATTGCAGGCATGGGCGGTATGGAGATCATCTCCATCTTGCAAAACGCCGCTTTTTTGCCGCAAAATCTGGTGTTGCAGCCCAATCTCAACGCACCCGCCGTGCGGGATTATCTTGCGCAGCGCTATGTTCTGCGCTGTGACGCCAAGCTGTTGGACGGCAAGTTCTACGATATGATTCTGGCCGAGCTGTACCCCTGTCCGCCGCAACTTTCGGCGCTGCAAAGGGAGTTTGGCCTCACAAATTTAGCCGAGCCGACGGATGATTTTCGGCTGTATCTCGCCCGTGAGCGGGCAAAACTTACAAAAATATTGCAAAGCTGCAACGACGAGCGTGTGCGCACCAAGCTGGACCTTGTGCGGCAGGCCGTCGCAGCGATAGGAGGACAACTATGATTCAGAAGGAAATGCTGGAATATCAACAATTGGATATCGAGCAAAACCGCATCGAGCGGGAGCTGAAAAAGAACGAAAACTACGTCAAACGCAGACAGTTTAAGGCGGCAAGACAGGATTGCGAGGACAACATCGCCCGTCTGGACGCCCGTGCCGCCGACCTCAGGGCGCAGCTTGCTTTGGCCGAGCAGACCGTCAGCCGTATCAACGACGTGATAGAGGAGCACTCCAAGGAGGTGGACACTCTCGAAGACGTAGACGAGCTCAACTACATGAACAAAAAACTCAACGAGCAGCTGACCGAGCTTGCCAATGTCGAGCGGGACATCCGCCGCATCCTGCGTGAGGGGGAAGAAATTGCCGCTTCCTTCGACGAGGCCGTCAACAAATTGCCCCGTCTGGTGGCGGGCTATCGCAAGGCGGACGAGGAATTTAACCGTGCCACAGCCGAGGTCAAACCACGGGTCAACGAGATACGAAACCGTCAGGCCGAGCTGCGCAAGTCCATCGACGAAAACCTGTTCAACGTCTACAAAAAGGTGGCGGACGGCGGCCTTTACCCCGTGTTTGTGCCCTTGCAGGACGGCACTCGCTGCGGCGGCTGCCGTATGGAGATGCCCAAGGCCGTTGTCGAGGCGCAGCTTGCCTCCAAAAACTACGTCAAGTGCGAGCACTGCGGCCGCATTATCTTCAAGCAAGAGTAGCCGCCCAAGAGAATGTGACGTCCGCCCAAAGAAAAGGCGGTTGGGTTGACTTAGTTATGTTTTAATTGTTTCCGCACCAAAATTTTCACACCAAAAGCCCCATTCTTCGGGGCTTTTTCCTATTTCCACGCAAAAAACCGCCCCCGATTTTGTCGAGGGCGGTTTGCATTGGTTTTGCGATTCTGTGATAAATGGGTTCTTTGATAGATGTTGTGGTGCAGGAGCAATCAAAACATAAAAATATGCTTTCAACTAAACGCCTTGCGGCCTGCGCCGAGATTGCGTCACTGTTGTTCCGTTTCGGCAACGGTGGCGGTGGTTTGGGGCGCTATCCGCTTGATAAAGCAGCGGCGGCGCTTGTTTTGTATGGCGTCAAAATATTTCCAGGCGTTTTGTATGGGGATGTTGTGTTCCAGATTGAGGTTGGTTTCGGCGTGTTCCACTTCGTCAATCAGCACTTCGCCCAGCGACACAAGCATAGCGGTGGATAGCGCATGGTTTTTGTAGGCGTCCGTCACGCCGATCACACCCAGATCCAACACCTTGGGGTGGTGTATGGCGTGCAGCAGGCGGATAATGCAAGGCAACGTCAATCTGCCGCCGCTGGGGCGCACTGCGTCGGATATGTTGGGAAACAGCAATCCAAACGCCACAATGTTGTCGTCCTCGTCAAACAGCGCACGGATATATTTTTTGTTTATCAGCAGCTTAAATTGCGACACCATAGTTTTTTTGATACGCTCGGTAAAGGGCACCGTGCCATAAATCTGGTCGTAGGTCTCGTCCCAGATACGGAAGATGTCGTCGGCGTACTTTTTTACAAATTGGCGGGTGCTGCGGGCCTGTGCAAAGTGCAGTTTGTGCTTTTGCAGCATCATTTCGCTTATCGTGCGATATTTCGGGTCAAAACCCTCCTTGGGCGCACGCAGTTGATGTTCCAGCCAATCCACGTCCTTGCCGTAGCCGCAGTTTTCTATCAGCCGTTGATAGTAGTCGAAGTTGTACTGCTCTTCAAAGGTGCACAGTTGGTCAAAGCCCTCGATGAGCAAACCTTCTCTTTCCAGATCGCTGAACCCAAGCGGTCCAACAACCTCCTCCATGCCCTTGGATAGCGCCCAATTTTCCACTGCGGAAATCAGCGCTGTGGCCACTTCCTGGTCGTCGATGGAGTCAAATCGGTTAAAGCGCACCTGTTTTTGCCCCCATTTTTCGTTGGCGGCGTGCTGCAAAATGCCTGCAATACGCCCCACAACCTTGCCCTCTCGGCAAGCGATGTAGTAGACGGCTTCGGCCTGCTCGTAGTAGGCGTAGTCGGGCTTGAAGATGCTCATTTCGTCGCCGTACAGCGCCGGCACAAAGTACTTGTTGCCCTTGTACAGTTTCAGCGGAAATTCCACAAATTGTTTGCGTTGTTTGCGTGTTTTTACTTCGATAATTTCAACCATACGTTCCTCACACAATTTTGGGACTAAATTTCGGCAAGACGTGTGCCCGCCAAAGCTATCAATAGGATTTTATCTTAGCATTTCCGCAACCAAATGTCAATTGGTTATTTAACAAAAGTGAAATTTTGCCGAGACATTTATTGACTAAACAGCCCGCATTGTGCTACAATATAGCAAACAAAAGGTCGATTGGGCCGTTATCGGAGAGGAGGATGCCATGATAAAGATCGTTTTGGACGCCATGGGCGGCGACAACAGCCCTGCGGTAAACGTCGAGGGCGCTTTGCTTGCGCTGCGCAACAAGGATATTGAGCTGGCGCTGGTGGGAGACGCCGAGCAGATAAACCCGCTGTTGCAAGGCAAACGCTACGACGAATCCCGCCTGACGGTGGTGGATGCCAAAGAAGTCATCTCCTGCGAAGACAAGCCCACCGAGGCCATACGCACCAAGCGGGACAGCAGTCTTGTCAGGGCGCTGGATCTGGTGCGCACCGACTCCGACGCCAAGGCGTTGGTATCTATCGGCTCCACAGGGGCGGTGCTTGCGGGCACGTATATGCGTATCGGCCGACTGAAAGGCGTCAAGCGTCCTGCGCTTTGCCCCATCTTGCCCACCGTTGTGGACGGCCGCATAACAGCCATCTGCGACGCCGGCGCCAACACCGATTGCAAGGCAGATTGGCTGCAACAGTTTGCCGTGATGGGCAGCTTGTACCTCAACAAGGCGTTTGGCGTGGATAACCCCCGTGTTGCGCTGCTCAACAACGGCACCGAGCAGGAAAAAGGCGACCAAATGCACCAAGAGGCCTATCAGCTGCTGCAAAACACCCCTCAAATCAACTTTGTGGGCAACATGGAGGCCCGAGACCTGCTCAGCGGCAACATAGATCTGGTGGTGTGCGACGGTTTCAGCGGCAACGTGCTGCTCAAATCCACCGAGGGCGCCTGTATCGAGCTTATGCGCATGCTCAAACGCTCGCTGAAAAGCGGCTTCGTGTCCAAGATCGGCGCACTGCTCGTCAAGAAAAAGCTGTACGCCGTCAAGGACCGCATGGACTACAACAAGTACGGCGGGGCAGTGCTGCTTGGCGCCACCAAGACGGTGGTCAAGGGGCACGGCAGCAGCAACGGCGAGGCGGTTTTCCACTGCATCGAGCAGGCCTACCGCATGGAGAGCTCTCACCTGCGAGAGGAGATCGCCGCCCGACTTGACGTTGAGCCCACCCAAACGCAGCAGGACGATTGACCGACTGCGCCTTGTATCGCTTCATCATAGGGCAAACAGGCTTTTGCATTTACGCAAGGGCCTTTTTTTGCACCCCATGTGGATTATTCCGACCAAAAAAACGGCCTGACATTTTGTCAAACCGTCGGGATTTTATTCGTCAAAAGTTGTGTTCAACCGATACCTTTCAGCATCAGGCTCACCAAAAAGCCCACGCCTGCGCCCACAGCGGCAAACACCATCCGCCAAAAGAAGTTGTTGATCAGTTCTCTGCGCCGTTGGAGAAGCTCCCTCTTGAAGGCCTTTCCCTTGGGTTTGAGGTTGATCACGTTCACCGTTTCGCCTTTGCGCTCCGATTTGGTGCACTCAAAGTAGCCGTCGTATTCCAGCTGGTTCAGTATCGAGTCCACCTTGGCCTCGTCCATTTTGTATTTTTCCGGTATGGATTGCAGGATGAATGCGTCGGATACAATGCAGCCGTCGTTGTTGCGCTTGCATGAGTTGTAGATGCAGTTCATCACGGATATTTCTTTTCTGTCCAACATATTGTGCTCTTCCTAAAATAACATTCCTATCAGCGACGCCACCAACGCCCCCGCAAAGGCCGCCAAAAACACGCCCACAATCAGCAAAGTGACTTGCTTGGCGGAAATGCTTGCCCGTTCGACGACGTTTTTTTCGTTTTCGCTGTAACTTGTAGCCTTAACTGTAGCGGACAGGCAAATTTCGTTTTTGTCCTGATATTTGATGTCGATGTAGTCGTTTTCCTTCAAAAAGGCAAGTATGCCCGCCATATTTTGTTCGTCCACGCCCAATCTCGGGGGCAGTTCGGCCAGCAGTTGAGCTTTGTTGACCACCTTGTAGCTTTCGCCCACAAGCTGCACCAGCATATCCAGCACGGCGGCTGTTTTTTTGTCTAACATTGTTCCTCCCACTGATATCTTGCCAGGTCCACCCTGCCATTTTCTGTGGAGACGCCTTCGTTTTCCAGCAGAAACCGCTGTGCGTCGATTCCGCCAAAGGCAAACGACCCGCTGAGATAGCCCTCTCTGTTTACCACTCGGTGGCAAGGGATAACATACGGCTCGGGATTGACGTGCAGCGCCCATCCCACCTGACGTGCGGCACGTGGCGCCCCCGCAAGACGGGCAATTTGGCCATAGGTGGCCACCTTTCCGCAGGGGATACGTCGCACAACGTCGTAGATTTTTGCAAAGAGACCTTGTTGCATATTTTGCTCTCAATAAATAATACTATTTTTCCCGTTGGTTGTCAATGGTGCAAACGCTTGAAAGATTGAAAAAAATATGATAATATATACAATAGTATCTTATGCACAAGGTGGCCGATGTCGCATTTTGCGAAAATATCGGTCAATGGGAGACACAATGCGCAATTTTATCACCATCGAAGGCTGCGACGGCGTAGGCAAAACATATCAGACAAAGTTGCTGCGGCAATATTGCGAGGAGCACGGCTTGGACGTGGTTTTTACCAGAGAGCCGGGCGGCAGCGACATTGCCGAGCAGATCCGCAAGATAATATTGGACGCCAACAACAGCGCCATGGACGACCTTTGCGAGGCTTTTTTGTATGCGGCCAGCCGTATCCAGCACCTCAAAGATATAGTCAAGCCGGCGCTTAGTGCGGGCAAGGTGGTCATTTGCGACAGATATGTCCATTCGTCCTATGTGTATCAGGGTCTGGGCAGAGGCTTGGGATTGGACAAGATCGTGCAGCTCAACGACATCGCCGTGGGCGACTTTATGCCGCAGTTTACCGTGTTTTTGGATCTGTCGCCGCAGGATGCCTTTTTGCGCAAGGGCGGCGCAGACAAATCCGACCGTATGGAGGCCGCCGAGTACGACTTTCATATCAAGGTATATCAGGGCTACAAGAGCCTCATCGCCCGCAATCCGCAGCAATTTGAGGTGATAGACGCCTCCGGCACCAAGGAGAACACTCAGCGACAGTTGCGAGAGGTGCTCATCCGCCGAGGGGTATTGAGATGACGGCCGCCCGCCTCAGCGTCGGTCAGCAGCTGGCCGAGGCATTTGCCGGCGGAAGAGCCGCCCACGCCTACATCGTGACGGGCGAGCGTCAGCACACGGCCAACCTGCTCAAAGAGTGTGCGCTTGTGGCCATGTGCCGCAACCACAAGGGGGACAAATGCGACGCCTGCGTCAAGGTGCAGCGGGGAGAACATCAGGACGTTGTCCGTTTGCCGTTGGATTCGGCAAAAAACCGCCTCACCGTGGCAGATATGGCCTATCTGGTGGAGGAAAGCTACCGCCGCCCCGTGGACAACAGCGAGCAGCGTGTATTTTTGTTGGACGCAACCAATTCCGTCAGCGGGCCGGGGTGCGAGCTGTGGCAGAACAAACTGCTCAAAACGCTGGAAGAGCCTCTTGACGGCGTGTACATCTTTATCGGCGTCACCGACAGCGAGGCATTGCTGCCCACCGTGCGCAGCAGATGTCAACTGCTCAAACAACCCAAGTTTACCGTGGCCGAGGTCAAGCAGGAGCTGATGCAAAAGAGCTTCGACCTCACCGCCTGCGAGATAGCTGCGGCCATGTCGGGCGGCAGCGTGCAGCTGGCCGAGCAGATTTTGGGCAACCGTTCGCTGTTTGACGCCTACCGTCTGGGCGAGGAAATCGCCACCGAAATGACTTCCACCAAGGTTGCGCTCAAATATTCGGCAGCGCTGTTGGCCCAGCGAGAGTACATCGCCGACAGCCTGGCCTTTTGGGTGTTGTTGCTGAGAGAGTCGGTGGTGTATCGTCTGGCGCCCAAGCTGTGCATGTTGCCCCGCATGTTGGCCACAACAGACCGAGTGTGCAAAAACTACACGTTGGATGCCGCCGAAAGCTGCATCACGCACATCAATCTTGCAAAAAGGCAGTTGGACAACGGCGCCAACGTAACGGCCACCGTGGACAGACTGCTGAGTACTGTATTGGAGACAAGATATTTATGTCGGAAATAGTAGGAATCAAATTTAAGGAGTCGGGCAAAACGTACTACTTTGCCCCCAACGGACTGTCCTTGCAAAAGGAGGACGGCGTGATAGTGGAAACGGCCCACGGCGTGGAGTACGGCATTGTGGCCATGCCCAACAGCGAGGTGGACGACGACGGCCTCAAAGAGCTGAAACCCGTTTTGCGCAAGGCTACCGAGGCGGATACGCTTCGTCGGCAGGAAAATCTTGCCAAGGTCAAGGATGCGATCCGTCTGGCGCAGAGTATGGCCAACCGCCGCAAGCTGGAAATGAAATTTGTGGATGCCGATTTTGCTTTCGACAACAGCAAAGTGGTGTTCAGCTTCACTTCCGAGCACCGCATCGACTTCCGCGATCTGGTCAAGGAGTTGGCCTCCAACTACCACATGCGCATCGAGCTGCGCCAGATAGGCATACGAGACGAGTGCAAGCTGAAAGGCGGCCTCGGTCCCTGCGGCAGAGTGTGCTGCTGCAACGCCTATATGGACGACTTCGAGCGGGTGTCCATCAAGATGGCCAAGCACCAGGGGCTTTCGCTCAATCCCGTCAAGATTTCCGGATTGTGCGGGCGGCTGATGTGCTGCCTCAAATTCGAGGACGAGTACTACGCCGACACCCTCAAATTTATGCCCAAGGTCAACAGCGAGGTGGATACCCCCAAGGGCCGCTGCAAGGTGGACAGCGTGGACGTGCTGCGCCAGACCGTGGTGGTGCGTGTGCCCACCGATGACGAAGGCTTTGAGCTGCGAGAGTTCACTCTGGCCGATTTGGGCATCACCCCCGTCTACCCCGACAGGTGCGGCGGCTGTCCCGTTGCCGACGACGAAGAGGACGACAGCGACGTGCTGCCCCCGACTGACGACACGGAGGAATGAGCCCATATGAAGCTGTTTTTGGCCGCGGATATCCACGGCTCGGCCTATTGGACGGAGCAAATGTTGCGGCTGTACAAGCAGTCGCAGGCGGACAAGCTCTATTTGCTGGGCGACATCTACAATCACGGCCCCCGCAACCCTTTTCCGCAGCAGTATGCCCCCATGCAGGTGGCGCAGCTGCTCAACGCCGAGGCATATCGCACAGTTGCAGTTGCAGGCAATTGCGACAGCGATGTGGACCGCATGATAAGCGACTTTCCCTTTGTGCAGGACTGCGTTGTGCCGCTGGGTGATCGCCGACTGTACCTCACGCACGGGCACGTCTACAACAAGGAGAACCTGCCCAAGCTGGCGGCGGGCGACGTGCTGATTTACGGCCATTTTCACCGCAACGAGTATGCCTGTGTGCAGGGTGTGCACTGCATCAACCTCAGCAGCGTTTCTCTGCCCAAGGACAAGCGCACCTACTGCATAGTGCAGCCGCAGTGCGCCGATATTTTCGATTTCGACGGCAACCCCGTTTTGTCGGTCAGGTTTCAATAACCTTGCCCCGACAAGAGCCGCAGCGGTGCATATCGCCGACAAACTTCGCCATCAACAAATTTTTACTCAAAACATATCAAAAACGGCTTGAAATTCGCTCTTCAAGTCGTTTTGTTGTACAATTTATCTTTTTTGCCGTGCAAATGCGGCTCCCACCCAAAACGTCCCACCGCAGCAAAAACCCCGTCCTTTGCGGGACGGGGCCGTTTGTCATTGTTGGTTATCGTTGCCGGCGGCCGTTGCGGCCTTGTGGTCGGCGATGGCCTCCTCAAACATATCCACCATTTTGTCTATGCACACGTCGATGTCAAAGCTTTTGGCGTATTGTTCGTAGCGGGCGCTCATTTCCGCCTTTTGTTGCGGGTGTTCTATCCAATACTCGATTTTTTGGGTCAGATCCTTGTAGTCGCTTTGGGCAAACAAGCTTCTCTCGTCCAGCGCAAAGGCCTTGGTTGCGGATTTGCACGAGTTGTTTATCACGGGCACAACGCCACACGCCATCGCTTCCAGACAGGCAATGGCCTCTATCTCCACGTCGCTGGGGTGCACGTACAGATCGCTGAAATTTACCACCTTGGCAAGCTCTTCCTGCGGCATAAGCTGCATGATGGGCGCATTGGCCAGCCCCTTGGCGCAGCGGCGGATATTTTTCTCGTTGGGACCGTTGCCCGCAAATATCAGCTGGATTTTCTCGTTGTATTTGCTGTGTTTGACGGCGTTTATCAGCAGATCGTGCCGTTTTTCCTTGCTGTACCGCCCTGTAAACAGTATCACAAATTTGTCTTGCAGCTGGGCGGGCTTGTCCACCTGTTGCTTGTGGAAGGATCTCACCACGCCATTGGATATGACAAATTTTTTGGCTTTGTAGCCGTTTTTGGTCAGCTCGTCGGCGATAAACTGCGACGGGCAGTGGATGTAGCCCACCTTTTTGTAGAACCGTCTGAACCGCAAGTACAAGCACCTGTTTGCCAGACGAGAGTTTTTCAAAAATATATGGCTGGTGACGTTTTCCGGCTG
>CANPXV010000024.1 GCA_947586855.1 uncultured Clostridia bacterium
GCAGGCGCAAATACAAAGGAAACACTCTATGAAAATCGTCATCGTATGCGATGTGTTGGGCGAGCCGAACAACGGCACAACGCTGGCCGCCTACAATCTGATAAATCACCTCAAAAAACAGGGGCACAACGTAACCGTGGTGTGCGCCGACCAGGACAAAAAGGGCGTCGAGGGCTATGTGGTGGTGCCGCTGCTCAGTCTGGGGCCGCTCAACTTTATGCTGAGGGCCAACAACGTCACGCTGGCCAAGCCCAACAAAAAAATCATCACCGAGGCCCTGCAAGGTGCGGATGTGGTGCACATTCTGATGCCCTTTGCGCTGGGTGCGGCGGCGGCCAAGGTGGCGCAAAAGCTGGGCATACCCATCACGGCAAGTTTCCACGCCCAAGCGGAAAATTTTACTGCGCACATTGCCTGCATGAACAGCCGCCTTGTCAACCATTGGGTGTATCTGCACTTTTATCGGGCGCTGTATCGCAAGGCAAACAGGGTGCACTATCCCACGCAGTTCATCAAGGAGTTGTTTGAGGCGCACATCAAGCGCACGCTGCCCGATTGCGTCATATCCAACGGCGTAAACGACATTTTTTATGCACCCCGCCCCGCCCATCGCCTCAGCGACAAGTTTACCATATTTTGCACGGGGCGTTTCAGCAAGGAGAAGTCGCAGCAGACGCTCATCAAGGCGGTTGCAAACAGCCCTTTCAGGGATAACGTCAAGATTTACTTTGCAGGTTGCGGCCCCAAACAGAACAAACTTAAAAAACTTGCCCGCCGCAAGCATGTGGACGCCGATTTCCGCTTCTACACCCGCAGCGATCTGGCCGAGGCGCTTGCAGGTGCCGATCTGTATGTGCACACGGCCGTGGTGGAGATAGAGGCCATCTCCTGTCTGGAAGCCATTGCGTCGGGGCTGGTGCCCGTGATAAGCGACTCTGCCCGCAGCGCCACCAAAAACTTTGCGCTGGACGAGCACTGCCTGTTTCGTTCGGGCGATTGGCGCAGCCTGTCCCATCAGATAGCCTATTTTTACGACTCTCCGCAAAATATCCAACAGTACAAGCAACGGTATGCCCAATTCAGAGAGCAATTCCGTCAGGAAGAGTGCATGCAACGCATGGAGCAAATGTTGTGCGACGCCGCCGCCCAAAACAAGTGAAATGAAACAAAAAACCTTCTACTACACCGATCCGCTGACCGACGACTTTGCCGGTACCAATATCAAGCGCAAGCCGCTGCCCGCCGACTATCAATACATACCCAAGTGTTGGTTGCGCCGAGCCGCCGCCTGGGTGTTGCATCACATCATTGTGACGCCCATTGCCTTTGTCTACCTCAAAATCGCCAGCGGACAGCGCATTGTGGGGCGCAAAAAAGTGCACCCATATCGCAAAAACGGCTATTTTATCTACGGAAACCACACCCGAGCGGCAGGCGACGCCTTTACTCCCACAATGGTGGCTTTCCCCCGAAAGCCCTACATTATCGTCAATCCGGACGCCGTTTCGCTGCCCTTTCTCAAACGCTTTGTAGAGGACCTTGGCGCCATGCCCGTGCCCGATACCGACAGCCTGCAACTGCAAAAACGCTTTGTGCGCGCAGTGCAGCAACGGGCGGCCAAAGGCGTGGTGGCCATCTATCCCGAGGCGCACATCTGGCCCCTCTGCACGGAGATACGCCCCTTTACCGACGTGTCCTTTGCCTATCCCGTGCGTGCGCAAAAGCCCGTGTTTGCCTTTACCACCACCTATCGCAAGCGCAAGTTTTGGGGCGGAGTGAAGGCCACGGTGTATGTGGACGGGCCCTTCTTTCCCGACGACAATCTGCCCCCGCAGGAGCAAAAGCAGAAACTGCGGGATCAGGTCTACGAGGCTATGTGCCGGCGCAGCAAGCTTTCGGACTACTCTCCCAACCGATTTGTGCCCAAAACCGAGCAACCCGAGCAAGACGAGCAAACAATCCAAGACGAGCAGCTAAGCCAAGAGCAGCAGCATTAGCCCGATATTGCCCCCAAAAAAACGAGGTGCGCAGCGTACACACATCGTTATAGCACAAGTGCCACACCCTTGCCGCAAACAATTTGCAGGCAAGCGGCGGGGCGCTTTTTTTTCGACACAAACACCGCAAAGTTTACAAAAAGTTTACCTTTTGTTGATAATTTGTAACAGCTTGGCCATTGCCGGGTTTGTCCTGCTGTGGTCGATCAACGACAATACACAAGGAGAACACAATGAAAAGAAATCGTCAATTGGCACTGATCCTGGCTATCGTGATGTGCATTGCGCTTGCGGCGTTGCTGCTTGCGGGTTGTAAAGAAGATGAACCCACCCCCATCACGAACAACGGCGCTTCCACCACGTTGGAGACGGACAAGCTGCCCGAGGAACTATCTGCCGACAACGTTATCTACGCCTTTTTGGATAGGCAATCCAAACTTAGCAGTTACAAACTCTCGTCCGTAGGCACGGCTGTGGCAAGTCTGGCCGGATACGAGCAGGATATTCACAATACCACCTACAAAAACGGCGACGACTACCTCAACGAGGCGTCCAGCAATTCTGTTTTGGTCAAGATGTCTCACCAGGCCTTCTCCAAAAATGGCAAAGTGGTGTACCGCGACGGCACCGAAGGCGAGCTTAGCGTGGCCACCAAAGAGGACTACAAAAAGGTTTACGGCCTCACTGCCGACGACGTGACGTTGGGCGGCTACATTGTCAACGCCAAAACGTTGCGCTATGCCCGTCTGGACAAGACCGAGGGCGACAACCTTACCTACTATATGTTGCTTGCGGGCGATCAATCGTTTGCGGCGGGCACCGCAACAGAGTCGGCCACCACGGGCATAAGCCTGCAATCCAAGGCATACGGCTCGCTGGACGAGGTTCCGGCCTATTCTGACGTGGAGATATGGCTCACCATCAAAAAGGATTGGACGCCCGTCAGCTTTACCAGCAAGTGCCACTACGACGCCGTCAAAGTGTTCAACATGAGCGTCGAACAGCAAGTTACCTCGACCTATTCCGAAATCAATGGCCAGGTGGTTATCCCCAGCGTCAGCGATTTCAATGCAAAGATCGGTTCTACGCCCTCCAAGGTAGAGGTTGTTGCGCAGGAGAACCCATTTGTTCTGGATCTTGCCGAGACCTTTGCCCAATTGGACTACAAAAACGGCGTGGCGGTAGACGTGGAAATCACAACCCCCGGCATGGGCTTGTCCAATTCCCTGGGTGTACTGCCTGCCTATTGGGTGTGTCCCGTGCATGGTGGCACGCTGGCCGTCCCCAAGTGTCCCGGTGACGACGGCGCTTGCAATCAAACGCTCACTTTCCACACAACGCCCATCACGGCCACGTTGCTGCTGAGATACAACGAGAGCGCCCTTCAAAGCAAAAACTATCTCGGCGCCATCGAGGCGTATATCGATGTGGATTTGTCCAACCTGAAAGCTTTTCTGGACGCGCTGGGCATGTTTGCAAGCATGGGTCTGCCCGAGTGGCTGGGCGCAACGGATAGCGTACAGGTGGCATATCTGGGAGACGGCACTTTGTCTGTGGCAGTTCTCAATGCCAACGGCGACGCCGTCTTTGCAGCGCAAGTCAATCTTGTGGAAAAACTTCTGCCCCTGTTGCAGGGCGACCTTGCCAATGTGGACACAGACACATTGCTGCCCACCATCAACGCCATGTTTACCGAGGTGGAGGCGGAAAGCGGCAAGAAGGTCAGCCTCAACAGCGAGTATGTTGCAGTTATCAACAGCGCATATCAAGGTCTGATGGAAAGCCTGCACCAGACTATCATCGATGGCACCGGCGGCGACCCCGACAACTTTATGGCTTCGATGGGTTGGTATCTGGTCAACAATATGATCGGCGCCGATATCCATGGTCTGGAAATTTCTCTCGACCAACAGGACGGCACAACCAACCTTGCTGTGGAAGTTATCGGTTTGTCCCAATACTACACGGTCGAAGAAGACAATATGACCGATGCAAACAGACAAAATCCCTTCACAAACAACACAAATGCCACATTGCTTAGAGTAGCTTTGAGCATTGACGACATGTCCAAGGAACAGGGCACCCTGCTTGCAGGCGCAGTTGCCGACGCCAAATCCAATCTGGACAACGCCGCAATCGCCAAGCAGTACGAGGAGCGCATTGCTCAGTTGGAACAAGAGTTTGACCTTGCCGACGAAAAATATGCGGAAAAAGTTGCCTCCCTCAAAGGAGAGGTGGACGAGCTGGCCGCCGATGTCAAGCCCTATATCGCCAACTCGTCGATGACATTGCTCAACAAACTGTCCGCCGATTGGACTTCGCAAAAGACTGCCGCCGAGGCATTTGTAACGGCGCTGCCCTCCGACAACAACTACTCCGGCAAAGATGAGGAGTGGTGGACCGCTCTCAATACGGCTTACAATGCAGTAAAGGACAAACCTGCGATCTATGCCTATGTCGGCGTTGTGAGCGTGAGAAAAGTGGAGGGCGAGCTTTCCAAGCACAGAGTGGAAACCGTCAACACCAGGATAGCCGCAGGCAACTCCACCTACGCCAACGCAACCACCCAAACAGATTTGCAGGCCATGTTGGACGACTTCTACGGCAACATCAAGAGCGCCTATACTGCTTTGACTGCGGAGGAAAAGCAACAGGTACAAACTGCCTATGACCAATACTTTGTGACCGTCCACACCAAAAACCTGCAAGCGCTCAAAACGGCCTGGACCAACATCCAGCCCGAGCTGACGGCGGCAGTGGAAGAGCTGACCAAGGAACAGACCTTCAATTGGGACAAATTTACCGCTATCATCGAAAAAGTTGCCAACATCTACTATTGGCAAGTGGGCGGTACCAACGCCTTTGACGACGTCAAGCACAGTTGGACCGATCTGACCGGGATAACCGTCCCCGCAGGCAACGAGGAGCTTGCAACGCTGGTAAGCGAAGTCAAAACTCTCTATGGCAAGGTTATATTTGCCAGCAAAGAAAACACATTTTTGGCACCCATAAAGGACAAAATGGTGTCGACGTTTGCCGATCTCTACAAAAACGAATTGGCAGAGTTTGTTACCAAACAGAACAATCTGCCGCAAATCAACGTATCCTCTTTCAAGGATAAAGCCGCCGCCGAAAGCCTGCTCAAAAAACTGAAATCGGCCTACTTTGTTGTGAACACAATGTTTGCCGACCTCAAAAAGGTGGACGAGCTGAAAGTGGTGGATGCAGAGAACAACTTTGCGTTCCACTCGGTTGCGTCCAACTTCATCACCAAGCTGAAAGCGCAAATCAAAACGCTGGAAGCCGCCGCAAGCCCGGCAGAATGATCAACAAGTAAATATATCGACAGCCGCACCCACCGTGCGGCTGTTTTTTTGCTCGATAAATTATATTTTCAAGTGCGACACCCAAGAAAGTTTCATATAAAGCAATGGAATAGTGGCAGTCAGATAAAAACAATTGCACGGCAAATTGCTTTTTTCGGATGCAACCGGCCAAAAAGAAGTGGCGGCGAGCTAAATTTGCAATGTGGCGTGCTGTTGGATCGATCTGCATTGGAGATAAATCGTGCTGTCGGGTCCGTTGCAACAAAAAAGCCGACGATGGTCGGCGAAGGTCAATAATGAAAAAATATTTTGTTATTTATTTTTTGATACTATCACTTACATAGTTTTGACGATTGACGGCAAAAGTGCTAATATATACTTTGTGTATATGCGGCCTTAGGGGCAATTTTGCGCTTTTTGGCCGAATCTTACCGTCAAGTTGCCCGTCTTGTATTTTCAAAATACCATATTGCGGGCCGCTTTGCAACAATTTTCGGCAAATTTTTGAAAAATTTTTTTGAGGAGTTTTGTATGCAGCAAGACATCAAGATTGTAAAATACGGAAACCACGAAAGAAAGTCGTTTTCCAAGACAAAGGAAGTTTTGCCTTTGCCCAACCTGATCGAGGTGCAAAAGTCCAGCTACAAAATGTTCATCGACCAAGGCATAAGGGAAGTTTTTGAGGACTTTTCGCCTATCGAGGACTTTGCGGGACACTTCCGTCTGGACTTTTTGGAGCATCGCATCGACAGCACCCCCAAGTATTCGGAGGAGGAGTGCCGTCTGCGTGACGCCACCTATGCCGCACCGCTGAGGCTCAAAGTGTGCCTCACCAACAAGGGCACTGGCGAGGCAGTAGTGCAGGAAGTGTTTATGGGCGACTTTCCGCTGATGACCAACACAGGCAGCTTTATCATCAACGGTGCCGAGCGTGTTATCGTCTCGCAATTGGTGCGTTCGCCCGGCGTGTACAATGACGTGCAGCTGGACAAAAACGGCAAGCCCGTCTACAACACGACGGCCATGCCCAGCAGAGGCGCCTGGCTGGAAATAGAGCACGACAGCAACGCCAATGTGCTGTATGTGCACATCGACCGCAACCGCAAGCTGCCCATCACCGTGTTGCTGAGGGGCATACTGCACGACGGTATCAACAAAAACAGCGGCAGCGGCAACTACATTGCCAGCCTGTTGGAGTACGACCCCGTGTTGGCGCTTACCTTTGCCAAGGACGACACCGCCACCGATCAGGAGTCGCTCATCGAGATCTACCGCAGATTGCGCCCCGGCGAGATACCCACCGACGAATCTGTGCAAAAGACCCTCAACGACCTGCTGTTTGACGCTCACCGCTACGATCTTGCCCGTGTGGGCCGCTACAAATTCAACAAAAAGCTGGCGCTGTCCACCCGTATCAAGGGCTTTGTGCTGGGCAAATCGGTGGATGTGGCGCTGCAAACCTACGCCAAGTACACCTGCCTGACGCACGAGCAGGCGCACAGCATTGCCGCAAGCGGCGTGGTGCGCACCATCAAGCTGCTCAACGACAAGGGCCAGACGGTAGAAGTGCCCGTCAGCGACAGCGACGCCTTCTACGCACAGGCGGATGGCGGCTATCTGGACGAAGCCGTGACAGTGCCCTGCCGCCGCACCATCGAGGCGGGCACCAAGCTGAGCGAGTCGGACGCATTTGACATCCAGCACAGCGGCGTAAACGAAGTGTATCTGGATATGCACCCCTATCAACAGGTGTTGGACGGCGCTTCGTGTAGCTCCGCCGCCGACTACGAAAAGTTTTTGGCGCAGCACCACAACAGCGTGGTGATGATGCCCAAAGGCACCGTGACCGTGGGCGACGAAGTGATCGACGCCAGCGGCAGAGTGCTGTCCGATCTGCCCAAAGCCACCTACGACGAAAAGAAGGCGGAAATTCTCGTTTCCGAAGCGGCGCAGATCGCCTTCGAAAACGGCTACAACATCTACAAATCCAACGTGGCAAGCGTGTTGGTGTTTGCCCACGAGTGCCCGTTGGTCAAGGTTATCGGCAACCGCATGGTGGACGCCCGTCTGTTTGCCATGACGCAGGACGTGCGCTACGCCGATATCGACTACAAATCGCTGGGGCTTTACGAGGCGGCCGACAGCGCCGTGCTGAGAGAGATCTTCTCCGCTGGGCTGTCCGCAGAGGACACGGCCGCATTGGTGCGTACTCGCAGGGACGAGCTTATCTCCAAGCACATCACCCATGCCGACATCATTGCCACCGTCAACTACAACCTCGGCCTCAAATACGGCATCGGCACGGCGGACGACATCGACCACCTTGGCAATCGTCGTGTGCGCAGCATTGGCGAGCTGCTTCAAAACCAATTCCGCATTGGTATCTCCCGTCTGGAAAGGGTCATTCGCGAGCGTATGGCCATTCAGGAGCCGGGCAAGGCTACGCCGCAAACGCTCATCAACGTGCGCCCCGTATCCAGCGCCATCAAGGAGTTTTTCGGTTCCAGCCAGCTGTCCCAATTTATGGACCAATCCAACCCCATTGCAGAGCTGACGCACAAGCGCAAACTCTCCGCATTGGGCCCCGGCGGCCTCAACAGAGATCGTGCCACATTCGAAGTGCGTGACGTTCACTACACCCACTACGGACGTATGTGCCCCATCGAGACACCCGAAGGACAGAACATCGGCCTTATCACATCCCTTGCCGGATACGCCCGCATAAACGAATACGGGTTTATCGAGGCGCCCTATCGCAGGGTGGACAAGATCCACAAAACCGTCACCGACACTGTGGAGTACCTTTCCGCAGACGAAGAGGACAAGTACATCATCGGACAAGCCAACGAGCCGCTGGACGACAACGGATATTTTTGCAGGGAGCGTATCACCTGCCGTCGCCGCGAGGAGATATTGGAGTTTCCCCGTGAGCGTGTGGACTACATCGACGTCAGCCCCAGACAGCTTATTTCGGTGGCAACCAGCCTTATCCCCTTCCTGGAAAACGACGACACCAACCGTGCGTTGATGGGCAGTAACATGCAACGTCAGGCCGTGCCCCTCATCAGCCCCGAGGCGCCCATTGTGGCCACGGGTATCGAGGCTCGCATAGCCTACGACAGCGGCGTGATGATCATCGCCGAAGAGGCGGGCACCGTGCTAAAAGCCTCCGACAGCAAGATCATCGTGCAAAACGATCAGAGCGGCCTCAAAGAATACACCCTCAAAAAGTTTGTACGTTCCAACCAGGGCACCTGTATCAACCAAAAGATCATCGTCAAGAGCGGCGACCGTGTAGAGGTGGGACAAGTGCTTGCGGACGGCCCCTCCACCGACGGCGGCGAGCTGGCCTTGGGACGCAACATGATGATCGGCTTTATGACTTGGGAAGGCTACAACTACGAGGACGCAGTGCTGCTTTCCGAAAAGCTGGTCAAGGAGGACGCATTTACCTCCATCCACATCGAGGAGCACGAGATCGAGTGCCGCGAGACCAAGCTCGGTCCGGAGGAGTTCACGCGAGACATCCCCAACGTGGGCGATGACGCATTGAAGGATCTGGACGACGAAGGCATTGTGCGTATCGGCGCAGAAGTGCACCCCGGCGACATATTGGTGGGCAAGGTCACTCCCAAGGGAGAAACCGACCTCACCCCCGAAGAGCGGCTGCTGAGAGCCATCTTCTCCGAAAAGGCCCGTGAAGTGAGAGATACCTCGCTGCGTGTGCCCAACGGCGAGGGCGGCATAGTGGTGGATGTAAAGGTGTTCACCAGAGAAAACAGAGACGAGCTGGATCCCGGCGTAAGCAAGCTGGTGCGTGTGTACATCGCACA
The DNA here is from genome assembly GCA_947586855.1 of uncultured Clostridia bacterium. Lineage (GTDB taxonomy): Bacteria > Bacillota > Clostridia > Christensenellales > CAG-314 > Fimimonas. The sequence goes on from CANPXV010000024.1 coordinate 9,157, forward strand.
AAAGCGCAAAATTTCCGTCGGAGACAAGATGGCGGGACGTCACGGCAACAAGGGCGTTGTGTCCCGTATCCTGCCGGAAGAGGATATGCCCTTCATGGAGGACGGCACCCCATTGCAGATAGTGCTCAACCCGTTGGGCGTGCCCTCCCGTATGAACATCGGTCAGGTGCTGGAAGTGCACCTTGGGCTCATCTCCAAGATGTTGGGTTGGAACATTGCCACCCCCGTATTTGACGGCGCCACCGAGGAAGAAATCCGCCACCTGTTCGAGGAAAATGGCATGGTCAACCCCGAAACGGGCAAAGTGGATGGCAAAGTGCAGCTGTACGACGGCCGCACGGGCGAACCGTTTGAAAACAGAGTTACCGTCGGCTACATGTACTACCTCAAATTGGTGCACTTGGTAGACGACAAGATACACGCACGCAGCACAGGTCCGTACAGCCTTGTCACGCAGCAGCCCTTGGGCGGCAAAGCCCAATTCGGCGGACAGCGTTTCGGCGAGATGGAAGTGTGGGCGTTGGAAGCCTACGGCGCAGCAAACGTCCTGCAAGAGATACTTACCGTCAAATCGGACGACGTTGTGGGCCGTGTCAAGACCTACGAGGCCATCGTCAAGGGCGAAAATATCCCCGACCCCGGTATCCCCGAGAGCTTCAAGGTGCTCATCAAGGAGTTGCAATCGCTGGCGTTGGATGTCAAGGTTCTTTCTCCCGACAAGGAAGAGATCATCGTCAGGGATTCTACCGACGACGAGGCAGACTACAACGAGATCATGCAGGCGGAAAGAGAAAACCGCAAGGAGAACATGCGTTCCTTCGACGAGACGGACGAAATCTCGCTTGGCGACGCCGATCAGCATAGCTTCTCCGAAGAGGACGACGACTTCACGCTGGATCGCCTGTTTGACGAGGACGAAACGGACATTGAAGATTTGTTCGGCGACGAAAAGGAACACAGACACGAGGACGAAGAGAACCTCGACGACGAAGGTCTGGACAGTCTGTTGGACGCTATCAGAGACAACAATGATGACGACAACGACGACGCCGACGACGATGACGACCTCGACCTGTTTGACGACGGGGACGAGGATGAGGACGACAAATAAGGAGGCAATGTATGAGTAACGAAACAACACTTACAGGTCAGGCCATATCTACGTTGCACAACAACACGCTGGCACGCACAGGGTTGATGAACGACTTCGATTCCATCCAGATAGGCATTGCTTCTCCCGAAAAAATCAGAGAGTGGTCCTTTGGCGAGGTCAAAAAGTCCGAAACCATCAACTACCGCACCCAAAAGCCGGAAAAAGACGGTCTGTTTTGCGAAAGAATTTTCGGGCCGGTCAAGGATTGGGAGTGCCACTGCGGCAAATACAAGCGTATCCGCTACAAGGGCATCGTGTGCGAAAAGTGCGGCGTCAAAGTTACAAAATCCAAGGTGCGCCGCGAGCGTATGGGCCACATCGAGTTGGCTGCGCCCGTATCGCACATATGGTATTTCAGAGGCACACCCTCTCGCATGGGTCTGATTTTGGATATGTCCCCCAAGTATCTGGAACAGCTTATCAACTTCCAGAGCTACGTGGTCATCGACCCCATGCAAAGCGGCATGCAGTACAAGCAGATACTATCTATGAGCGAGTACCGTGACGCCCAGATGCGTGCCAAGGAAGATCCTTCGTTCAACTTCCGTGCGGGCACAGGCGCCGAGGCCGTGAGAGAGCTGCTGCAAAATATCGATTTGGAGGCAGAGGCCAAGGAGCTGAGAGAAACCCTTGCCAAAACCAACCAAGGCGCCAAAAAGGTGCGTGCCATCAAGCGTCTGGACATCGTTGAGGCCTTCCGCAAGAGCGGCAACCGCCCCGAATGGATGATCCTGACGGTGCTGCCCGTGCTTCCGCCCGAGTTGAGAGCAATGGTGCCCCTCGACGGCGGCAGATACGCTACCAGCGACCTCAACGATCTGTATCGCAGGGTCATCAACCGCAACAACCGCCTCAAAAGGCTCATCGAGATCAACGCACCCGAGATCCTCATCAACAACGAAAAACGTATGTTGCAGGACGCCGTGGACAGCCTGCTGGACAACAGCCGCAGCAAACGTCCGCAAACGGGCGCCGGCAACAGAGAACTCAAATCCCTCAGCGGTTTGTTGAGGGGCAAGCAGGGACGTTTCCGTCAGAACCTGTTGGGCAAGCGTGTAGACTACTCCGGCCGCTCAGTCATAGTGGTCGGCCCCGAGCTGAAACTGCACCAATGCGGTATCCCCAAGGAAATGGCGTTGGAGCTGTTCAAGCCCTTTGTGATGAAGAAATTGGTGGAGCAGGGACAATGCCACAACGTCAAATCGGCCAAAAAGCGTGTAGAGCGTGCCGATGACAAGGTGTGGGATATCCTCGAAGGCGTCATCAAAGATCACCCCGTCATGCTCAACCGTGCCCCCACGCTGCACAGATTGTCCATTCAGGCCTTTGAGCCGGTGCTCATTGAGGGCAGAGCTATCAAGCTGCACCCCTTGGCATGCACGGCTTTCAACGCCGACTTCGACGGCGACCAGATGGCAGTGCACGTGCCCCTTTCCATCGAAGCCCAGACGGAGGCTCGCTATCTGATGCTTGCCGCCAACAACATCCTCAAACTTTCCGACGGCAAACCCGTCATTTCTCCCACGCAGGATATGGTGCTGGGCTGCTACTACCTTACCACCGTGCGTTGCGACGTGCCCGAAATGCAGCGTATCATCGAGCTGTACGACGAGACCCGTCACCAGAGAGAGCTGACAACGGACGAAGTGGAATTGCTGCGCAAAGCCAAGTTTTACAGCAGCTTCGACGAGGCCTACGAGGCCTATGTGGCGCATGACATCACGTTGCACACCGTCGTCAACATTCAACAGCCCGACGGCAAGCGTATCTGGACCACCGTGGGCAGGCTGATATTCTGCCAGGCCATCTATGTGGAGGAGACGGACGCCAAGGCCGAGCAAATCGACGCCGAGACAATTCGCGACCCCGATGTGCTTGCGCAAAAGACGCTGGAACGCCACACGCTGGGTATCCGCAACGACCTCACCAAGGAAATGCTTGCCAACCCCAAGAGCTACCTTGTGGGCAAAAAGCAGCTATCGCAGATAGTGGAAAAGTGCTACAAGCTGCGCGGGACCACCCCCACAGCCACCATGCTGGATAACGTCAAGGCATTGGGCTACAAATACAGCACGATCAGCGGCCTCACCACAAGCGTGTTTGATATGAACATCCCCGAGAAGAAGAAATCCATTCTGCACGAGGCCGAACAGCAAGTGATTGCGATAGAGGACAGCTACAACGAGGGCTACCTCACCGAAAACGAACGCTACAAGTCCGTCATCGACGTGTGGAAGGACGCAGCGTCCGAAGTGGAAAAACTGGTGCAGGACGTCATGGAAGAGGACAACCCCATCTGGATGATGGCCGACTCCGGCGCACGCGGCAGCATGAACCAGATTCGTCAGCTGTGCGGTATGCGCGGACTGATGAGCGACCCCTCCGGCCGCACGATCGAATTGCCCGTCAAGGCCTGCTTCCGAGAGGGCCTCAGCGTGTTGGAGTACTTCATTTCTTCGCACGGCGGCCGCAAAGGTCTGGCCGATACGGCTTTGAAAACGGCCGACTCCGGCTATCTTACCCGTCGTTTGGTGGACGTTGCGCAAAACGTCATCATCCGAGACGAAGATTGCAGCGCCGGCAGCCGTCCGCAGGGCATGTGGATAGAAGCATTCCGCGGTAGCGGCACGGACGAAATCATCGAGAAGTTCGAGGACCGCATCATCGGCAAATATGTCATCGACGACGTTGTGGACCCCACCACGGGAGAACTGATTTGCCACGGCGACACCATGATCAACGACGACCTCGCCAGAGAAATCGTCAAGGCGGGCATCGACAAGCTGTACATGCGCACGGTGCTTACCTGCCGCAGCGAACACGGCGTGTGCTGCAAGTGCTACGGCTCCAACATGGCCACGGGCAAACCCGTCAATCTGGGCGAAGCTGTGGGCGTGATCGCCGCACAGTCCATCGGCGAACCGGGCACGCAGCTTACAATGCGTACATTCCACACCGGCGGCGTGGCCACGGCCGACGACATCACCCAAGGTCTGCCCCGTGTAGAAGAGCTGTTTGAGGCCCGCAAACCCAAGGGCTGCGCCATCATCAGTGAGGTGTCCGGCACTGTTACCGTGCCCACCAACACCGAGCGCAAAGTGGTGCAGATAACCGAACCCAACGGCAACGTCAAGGACTACCCCATCCCCTACACCAGCCGTATCAAAGTGCACGACGGCGACACCGTCGAACCCGGTTCGCCCCTCACCGAAGGCTCCATTTATCCGCAGGATTTGCTGTCCACCAAGGGACTGCGTGCCGTGGAGGAGTATCTGGTAAAGGAAGTGCAGGCCACCTATCGTGCCAACGGCGTCGAGATCAACGACAAGCATGTGGAGGTCATCGTGCGTCAGATGCTGCGCAAGGTGCGTATCGAGGACGCAGGCACAACGGATATGCTCCCCGGCGAAGTGGTGGATATCTTCAAGTTCGAGGAGGAAAACTCCAAGGCGTTGGATAACGACGGCGTACCCGCCACAGCCAAGCGCATTTTGCTGGGCATCACCAAGGCCAGCCTTGCCACGGATAGCTTCCTTTCGGCGGCGTCCTTCCAGGAGACCAGCCGTGTGCTCACCGAGGCCGCCATCAAAAACAAGTGCGACCCGCTGTACGGTCTGAAAGAAAACGTCATCATCGGCAAGATGATAAGCGCCGGCACAGGCCTTGCGCAGTATCGTGACAAGGAGCTTGTGCCCCACATTGCCGACCCCGCCGAGTTGGACGAATAAAAGACGGCCAATTTTGGCAAAAACACAAATTTTGCAAGGCGTCGAGGCCATCTCGGCGCCTTTTGTGCGCCCTGCCCTTGCAATTGCTCCAAAATCCGCTGTGTTGCGGCGGTGCGGGGCAATTTCGTCGGGGCGATGTCGTCTGCGTCTGTTTTTCGGCGGGCGGACGGGCAAAATGTGCGCACAAGCGGTGCAAATCGCTTGACTGCTTTGCTTAATTTTGATAGAATGTACGTTGGTGAGATATGGCTAACGACACGCAAAACGTAGTTATAGGCAAACGTCAGATCCTTCGGGAGCTGAAAGGCGGCAACCTTGCGGAGATCCGCATTGCGTCCGACGCCGAGACGGTCTACATCACGCAGCTGATCGAGGCCGCCAAAAGCGGCAACGTGGCCTACCGTATCTGCTCCACCATGCACCAGATAGCCGCCGACTACGGCATCGAGGTGCCTTGCGGCGCAGTAGGTGTATTGAAGGCGTGATCGGTCAACACTATATCGGCAGCGCACGGCAGTTTGTGATACATGCAAACGCAGCGGCGGTGCGCCACCCCACACGATACATTTGCGGTTGCAACCGCATGTATATACAGAGTTTTTCTCAAAGCTCGACATTCACTATTGAAAGGAGGTAAACAGATGGCAACAATCAACCAATTGATCAGACAAGGCCGCAGAAGTGAAGCGGAAAAGAGCAAAGCTCCCCTGTTGGACAGCTGTCCGCAAAAGCGGGGTGTGTGCCTCAACGTCACAACCACTTCTCCCAAAAAGCCCAACTCTGCTCTGCGCAAGATCGCCCGTATCCGCCGCACCAACGGTGAGGAAGGCACATGCTACATCCCCGGTGAGGGCCACAATCTTCAAGAGCACAGCGTTGTCCTGATTCGCGGCGGTAGAGTGCGCGATTTGCCCGGTATCCGCTACCACATCATTCGCGGAACGTTGGATACGGCAGGCGTAGCCAATCGCAGACAAGCCCGCAGCAAGTACGGCGCCAAACGTCCCAAGGCCGGCAAAAAGTAGGCCCACGGGGCACCAAACAGTTCAATTGGTGAAATGTCGAGGTTTTTGAAATTGAGACTTTTCGCCGAGTAAGCAGTATGTCGGCGGCGTGTCCGCCCTTGGACAGAAGTTTCTCCGCACCGCAATGTGCGTCGAGTTGGCTGTATTTGGTAAAAAACAAAATTTCAAAAACATCAAAAGGAGGAAAAACACACATGCCCAGAAGAAGTGGTGTTCCCAAAAGGGACGTATTGCCCGATCCCGTCTACGGCAGCAAGGTGGTAACAAAGGTTATCAACCAGGTGATGCAGGACGGCAAAAAGGGTACCGCTCAGGAAATTGTCTACGGTGCGTTTGACGAAATTCAAAGCAAAACCGGCCAGGACCCGATGGAAGTGTTTACAAAGGCAATCAACAACCTGATGCCCATGTTGGAGTGCAAAGCCAGACGTGTCGGCGGCGCCAACTATCAGGTACCCATGGAGGTTCGCCCGGAGAGACGTCAGACGTTGGCCATCCGCTGGTTGGTGCAATTTGCACGCAAGCGCAGCGAAAGAAACATGTATCAACGCTTGGCAGGCGAGCTGTTGGACGCTTACAACGAGCAAGGCAACGCCTTCAAGAGAAAGGAAGAAATGCACCGTTCGGCAGAAGCAAACAAGGCGTTTGCTCATTTCAGATGGTAATTTTTGCAAGCAGGTAACTAAATGGCAAGAGTATATCCCCTGCAAAACGTGCGCAACATCGGTATCATGGCGCACATCGACGCAGGCAAAACTACAACAAGCGAAAGAATTCTGTTTTTCAGCGGCAAAACTCGCAAAATGGGCGAGGTGCACGAGGGCACGGCGGTTATGGACAGTATGGCGCAGGAGCAGGAGCGCGGTATAACCATTGCATCTGCCGCCACCACCGTACATTGGCTGAACCACTACAACAATGTGGACTACCGCATCAACCTCATCGACACCCCCGGCCACGTCGACTTTACGGTAGAGGTGGAGCGTTCGTTGCGTGTGTTGGACGGCGCTGTGGCAGTGTTTTGCGCCAAGGGCGGTGTGGAGCCGCAAAGCGAAACGGTCTGGCATCAGGCCAGCAAGTACAATGTGCCCCGCATAGCCTTTGTCAACAAGATGGACATCAACGGCGCCAACTTCTACAACGTGGTGGACATGATGCGCACCCGTCTCAAAGCCAACGCCCTGCCCATCCAGCTGCCCATCGGCAAGGAAGAAAACTTCCAAGGTATAGTGGACATCATCACCCGCAAAGCCTACATCTACAACGACCCCAAAGGGTTGGAGATTGACGAGACGGATATCCCCGCCGACATGGTGGACGAGGTAGAAAAGGCCCGTGCCGAGCTTGTGGAATTTGTTGCAGGCACCGACGACGAGCTGACCGAAAAGTTTTTGTTGGGCGAAGAGCTGACTGTGGACGAGATCAAGCACGCTTTGCGCAATGCCGTCATCAAGTTGCAGGTCAACCCTGTGCTGTGCGGCACCGCCTACAAAAACAAAGGCATACAAAAGCTGTTGGACGCCGTGTGCGACTACCTGCCCAGCCCCGTGGATATCGACCACGTTGTGGGCTTTGACGTAGACGACGAAAGCAAAAAGATCGTCCGCAAGACGGATGACAACGAGCCTTTCTGCGGATTGGCATTCAAGATCGTTGCCGACCCGTTTGTGGGCAAGCTGGCATATTGTCGTGTGTACAGCGGCACGCTCAAAGCAGGCAGCTACGTCTACAACTCCACCAAAGGCAAGCGAGAGCGTATCACCAAGGTGTTGCAAATGCACGCAGCCGAGCGGCAGGAGATAGACGAGACCTACGCCGGCGAGATAGTTGCCCTTGTGGGGCTGAAAGATACCACCACGGGCGACACCCTCTGCGAAGAAAAGCACCCCATTGTGCTGGATAGCATGGTTTTCCCCGAGCCGGTCATCAAGGTGGCGATCGAGCCGAAAACCAAAGCCGGACAGGAAAAGATGACGCTTGCGCTCGTCAAGCTGGCCGAGGAGGACCCCACCTTCAAAACCTATACCGATCAGGAGACTGGTCAGACTATCATCGCAGGTATGGGCGAGCTGCACCTGGAAATCATCGTGGACAGGCTGCTGAGAGAGTTCAAGGTGGAGGCCAATGTGGGTCAGCCGCAGGTCAGCTACCGAGAGACTATCCGCAAAACCGTCGAGGCGGAGGGCAAGTACGTCCGTCAAAGCGGCGGCAAAGGTCAGTACGGCCACTGCAAGATCCGTCTGGAACCGCAAGAGCCGGGCAAGGGGTACGAATTTGTGGACGCCACCGTCGGCGGCAGCATCCCCAAGGAGTACATCCAACCCATCAACAACGGCATCATGGAGGCCGCCAAGGCAGGCCCGCTTGCCGGATATGAAGTGGTGGACTTCAAGGCGACCGTGTTCGACGGCAGCTTTCACCCCGTGGACAGTTCGGAAATGGCTTTCAAAATTGCAGGCAGCCTTGCCTTCAAAAACGCAGCCGCAATGGCCAACCCCGTGCTGCTGGAACCCATGATGAAGGTGGAAATCACCATGCCGGAGGAGTATCTCGGCGACGTCATGGGCAACGTGTCCGCACGCAGAGGCAACATCAGCGGTATCGAAATGCGCAACGGAGTGCAGGTTGTCAACGCCCTCATCCCGCTGGCGGAAATGTTCGGCTATGCCACGGATTTGCGCAGCCGCACGCAGGGCAGAGGCAACTACACCATGCAGTTTGACCATTTTGCCGAGGTTCCCAAAAACATCAAGGACAAAATAACAAAAAATGCCCAATAAAACCCGTTTTTGCGTCAAAAACTTTGTAAAAAAGTATAGACCGAAACAAAAAAATAATGTATAATAAATTTTAGCGATGCTTTTGCTACGCACCGCACCAAAAAAAAGAAAAAATTTTGTCATCAATTAAATCAGGAGGAAAAAACAACAATGGCAAAAGCTAAATTTGACAGAAGCAAACCGCACGTCAACATTGGTACAATCG
>CANPXV010000025.1 GCA_947586855.1 uncultured Clostridia bacterium
GTCCGCAAAACGCCGACGACCCAAATAGCGGCAGCGACAGCGATGGGCAGGACGACTCGGACGACATCGACGGCATATTTACATTCAAAAAATAATGGGAGAAACAATGGAACAGCACACAAATCAAGCAAAACAGCACAAAACGCTGCCCATATGGCTGTACTGCGTCATTTATGGCGGGGTGGTGGCGGCATGTATTGCTTTGGATCAGCTCACCAAGCATTTTATCGAGGGCGCAGTGCAGCGCAATCACGGCCGCATACGCATACTTGGCGATTGGCTCACATTGGTGTGGACCACCAACAGCGGCGCCACGGGCGGCCTTTTTGCCGGCCTGTCTTGGAGCAATTGGCTGTTTTTCATCATGACGCTTATCGGTCTGCCCGTGTTCGGTTGGTTGTGGTGGCGCAGTCGCACCCGCAGCGTGTGGGGGCAGATAGCCTTTTCCTTTGTGATAGGCGGCACCGTGGGCAACGCCATCGACCGCATACGCTTTGCCGAGGACGGATTTTTTTCCGGCTCGGTGCGAGATTTCATTCAGGTAGAGGGCTTTTTCGGCATATTCAATATAGCGGATAGCTTTTTGGTGGTGGGCGTCATTATGGCGCTGCTTGCCATTGCCTTTTTCGATCCCGATTCCCTTTTGCATTCCGTCATGCAGGAGCGTTCTGCCCGATTGGCAGCGCAGTCCGGTTCTGACGCCGATACCGACCCGACTTCGGACCCGACTCCGCCCATCCCAACCGCACCCGTTGACGTTTCGCAGCAGGACGTTTCGGCTGCAAATGACGCCGCCCCTTCCCGACCCGAGTCGCAGCCTATACCCACGCAACAGGCCTCCGAGCCGTCAATCAAACCAACCCAACAGGCCTCCGAGCCCGCCCACCCCGATGAGAAAGATTGAACTCACAGCCGAGTCGGACAGCCGTCGTCTGGACGTCTTTCTGTCCGAAAACACCTCCCTTTCCCGCAGTCACGTCCGGCGTTTGATAGAAGGCGGCAACGTGTTTGTGGAGGGCAAGGCCGCCGTCAAGGCTTCTGCGCCAGTCAGGGTGGACAGCGCCGTCGAGGTCACCCTCCCCGACGAGATCCCCCTCAACATTCCTGCGGAAAATATTCCCCTCGACATCGTCTATCAGGACGCCGATCTTGCCGTCATCAACAAGCCGCAAGGGCTAACCGTCCACCCGGCCAACAATGTTTTTTCGGGCACGCTTGTCAATGCGTTGCTGTTTCACATCAAGGATCTGTCCGGTATCAACGGCGTGTTGCGCCCGGGGATAGTGCACCGTCTGGACAAGGACACCAGCGGCCTGCTTGTTGTGGCCAAAAACGACGCCGCCCACATCAATTTGCAGCAGCAGATACAGTCCAAGCAATGTCGTCGCATCTATGTGGCGCTGTGCGAGGGCGTTTTCAAGCAGGATAGCGGCGTGGTGGACCAACCGATAGGCCGCAGCAAGGCCGACCGCAAAAAAATGGACGTGGTAAGCGGCGGCCGCAATGCCGTCACGCACTACACGGTTTTGGAGCGTTTCGACGGCTACACATTGGTGCAGTTCGAGCTGAAAACGGGCCGCACCCACCAAATCAGGGTGCACGCCAAGTATCTCGGCCACCCGATAGTGGGGGATCGCACCTATGGCTATGCCAAGCAACGTTTTGCGCTCAACGGGCAGCTGCTACATGCGCAGCAGATCAGCTTCATCCACCCAACCACGGGGCAACCGATGAGTTTTACTGCCCCCCTGCCGGACTATTTTCAACGGGTGCTGTGCGCCCTTCGCAACAAAAATCAACAGAGGTAACCGCCATGAAAAATTTGTTAATGCTCACAGATCTCACTCGCAACGAGCTGACCCGCATTTTGGAGACCGCCACGCAAATGCGTCGGATAGTGCTGTCCGACTTCAAACGAGGTCCACAGCTTATCGGGCACACGGTGGGCGGCGTGTGGAAAAAGCCCTGCACTTCGAGTGTGGCCTTTCAGCTGGCGGCGTCCTATCTTTCCGGCAATTGCATACCCGTCTACGGCAGCGAAAACGAGCAGGCGCAGTGCGTCACCCTCATCAATATGGGCGTCAACAGTCTGGTGGTATCCTGCGACAACGAAAATATGTTCCGTTCCCTGTGCATGCAGGGCAAAACGCACGTCATCAACGGCGGCTCTCGTCAGTACGACCCCATCGGCGTGCTTGCCGATTTGCTCACGCTCTACACCAAGCGGGATACCGTCTCCAACCTCAATGTGCTGGCTGTGGGCAATCGAGACGTCAACAAAGTGGGCGAGCTGATGTACTGCCTGCAACTGTTCGGCTCCTCGCTGATGTGGTATCTGCCCGCCGACGACATCGTAACCGTGCGCAAGGGCATAGTGGTGGATAACCCCCGTGCCGCTTTTGCAGGCGCCGACGCCGTGCTGGATTTGGGCTTGACGGATTTTTCCGACGGCGAAAGGTACTACGGCAGCAACGGCGGCATAACGAGAGAACTGATGGATCTGGCCTCCATCGATTGCCCGCTGTTGTGCGGCCGCAACATTGTGGAGGGCTCCATCGTCAAGGAGTACGAGCACAGTACCCTCGTCACACGGGACAGCTGCTATGTGGCGGTGGCAATGGCAGTGCTGTATATGTTCCAGCACGATTGACCGCATGCCTGTGCTTGGCAAATCACCCGCCCTGCCAAATCGATAGTTGCACCCGCACAAATATACTCAACTCTGCAACAGACAATCAAACAGGAAAACAGCAAGTAACTCCGTTAAAGCTGACAAGATAGGACCTTTAACAGCCAATCTTGCTGCAAATCAAACAAACAACAATCCTATCAAAACCTTTGTCTCCCCCAAAAAGATAAAGCAGCGGAGATAAAATCACACATAAAACAATAAAGCAAAACCAATCAAAAACTACTAAAAAAATTCATGGCTATCAACAAGTTTTCTTGTCTAAAAAGAAGAAAAGATAGAGCAAAAAACAAATAACAATCCAATCCATAAACGAAACAATAAAATAAAATCAAAAAAAATACAAAAAAAACAAAGAACAAAATCAAATAATCAAGGAGAAATCATTATGAAATATTGCAGTCATTGCGGAGCAGAATTGGTAGACGAAGCCGTCGTTTGTCCCAAATGCGGCTGTGCCGTCGCTCCCCTCGCCGTCGATCGCAGCAACAGTTGGAATGTATTGTGCATTGTGGGCTTTGTCTGCTCCTTTTTCATGGCCATTGTGGGGCTGGTCTGCTCGATAATCGGTCGCAAGCAGGCGATGCAAAGCGGCGAAAAGGGCAAAGAGCTTGCCACGGCGGGTCTGGTGATATCCATCGTCAACTTGTGCATTGTGGGCTTTGTGGTGATGGCCTACATTGTGTTTGCCGGTCTCATTTGGGTCGGGATATTGAGTAACGGCATGTGACTTTCGCCGCCCACTCTTTTACAAATTTTACAAAAAAGTGACGCAATTTTTTACGTCATTTTTTCTTTGTGCACTTGGGATTTTATTGGGCGAAACCTAAATTTTTTCCACCCCCATTGCCGTATTATGACAGAAAAACAGCCACCCCTATGCAAAAATCCGTGCAAAAAAGGCAATCCTTTCCAAGCAAAAATCAAGCGTAAAGTGCGCCCGACAAATCACCTTGCAAGCAGAAATCAACAAATCATTTTCAAGTTAAAACCAACTTTTCAAATCAAGATAAGCAACAATCCAAATCGCCTCAAAAAAGCTCTCGGACGCAATCTTCCGAGAGCCTTTTATCTTCCCAACCCGCCCCACCGGCGAGGTGCGCTTGGTCGGAAAGCTTTCAATTAAACCCTGCAATCACGGACCTGCGCCGAGATTGCAGACTACCCAGGGGGCGCCGGGGCAATGGGAGACCCCGGCGAAGTTCTGACTGATGAACAACCGTGCAGGTTGTTCCTTAGCAGCCCGACCAAGTCGGCGCTTGCGCCCCGTAGGGGTCGGTTGCGCAGTCAACCGTACCGACTTGCGCTTGGTCGGATTTTTATTTTAGTTGTTCCACATGTCTGTCGGGGTCAACGTACACGGTGTTGCAGGTGTTGTACACGGCAAAGCCCGTCGGCGCTTTGTTGGGACGCTTGACGTTTTGTTTGTTGGTGTAGTCCACGGCAATTTTGCTGCCCGCCCTCGCCTGAGAGTAGTATGCGCAGATTTCCGCAGCGGCCTGTATCACATTGTCGGGTACGTCCCGCCCATTAGCCACAATCACAACGTGGCAGGAGTGCACCTTTTGCGTGTGCAGCCAGATGTCCTCCGCCTTTGCCAGCCGAAATGTGACGTAGTTGTTTTGCGTGTTGTTTTTGCCGACGTACACATCAAACCCATGCACATCGTAGTGCAGCGGCCGCACTGGCGTTTCCTTTTGTTTGACGGTGTGTTTTTCCCTTATCAGCCCCAGCGAGGTCAGCTCCTGCCGTATTTGTTGCAGGTCGTCCGCCTCGTTGCAAAAGCGCAAGCTCTCCTTGATGGTCAGCAGGTATGCCAGCAATGCGCTGTTTTCCTCCACCAGACGGCTGTTGTGCTCAAAGGACGATTTCAGCTTGCGATACTTTTTGTAGTAGGCCTGTGCGTTTTGTTGGGGCGACAAGTTTTTGTCCAGCGGCACCGTCACTGTGGATCCGTCCTCAAAGTCGGTGCAGGTCAGGCTGTCCTGTCGGGATATGTTCCACAAATTGGATAGTATCAGATCGCCGTATTTGCGATAGGTTTCTCTGCTTTCCGCTTCCAGCAGGGTCTGCCGTTGCGCCGCAAGTTTCTTTTCCGTGCGGGATACGGCGTTTTTCACCAGGGTGGATACGCTCTTGGCCTTGTCGGCAAAGCGTTGCGCCCTGTCCAGCAAAAAGAAGTAGTGGTCGTGCGCCCTGTTCAGCGAGTCGAAAAACACCTTTTCGCCCTTTTGCGATTGGTAGTCGAATGGGCAAACCTCTGTGGGATTGCCGTTTTGCAGCACAACGTTGGGCTGCGGCCGTTGCAGATTGTCCCGATAGGCCGCCAGCCTGCCTATGACGGCTGCGTTGTTGGCGTCGCTGTGGTCGTTTTCGTCCAACTTCCACAGTATCTCGTTGACGGTGGTCTGCGACACCCCCAGCAGCGTTTCGGGCAGGGTTTTGCGCAGCGGCAGGCGTGTTTGACGCAAAAATTCTCTCACTCGCGGCAGGTCAAAGGGCTCTATTTTGTTTTGCGGTGCAAAAAAGTTGTATTTTGCCCCCGCCATGATTATCCTTGCGCTGTTGATGTCCTGCGGCAGATGTTTTATGCTGTCCAGCACAATGTAGTTGCCGTCGGTCAGGATGATGTTGGACGTCTTGCCCGTCAGCTCAAATATCAGGCGCATATCCCGTTTGTAGCCCAGCTCGTCGCTCACTTGCAGGCAAAACTCAATCACCCGTTCAAATGGCATCTGGTTGACGCCCACAATGGCGGCGTTGGTCAGATGTTTGCGCAGCAGCATGCAAAAGGACGGCGCCGTCTTGGGGTTGTCGGTGGGCATTTCCGTCAGGTGTATGCGGTTGACGTTGGCATTGGCGGATATCAGCAGCTTGAAGGTCTGCTTGTTGAACACAAACAGCACAATTTCGTCCCTTTCGGGCTGATAGATTTTGGTAATTTTGCCCCCTGTCAGTTTTTCGGCGAGTTCTCGCTTCAACACCGACAGCGTAAGTGCGTCAAAAGCCATTGTTGCTCTCCCTGCGGTAAGTGCGCCCGTAGATATGCGGCGTACAATCCATTATAGCATAGCTCGGTTTGTCTTGCAACACGGCGGCGGCGATTTTTGATATTTTCCGCCCCGACAGCCCGCAAAAAGGGCATTTTGCCGCACAAAAACCCCTGCGCACCCTTTCTCGACAAATTTTTGCATAAAAAAGTGATTGCTAAAATCTTGTATATATGATAAAATAAATAATCGTGCGGATATTCCGCCAAAGAACCTGTCGGAGGACAATATGAAATACACGCAAAAAAGAGAAAAAAACACGCTCAAAATCACCTTCAAAGCCTCGCTTGACGAGTGGAACAAGTTTGACCAACGCGCCTACGAGCAAAGCAAGGGCAAGTACAGCCTGCCGGGATTCCGCAAGGGTCACGTCCCCAAGCACATTCTGGAAAGTCACTACGGCAGGGGGCTGTTCTTGGAGGATGCGCTTTATATGTGCGCACAAGAATATTACAGCGAGTTTTTGGATAAAAATAAAGATGTGATGCCCGTTGCCCGTCCCTCCATCGACGAAAAGTCCTTCAAGCTGGACGACAAAGGTCTGACGTTTGCCGTGGTGGTGGCGGTGCGTCCGCTGTTCACTCTCGGCCAATACAAGGGTCTCACGGTGCAGCACACCCAGCCGCAGGAGGTTTCCGACGAGGATGTGGATACCGAGCTGAAACAGCTGCAACAAAAGTCCGCCCGCTATCTGGAAGTCACCGATCGTCCCGTGCAGCAGGGCGACCAACTCAAAATCGACTACTGCGGCAAGGTGGACGGCGTAGCGTTTGAGGGCGGCACCGCCAAGGACCAGACCCTCACGATAGGCTCGCACGCCTTTATCGAGGGCTTCGAGGAGCAGCTTGTGGGCTTCAACCCGGGCGAGACAAGGGACATTCAGGTCACCTTCCCCGCCGACTATCACGCCGAAAATTTGCAGGGCAAGCAGGCTGTATTCACCGTCACCGTCAACAGCATCACCAAGTGCGAGCTGCCCGATATCGACGACGAATTTGCCTGCGACGTCAGCGACTTCAACACGCTTGACGAGCTCAAAGCGGATATCCGCCGCTCCAAGGCCGAGCAATACGCCAAGGATGCGCAAAGAGAGGACGAAAACAAGATTCTCGATCTGGTGGTATCCAACACCGAGATAGACATTCCTCCCGAGATGATAGATGAGCAGGTCTCTCAGTACATCGAGGACTTCGAGTATCAACTGCGGGGCAGCGGCCTCACGTTGGAGAACTTCCTGTCCTACTCCAAGCAGACAGAGCAGCAACTCAGGGACGAGTACCGTCCCCGTGCGGAAAAGGCAGTGCACAGCCGCCTTGTGTTTGAAGAAATCGTCAAGCAGGAGGGCATCACGGCCGACCCCGCCAAGGTGGAGGAGAAGATCCGCAAGTATGCGCAGGATATCGGCGTCGAGTACGACGAGTTCAAGGGTCAGTTGCAGCAAGGCGACATGTACTATTTCGAAAATCAAGCCGTCACCGAGGCGCTCATCGAGCTGCTCAAACGGGAAAACAAGGTAGATTGACAGGAGGCCCACGATGACATTGATCCCCATGGTAGTAGACCGCACCGACAGCGGCGAAAGAAGCTACGACATCTACTCCCGCCTGTTAGAGGACAGGGTGGTGTTTCTTTCCGGCCCGATAACAAGCGAGCTTGCCAATCTGGTGGTGGCGCAGCTGATATATCTGGAATCCAAGGACCCCACCAAGGATATTTCGCTGTATATCAACAGCCCCGGCGGCGAAGTTACCGCAGGTTTGGCCATATATGACACAATGAAGTACATTCGCTGCGACGTATCCACCATCTGCATAGGCATGGCGGCCAGCATGGGCGCATTTTTGCTGGCGGCGGGCGTCAAGGGCAAGCGTTACGCACTGCCCAACAGCGAGATCATGATCCATCAGGTGCTGGGCGGCAGTCAGGGTCAGGCCAGCGATGTCGAGATACAGACAAGGCAGCTGCTTAAAATCAAGCAAAAGATCAATGCGATCCTGGCCGAGAACGTGGGCAAGCCCGTCGAGACGGTAGAGAAGGATACCGACAGGGACAACTACCTCACCGCACAGGAAGCGCTGGACTACGGCATTGTGGACAAGGTGTTCTACACCCGCAAGGCGTAGCCTGTTTTGCCCCCGCATTTTTGGGGGCGCACAGCTTGCCGCAACACGCAAAAAGAGTATATGGGGTGCAAAAACAGGCAATTTTGGGCTAAGTTTTTGCGCCCATCTGTAAAGGAGACAATATGGAGCAAATGCAGGTATGTTCCTTCTGCGGAAGAAAGGAGAACGAAGTAAACAGGCTGTTGGCCTCGCCCAACGGCGTTTGTATCTGCGACAGTTGCATTGCCACCTGCCAAAGCATTCTGGACAGCGAGCAAGGCCCTGCCGAGCCGCACGATATCCAACTGCTCAAACCGGAAGAAATCAAGGCCGAGCTGGACAAGTACGTCGTCGGCCAGGACACCGCCAAAAAAACGCTCGCCGTGGCCGTCTACAACCACTACAAGCGTGTACTTTTTGCCGATAACAACGACGGTGTAGAGTTGGAAAAGAGCAACATTCTCATGCTGGGCCCCACGGGCTGCGGCAAAACTTTGCTTGCCAAAACTCTTGCCAAGATTCTCGACGTGCCCTTTGCCGTGGCTGACGCAACCACCCTCACCGAGGCAGGCTACGTGGGCGAGGATGTGGAAAACATCCTGCTCAAACTGATACAGGCAGCCGACTACGATGTGGAGCGTGCCGAGCACGGCATCATCTATATCGACGAAATAGACAAGATCGCCAAAAAGACCGAAAACGTCTCCATCACAAGGGACGTCAGCGGAGAGGGCGTGCAGCAAGCTCTGCTCAAAATCATCGAGAGCACCGTGGCCAACGTGCCCCCACAGGGCGGCCGCAAGCACCCTCAGGCAGAAAATATCCCCATCGATACCACCAACATTTTGTTCATCTGCGGCGGCGCATTTGTCGGGCTGGACAAGATTGCCGAAAAGCGTCAGCAGGGCGCAGGTCTGGGCTTTGGCAACAAGATCAAGAGCACCGAGGAGATCGACCACGCCGAGCTTGTCAAGAGTTTGCAACCGCAGGACTTTATCAAGTACGGCCTGATACCGGAGTTTGTCGGGCGTTTGCCCATCACGGTGGGGCTTTCTCCGCTGGACGAAACGGCGCTCATCAAGATACTCACCGAGCCGAAAAACTGCCTTGTAAAGCAGTACAAAAAACTGTTCAAGCTGGACGGCATCGAGTTGGAGTTTGACGACGACGCTCTCAAAGCCATTGCGGAAAAATCCATGCGCCTCAAAACGGGCGCCAGAGGGTTGCGCTCCGTGTTGGAGAACCTCATGCTGGACTGCATGTACGAGGCTCCCGGCAGTGGCGATGTGGAGCGTGTGCGTATCACCCGCCAAAGCGTCGAGGGCAGCGCCGATCCCCTTGTCATCCGAAAAGCGTCGTAAGAATTCCGGCCAATTTCCCAACATTTCTCATCCAATCCAAACGGTCAAGCCGACTTTCTTTGCGGAAGTCGGCCTCATTTTTGTGTTTTGTCGATATTTTGTTGCAAAAAGCCGCAAATTATTTTATAATATGTGCAACAGTATAGGTGGAGCTTGCCCTTTGCGCCAATTTGGCGCACAAGGCAAGCGTTTAGCAAAAAAACAACTGCACACACTATCGAAAAAGAGGTACAACAAGTGACACAGTACAACAATCTGCCCGTATTGGCCATGAGAGGCAATTTTTTCTTTCCCAACATTCGGGCCAAAATAGAGGTCGCACGGGACATCTCCCGCAATGCGCTCAAATATGCGCTGGAAAACGGCGGCAAATTTTTGATGGTCAGCCAGATAGACAGTGCCAAGCCCGCCCCAAGTGGCATGGCGGATTTCTACACGGTGGGCGTGGTGGCCGAGATAGTCTCTGTGGAAAGCGCCACAGTCGAGTCTACCACGGTCATGGCCCGCACCCTCGACGCCGCTCGTCTCACCCATTGGACGTTTGGCAACGACATCATTTTTGTGGACGCCGAGTCGTTGGAGTTCACCTGCAAGCAAAACAACGAGACCCGTGCGCTGTTTCAGCAGACCCTTGCGCACATACAAAAGCTGTCCGAGGTCAATCGCAACGTCACCAAGCCGGATTTTCAGCTGTTTGTCAACGGCGACAAGGTGGATTATCTTGCGTTCAGCAACGTGGCCGCCAATGAGACTGTCACACGCCTGTCCGAGCGGCAGCGTATATTGGAAGAGACAGATATCGACATGCGCATGGAGCTTATCTGCGCCTACATCGAGACGGAGCTGGACTTTGCCGCCGCCGAAAAGCGTATCGCCAACCGAGTAAAGAAGCAAGTGGAGTCCGGGCAAAAGGAGTACTACCTGCGAGAGCAGATGAAGGCCATCTCTGCCGAGCTGGGCGAGGACGCCAACGAAAAGCAGGACTATCTGGACAAGATCAAGGCCTGCGGCATGCCGGAGGAAGTCGCTGCCAAGGCCACCAAGGAGCTCAACCGCTTGTCCAAGATGTCCTCAACATCTCCCGACGCCGCCGTGATACGCAACTACCTCGATTGGCTGTGCGACGTGCCGTGGAGCAAGGAGACCGAGGACAACAAGGACCTGCGCTTGGCACGTGAGATATTGGACGAGGACCACTACGGCCTCACCAAGATAAAGGACAGGATAGTGGAGTATCTTGCCGTCATGCAGCTCACGGGCAAGCTCAACGGCCCCATTTTGTGTTTTGTTGGGCCGCCCGGTGTGGGCAAAACCTCCATCGTCAAGAGTATCGCCCGTGCATTGGGGCGCAAGTATCTGCGTGTCAGTTTGGGCGGCGTGCGAGACGAAGCGGAGATCCGAGGCCATCGCAGGACGTATGTTGGGGCAATCCCGGGCAAAATCATCTACATGATGAAGCAGGCCGAGTGCATCAACCCCGTTTTGCTGCTGGACGAGATAGACAAGATGGGCAAAGACAACCGTGGCGACCCTGCCAGCGCCATGCTGGAAGTGTTGGATCCCGAGCAAAATTTCAGCTTCACCGATCACTATCTGGAAGTGCCCTACGACCTGTCCAAGGTGCTGTTTGTGTGCACGGCCAACGCCACAGACGACATCCCCGAGCCGCTGTTGGATCGCATGGAGATCATCGAGCTTAGCGGCTACACCGAGCTGGAAAAGATCGCCATTGCCAACAGATACCTGCTCAAAAAGAACATGACGCTGCACGGCATACCGGACGGCGCAATACAAATTTCCGACGACACCTACGCCAAGATCATCGAGCGCTACACAAGCGAGTCGGGCGTGCGCAGTCTGGAAAGGGAAATTGCCGCAATCTGCCGCAAGGTGGCGCTGCGTTTGGTAGAGGATCCCTCTGCCGTCGTCACCGTCACGGCGGACAACCTGCACGAATTTTTGGGGGTGGAGCGCCACAAGGACGAGATGGGTCTGGTGGGCGACACCGTCGGTACCGCACGGGGCCTTGCCTGGACAAGAGTGGGCGGCGTCACGCTCAACGTGGACGCAACGCTGTTCAGGGGCAAGGGCGATGTGCAGCTCACTGGCAATCTGGGCGACGTGATGAAGGAGTCGGCCCGCACGGCCATATCGCTGGTCAAGAGCCTCGCCGACGACTACGGCATCGACAAGGACAAATTCGAGCACACGGATATACACATTCACGTCCCGGAGGGCGCCATACCCAAGGACGGCCCCAGCGCAGGCGTCACGATGGCCACGGTGGTGATGTCGGCTTTTTCCGACATACCCGTTTCGGGCAAGGTGGCCATGACGGGCGAGATCACCCTCCGAGGCAAAGTGCTGCCCATCGGCGGCCTGCGGGAAAAAGCGCTTGCGGCCTATCGCCTGGGCATACAAAAGGTCATCATACCCAAAGGCAACTCCAAGGATCTGGAAGAGATCCCTCAGGAAGTGCGTGACAGCATACAATTTGTGTTGGCGGACGACATCAAGACTGTGTACGACAATGCGTTGGTAAGGTAACTATGAAGATAACCAAAGCCGCCTATATCAGTGGCGCCGCAAGCTATCAGCAGTGCATCGTATCCGACCTGCCGCAGATAGCGGTGGCGGGCAAAAGCAACGTGGGCAAAAGCAGCTTTATCAACTATATGGTGGGGGACGGCAAGCTGGCCCGCACCTCCAAGCTGCCGGGGCGCACCAGGCTCATCAACTATTTTTTGGTAAACGAGGGCGCCGATACAGAGTTTATTCTGGCCGATTTGCCCGGCTACGGCTTTGCCAAAGTCTCCGATGCGGAAAAACTCAAATGGGCAGACCTGTTGGAAAAATATCTCGCCAACGAGGGGCGTCTGGTGCAGGTGCTGTTTTTGGTGGATATCCGCCACGACCCCACCAAGGACGACGCCGCCATGTACAACTACCTGTTTGCCAACAACCTGCCCTTCACGGTGATTGCCACCAAGGCGGACAAACTGCCCAAGTCGCAGGTCAAAAACCGCTGTCGGGCGATAGCCTCCTTCTTCAAGCTGGGGCAGGATAACGTTTTGCCTGTCAGCTCCTCCGCCAAGACGGGTCTGGACGCCGTGCTGGCCAAGCTGCAACAGGTCATTTTGTCCGACAAGGCCACCGCCGACGACGAGGACTGAAATATAGCGCACAACGGTGCAAATTTGCGCAAACGTTTGTCAATTATCGCACGTTGTGCTACAATACAATTTGGTCGTATCCCAACGGAGCGATACTACGTTTTTATATCTTTTACCAAAAAAGATATTCGTACCCATGCGGACGAAATAGGAGCTTTTATGGTAAACAATAGCAAGGCTTTCAATTTGGCAAAGTACGCAATCATGTTTGCAACGATTTTTGTGGCCATGATGATAGACAGAGGTATCAGTGCGGCTTTGCCTATTTCTATGGCAATTTGCGTGCTGCTGGTGACGTTCAGCTTTTGTTTTGTGCAAAATTGCTGGGCGGATGGCATTGTGTCCTTCACCTGCTTCGGCGTGGCGTCCTTTATCAAGGCGTTCATTTTTCCCGATGCGATAGTGTGGTACTACAAGCCCATTGTGTACGTGCTGCCCCGCATATTGGCAGGGTGCGCATGCTTCGGCGTCTACCGACTGATGTTGCTGTGCGTGGGCAGGGTGCGTCGCCGCAGAGTGGCGCAGATAACGGCCATGACGGTGGCGATAGCCGTCGGTCTGGTGTCCAACACGGTGTTCTTTTTGCTGCCGTTCGGCTATCTTTCCGAGGGCGGCGAGGGTTTTGTGGCCGCCATCAAGGCGGTGGTATTCCTCAACATCCTGCCGGAGTATCTCACGTCGCTGCTGTTGGCACCGTGGGTGGTGCTGGGCGTGCGCCGAGGCTTGAAGCTGGGCATAGACGGCAACAATTGGCGGTTGGACGCTGACTCCGCCCCGCAAACGTCCCCTGCGCAAACAAATACAACGCAAAATGAGGCAAGTAAATGATCATCGCAATAGATATTGGCAACACTAACATCAAGATAGGCCTGTTCAACAAAATCGGCAAGCTGTGCAATTCCTTCAAGATGAGCACCGACGTCAAGCGCACCTCGGACGAATACGTTGCGCTGCTGTTGCAGTTGCTCAACTACAACGGCATCGACGTCCACTCTGTCGAGGGCGCCATTTTGTCCTCCGTGATACCCCAGCTGGACTACACCTTCACCCACGTTGTGCGCTATGTGTTCGGCGTTTCGCCGTTGGTGGTGGGCGTTGGCGTCAAGACGGGCCTTGCCATACGCTACGAGTTCCCCAAGGAGCTGGGCAGCGACCGCATTGTCACCTGCGTCGCCGCCGAAAAGCAGTACGGCGCACCCTTCATCTTGGTGGATTTCGGCACGGCAACCACCTTCAACGTCGTCAACGAGCGGCGAGAGTTTGTGGGCGGTGCCATCACCCTGGGGCTAAAAGCCACCGTGGAGTCCCTTGCGCACTGCACGGCCAAGCTGCCCAGCGTCGAGTTGGAAACTCCCAACCGTGTCACGGCGCAATCCACCCGCAAGGCCATCCAGAGCGGCGTGATATATGGCGCAGTGGGGCAAATCAAGTATATGGTGCAGCGTATCGAGGCCGAGATGGGCTGGCAAAACGTGCAGATCATCGCAACGGGCGGCATGGCGCACCTTGTTGCCAACGTCGAGCCGTTGTTCGACCACATCGACAGAGAGCTTTCCCTCAAAGGCTTGTACGAAATTTATCGCCTCAATCAGGATAAATAACGCCCTTGCCCGTTGACAAAATTGCACATCGGCGCTACAATAAATAAAAACAAATGTTCCAAAATCACCATGGACTTCAAACTTCACTCCAAATTTAAGCCGTGCGGCGATCAACCGCAGGCAATAGAGCAGCTCACGCAGGGCATACGAGACGGCCTGGCGACGCAGGTACTTCGGGGCGTCACGGGCAGCGGCAAAACATTCACAATGGCCAATGTGATAGCCAACGTCAACCGTCCTGCGCTTGTTATATGCCACAACAAAACGTTGGCGGCACAGCTTTGCAACGAGTTCAGGGAGTTTTTCCCCGAAAATAGGGTGGAGTTTTTTGTTTCCTACTACGACTACTACATGCCGGAGAGCTACATTCCGTCCAGGGATCTGTACATCGAAAAGGAAATTGACATCAACGACGAAATCGACCGCCTGCGCCACAGCGCCACGTGCAGCCTGTTCGAGCGCAGAGACACCATTGTGGTGGCCAGCGTCAGCTGTATCTACGGCTTGGGCGCCCCCGGCGAGTACTACAAACTCAGCCTCAGCCTGCGCCCCGGCGACGAAACAAGCCGAGAGGCCGTCATAAAAAAGTTGGTGGCGATACAGTACGTCCGCAACGATATGGACTTCAAGCGGGGCACCTTCCGTGTGCGGGGGGATATTTTGGAAATTTACCCCGCAAGCTACTCCGACCACGCCATACGGGTGCATTTTTGGGGAGATGAGGTGGAAAAAATTCAGGAAATCGACGCCCTCACGGGGGACGTGATAGCCAATTTGCTGCACACGATCATCTTTCCCGCAAGCCAATACGTGGTGGAGGGCATCACCATGGAGAAGGCGCTTTGCCAAATCGAAGAGGATATGAATGTCGAGGTGGAGGAGTTTTTGGACGCCAACAAAATTGTGGAGGGCCAGCGCCTCAAACAGCGTGTCAGCTACGACATCGAGATGATGCGTGAGATGGGCTATTGCAGCGGCATCGAAAACTACTCTCGCTATTTCGACGGCCGAGAGGTGGGTCAGCCGCCCTACACCTTGCTGGACTACTTCCCCGAGGACTTCATCACCTTCATCGACGAAAGCCACATGACCATTCCGCAGATACGGGGCATGTACAACGGCGACCGTGCCCGCAAGATAAATCTGGTGGGCTACGGCTTCCGACTGCGCTCCGCCTACGACAACCGCCCCCTCACCTTCGACGAGTTCGACAGCCGTCTGGGGCAGCTGATATGCGTGTCCGCCACCCCCGCCGACTACGAGCTGAATCGTGCCGACAACGTGGTAGAGCAGCTGCTGCGCCCCACGGGACTGCTGGACCCCGAAGTGTGCGTCCGTCCCGTCGAGGGGCAGATCGACGACCTGCTGGGCGAGATACACTCCGTGGTGGATAGCGGCGGCCGAGTGCTCGTCACCACCCTCACCAAGCGCATGGCCGAGAGTCTCACGGATTTTTTGGCAAAGCAGGATGTCAAGGTGCGCTACATGCACAGCGAGATAGACACCTTGGAGCGTGTCGAGATAGTCAGCGGCCTCAAAAAGGGCGAGTTTGATGTGCTGGTGGGCATCAACCTGCTGCGAGAGGGTCTGGATATGCCCCAAGTCAAGTTGGTGGCCATTCTGGACGCCGACAAAGAGGGTTTTTTGCGCAGCGATACGGCGCTCATCCAGACCATCGGCCGTGCCGCCCGCAACAGCGAGGGTCGCGTGAT
>CANPXV010000026.1 GCA_947586855.1 uncultured Clostridia bacterium
TGGTCGATTAACTCAGTTGGGAGAGTGTCTTCTTGACGTGGAGAAAGTCACAGGTTCGAGTCCTGTATCGACCACCAAGCGTGGCAACTGCGCTTGTTAGTTGCAACGGAAAGGAAGCACACGTGGTGCTTCCTTTTTCCATTGCTGCCTTTTTGCGCGTTTCCACGGGGCTTTGCAGTACAGGAAGTTACAAACGGGCACCCACATAAATTGAGCCTGCAAAATTTATGTGGGAGAGGAGCCGCCGACTGTCAACGGAACCGACCGCACATTTGCGGTTGGTGCTAACAAGGGAGAGCGGCGACGACGTGGCGCTCCGCAACGATTTACAGCCTTAACACAGTTTTGGCGGTTATTTGTCGGTTGCGTCCTACCGCTGCTCGATCTTTGCTACGCAAAAGCCCGCCCTTGTGCATTTGGCTACCAACTCCACACTGTGGAGATTGGCTTTACGCCAAATGTGCTTCGCTTGGGACGAGCCCTGTACTTCCCACCATTGAGCGGAGGTGTTTTTTGATCCAAATAGAAAAGAGTTCGCACAAGAAAGAAATATATTTAACACGGAAATTTATAATTCGGGAAAGCGGCGAAAAAGCTCTTGACAAAAGTCAAAACGGGTATATAATATTGTTGCGAGTAGAACAAACGTTCCATATCAAACCTTGCTATTAACAACACGCCGTACTGTTATTTTAAGCGTGTGTACAATCTCGTAGCTTGCAACGAAAACATAGTGACAAAAATTGATTACGGTTATTGACAAACTATGATACAATATAGTTAATTTGTTGTGCACAAGGTTGATCGTTGTTAAAGTTGTGTGGACGGGTTTGATAGCTTGCACTATCATCAAAAAGGAGAATAACTTTATGTTGTTAACGACACAGCAACAAGCGGAGCTTGCCCGACAATTCGATAGCGGAGGAAGTTGGGTATTAAGAAACAACATTTCAGACAAGAACATTGAATCCTGTTATGGCGAAGCGGAACCGGACTTGGTAACAAGAACATGCGATTTGTGTGTGGCAGCCAACAAAACAGCTTATGCGGCGAACAATTTGTGGCAGCCCACTCATCCAAACTGCAAATGTGAAAGCAGCAATGCAGGTATTACAGCACAAGTCGATTTTGACATGCGTAAAATAACCAAATATTTGTTCAAAAACACAAATAAATCCAAAATGATGCACAAAATCGGCTACAGAATAGAAGATAGTCAAGAATTACACAACACGCTGACGGCAGTAATATATAAACAATACGAGTTGGGCAATTACACGTTAGGTGCATTGGATAAGCATGGTCAGCATGTACAAGTAAACACTCTGATTTTGGGAAAAAGAGATCACGTGGGAGAATTGCACAAGTGCCACATCGGTTGCGTTTTGTGGCCGTACGGCAAAATTAAGGTTGCAACTCCATTGGTGGTTGACGATATTTAAGGAGAAAATATATGAGATTATACGATACGGTCAGATTGACTGCCGACAGACCGGAATATGCCAAATATGGGGTGTATGCCGGAGATGAAGGGGATATTGTTTCGGAAGCAATAAGTTTTTTAGGAACGAAACTCGGATGTTTTGAGGTTGTTTTTTTTCCGGAAGCACCCAACAAGGATGTATATGTTAGCGTTTATGTGTGCGACCTCGAAGTTGTTGAAGAACTTCACTACCCCGACGACGCCATTTTAGAGGAATTGCCCTATCACGACCCGTCACGGTGGTGTATTGTGGAAAACGGCTACATAATGAACCTGAAAGGTGAAAAACTCAACCGAATACCCTATCAATACGATACCTGGGGCGATGAGGACAAGTAAAAACTCGTCAAAATATTTTGCGAAAGGGTTCGACATTGTTTGCGTTCGGTCCACCAAGCGTGGCAACTGCGCCTATTAGTTGCAACGGAAAGGAAGCACAACAAGGTGCTTCCTTTTCTATTGCTGCCTTTTTGCTTGTTGCCACGTGGTTTTGAGAGTACAGGAAGTCGAAATGATGTAGCGCTCCACTGCGTTCCGCTCACTCGGCTGCGCCGAGACGAGTCCTGTATCGACCACCATACAGTGCCCGGTCGAACCCGCAAGGGTTTGGCTGGGTATTTTGTTTTTGCCGCCCCACGATTGACGTGGGTACTCGTGGAGGTTTACCGTTTAATATTGTCGATGGCGGCAAACAATTGTCGGTGGTGACAAAACTATTGGCGGGACGGCGCAAAATCAATTGTCGGTGGGGATAAAAAACATTTTTCGGCGTGCGTCAGGGGGTTTCGGCGGGGAGTTGGCCGTCGCCGGCGGTGACAGCGGGGCGCTCGGCGGTACGTACAAAGCCGTTGGACAGCAGCAGTTTTTCCAGCCGCCCGGGCAAATCGACGGAGCGCAAAAACAGCACCAGCCTGCCGCCCAGCCACACAAACAGCAAAATTTCCGACAGCACGCAGCACAAAATTTTCAACGTCAGGTGCATGCGCCGCCACAGCGACGGGGTGCGCTCGATGTCGCCAGCCAGCCTGTCGCCCACAACGCTTGCACGATACACATAGTCGCCGTACACACGGCTGCGGCACAGCGTCAGCTGCACTTGGGGACGGTGCATATCCACCAAACTGTTGAGTTGTGCGTTGCGCAAAACAAACTCGTTGTGTTCTCTGCCCACCACAGACGCCCTTGGCGCCACCAAAATAAACAGTGCGCACAGTGCGATAAAGCAGCCCACGCCTATGCCCGTGTAGGCGTTGAATACGCTCACAACGCCCGTTTGCGATTGCATATTCAAAATGGCCATCTGGGTGGTAAGTATGGCAATCAGCGCCATGCACAAATTGATTATCTTTATGTTGCGATAGTAGTGGTGGCTTCTCTTGGTGCGCAGCACTCCCGCCAAGGCAAAGCCCAGCTCGCAAAAGGATATAAGCGCCAATATCAGCACATATATCATGCCGTTGTTTTTTATCTTGCGCTCCACAAAAAACATGCTGCTCATAAAGGCGATATACAGCACGCTTGCCGCCAGCAAAAAACTTGCAACAAGCACAGTTCGCTGCTTAAAGGTGCGTTTTTGTGTCCTTATACCCAGCAAACACTGCAATTTTGCAAGCAGCAGCGCAAAGGTGTACACGGCGATGACGGCCAGATTGTAGTCGGTAAATATGCCTATCACCAGCTTTGCGCAGGCAAGCGTCGCCGAGCCGCACAGGCCGACGACGGTTTTTAGTTCTATCTTTTGCTCAAAGGAGAGCGCCCTGTATCGTTGTATCAGTTTCATCCCAATGCGCCTTTTTGACAGTTACACAATATCCGTTTTGTTAAGTATCACAGTGCTGATTGCGCCCAGCCCCACGGCAAACAAGGTGCCGCCAATCACGCACAGCGCCACGTTGAACGCACCGGAATCCAGCGGCGTCATCATGGGAATCATGGTAAACAGCAGCATACCGCCCGCAAGAGAGCCGAGTATGGATAGCCACAGCCGCTGCTTGCCTACCACTGCCAGCGTCAGGGCGATGGACACAAAGACGAGTGCGAAGAAAATTTTGCTTATCATGCAGGCGACAATGCCGCCCACGCTTGCGCCTACCGCCGCAACGTCAAAGGACAGCCCTGCAATGCCGCCGCCGATCAAGGCGCCCACAAAGTACAGCGCAAACATTGCAGCAACCGCCGCAAACAGCGTCAGCGTTTTGGACGCAACGTAGTCTGCCCGCTGCGAGCGCACGGTAAACAGGTTTTTGACGTAGCCGCTGCGGAAGTCCTCTCCCACAAACACGCACACAAATATCGCCGCCAAAAAGTACAGCAGGTTGATGTTGCACATGCTTGTCAGGTCCATGCTCATCGCCCCGCCCGAAGAGCCGATCGCCTGCCACACATTGGTAAAGGTTTCGATGGTTTCTTGCGCACCCGTTTGCGGGTTGACGGACGTCCCACCCACAAAGGATGTCATCGCCAATATCACAATGGGCAGCGCAAGGCTCACGCCCAGCATGATCCACACGGTGGGCATGGTAAACATTCGCCGCAAATCCACCCGAAGCATACTGCGCAGACGTTGCGCAAAATCTTTTACGTCAAGTTTTATCATGTCAGTTGCCCTCCCGCATAAGATTGATGTAGTACTTTTCCAGACTGATCTTGTCAGTGCGCACCTCGGTTGGCGCCAGGCCAAACTCGTTGTACAGATAGCCGACGGTATCTGCCGCCACGCCGCCGTACACGCAAATTTCCTGCCGCTCGGGGTCGTACTCCGTGTTGGGATAGCGCCCCTTCAATGCCGCAAGTGCTGTGTTGTTGTCGGGCGTTTTCAGTGCGACAAAAGTGGGGCACTCGGCGTTGAGTTGCTCGGCGGTCATTTCTCGCAGCATTTTGCCGTGGCGCACAATGCCGTAGTGGGTGGCGATTTTTTCCAGCTCGCCCAAGATATGCGACGAAATGAGGATGGTGCAGCCATTGCGGGACAGCTCGGTCAGTATCTCCCGCATGATGCGCATGCCGTCGGCGTCCAGCCCGTTTATCGGCTCGTCGAGAACGAGAAGTTGAGGGTTTCCGAGAAGCGCAAACGCAATGCCTATGCGCTGTTTCATGCCCAGCGAGCAGTTGCGGAATTTGTTGCTTGCCGCCCCATCCATACGCACAAGGTGCAGCACCCGACGTATCTGCTCGTTTTCGTCGGCGATACCAAGGTTGGCGGCTTGCAACTTCATGTTGTTCCACACGCTGTAATTTGGGTAGCAGCCGGGCGATTCGATGAGCACGCCGATTTGCGAGCGCACGGTCTTGTCCCGATAGTCCTTGCCAAACAGCGTTATCTTGCCGTTGCTTGGCCTCAACAAGCCGCAAACGCACTTTTCGGTGGTAGATTTGCCGCTGCCGTTTTCACCGATGAAGCCGTAGATGGCGCCCTGTGGCACGGTCATAGAGAGCCCGTCCACCGCACGTTTTTGTCCAAAAGTTTTGGTCAGATTTTGTATCTCTATTGCGTTCATAGTTCCTCCTCAGTACACGTCCCTGCGGTACAAAACAACTGCGCCCAGCACGTTGTAGATTATCGCCCACACAGCGGAGCACGCAAGGCACACCGGCACGGACAAAAAGTCGGACGAAAGGCACGCCTGCACCGACGCCCCGTACAAAAAGACGTTTAGCGCACTGCTGTTGCCTACCAGCGCCGCAGCACCGATGACGGGGATCCCTGTGCCCAAAACAAAGCACAAGGCGATGGAAATGCCGAATTTTCTGCGGTAAATGATGTTGACAAAGGTGTACAGGCTTGCCCAGCCCAGGCTCATCAGCATTTTGCCGAGGATGGCGCAAACAAGCGAGCCTGCGTTTACATCAAACGGAAGCCCCGTCGCTGCCCCTGCAATGGTTCCGCCGATAAAATACGTCACGCACATGCATACCATCGAAAAGGCGGACACAAGCGTTTTGCTCAGCACGTAGTCCTCCTTTTTGGCGTGGGTGGTAAACAGCTGCTTGACGTAACCGCTGGTGTAGTCGTGCCCGATAAATATGGACACCATGATGCCGCCGAAGATAAACACCATGTTCATGTTGGCGTATTCGCCCATATCGCTGACGACGTACAGCGGACTGTCCGCAGCAATGATCTGCCAGGCGTTTGTAAACATGCCCGCCGTTTGGCCCTCGCCGCCCGTGGCGCCCATCGATACAAGTGCGGGAATGATTGCCGCTATCGCAACAAAGATGTAGAACAGCGGCGTGTGGAACAGTCGGTAGAAGTCCACTCCCAGCATACCTTTCAGCCGAGAGATAAAGGTTGGCTTTTCAAATTGCAAAATTGTTGCGTTTTCCATATCAAACAGCCTCCTTGCCGCTCATCAGAGAAACATAGTATTGTTCCAGACCGATTTTGTGCGTTTGCACACTGTGCACATTTTGACCGTTTTGCAGCAGCAGTGCCACCAAAGCCGCAGTGTCGGTAGCGTCGTATACCTTCAAGCCGTCGGCGTCCTGTTCGGTGCGAAACCTGCCGCACAGCAGTTTGCTTGTTGCTTGGAGGTCGTCCGTCAGCACGGATACATACATCTGCGAGCGGCTGTCCATTTGCGCAGCGGCGATCTCCTTTATCATCTTGCCTTGGCGGATAATGCCGTAATGGGTGGCGATTTTTTCCAGCTCGCCCAATATGTGAGAGGAAATCAGCACCGTGCAGCCGTAGTTTTGGGTGATGTCCACAAGTATTTCCCGCATCAGGCGCATGCCGTCGGTATCCAGCCCGTTGATGGGCTCGTCAAGGATAAGCAGCGCAGGGTCGCCAAGCAGCGCCATCGCAATGCCTATGCGCTGTTTCATGCCCAGCGAGCACTTTTTGAAGGTGAGCCGTGCGTTATCCTCCATACGCACGATTTTCAGCACTCGGTCAATCTCGCCCTCTCGGTCCTTGATGCCGAGGTTGATGGCCTGCATCATCAGGTTGGCGTGCACATTGGACGAGGGAAAGCACCCGGTGTTTTCGATGAGGGCACCCACACGCACCCTGACGCCTGCGTCGTTGTAGGGGCGCCCAAACAGCGTTATGCTGCCCTTGTCGGGCACCAGATGGCCGCAAATGCACTTTTCGGTGGTGGATTTGCCGCTGCCGTTTTCGCCGATAAAGCCGTAGATGGCGCCCTGCGGCACGGTCATGTCCAATCCGTCAAGTGCGTACATGCCGCGGAAGCTTTTGGTGAGGCCTCTTATCTCTATTGCATTCATATTTTGCTCCTTTGCCGCCAAATGCGGCTCAGATAAATTCCGCTTGCAGCAGATCGTTGCCCTTTTCCAACAGGTTGGCAAATTGCTCTTCGTTTTCCTCTATGGCGGGTTGCAGTTGTTTGATTTTAGCCGCCGTCATTTTGGCGTAGATAAGGTAGTTTACGCCGCATAGCGCAATGCCTGCCAGCCCAAGTGCGATGCCGCCCAGCATTGCCGCCAAGCCCTCGCAAAGCATGCACAGGCACATCCCGCCGCCCAGCACAAGAGAGGCCACAATGCCGATGGTGAGGGCAACTATTCTTGCACCCGTCTTTTGCGCCCTTTTGAGGGCGTTTACTGCGGACAACGTTTCTTCCGCACGCCGTTCCAGACGGTTCAGCTCCTGCTTGTGTTTCAGTTTTCTATCCCTGCGCATCGACAATGTTATTGTGTCTATTGCGCCGCAGCTGACGTTGGTCACTTCCCAGCCAAACGCCTCGTACATATCCGTTGTGACGGTCTGATCCTTGGCCTTGACCTTTGCCGTGCGGTATTCGTACGTTACAAAATCTTCTTTCATGTCAGTTTCTCCTCCGTTTTGCAGTGTTGAGTCCCCGTTGGGTTGACTTTTTTGCAAGACAAGTGTATCATATAGTAAAAATCGCAGCTTTGCAATGCTTTGGCGGCGCAACTAAACAGTTGGCCCAGATGTGTTTGCCTAAATGAGACAAAAAGGAGATTTTGTATCGTGGATTACGCACCGGAAGAATACACCCGATTCTACATCACGCAGGCGCTGTTCAAGCTGATGGCCGACTACGAGTACGAAAAAATAAGCGTCACCGACATCGTCGAAAAGGCGGGCGTGGGCAGGGCAACGTTCTATCGCTATTTCAAGCGCAAGGAGGACGTGATAGAGTTTTGGTTTTTGCACAACACTAAGGAATTTATGTCCGAGCAGCGCTACTATCCCCGTTGCCGAGCCGACTACATGTGCATTGTGCACGACGTTTTTGATAAATTTTTGCAAAATAAGGACAAGCTGAAACTTATCAAGCGGGCCCATCTGGAATATCTGTATCTTGACTATCTCAACCGCAAGTTTATCGAGACGTTTCGCCGAGACTACGACGGCAGCAACCCGTTTGCGCCCTATATCTATGCGGGGATGGTGTTCAACGTGTCCATGCTGTGGCTGGACAGGGACTGCGCCGACAGTATCGACGACCTGGCCAACGCCGTGATGGACGCTATCTATTTTGACAAATAGCCTTTGGAGCATTTGTGCGCAAGCGGCCTGTCGGGCAAAAACTGTTTGCTGCGGCAATGGCGTTTGCAATTGCGGCAAAAATGCTATCATAGGTGAGGAGGTTTTTATGAGTTGCAAGCGTATATGTACCATGCAGGACCTGTCCTGTGTGGGGCAATGTTCTCTCACGGTGGCGCTGCCCATCTTGTCCCGCTACGGCGTGGAAACTTGCGTTTTGCCCACGGCGGTGCTGTCCAATCACACACAGTTTGACGGGTGGAGCTATCTGGATCTGACGGACGAGCTGCCAAATATCTACCGTTATTGGGCCAAAAACGGCATTTCGTTTGATGGTTTTGTGCTGGGATACCTCGGCAAGCAGCGGCTGATGGCGCTGGCGGAGGAGCTGTTTGACAGGTTTGGCGCCGACGGTGCGCCCGTGATAATCGACCCCGTGTTTGCCGACAACGGCAAGCTGTACGGCGGGTTTGATATGGACTATGTGCGCAGTATGGCCAAGCTGCTTGCCCGTGCGGATATCATCGACCCCAACATCACCGAGGCATGCTTCCTCACTGATACGCCCTACCAATCCGACCACGGCAAGGCCTTCGCACAGCTATTGGCCACCAAACTTGCGGCGCTGACGCCCGCAACGGTGGTGATAACGGGCGTGGAGTTTGACGGCAACATAGGAGAGCTCATCTATCGCAACGGGCAAAGCAGCTATGTGATGCTGCCCAAGCTGGACGCTCAATTTCACGGCACGGGAGACATCTTTACGTCGGTGCTGGCCGCCCACTATTTTGCGGGCAAACCGCTGCAAGATTGCTGCCTTGCCGCAGGGCAGTTTGTGGCAGACTGCATGCGCTGCACGGATAAACAAGCGCATTTCTACGGGGTCAACTTCGAAACTCAGCTGGCCAAGTAGGCGGTTTTTGGGGCGGCAACAAGGGCAAAAACAGCACCCGGGGTGCGATTTTTCAACGACAGGCAAGCGCACGGGGCAAAAAAAATCGCCTTTTGGGCGCAAGCGGATAAATTTGAGAAAACGGCAGTTACAACCATGAAGATACAAATCATCGGCTATTCGGGCAGCGGCAAATCCACATTGGCAACGGAGTTGGGCAACATGCTCAACTTGCCTGTGCTGCATCTGGACAGCACGCACTTTTACGGGGATTGGCAGGAGCGCACAACTGACGAGCAATCGCAGATAGTGCGCATCTTTATGGAGCAAAACGACAGCTGGATAATGGACGGCAATTGGCGCAAAGTGGTGCCGGAGCGCTACGCCATGACGGATATCACTGTGCTGATGATGCTAAACCGCTGGACGTGCTTTTGGCGGGCTTTCCGCCGATATCGCAAGTATCGCAACGAACCTCGTCCCGATCTTGGCTGTGCCGAAAAGTTCGACGCCAGCTTTCGCCGTTGGATATTGTGGGGCGGCCGCACCAAAGCTCGCCGAAACTCGCTGTACGAAAAGCTCAACGCCACTGCCGGGCAAAAGGTGGTGCTGAAAACCCGCCGTCAGGTAAAAAAGTTTTTGCAAAAAATGCGTCAACAATGCACAAACTGAATATTGTTATTTACAGCCGCAACATTTTGTGATAAAATATAGTGTAAGGGTGTATGGATATGACTAAAAACAAACAAAAAGCAACCAAATTGTCGGTAACGTCGTTTTTTATGGTGCTGTTTTTCTTTTTGGGAGTGGCGCTGTTTTTGTTGTACGCTTTGTTGCCCTTTTTCAAGACGGAGCAGGGCGCAATGTGGAGCAAGGTTTGCCTCATCGCCGCCGCCGTCATCACGGCCGTGGGCTTGGTGGGCGTGATAGTGTGCATTGCCATCTATCGCCACGCCGACAAGGTGGAGGCCCGCAACAAACAGCAGCGGATGGATGCGTTGGAAAGGCAAGCCGAGCAAACTGACGGCGACTCGTCCTCGGTGCGCTATATCCCTGCGCAGGAGGTCGCCACTTTGGTAAACGTCGGCGCCTATCAGACGCTGGACGAAAAATTTGCCCAGATTTCCAAAATGGACAAAACGCAATTTGTCATCTATGTGGCTCGCTTGTTCAGCCGCAAGGGCTATCAGGTAAAACTTACCCCCGTGCTGGACAACCACGACATCGATTTGCTGGTGGAAAAGATGGGCACAGTAATTGCCGTGGGCTGCCTGATCTCCAACAAGGTGCTGTGCAGAGAGGATATCGTGCGTGTGAGAGACGGCAGATATTTCTACAACGTCAACAGCTGCATGGCACTCACCAATATGTATTTTGACCGCACCGCATTGGAGTTTGCGCAGGCCGAGCGTATGTCGCTGGTGGATCGCAATGTGCTTGCGGACGATTTTATGAACTAATCCGGCCAAACGCCACCTCGCCGGTGGGGCAAGCAAGGTATGATTTCTATCCAATGTCAGATTGTTAAGGAAGGCACTGCACGTGCCTTCGTTTTTTATACTTTCGTTTGCAGGGAGTTTAGTTGAAAGTATCTTGTTATATATTTTGATTGTTCTCGCACTCCACAATTTTCATTGAAATTCTTTATTGTGTAGGGGCGTCAGCGCACGAAAAGCGACCCGACAACGTACACGGCAAGGGACAGAACGTAGGCCATCGCAAATTGAAATGCGGCCGAGCGCAGTCCCTTTTTGCAACCGCCTTGTTCGGCAAAACTTGCACCGCAAGCGGCTACACAGGGCACAGAAAGCAGGTTAAACAGCACAAATGTGTATGCTCCCAGCGGCGAGACTGCTGCGCCCACCCCTTGTGGCAGCAGTATCTGCAAGGTAGATATAACCGTCTCTCTGGCGGCAAGTCCGCACAGCGTGGCCACCGTCAGCTGCCAACCGCAACCCCTGTCGTCAAAGCCCAGCGGCGCAAACAGCGGCGATATGGCCCGTCCCATATCCGCCAGCATACTTTGCTCAATGCCTACCCAGCCGAAGGAAAAGTCGAGGTGCGTCAACGTCCACAGCAGCACCGACGCCGCCAATATCACCGTGCCCGCCTTGGTCAAAAAGGCCTTGCAACGCTGCCACATCTGGCGCAGCACGTTTTTGGCCCGTGGCAGACGGTAGGGCGGCAGCTCCATAAAAAACAAACTCTCTGCCTGCTTGTCTCGGCGCAGCAGCTTCAACGTCAGGCCTCCCACCGCAATGGCGATGACGCAGGCAAAGTAGAAGCTGACGGCAAACAGCACATTGCCGTCAAACACATATGAGGTGAAGTAGGCTATCACCGCCAGCTTGGCCGAGCATGGCACAAAGGGCGCCAGCGTGACGGTGGCCTCTCGTTCGGCGGCGTTTTTGACGGTGCGTGTGGACGCAATGGCAGGCACTGTGCAGCCGCAACCCAGCACCATACACACAAAACTCCGTCCGCTAAGCCCCAGGCCGTGCAGCAGCTTGTCCGTCACAAAGGCGATGCGGGACATATATCCGCACCCCTCCAACAGCGCAATGCACCCAAACAGTATGGCGATTTGCGGCACAAAGCTGACCACGCTCATCACGCCGCCCACCACGCCATCGCACAGCAGCGACGCCAACCTCGGGTTGCCCGAACACAGCGGCGCACCCCGCAGGGCCTGTTGCAGCAGCGGCGTCAGTTTGTTGATACAATCGGTCAGCCAGCCGCCGATCCCACCCACCGACAGCGCAAAAACCGCCATCATCGTCAACACAAAGATGGGCAGCGCCAGCCATTTGTTCAGCACGATG
This sequence comes from uncultured Clostridia bacterium, assembly GCA_947586855.1. GTDB lineage: Bacteria > Bacillota > Clostridia > Christensenellales > CAG-314 > Fimimonas. Next base: position 11,673 of record CANPXV010000026.1, read on the forward strand.
GCGTCGATTTTGTCCGCAAGTGCAGCGTCCCGCCTTTTGCGAGTGGTGGATTTGCCCACGGCGCCGTCGATGTGTCGATACCGCTCCTCGGTGGAGTTGTAGTGCAGCTTGGGCGCTCCTTGTCTTGTCGAGTGCACCACCTGCTCCACCAATTGGGGCAGATTTTGCCCCTTTGCGGCCGAAATGGGCACAAATTCGCAGCCGAATTGCCCTTTAAGCGAGGCGGCGTCCACCTCTATGCCCTTGGCCTGCGCCTCGTCCTGCATGTTGAGCGCCACCGTCAGCGGAATGTTCAGCTCTGCCAGCTGCGTGGTCAGCAGCAGGCTGCGTTCCAGATTGGTGGAGTCCACAACGTTGAGTATGGCGTCCGGCCCGCTGCGCAAAAAATCCGCCGTCACCTGCTCCTCCGGCGTAAAGGGTTGCAGCGAGTAGCAGCCCGGCGTATCCACAATCAGCAGCGACGGGTCGATGGTGCAAACGCCCTTTTTCTGCTCCACAGTGACGCCCGGCCAATTGCCCACCTTTTGATTGCTGCCCGTCAGCGCATTGAACAGCGTCGTTTTACCGCTGTTGGGATTGCCCACCAAAGCCACCGTCAGGCGTTTAGTATTATTTTTATATATATAATTACTATTCATTACATTAAATATTGTGCGGATCGTGCGATGACTCTTTGCCGTGCGATTGCTTTTGGGCGGAGGACGGCGCAATCTGTCTCACGCCGATGTGACGGGCGGATTCCTTACGCAGGCACAGCAGATAGTTACGCACGCACAGCTCCATCGGGTCGCCCAACGGTGCGTAGCGAACCACCGTCAGATGCGTCCCTGCGGTCAGACCCAACTCGGCAAGACGTTTTGCTGCGGCGTAGTCGGTTTCCACGCCGACAATCACGCAGCTGCTGCCCTGTTGCAAGTCGCTCAGCCGTCCCTCCGAAAAAATATCCTGCATTTGCGAGAATTTGTTTGACATTTTTGATGGGCCTGTTGTATAATATGAATATCGTCCGCTCGTTAGAGCGTTTTTTGTTGAAAAGAACAAAGTCTGTTCGGCAACAAAAGGCGGCCAACGGCAGGGGGCGTCATATCGCAGTGCGCAGCAAGCGGGGCAATTTGCGGAAAAATTTTTCTGCAAAAAAACCCAAAAAACTTGCAAAAAGTCTCAAAAAACAGTTGACACTCTTGGACGGCTGTGATATGATAAATAGGCTGTTGATTAGACAGCGCCGCTGTTTTGCGGCAGAAAGGAACATTGACAACTGCATAGAACAATATAAAGTTTAGAGTAATCAAATATTAATCGAGTGTTAATATGCAAAATCTATAACGATTTTTGCTGCAATGACGCAGAGTTAATAAGAGTTAATTATTCAAGGATCTAACATTGACGTAATTATACGAT
>CANPXV010000027.1 GCA_947586855.1 uncultured Clostridia bacterium
CAAAACCCTGTTAATTTGTAAAAACACTCAAAAAGAGGGGCTGCCGTAAGTGAATTTTGTCCACTTGCGACAGCCCCATATTTTTTATTGATGAAACTTATTTGCAAAAAATTACGCAAAAAATTCTATATTTTTTTATAAAAACAGTTTACTTTTCGGTGGAATAATGGTAAAGTAGTGGCGCTGATATACAAGTGTCCGCTTGCAGGGATATTTATTTTGCAAAAGGGCACAATATTTCTACTTGTAGGTGGCAAAAATGGCAAAGTACAAAAAATGTCCCAGATGTGACTTGAACTATATCTTAGAGGACGAGGAAATGTGCGACGTTTGCAAGTCGGAGTTGGGCCTGGACAGCAAAATTGTGCTGTTGGACGACATCATCGACGATGACGAACCGCTCAAACTGTGTCCCGTGTGCAAAACTTCCTATATCGGCCTGGACGAGGAAATGTGCGAAAGCTGTCTGGCCAACTTCAAGCGAGAGGAGCAGGGCGATCTGGACGACAACGACGATTGGCGCAGCTATCTCGACGACGAGGATACCAAAGACTCCGACGACGAGGATATCATTCCGTTGGAGGAGCTGGAAAACGACGAGGACTTTGCCGAGGACGACTTCGAGGACGAGGAGAACGTGGACACAGAGTTGGACGACTACCCCGACGAATTTGCCGACGACTTCGACTTGGACGACTACGACGACGAGGACGAAGAGGAGGACGACGAGGAAGAGGACGAGTAGCCCTTTGCCCGCCCCAAACACACAAAACGGCACCCCATATGCGCCGTTTTCGCCAAAATTATCCAAAGGTTGTGCAAACATGCACAACTTTTTTGTATTTACGGGGGCAAAAGCGTCAACAACAGTAGCGTCCAAGTGGAGGTGACTATGAAAAAACTTCTTGTGGCGCTTGTTGTTGTTGCGGTGGCGGTTGCCGTGATCGTTGCGGTGCCTGCCAAGCAAACCAATGCGGATTTTTTGCGGATACATATACGGGCGGACAGCAACTCCGCCGCCGATCAAAACATCAAATATGCCGTCAAATCGGCCGTTGTGGATTTTCTTACGCCCGTGCTGTCCACAGTGCACAGCAAGCAGCAGGCCATGAGCGCAGTGCGCACCCGCCTTGGCGAAATTCAATCGGTATGCGACAAGGTGCTTGCCGACGGCGGCTTCGACTACGTTTCTCACGCAAAGCTCACGGCGGAGCAGTTTCCCGACCGCACCTATGGCGAGCTTACCCTCGAAAGCGGCGTCTACGACGCCCTCATCATCGAGTTGGGCAGCGGCAGCGGCAACAATTGGTGGTGCGTGGTGTATCCTCCGCTGTGCTTTATCAACGGCGAAAGCAACGGCACCGACAAGATAGTGTACCGCTCCAAACTGCTGCAAATCATCGAGGAGTGGCGCACCGCCCGCAAATAGAGGGCAATTTGTCGGTTGACTGCGGCCGCCAACGGATATATAATAGTGTCAGACAGGCTACGGAGGCGGCTATGGACGACATCAGGATACGCCGTTTGGCGGATATAGTGGCGCAAAGCAACAATATTGTGTTTTTTGGCGGAGCGGGAGTGTCCACAGAGAGCGGCATACCCGATTTTCGTTCGGCAGGCGGCGTGTTTGCCTCAACGGGAGAGCTTTCTCCGGAAGAAATCGTTTCGCACGACTACTTTATGCGCCACACCGAGCAGTTTTATCGTTTCTACCGAGACCGTATGATCTTTCCCAAGGCGCAGCCCAATGCCGCCCACAACTACCTTGCCAAGATGGAGCAGGTCGGCAAACTGCGTGCCATCGTCACGCAAAATATCGACGGCCTGCACCAGGCTGCGGGCAGCAAATGCGTCTACGAATTGCACGGTAGCATACATCGCAACCGTTGTATGCGCTGTGGCAAATTTTACGGCCTGAACAGCATTTTGTCCTGCAAGGACGTGCCCAAGTGCCTGTGCGGCGGCGTCATCAAGCCTGAGGTGGTGCTGTACGGCGAGGGACTGGATAGCCGCGTGCTGCACGGTGCCGTCAACGCCATTGCGCATGCCGACACCCTCATCATAGGCGGCACGTCGTTGGTGGTGTATCCTGCGGCGGGGCTTATCGACTATTTTTGCGGCAAGCACCTTGTGCTCATCAACAAAAGCGCCACCCTTGCCGACAGGCGTGCCGAGCTGCTGTTCAACGACAACATCGGCGAGGTGTTTTCCGCCCTCGACGCCCTCAAACTGTTTTGACCTCGGGCAAAATCGGCGTATTTTTGCCCCAAACCGTTTATTTTTACCCTCAGATGTGATACAATGTGTCCATAACGCACAGGAGAAAACTATGTCAACAAAAAAGTGGTTATCGCTTGCGGCCGTTTTGGCGGGCGGCGCAGCGGCATTGGGATTGTTTTATGCGGTGTTTTTAGATATAACTCACAGGGCGTTGCCTTGGTGGGCGTATATTTTTGCCGCCGCCATCTATTTTTTGGTTGTCTATCTGGGATATTTGCTGTGGCAAAACCACCGTCAGCATTTCCAACGTATGCTGGACAAGGCAGGCTTCTCCTGCGACAAACGCTACGACGCCGACGGCCAGACGCTGTGCATCGACTTTGCCGCCAAGCGTCTTGCCAACACCTATTTGTCCACCAAGCCCTTTGTGCCCTTTTGTGACGTCGCCGATTGTCGTATCGAGTGCTATCAAACGGGCAGCAGACGTGTGCTGGACGACGACAGGCGCTATCTCAGTGTGGTGATAAGCGTCGTCAAAACCGACCCCTCGCCCGAGCACCCCTATCTGTACCTGTCCATGTTCGAGGAGGAAGTTGCGGCCGAGGACGTGCCCGAAACGCCCGACGTAACCGAGCAAATGGTGGCCGCCTATCCGCAGCTGCAACCGATGTTGGAGCTCAAACGGGATATTTGCAGTATCATCGACGGCAACAAGACCGCCGCAGCACCGCAGCCTACCGTTGAACAGCCCGAGCAAATTGCCGAGCCGACTGACCACACCGCCGACTGACCTGTCATCGCCACATATGTGCACACATTCACTTGTCCCAATCGGGGCAAGTGATTTTTTTTTCGGCCGCACGCATTTTTTTGCCCTTTTGCGACGCAGCTTCGGCATATTTTGCGCCTGCGGATACATACTAACAAAAAAATCAGGAGGAACTGACATTGACGAAAACTCGAACCATGCAAGTTGTTGCTTTGGTGCTGCTTGTGGTAACGGTTGTCGTTGCGCTGGCTGCGCTTGTGGCGCCCCATGTCCAAGCCGCCACCGTCAAGGTGGGCAGTCGGGGCGAAACCGTCAAGACAATACAAACCAAGCTCAAACGCTGGGGCTACTACACGGGCAGCGTAGACGGCATTTTCGGCGCCAAAACCAAGGCTGCCGTGCAATTTTTTCAGCGGCGCAACGGCCTCACCGCCGACGGCATTGTGGGCAGCGCCACGGCCAAGGCGATGGGGATAACCCTTTCGGGCACGGTGTCGGGCGGCACAAGCACCACATCGGGCAAGCTGTCCAACAGCGATCTGTACCTGCTAAGCTGCTGCGTCTACGGCGAGGCTCGGGGCGAAAGCTACACAGGCAAGGTGGCGGTGGCCGCCGTGATACTCAACAGGGTCAAAAGCAGCAAATTTCCCAACAGTATCAGCGGCGTCATCTACCAGCAGGGGGCGTTTACGTGCGTATCAGACGGGCAGATAAACCTCGGCACCAACGACGAATGTACCCGTGCGGCGCAGGACGCCATGAACGGTTGGGACCCGACAGGCGGCGCAATCTACTATTTCAATCCCGCCACGGCAACAAGCAAATGGATATGGTCTCGTCCGCAGCTTGTAACCATCGGCAAGCACATTTTCTGTTCGTGAGGTGGATATGATCGGACAAAACAAAACCATCAAAAACTTTTGGATGATATTTTTCGGCACGGTGGCAGTGTTGGCCATTGCCGCAGCCGCCCTGCTGTACGGCCTGATGTCGCAAAAAATCGCCACAATGCGCATGTCGCAGGTGTCGGACGACAACGTCTACAAGCTCTCGCAGGAAAACGGCTACCGCAGCGCACTGTATTCTGCCTGCGACAGCGTCAAAAACATCGACGCCGATCTGGGCAAGGTGGCCGTCTCGCAGGACAACGCCCACCAGATCAAGCTGCTTACGGACGTGGTGATACACGCCAACGCCGCCAACACAAGCATTTCGCAGTTGCCCTTTGCCGAAAGCGACAATCTGGCGGCCTGCCAACGCTTCGTCAACCAAACGCAGGACTACGCCTCCTATCTTATCGGCAAGCTAAGCAAGCAACAGCCGCTATCCGCCGATGAGCGCAGCGCCTTGCGTCGGTTGGACAACGTAGCGCAAAGCCTGTACGACTTTTTGCAGCAGTACAGCCAAAGCGACAGCGGCATGTTTATCGTCAACGGCAACGGTATCGGCAACGTCGGTGCGCTCAGCGACGCCATGGACGGCCTGCAAAACGACGTTTTTACCTACGAAAAGCTGATTTACGACGGACCTTTTTCCGAGAGCGTACAGCAAAAGACCCTTCCAAGCGACAACGCCCTCCCGCCCGAACATGTAGCCAAGCAACTGCAAACGCTTTTCGGCAAGGCGCAGTTTGAGGGAGAAATCCGCAATCAAGGCACAATGTATGCGTTTGCTCTGCCCGAGGGGCGCCTGCTGACAGATGTAAGCGGCCGTGTGGTGCAGTACGAGGTGTACAACCCCGACGCAACGGGCAATGCCGACTCACAGCGGTGCATTGCCGCCGCCGAGGAGATGTGCGCCAAACTTGGCTACGACGTCAAGGGCGTGTGGACCAGCAAAACGCAGGACGCCGTCACCTATGTCAACTGCGCACCCGTCATCGACGGTGTGATAGTCTACCCCGACCTCATCAAGGTGGCGGTGGGCTGCGACGGCTCTGTGGTGGGCTTGGAGGCCCGCGCCTACCTGCTCAATCACTGCGATTGGGACGTGACCTTCGGCGACGTCTCGCAGCAGGACGCCCTTTCGGCCCTCGATGGCGGCCTCGCCGTCACCAACGTGGCCAAGGCGCTCATTCAAAAGGATAACCAATTTCTCACCTGCTACGAGTTTGAGGCCGCTCTGGGCGAGCGGCAGTACTATGTGTATGTGGACAGTCGCACGGGGCAAGAGGTGGAGCTGTTCAAGGTGGTGCAAAACACCGAGGGTCACACCGTGATGTAACCCCCTCAACGCAATCGACCCTTGACCCCATTGTGCGCTTGACAAATCCGTGCGTATTTGCTAAACTGAAACTGCGACGCATCCCCTATATCCACTGCAAGCATGGGTGCATTTTGCGCTTTTGCAAGTTACCCCTACCGCCGAGTTTGGGCAAGTAGCTCTTCCTCAATATTATGTCGGTTTATGGGACGACTTCAACCATCGTCTTGCAGTCATAATGGATGTGTCGCAGCTGTAAGGGAGAGCATTGCAGCGCTGCACCCCTTTCAGGGTGCGGCGTTTTTGCTTTCTTCGGCAAAAAATTCAAGGGAGGGTAACATCATGACCAAATGGACCAAAATATTGCTGCTTGTGCTGTGCGTTGCGTTGATCGCAGCCGTTGCAGCCGCCTGCACGCCCTTCGGGCAACACACCGACCCGCCGACAGACCCGTCCACCCCGTCGGGATCGACCGATGACGAAACAGACAAGTTTACCGTCACGCTGGACGTCAACGGCGGCGACGCACTTTCGGCAAGCACGCAAATCGTCACCTACGGAGAGCGGTTTTCCTTGCCCGTCCCCACCCGCACGGGCTACTCTTTCAACGGATGGTACAGCGGCGAAACGCCTCTCACCAATGCGCAGGGCACAGGCCTCAACGTTTGGACGCAACGGCAAAACGTCACGCTGGCGGCCTCTTGGACGGCCAACAAGTATCATTTGTCGGTCAGGTGGGATCTGCCCAAGGCGGGCACGGTGGACAGCATCGGCGACGGCAACTTTTTGTACGGATCGGACGTGCAATTGAAGGCTCACACCAACGACGGCTTCACCTTTGTGGGCTGGTTCGACGGCCAAACGCAGCTAAGCGACAAGATGGAGTTCACCTACACAATGGGCACCGACAAAACTCTCAACGTCAAGTGGATCGTCACCCCCGTCACCACCGTTTCGGCGGATAGCGATGCGGGCAGCGTGTCCGCTTTGGAGGGCAGCTACACAGTGGGACAGCAAGTCACCGTGACGGCCACCCCCAACGAGGGCTACCTGTTTGACGGTTGGTATAGTGGCGACGAAAAACTGTCCGACCGGGCGGACTACACCTTCGATATGCCCTCGCAGGCAGTCACCTACACGGCGCATTGGCGCTACAAGCACTACAACATCACCTACGTCTACGACAGCGACATAGGCGACTTTGCCGAGCAGCCGCCCCAAGACTACATCTTGCAGGGGCTAAAACTGCCCCAAGCCGTCGGCAAAAACAACGATCACTATTCTTTCGGTTGGCAGTCGCAAGAGGGCATTGTGTACGAGGACTCTCTGCCGCAGGGCACCACGGGAGACCTCACCCTCACAGCGGTGTGGGGCGGCACTCACAGCTGCGATCAACAGGGTGTGTGCACTGTTTGCGGTTTCAAGCGCCCCTATATCGTCAGCGAGGACGGCAAAACGGTCACATTGGGCAGCTATCCGCAAACGCTGGTAGAGGACAACGCTCTTGTGTCCATGCTCAATGCGGTGGCAGGCACCCTGCCCGAGAGGTACAACAGCCGCAAGTGGACGGACTACGGCTACTATTTCTTCGGAGAAAAGTATAGCTACATGTGGTATATCGACGTGGAGTACAACAACGCAAAGTATCGGGGAGTGTATTTTACCATCTATCGCCCCACCGTCACCTACAACACCTTTGACGGCGGCACGATAAAAAACGGCTACGAGCGGGAAAAAACCTATTGGTTCCGTTTCGATCCCCTTGTGTGGACCGTCCTGAAAAAGGACGAAGAGCAAAACCCCAACCAATACATGCTTATGTCGCAGATGGCGTTGGACAGTATGCAATTCACCACCAAGACCGGCCCGGATTGGAAGGCCGGCGACCCCTATCCCAACAACTACAAGGCAAGCGACATTTGCCTGTGGCTCAACGACAATTTCTACAACCTTGCCTTTGACGGCGACGAACGTCAGGTCATCAACGTGACGGAGGTGGACAACGGCGCAAGCGGTGCGGCGGATCTGCTGTGGGTGTGCGCCTCTGCCGAACAATATCTCTGCGAAAACACCTTCGACAAGATATTTTTGCTAAGCTACGACGAGGCGAAAAACCTGTTTTTCGACAAAAAATTGGGCCGCATAAACGCCACCGACTATGCCAAGTGTCAGGGCTGCCTGTGCTCCGAATTGCCCGACGCTTCCGGCACGATGCGCCCCTATTGTTTCTGGTCGTTGCGCTCCCCGTCCGATTCGTCCGTGTATGCCTGCTTCGGCGACGACGACAGCGCCAGGGCGGACAACACATCATTGAGCGTCAACTTTGCTTTGATGGGCATTGTGCCGGCAATCAACATCACCCTGATTTAGCGCAGCGTTTCAATTTGCTTTGACATATCGGGCAAAGGGGTATATAATGTATCCATTATTGCAAAAAGGAGACATTTGTTATGAGTTACTCAAAACGCAGCGACATCCCCGAACAATACAAGTGGAACCTCGGCGACATCTATCCTACCCCCGACGATTGGGAGAAGGAGTTCGCTCAATTCAATGCGGAGTACCCCCGTCTGGCGCAGTACAAGGGCAAGCTGTCCGATCGCAACACTCTGTTGGAGTTTTTGCGCCTCACCGACAGCGTAGAATTGATGTTGGACCGTCTGTTTGGCTATGCCCATATGGATTACGACAGCGATTTGCAGGATTCGTCCAAGCAGGCCCGATACAGCCGCATCTATGGCGCCTATGTTGCCTACAACGAGGCCACAAGTTTTGTCTCGGCCGAGCTGTCCGCCATCCCCGACGACAAGCTGAGGCAGTTTGCCGCCGACGCCGACTTTGCCGATTACGACGTGGCGCTCAACAACGTGTTGCGCGGCAAGGCGCACATTCTCAGCGAAAAGGAAGAGCGTCTGCTTGCGGGTGTGGGCGGTTTCAGCGGCCAATTCCACGAAGTGTTCAACCGTCTGGATAGCGGCGACATCAAGTTCGACAGCATCACCGTCGACGGTCAAAAGGTGCAGTTGGGCCACGGGACGTATTCTACTCTGCTGCAAAACAAGGACCAAAAGGTGCGCAAAAAGGCCTTCCAGACCTACTACAAGGCCTATATCGACAAGATAAACACCCTCACGGGACTGTACGAGGGCAGCGTCAAGGCCGATTGCTTCTCGGCCAAGGCCCGCAACTTTCCCAGCGCAATGGATGCGGCGCTGTTCTACGAGGATGTGGACAGATCCGTCTACAACAACCTCATCAAATGCATGCACGCCAATTTCAAACCCCTGCACAGGTATATCGCCCTGCGCAAAAAGCTGCTTGGCGTCAAAACGCTCAATATGTACGACTTGTATGTGCCCATTTTTGCCGACGCAGATATCTCCTGCGAGTACGAGGAGGCCTGCCAATTGGTGCTCAAAGGGCTTGCCCCTCTGGGAGAGGACTATCTGCAAGTGGTGCGCAAGGCCTTTGCCGAGCGTTGGATAGACGTGCACGAGACCCCCACCAAGCGCAGCGGAGCGTACAGCAGCGGCGTATCGGGCGTGCACCCCTACATGCTGCTCAACTACCAAAAAACCACCCACGACATCTTTACCATAGCACACGAGATGGGCCACTCCATGCACACCTATTACAGCTGTCAGGCGCAACCCTTCTCCAAAGAGGGCTACAAGATCTTTGTGGCAGAGGTGGCCTCCACCTGCAACGAGGTGCTGCTGCTCAAATATCTGCTCTCCACCGAGCAGGACGTCAACGTCAAAAAATATTTGTTGCAGTACTATCTGGATATGCTGCGCACCACAATGTACCGTCAGGCTATGTTTGCGGAGTTCGAACAAATCTCCCACTCTCTGGTAGAGCAGGGTCAGCCCCTCACCGCCGAGGTGTTGTGCGCACAGTATCTCAAACTTAACAAGATGTACTACGGCCGCTCCGTGCGCCACAATCCGGAAATCCAGTACGAGTGGGCCCGTGTGCCGCATTTCTATCGTGCGTTCTATGTCTACAAGTACGCCACAGGTATCATCTCCGCCGTGTGCATAGCCGAAAGGATCCTCAGCGAGGGCGCCCCCGCCGTGGCCGACTACAAAAAGTTTTTGTCGTTGGGTGGCTCGATGGATCCCGTCTCCGAACTGAAAGTGGCAGGCGTGGACCTGACGTCCAAGCACCCGTTCGAAGTCGTCGCCAAGAGCTTCGAAGATACCCTTCAACAGTTGGAGCAATTGGTTTGATCTCCCGCAAGCGCCTTGTTGCGCCGCACGGATTTTGCCACAGCAGATTTGCAACAACTATGTATAGCAATATTGTACATAAATTTTGTATAGCAGTAGTATGTAACAATAATTTTGTATAGCAGTATCGCACAACATTTTTGTATAGCGATATTGTACAACAATTTTGTATAGCAATATTTGCAACAATTTTACAAAATAAAGAAGGGGCTGTCGCATTAAGCGGCGGCCCTTCTGCATATTTGCAAGTCTTTATTCAAAACACTCAAGCCGTTTGACTT
>CANPXV010000028.1 GCA_947586855.1 uncultured Clostridia bacterium
ATAGCCGCAAGCTGCAAACAGGCCCAATGCCATCACAACGACAAGGGTCATAGCTACAATAGATACTACTTTTTTCATTGTGTTTTACCTCCATTTATCGGTTAATACCATTCTAACACTTTGGCACATTTTGTCAACAAAGTAACGAGGGTTTTTTGAAAAAATTTTTTGTGGGAGCAAGGTCAGTTGTTTTCGCTGTGCAACAGCGAAAAATACCTGTCGTCGCCGTCGGGAAACAGCGTGACGATGTTTTTGCCCTTGTAGGTGGGGTCCTCGGCAAGGCGAGTGGCCACCACAATGTTGGCGGCGGAGGATATGCCGCAACTGTACCCCTGCACCAGGTTGAGTGTGCGGAAGGTATCCAGCGCCTGTTCGTCCGTGACCAACTCCACACGGTCCACCAATTTGCTGTCGTAGAGCGCAGTCACAAAGCCTGCGCCGATACCCTGAATGGCGTGCTTGCCCTTGATACCTCTCGAAATGACTGGGCTGCCCGCAGGCTCGACGGCCACCAGCTCCACATCGGGAAAGCGCTCTCTCAGTTTGCGCCCCGTGCCGATTAGGGTGCCGCCCGTGCCCACGCCTGCAACAAACACATCCACACGATCCAGCTGTTGAAGGATCTCCTCCCCCGTGGAAAGGTAGTGCGCCCACACGTTGGCGGGATTTTCGAATTGCCGCAGCCAGACGTGACCTTGGCGCAGAGCGTATTGCTCCACCGCCTCGATGGCGCCCTTCATGCCGAGGCTGCTTTCGGTAAGCACCAGCTGTGCGCCCAGCCCCTGCAAAAGCTGTCGGCGCTCCACAGTCATGCTGGACGGCATCGTAAGCAGCACTTTGTAGCCCCGCTTGACGCCCACATAGGCCAAAGCTATGCCCATGTTGCCGCTGGTGGCCTCTACGATGGTGTCGCCCTTGTGCAACAGACCCTTTTCTTCGGCGTCGAGGATCATGGCCAGCGCAGCCCTGTCCTTGACGCTGCCGCTGCCGTTCATGGCCTCGTTTTTGATGTAGATATCTGCGGCAAAATCTTCCTCGTAGGGTATCAGGGGCGTGTCGCCGATACCCAGCGGACGAGCGTTAGTATAAAAATCCATTTTGGCAAGCCTCCTTGAATATAGTTTTGCGGCAAACAATGATATTTGCCGCATTTGATGTGTTTGCGATCAGATGATGATGTTTATCAACCTGCCGGGGATAACGATGACCTTTTTGACGGGGGCGCCGCCGAGAGCCGACTGCACCTCGCTGTCGGCCAACACAAACTGTTGCAGCTGCTCGGCCGAAAGGGACGTATCCACGCACAGGCGCACCTTGGGGCGAGAGTTGACCTGCACCAGAATTTCCGCCTCGGATACGTGCAGGGCGCTTTCGTCGCAGGTGGGGAAGGGCGCCACCACTATGCTGCCGTCGTGACCCGTTTGCTGCCACAGCTCCTCGCAGATGTGCGGGGCAAGGGGGCAAAGCAATTTGAGCAGGTCGTCTGCGGCGTCTCGGTAGAGGCGGGCGTTTTTGACGGGCAATTTGTCGTATTGGGCAAGGGCGTTGACCAACTCCATCATGCGGGCAACGGCCGTGTTGAAGCTGAATGCGGGGTAGTCGGCGTCCACCGCCTTGACAGTGGCATGGCGCACACGGTTCAGCTCCTTTTCGTCGGGGCCGAAGTTATCCGTTGAGGGATACTCGCCATAGGCGGCAACAACGTATCGCTCCACACGGTCCAGCCACTTGTTGATGGCCTTGATGCCGTCCTCCGACCACGGGCCACCCTCGATGTAGCGGAAGCCGAAAGCCAGATAGCACCTGAACACATCTGCGCCGTAGGCACTGACATATTCGTCGGGAGAAACCACGTTGCCGTGAGACTTGCTCATGCGGTTGCCGTCCGGGCCAAGAATGACACCTTGGTGCACCAGCGACTTGAAGGGCTCGTCAAAGTGCAGATAGCCCATATCCCGCAGTGCCTTGGTGATAAACCGTGCGTAAAGCAGGTGCATGCAGGCATGCTCGGCACCGCCGACGTACTTGTCCACGGGCAGCATTTTGTCTATCCACTCGGTGTCGAAGGGCTTTTGTTCGTTGTGGGCGTCGGGGTAGCGCAGATAGTACCAGCTGCTGCACACAAAAGTATCCAATGTGTCGGGGTCCCGTGTGGCGGGGGCGCCGCATTTGGGACACACAACGTCGTGGATAAATTTGTGGTGCTTGGCCAGCGGACTTGTGCCGTCGGGGCGGAACTCCACGTCGTAGGGCAGGCGCACGGGCAGATTTTCGTCCAGCACCTCGCCGCAGTGCGGGCAATAGATGATGGGTATGGGTGCGCCCCAATAGCGTTGGCGGGATACCAGCCAATCACGCAGGCGGTAGTTGGTTTTGAGCTCTCCCTTGCCCTGCCGGGACAGTTTTTGCACTATCGCCAACTTGGCCTGCTCGCTGCCGAGGCCGTCGAACTCGCCGCTGTTGACCAGCACGCCGTGCTCGCAGAAGGGCAGACTGTCGTCCACATCGGGCGTGGCGGCCTTGATCACCCGCTTGATTTGCAAATTGTGCTTTTGCGCAAACAGATAGTCCCTTGCGTCGTGGGCGGGCACACCCATAACTGCGCCCGTGCCGTAGCTTGCCAACACGTAGTCGCCTATCCATACCTGCACCTTGTCGCCGTTGGCAGGGTTGATGGCATATGCGCCCGTAAACACGCCTGTCTTTTCCTTGGCGGTGGACAGACGCTCGATTTCGTTTGTTTTGGACACCTCCTCGATGTAGGCGGCCACCTCGCTGCGGTGTTGCTTGGTGGTGATACGCTCCACCAGCTCATGCTCGGGCGCCAACACCACATAAGTGCAGCCCAGCAGCGTATCCGCACGGGTGGTAAACACCTTGAAGCTGCCGCTGCCGTCCGCCAGATCGAACACGATTTCGCCGCCCTGCGATTTGCCTATCCAATTGCGCTGCATGGCCTTTGTTTTTTCCGGCCAATCCAGCGTGTCCAGACCGCTGAGCAGCTCCTCGGCATAGTCGGTTATCTTGAAAAACCATTGTGTGAGGTCCTTTTTGACCACCTGTGTGCCGCATCGCTCGCAATGGCCGTCCACAACCTGCTCATTGGCCAGCACCGTGTTGCAGCTCGGGCACCAATTGACGGGCGCCTTTTTGCGGTAGGCCAAACCGTGCTTGTACAGCTCGGCAAAGATCCACTGCGTCCACCGATAGTAGTCGGGCAGGCAGGTCTTTATCTCATGGTCCCAATCGAACATGGCGCCGATGTTTTTGAGCTGCTCTTCCATCACGGCGATGTTGTGCAAGGTGCTGTCCTCCGGGTGGACGCCCGTCTTGATGGCGTAGTTTTCCGCCGGCAGGCCAAATGCGTCAAAGCCCATAGGCTGAAACACGTTTTTGCCCTTCATTATCTGATAGCGGGCAAAACTGTCCGTCAAGCCGTAGTTGTACCAATGCCCCACATGCAGCTTGCTGCCGCTGGGATAACTGAACATCTCCAACACGTAGTACTTGTTGTCTGCGTCGGACGGGTCAAATTTGTACACCTGACGCTGCTGCCACAGCTTGTTCCATTTGTTTTCTACTGCGATTTTGTCCATATTGCCCTCGAATTTTGTTATAGACAAATTGTAGTGCAACATCGCTCGTTTGTCAATCGATTGGGGGCGGCATTTGCAATTTGCAACTTTTTGTTTTCTTGCCCGTCAAACTTTTGTTCAAAAGTCGCAACGACATTAAAAAGTGTAAAACTTGCCGTATTTTTGCCCAATTTTAGCCATTTGGGGCGTGAAAAAGTCGAAATATTTTTGTTCAAAAGTGTTGAAAACATTCTGAAAGTGTGTTATGATGTTTTAAGTAACATCTTTGGAGGCAAGAATGGACGACATTGACAAGGAATGCCGATCGTTGAACGTTAGTTTGTTCCAATGCCTTGCGGACTTCGGTCCGAACGACATAGAGATGTGTGTTGGACAACTGCTGTTTGCGTTGGGATTCAAAAGCAAATTGGAGGGTACGCAATTTTTGCGCAGGGCAATCGTGTTTGTCTACGACAAGGGCGAGGACGCCCGTATCAGCTACGGAAAGGAAGTTTATGTGGCGGTGGCCGAAAAAATGGGGATATCGCCCCACTGTGTGGAGCGGGCGATACACAACACCATTGCCGATTGCGACGTCAACGGCAATTTGCGCACGGCGGGACAGGCGCTGTGGGGAGACAAGAAAGTGGACTACACGCCCTCCAACGCCGAGTTTATCAGTGCGATTGTCGAGTTTATAAACGTAAAAAAGCCCGCCCCGCCCGAAAAGTAGTCGTTGCGTTTTGGGCGGCAGGGTAGTATAATGTTGCCAAGGAGGCGCATCATGCAACTGACGCTACGCAACATCTACACCTGGTCGGCGGCCGATTGCCGCAAATGTCTTGGCATGCGCACAGGCGAGTGCAACAAGGGAGACTTTGGCTACATTGCGCTGATAGCAGGCAGCGTGCGCTACGGCGGGGCGGCAAAGCTGGCCAATTGGGCGGCGTGCGCCGTCAAAAGCGGAGCGGGCGTCGTCAAGCTGGCCGTGCCCAACGCTATTGCGCAATCGATGCTGCCCTACCTGCTGGAAAGCACCCTGTTTCCGCTATCCGACAAGGACGGCGAGCTGGCGTTTGTGCAAAAAGAGGTGGCCGAGCTGGTGCACAACGTGCGCTGCGTGGCCATCGGCATGGGGTGCGGCACGGGCAAGGGCGTCAGAGAGACGCTGCAATATTTGCTGAAAGAATTTGACGGCGTGCTGGTTATGGACGCCGACGGACTCAACTGTCTGGCAAAAATGGGCGTATCTGCGCTGAAAAACTGCCGCCCCAAGGTGGTGCTGACGCCGCACATAAAGGAGTTTGCACGGCTGACGGGGCTATCCGCCGAGGAAATTGCCGCACATCCTGCCGAGTGCGCCCTGCAATTTGCGCAAAAATACGGCGTGACGGTGCTGCTTAAAGGCGCGGAAACCTTTGTAGCGGACGAGTGCCATGCGGTGCTTGTCAACAGGGGCTGCGCAGGCATGGCTACGGCAGGGAGCGGAGACGTGCTGTCTGGCATTGTGGCTGCGTTGTGCGCTTTCAACCCCGACCGCCCCACCGACGCTGCCGCCACCGCCGCCTACATCAACGGACGTGCCGGCGAGTTGGCCCAAAGCGAGGCGGACGCCATATCCATGACCGCAAGCGACACCGCCAAGCACATTGCACGGGCGATAGGCATGATTGTGCGCTCGCCCTATCCAAGCGACGAGGAGGCGGACAGTTTGCTGCATGCTGCCGTGGCGCTTTTCAACGCACGAGAGGGGCATTTGCTGCGCAACGATCTGAGCGAACGCTGCATGTGCGCACGGTTGGCATACCATTTGCAATCGCTGCTGGACCAAAGCCCCTTTTGCGACTACGTTGCCGACGTGGAGTACAATCGGGGCGAAAAGGGCCTGGACAGGGCGCACAAATCGCTGCACGACAAGCTGATAACGGCCGATCTGGTTGTGCACAAGCGGGGCTTTGACGAGCAGTTTGGGTACAGCAATCTGCTGTGCGTGGAGATGAAAAAATCCCGCAAGATGCGCCTTGCCGAGCGGGATATGTGCCGTCTGCAAGACCTGACAAGCAGCGACTTTGGCTTTTGCTATCGCTACGGCTATCTTGTCGTGGCCGATTTGGCACGCCAAAAATTGGTTGTGCAGGCCCGCTTTGAGCACGGGCAGCGCACCGTCTGACAAATATTTGCCCCTGCGCACTTGACATTTGCCGCTATTTAGTGTACGATAAAAACGCTCTCGGCGGCACGGCAGGCGAGCGCACACTGTTGCTTGCATGCGTTGGCGTTTTGTTGAAAGGCGACTGCCGAGCGGGCGCACAGCTGAATATTGTGGAAGAGTATCGAAGTGGTTGTAACGGCCCGCACTCGAAATGCGGTTGTCACCGATAGGTGGCACATGGGTTCGAATCCCATCTCTTCCGCCACGGGCGCAGGCTTGCATTGAGTCGCACCGAAAATGGGACACGCTTTGCGTTGTCCCTTTTTTCTTTGCTCCTATTTACTTGCCGCCTGTGCACGTTTCAATAATGGGATAGCCAACACGGGCACCCGCAAAAGTCGAGCTTGCGAAACTTTTGTGGGAGAGGAGCCGCCGACCGTCAACGGAACCGACCGAGCTTGCGAGGTTGGCGTTGGCCAAGGACGTGCGGCGACGATGTAGCGCTCCACTTCGTTCCGCTCACCCTGCGGGACGAATCCCATCTCTTCCGCCAAAGCAGAATAATACGAACCCGACAAGAGCTGTTGGGCTCGTATTGTTTTACGCCAACGATTGGTTTGGGGTGACAATTACATTGCGGTGGTTTTTACATATTTTATCGCATCGGTAACTTCTCATCACCATATTTCTCCCACCTTTAATTGTGGAAAGAAAAACAAAAGATGTATCTGATACAATTTTTAAAAATTTAACTAATATAAATTAAGACCGAGAGACAAATCTTTCGGTTTTAACAATGGGATACTATTATTTATCTTGCTGTTGGTTTATAAATTCATTTATTATAAGGTTTATTATTTTCTTTTCGTTTGGCTTTAGCAATCTCAGTTGCTGTAATAAACTTTTTTCTTCATCCGACAATAGAATTTCGCTCGTATCATCTGAAAAAAATTGAGCAAGTGATATCCCAAAGGCATTGCAAATTGCTGTCAGTGTTGTAATTGAGGGCAAAGTTTGGCGAGCGAACATGTTGCTTAATGTGGCGCAAGGCAATTGCGCTTCTTCTGTCAGGTGGTAAGTTGACCAACCTCTTTCATCTTTAAGATCTCGAATCCGTTGAAGAATATCCATAACATCTCCCTTTTTATAATATTATCGTATACATTTGTAAATTATATAAACCCCAAATGTATTGACTAATCGCATACATATGTAATATAATGCATTTGTCTGTTTAAAAAGAGATTTTACTAACAGGCGTAGGTGTGCGAAAAAGCGACAACAAAATTATTTGAAAAGGCGGGCGAATATGTCAACAAATGTTTCCAAAGAGAGAAGGGACGAACTGATAAGAAAAATAAGGGATATTAAAACATTTATTTCGTCATGTGCGCAGGATGAAAACACTGCTCAACTTTTAACATACATAGGTGAAATTGAAAAAGATATTAAGGGGAAAAAGTATGGTCTTGTCTTTGAGGAACACCGTGAGGGCATTGATGAGATTTTAGAAACGCATATCCCAATTCTCACAGAAGATAAAGATTTGTTGATAGACAACAGCGGAAAAATGAATTTTCTTATTGAGGGGGATAATCTCGCCGCACTTAAACTTCTCGAAAAGACGCACAAAGGCAAAATCGATGTGATTTATATTGATCCACCCTACAACACGGGAAAGAGTGATTTCATGTACGACGATGATTTTGTCGATGCAAACGATACCTTTCGACACAGTAAATGGCTATCTTTTATGGAAAAAAGATTAAAAATGGCGAAAGAAGTATTATCCAAGAAAGGCATTATACTTATCAGCATAGACGATAACGAATATGCCAATTTGACAACCTTATGTGATAGCGTGTTTTCCGAACAGAATCATCTTTTAACAGTCATTGTAAATAGAACCTCTGAAATTGCTACAAGCTATACGATCCAAAAGCATGAATATATTTTGGTCTATACCAAAGATCTTAGCGCTTTCGCATCTGTTGATAGAGAGCCGAGCCGAACAGTTGTTTCTCGTGGCACCGTAGGCAACACCAATCAAACACAACCGATAATTACGTTTCCCGCTGGATTGAAGTGCTACAACATTCAAGACGGTGTGTATCATAAGACAAGAAAAATAGATGGGAGCCTTGAAAATATTACTAATCTTGATGACATCGTTGTTGAAAATGGCGAGTTAAAATCCCCCGTGCGATTGCAAGCGCGTTGGAGAAGTTCCAATGACATGCGCAACTTTTTTGCAAATCAGTGTCGTCCGACTAAAGCGAAAATATCGGGGATCATTACGCAAATCTACTTTGATAGTGATAAATTCAATCCGCAAATTAAAAAAATAACGAGTGAAAAATTGTCATCGATTTTTTTGGAAAACAAAAAAGGAAGCATCGCTCTTTCGGAATTGGGCATAAAATTCCCTTATCCTAAATCGGTAGAATTACTTTTGACGATGTTACGGCAGGTAAACGCCTCAAAAAAAGCGCAAATCCTTGACTTTTTTGCGGGGAGCGGAACGACGGGACACGCCGTTATGAAATTAAATGCCGAAGATGGCGGCAATCGTCAATTTATTCTCTGCACTAATAATGAGAATAACATTTGCCGAGAAGTAACTTATGAGCGCATAAAACGAGTAATAGAAAAAGAGAATTATGCAGCAAGTCTCAAATATTTCAAAATAGACTATCTGCCAATTTCGGACAAGCTGTACTATGAGTATGCAGACGATCTGTT
>CANPXV010000029.1 GCA_947586855.1 uncultured Clostridia bacterium
GTTTGGCTATCTGCTGCGCCAAAACGCTTGCGCCGCTATCGGACGGGCAGTTGCGGGTCAGTCCTCGCTGTCGTCGTCGGCTTGGTTGCGGGTGAAGATATCCTCGGAGCCGGCGGCCTTGATGTTGCGCTTGATGAGGCCCTTTTTGATCAGCTCCACCAACCCCTCGTAGGGCAGGTAGTAGTCCTCGGCCTCTCTGTCCGTCTTGACGGCGCCGCACTGCGACATCACCGTCTCGAACAGCTGCGCCGCATAGGTGTAGCGGCGAGCGTTTTTGAGGCGGTACATCAGGGGAGTATCCTCGTTGGAGGCGATGGACGAGACGTCCTCTACCTTGTACTTGCTGTCGGCGTAGTCGGCGGGGTCGAGGGGCAAAAACAGACACATTGTGGAGCCTCGGAAGGCCAGCTTAGCCACCGCTTTGCCGTTGAGGCGGAAGGTTTCTCGCTTCCAGCTGATGCGGCTGTGCACGTTTTTGTAGGACAAAAACAGGTTTTTGAGGTCGGTGTAGCCGTTTTTGACGTCGTCGTCCGACTGAATGATGTGCGCCGTGAAGCTCTTGTTGTAGCGCAGGGTGCCGCCCACAAAGGACTCCTCCTCGATGGGCACCGCAACGGGACGGGCAACTGTCGCAACGGGCTGCTCGACGGCAGGTTCCTCTTCGACAGGTTCTTCCTCAACGGGAGGCTGCTCCTCGGGAGTCTCTTCTGCAAACGGTTCCTCTTGGGGCTGTTCCTCTTCGATTTGCTCTGTTTGCTCCTCTTCGGGTTGTTCTTCGGGCTGCTCCTCGGGTTGCGGTTCATCTGCGACGCTGTCGCCTGCGGACTGCTTGCGGTGCTGCAAACACACCACGGCGGCCCAGACGCCAAGCCCCACGGCTGCGGCGGCAAACAGCGCCAACAGTACCACCACCGTCCAGAAACCTGCGGCGGACATATTCCAATAGGTAGAGCCGATTTTTACTGCAAGCAACAATTTCATGGTTGCCTCCTTTGCATTTGTCGATTTGTGCGGGCAAAAAGCCGAAGAAGGGCTACTTCAATTTGCGCCCGTCGGAAAAGGCGTTGCCCACCTTGCCGCCCAACACACGGTAGTCGTGTGCGGCGGAGTTGTACGAAATGATCTGCGCCTTGCCCAGGTCGAGGTTGCCTTGCTCGTCCAGCACGCTTTCGTCGGCGCTGACGTTGACAATTTGCCCCACGATCATGCCGTCCTCGTTGACGTGGTCGAGGGTGCACTCTACTGCGATGGGCATATCCTCGATGAGGGGAGCGTCCACATGGGCCGACTTGACAGTGTGCAGGCCGGCACGTTGCAGCTTGTCGGGCACGTCGTTAGCCGACACCAACCCGACGTAATCTGCCTGCACCACGTGGGGCGCATCGGCAAAACTTACCGTAAAGGCGTGCGTGCGCAAGATGTTTTTGGTGGTGGCGTGGCCGTCGCTGAGGCACAGCATGATCTGATTGGTGTCGTAGATACCGCCCCAAGCGGCGTTCATGGCGTTGGCCGAGCCGTCGGGGTTGTAGGTGGCGATGATGAGCACCGGACAGGGGAAGAGCCAGGTTTTGGGACCGAAATTTTTGCGCATGGCGCACCTCCAATCGTACTTTTTTTTATTATACCACCCGATATCGATAAAATCAACACAAAATTTTACTTATCTGCGCCATTGCATTGACAAAATTGCCGCAAATGATTATACTATGGTAAAAAATTTGATTGTGAGGTGGCTATGAAACAGGCTGTACTTGTGGTAGACATGCTGAACGACTTTGTGACGGGTGCGCTCAAATGCGACAGGGGGCTGGCCATTGTGCCCAAAACGGCGCAATTGCTGCGGGGCGCACGCAAGGCCAATGTGCCCGTGATCTTTTGCAACGACGCCCACCTGAGAGGTATCGACCACGAGCTCAGACTGTGGGGCGACCACGCCATTGCCGGCACCGAGGGGGCGCAAGTGATACCCGAGCTGGAACTGTGCCCCACCGACTACGTTGTGCCCAAGCGCAGATACAGCGGATTTTTCCACACCGATCTGGACCTGTTACTGAAAGAGCTGGGCGTGGACACGGTGATACTGACGGGTCTGCACGCCCACATGTGCGTGCGCCACACCGCCGCCGACGCCTATCAGCTGGGATATGACGTGGTTGTTGCCAAGGACGCTACCGACAGCTTTACCCAACAGGACTACGACTACGGCATCAAATATCTGGCGGACACCTACGGCGCCGTCATCACCGACGTGGACAGCCTGCTCAAACAGTGGGAAAAATAGCCTTGAATGGCCCAACTGACCGATATATGCAAAAACGACGAAGAAAAAATCTCCGTCGTTTTTTTTTGGCTTTGTTGCAAGCAAAGGGTCAATCTTTGGGCTTATCCTTGGATCTGGACTCGGCAGCGGCCTTTTTGATGCCCAAAATCTGGCAGCGTTTTTCCTCGAACTCTTCGGGCGAAATGATGCCTTGGTCCATGATTTCCTTCCACTCCTTGACGTGGACGATCCTGATGTCGTCGTTGGGGCTTTCGGGTTCTTCGACGCTTTTGCAGGTGACAAACAGCACCAGACGGCACAGATAGTAGAACGCCAACAGCACGGCGGCAACCAACATCAGCATTGCAGCGCTGGAACCCTCGATAAAGGTTATCGCAGCGGTGAGGCCGATGACGTAGGACGAAATGACCAGACCATGGCCCACCTTTTGCGCCACTTCGGACGAGGCCGTGAGGAGGAATGTGCCCACGGTGGCCAGGGCAAACAGCCCCATGTAGCCGTTGACAAATGCCAAAAAGGCAGTGTTGTCGGGGGATTGGAGGTCTACTGCGCATATCACGAGGCTTGCCAAAAA
The DNA here is from genome assembly GCA_947586855.1 of uncultured Clostridia bacterium. Lineage (GTDB taxonomy): Bacteria > Bacillota > Clostridia > Christensenellales > CAG-314 > Fimimonas. The sequence goes on from CANPXV010000029.1 coordinate 2,856, forward strand.
CAGCGCTGCGGCAGCGATAAGAAAGACCTTGCCGAGAATTTTGAATGTTTTCATTTGCATACTCCTTTGTCAGATTTTTTCGGCTGATTGCTACATTGCACGGAGGCGTTACATACCGCCGCACGCACTATCGGAGCAAGAGTCGGTATCATTATAACCCATACCCCCCCCCGTCAAGTTTTTTGAGAAATTTCGTCAAAAAAAATAGGGATTTGCAAAAAATGTCGCAATGTGGGAGCAATCAAAAATCGGCCCGACAACTCGCAGGTCAAAAAAATACGCCCCTTGGCAAAAGCAAAGGACGCAAATAAAAGAAGTTGTTGCAAAGCGTACCCTATCGGGCGTTGGGTTTGGGGCCGTTGAAGGCGTAGTAGCTGCACTTTATCCCCGCATTGTAGATGTAGCGTTTTTTGTCGGCTCGGCGGCCGAAAAGGCGCTCGAAATCCTCGACGGGAGACAAAAAGTAGAAGTTCCACTTGTCCAGCGTGCGATACAGCTTGCCCATGGTGCGGGCCAACTGCTGTGCCTGCTGCACATCGCCCAGCCGCTCGCCATAGGGCGGGTTGGAGATGTTGACGCCGTAGCTATATTCCGAGGTAAACTGCGCCGCATCTGCTTGCACAAAGGTGATGTGTTCGGCCACGCCCGCCTGACTTGCATGCAGTGCGCACAGCTCCACCGCCTTGGGAGAGATATCCCCGCCAAAAATGTTGAGCTTGCGGTGCACACGCATATCCTGCGCCTCGCTACGGGCCGATTTCATTGCGCCAACGTCCACGCAGCCCCACCGCTCAAAGGCAAATTTGCGCCCCAGCCCCGGCGCGATGCGCAGGGCCTTGATGGCGGCCTCGATGGGCAATGTGCCGCTGCCGCAAAACAAATCGGCAAAGGGCTTGTCCGGATTCCACACCGACAGATCCACAAGCGCCGCTGCGGTGGTCTCCTTCAACGGGGCGTCGTAGGGCTGCGTGCGATAGCCCCTTTTGTGCAGGCCCTCGCCCGAGGTATCCAGATTGACGGTGCACACGTCGTTGGTGATGTCCAGCTCCACACGGTAATCGGCGCCCGTCTCGGCCAACACGGGATATCTGCGCTGCAACACCTTGACAACGGCCTTTTTGCCCACGGATTGTATCGAGTGATGGGCAAACAGCTGGCTGTTGACGCTTTTTGTCACCACGGTGACTCGGCCGGTTTTGTCCACAAGCTCGTCCCAAGGCACGCTTGCCACGCCGTCGAACAGGGCGTCGAAATCCTCCGCAGCAAATTGGGCAAGCCGCACCAGCACACGCTCGCCGCTGCGCAGCATAAGATTGAGTCGGGCGACATCCGTCCAACTGCAATCGTGCAGAGCTATGCGGCCGTTGACGGCCTTGGCGTTGGGGTATCCCAGCAGGGCAAGCTGACGTTTGACGACGGCCTCGATGCCGGTTGCCGCGGGAATGAGCAGATCCATGATTTGATTTTAGCACATATTGCCGATTTTGAAAAGTCTTTGTTGTGCACACCCTATTGCCGTGCAAAAACACGACATGGGGTCAAAAAAATCCCTCGACGCATATTGTTGCGCAGAGGGACAGAGTTTGCTATCTGAGGCTTTTGCGGACGATCTTGGCGGCGGCTATCAGGCTGCCCCTCAGCAGCAGGTCGTACAAGGGCACGGCCACCTGCGCTGCGGCTACTATCAGCCAAAACACCAGCGGTTGAGAATAGAGCCTCTCAAACACGGCGGGGGTAAGTGCCCAAGTCACCAAAAAGGTCAGCGCAAGGCCCACTTCCAGCAGCGCATAGTAGATGAGCCACTTGGCAAAGGCGGGCATGCGGGGTTGGCCCTTCAACTCTACGTGCATCACCTTGGTGTCGCCGTCGTCAAAGGGATCTTGCAGCGTTTCGACCTTTTCCACGCCGGCAGTCACCCTGACCGACTCGGCCCACACCTTGACGATGGCAAAGGGCACGCAAAACAGCGCCACGGGCGCCACCGCCACAATGTTGCCGATAAACACACCGCTGACGGCCGCCACTGCCAACGTTGCCAGATAGGTAAGCAGGCAATAGCCGAGATTTTTGTCGTCCACAAGCAGCGGCACCACTGTCGCCACCGACGCAAACACGCCAAAGATGAGCGCAAGATAGGGCAAAACGCCCGTAAGTACCAGCGCCACGCAGGACATTGCGCCGCAAACGCCGCATATTGCGATTGTTTTTGCGGAGCGTTTCATCAGCAGCCGCCACCGCCCATACATTGACAGCAGTTACAACAGGCGTTGCACAGCAAGCAGTCGGTACAGCTGCTGCCCGTGCAAGTGCCGTTGCCTGCGCCCACACGAGGACCATCGTCTATCGGACGAGAGGTTGTGCGCAGTTGGTCGGGACTGATGGTGTTGGAAGCCAAAATTTTGGTCAGCTTGTCCAGACTTTGCTTGTAGCGCTCGTTGTTGGGCTCCATTTCGCAGGCAAGCTCCAATTGGCGCTTGCTTTCGAGGAACCAATTGCGCTTGTAGAACAATATGGACTGAATGTAGTGCCACTCGGCGTCTCGGGTGACACGCTCGTCCAGCTTGGTTTGGGCTTCGTCCAGCTTGCCATCGGTGATGAGCTGCTGTATCGCCGAGTAGTCCTCATCGCCCACAAAGGAGCTTTGCTGAGACTGCTCGGAGCGCTGCGCCATGATGTCTCGGTAGGCGACTTCCAGCTGTTGAAGCTTTTCGGAAGCCTCTTCACCCGCCTCGCCCACGGCAAACCTATCCTTTTGGTACTGCGCTTTGAGCTGATTGTAGCGGGCGTCTATTTCTTCTTGGGTGGCGGATTCCGTCAGGCCCAAAATTTCGTATGCGTTGTAGTTCATTTTGTCTCCGATAAGATATTGCTTGGTCCCAAGCGGGATCATAGTGGGGTGTTGGGGGCGGTTGTCTCGGCGGGTTGGGGCAGCTTGGGCGTTCGATAGCGAGCAAGCACCTCATTTGTCTTGTCCCTGATGCTGTCAAACAGCACATTTTGCAAAATGCAACCGTACATGCCCAGGTCGAGGTCGTTGTAGCACATGGCCACACGGTTTAGCACGGCAAACATCAAAAAGCAAATTTCGTCGTACTTTTGCGACAGCTGCATGCCGTCCGAAAAGCCGTAGCACGCCAAAAACGGGTTGTAGTTGCCGCTTTTTGCGTCCTTGGGGGCGTCGTCCAGCGCATCGATGAGGTAGATCCACTTGCCCAGATTGTAGCACAGCGTAAGCACGTTTTCGTCCACGGCCGTGTTGCTGTCGGCGCACCGTTGCAGCGTCAGCTCGGCAAAACTGCGGGATAGCTCGGCAAAGGAGTGGCACACGGCGTCTATGCTGCGGACGTTGCTCTGCTCCATGCGGCGCAGCTCGTTGTAGCGATCGCTCAGCATGGCGTCCAATTGGGGAAAAATCGTCTTGGCCTTGCGATACGCCCTGCCAAGCGCCTTGAAGGCAACTTTCTTTTTGAGGCTGCCGCCATCTACGATGTCGTCGTAGAGGTTCCAATAGGTCAGCAGCACGTTGGCCGCGGACAGTGCGTCTATCAGCGGCGTCTGGTGCAAAATGGGGCGCTTTTTGATGGAGCTGGCGCACCTGTGCTGCTCCACAGATACGTCCATATGCAGCACGGCGTGAAACAACACGTTAAAAAAGTTTACGTCGTTGCTGATAAACAACCTTGGCACATTGCCGAATTGCCGCTTGGTAGAAAAGCACATTCCGCACATAAACGTCTGCCAGACGCCCTGCTTGTCCTGTTGTAGCTTTGCCTTTTCTATGTTCAAATATCCAAACATCAGCGAATTTTGGGCACTAAACCCACCTTTCTGTACACCTTTGCAAGGGTTTTTTGCGCAATGTGCGAGGCTTGCTCGGCACCCTGCCGCAGCACCGACTCGATGTAGGCTTTGTCGGCAAGCAGCCGTTTTTGCTCGGCCTGTATGGGTTGCAGCACCGATATGACGGCGTCGGCCACGGCGTCCTTGAACACGCCGTAGCCCTTGCCCTCGAAGGTGCGCTCGGCCTGCTCTACCGAAACGCCGCTGCACAGCGAGTAGATGTTGAGCAGGTTGCTGACGCCGGGCTTGTCGGCCGAGTGGCGCACGCAGTTGGCGGAGGTGTCGCTGTCGGTGACGGCCCTGCGCAACTTGCGGCGTACTGCGTCGGCGTCGTCGGTGAGGGTGATGACGGCGTTTTCGTTGGGATCGGACTTGGACATCTTGGCGGTGGGGTCCTGCAAGCTCTTGATGCTGGCGCCCGCCTTGCTGAGCAAGCATTGCGGCACGGCAAAGGTGTCGCTGTAACGTGCGTTGAAGCGTTGGGCGATATCCCTTGTCAGCTCCACATGCTGCACCTGGTCCTTGCCCACGGGCACAAGCTCCGCCTGATAGAGCAAAATGTCGCTTGCCATCAGCACAGGGTAATTCATAAGCCCCATATTGATGTTGTCGGCGTGCTTGCGGGATTTATCCTTGAATTGCGTCATGCGGCCCAACTCTCCCACATAGGTGACGGTATCCAATATCCAGGCCAGCTCGGCGTGCTCGTGCACGTGAGACTGTATGAACAGTGTGCTGCGGGCGGGATCCAGACCGCAGGCGATATACAGCGCAGTAAGCTCAAACGTGTTTTTGCGCAACTCGGCGGGCACCTGCTCCACCGTGAGGGAGTGCAGGTCCACCACGCAAAACAGACAGTCGTACTGTTGCTGCAACGGCGTCCAATTGCGAATGGCCCCGAGATAGTTGCCCAACGTCACCTTGCCGGTGGGTTGAACGCCCGAAAACACTCTTTTTTTGACCTCGTCCGCCATAATGCACCTCTTGCCCATTATAAGTTTTTTACAGTATAGCATTGCTTGCGGCGTTTGTCAAGAAGCGGGCAAATGTTTTGCGACGTCTGCGCCGTAGGGGTGGGCAAGCCGTGCCGAATTACGCTTTATCTGCGGCGTAACGGGCGGCGCAAAGTTGACGAGCGCAACAAAAAAGCGCTCAACCGCAGTTGAACGCCCTTTTGCGTAGTTTTTTGATTA
>CANPXV010000030.1 GCA_947586855.1 uncultured Clostridia bacterium
CGGTTGACTACGCAACCGACCCCTACGGGGCGCAAGCGCAGCCTTGGCCGGACTACTAAGGAAGGCACTGCACGTGCCTTCATCAGTCAGAACTTCGCCGGGGTCTCCCATTGCCCCGGCACCCCCTGGGTGGACTTCGTCACAACTCTCGCTTGGCGTTACCATACGTGCAAGCACGAACGGTGCCAACGCCGCTCGGTTGTTCCTCTCCCACACAAGTTTCGTACCTCAACTTGTGCGGGTACCCTCTTCTCGGCGCAGGTCCGTGATTGCAGGGTTTAGTTGAAAGCATTCCGACCGGGCGCACCTCGCCGGTGGAGCGAGTAGGACAGGATTTTGGCCCAAAGTATTGCGCCGCTATTGTGATTGCTCCCGCACCCAACATCTGTATAAAAACAAAAAAACACTCCTTTTCCGCAAGAAAAGGGGCTTTTTTATGCACAAAACAGGTTATTTGTCGGCAAAAAGGCCGTGCTTTTTGTAGATGCTGTCCTCGGGAGACAGCTTGCGTATCACACGGCAGGGGCTGCCCGCCGCAAACACGCCGCTGGGGATATTGCGTGTCACCACGGAGCCTGCGCCAATCACGCAGCCCTCGCCGATGGTCACGCCGCCGCACACGGTCACATTGCTTGCCAGCCAGCAGTTGCTGCCTATCACAATGGGGCGGGCGTATTCTCTGTCCGTCAGGCCGTTGGGGCCAAGGTACATCTGGCGCTCGTCGGGCAGCAGCGGGTGCATGGGCGTCACCAGACTGACTCCGCAGCCGACAAACACGTTGTCGCCCAGCGTTACGGGGGCGCAGTCCAGCACGGTCAGATTGAAATTGGCGTAGCAATTTGTGCCAAATCGAGTGTTTTCGCCGTAGTCGAAAAATATCGGCCCTTGCAGATAAGCCCCGTTGAGGTGGGGCACCAACTGCTGCAAAATTTGCACCCGCATCGGGTCATCCTCGCACAGGGCGTTGTATCTTGTGCACAGATTGTGCGCCAGTGTGCGTCTTTCCGCCAAAACTTTGTCGGCAGGGTCGTAGATGCACCCTGCAAGCATTTTTTCCTTTTCCGTCATATGTTCACCGTTGCCATTGTAGCAGATAATGGCGATATTTTCAACCCTTTTTGCGCACAAAACCCCTCCCCAAGTCGCATTTTTGTTGCGACATGCGGTCAATAGTCCGTTGCGCCCAGCAGATAGTCGGTGGTGCAGTCCAACACTGCCGCCAATTTCAGCAGCGTGGCAAAGTCGCACTCTCGCTGCCCCGTCTCCCAATAGGAAATGCTTCGCAGCGTAACGCCCAGCCGACGGGATAGCTCTGCACGGCTCAGCCCTTTGGCCAGACGCAACTCTTTCAGTCTTTCCGAGAACTTCACCATAAAATTATTATGGAACAAAATGTGCCAAAATACTTGACTTGGAACAAATTGTTCCATATAATATAAACAATCTTACAAAAAGGAGAATGTTATGACGCAGGAAAAAGTATCGGCATTGATGCAACAATTGCAGGATAAAGTGCCGCAAAATCAAGTTGCAATACTCAAAAATTCGCTAACCAGGGCCTCGGACGAAAGCTATGGCGTGATCAGCACCCTCAAATACAAAAGCTCCGTCACCACGGTGTTGCTGTCCATCTTCCTCGGCGGTTTGGGCGTGGACAGATTTTATATCGGCGACGTCGGTTTGGGCGTTTGCAAGCTGCTTTTCGGTTGGCTGACGGCGGGCATATGGCCGTTAGTGGACATTTTTATCAGTCACAAAAAGGCAAAAATCAAAAACATGAACAAAGTCCTTGCCGCCGCCGTATAACTGCGCAAGCAAGCGGCAACGACACAAATCACAATTTTGCTTACTGAAAGAGCGCTCCGATGGGTTTCGGGGCGCCCTTTGCGCTTAGATATTTATTGAGAGGATTTTTTTTCGGGGTGGTTCGGTGGGAGATGTTGCGGTTTGCTCAATCACAACCTGCAAACCCCGTCCGTCACCCCAACATTTGCCGTGCGGCCTATTTCTTTATCGGCACAAGTCTTTCCAGCCCGCCCATATATTTGCGCAGTGCCTCGGGCACGATCACAGAGCCGTCCGCCTGCTGATTTTGCTCCAACATGGCGGGGAACACTCTGCTTGTGGCCAGACCGCTGGCGTTAAGGGTGTGCACAAAGTCGATTTTGTTGTCGCTGCTGCGGCGGTAGCGGATGTTGCCCCTGCGTGCCTGATAGTCCCGCGCATTGGAGGCCGAGCTCACCTCTTTGTAGATATCCATCGACGGGATATATATTTCGATGTCGTAGGTGCGGGCCATGCTGTCAGAGCAATCTCCTGCGGCCAGCTTGCTGAGCTGATAGTGCAGGCCCAGCCCCTCCACCAAGCCGCACGCCATACCTACCATTTCTTCAAAGGCCTTGTCCGATTGGTCGGGCGTGGTGTACTGAAACAGCTCCACTTTGTTAAATTGGTGTCCTCTGATCATGCCCCGTTCCTCGGCACGATAGCTGCCCGCCTCTCTGCGGAAGCAAGCGGAGTAGCCAAAGAATTTTTTGGGCAGGTCGCTTTCCTGCAAAATTTCGTCCCGATACAGGTTTACAAGCGCCGTTTCGGCCGTGGGCAGCAAAAATTTGCGACCTTCGCCGTTGGCCAGCTGATACACGTCGTCCTCAAACTTGGGAAACTGCCCCGCAGTCAGGCCGCACTCGTAGCTGAGCATATACGGCGGCAGCATAAAGGTGTAGCCCTTGGACAGGTGACTATCCACAAAGTAGTTGAGCAGAGCCCATTCCAGCTGAGCGCCCAGCCCCGTGTATATCCAACTGCCGTTGCCGGCCAGCTTTACGCCCCGTTCGTAGTCGATAAGCCCCAGATCACGGCACAGATCGACGTGATTTTTGAAGGGAAAGTCAAATTTCGGCTTGCTGCCAAAGGTTTTTATCGGCTTGTTGTTTTCCTTGCCGCCGGGCAGCAGATCCTCGTCGGGCAGATTGGGCAGCCGCAGCAAAAAGTCTCGTATTTGCGCATTTACCTCGTCCAGCTGCTTGTCCTTTTGAGCAATGGTGTCGCCCAGCGCTTTCATCTCCGCAATGGTGGCGGATACGTCCAGCCCCTGCTTTTTGAGCTTGGGCACCTCGGCGCTGACACGGTTGCGTTGCGCCTTCATGGATTCGGTCTCGGCGATCAGCGCCTTGCGTTGCTCGTCCAGCCGCAAAAAGGGCTCAAAGTCAATATCCTTGCCCCGTTTGAGATAGCGGTCGTGCACAGCCGCAGCGTCGTTTCTTATCAAGTTTACATCGATCATAGCATTGCACCTCTTTGTAAGCGTAGGTTATCCCCACATACACAGATATTTTAGCACACACGCCAAATATTTGCAATAATTTGCACCGACTAACCCAAAATCCTTGTCACAAACGGGGCGCAAAGATAATTTATCGGTTATCCGCTTGTTACATCAGACGTTTTGTGATAGAATAGATTAGAACAATCCGATTGCGACGTTTTGTACCAACTTCTCGACGGAATTGGGCAGGGCGGGACGCCGCAACAAATGCGAGGTAACACTATGCAACTACGAGTTTACAACACTCTCACACGCCAAAAGGAAGATTTTGTGCCGATAAAGCCCAATCAGGTGGGCGTGTACACCTGCGGCCCAACGGTGTACAAGTATGCCACCATCGGCAACATGCGTGCGTACATCTTTATGGACGAGTTGCGTCGGGTGTTGGAGTATGACGGCTTCAAGGTCAAGCAGGTGATGAACATCACCGACGTGGGGCACCTGGTATCGGACGCCGACGACGGCGAGGACAAAATGGAAAAGTCCGCCCACGAGATGGGCAAAACGCCGTTGGAGATAGCCGACTTCTACACCAAGCAGTTTATGCGCGACCTCGACGCCCTCAACATCAAGCGGCCCACCGTCTGCCCCAAGGCCACCGACAACATTGCCGAGATGATAGACATCGTGCAGGCGCTGCTGGACAAGGGCTTTGCCTACGAAACGGAGGACGGCATCTATTTTTCCGTGGAAAAGTTCCCCAGCTACGGCAAGCTCAGCGGCGTCAATCTGGACGAGCAGCGGCACGGCGCACGGGTGGAGGTAAACGACTTCAAGCGGCACCCCATCGACTTTGCATTGTGGAAGAAGGCGCAGCCCAACCATTTGCAGCAGTGGGATAGCCCCTGGGGCAAAGGCTTCCCCGGGTGGCACATCGAGTGCACCGCCATGAGCAAAAAGTACCTCGGCGAGGTGTTTGACATACACACCGGCGGCGTGGACCACATCCCCATCCACCACGAAAACGAAATCGCCCAGGCCGAGTGCTGGTTGGGGCACAAGGCCGTCAACTATTGGATGCACAACGAGTTTATGCTGATAGACGGCGGCAAAATGAGCAAATCTCTTGGCAACGCCTACACGCTGGACGACGTGACGGCAAGGGGGTTCCGCCCGGTGGAACTGCGCTATTTCTGCCTCAACGTGCAATACCGACAAAAAATCAACTTCACATGGGATGGGCTTGCCTCGGCCAAAACCGCCTACGACAAGCTGTGCCTGCAACTTTGGGCGCACAAAAACAGCCCCGCCGGTACAGACCAACAGACGCTGGACGACTATCGCAACAAGTTCGAGGCCGCCATCAACGACGACCTCAATGTGCCGTTGGCGCTGGGCGTGCTGTGGTCGCTGGTCAAGCTGCCCAAATCCAAGGACGTCTACGCCTTGGCGCTGCAAATGGACAAGGTGTTTGCGCTGGATCTGGACAAGGTGTCCGCACCCAAGCAGGCCGACGTCCCCGACGAAGTGCGTGCGCTGGCCGACACCCGTTTGGCGGCACGTAAGGCCAAAAATTGGGCGGAAAGCGACCGCCTGCGCAACCTAATCGCTGATATGGGCTACGCCGTGCGAGACACCGCCACCGGCTACGAGCTCACCAAAAAATAGCCTGCCTTGCGCTTGTCCGGCACAACGGTCGGCATATCGGGCAAAATTATCTTCTCAAATCCTATCCCCCTGCATACAGTAGTGCAGGGGGATATTATGTCGGAAAAAACCTCAAAACACTCGCTGCTGTTCAGGGACGGGCGCCTGGTTATTGGCGGCGTCTTGCAAGTGACGGAGCTAAGCGACAAGCAGGCCGTTTTCAAGTTGGAGGGCAGCGTTCTGACGGTGCGAGGCAGCGGCCTCAACGTCATCAAGCTGGATAAGGAGCAGGGCGCAGTGGAGCTGGAAGTAGCCACTCTCGGTTCGGCTGTATATCGTCAGGGCGGCGTGCTCAAAGGATTGTTCCGTTGACGTTGGGCGCCGGTGTGGAGCAAATGTATGTGTTTGCTCTGTTTTGGGCGTGGTCGGCGGCGCTGGCTGCGGTGTACATATTTGCTCTCGGCCTGCTCAGGGGCAGGTTGGCGTGCTGCATTTTCGACGGGCTGTTCGGCGCATTTGCGTTGTGGGGCACCTGGCGGCTCAACCTGGCCTACAACAATGGTGAGGTGCGCCTGTATCTGTTTGCGGCGCTGCTGTGCGGGGCGCTTGCCGTGTATTTTTGTTGCAAGCGGACGCTTGACAAACTGTCCTCGTTGTTGTATACTTGGGTCACAAAACGATGGACGGATGCAAGTGATGAACAAGATATTCTACAAAAAGTCAACGTCGATAGTGTTTGTGGCGGCAATGCTGGTGCTGGTATTGCTGTTGTGCATGCTGTTGGTAACGCTGACGCAGCTGACGTCCCTCAGGCAACGGGCGGACAAGCTCAACGCCATGATAGAAGAGGCAATAGACAACGTACAAAAGACGAAAGAGCTGATCGAGTATCTCCAAACGGACGATTACGTAAGAAAATGGGCCGAGGATCACAACCGCATAGACGGTGACAATATCACTTGGCTCAACGATCACGTCCCCCAAGACGCATCCAAGTAGCTATCTACCCCAAATCTCTCACGAAGGGTGAGAGATTTTTACTTTCCGGCCAAACGCACCTCGCCGGTGGGGCAAGTTGGAAAAGATCCTTGCCCAATGCAATACCCCGCACCCATTTATATCACTATGGCCAACAAACATCCCAAACTTGCGTCAAAATTTTTGATAGGCGCAGCAATCAACCTGTACGGCAAGACGAAATTTATCAAAAAAGCACAACTAAGCGGCAACGAGTTTTTCAAGTATCTCAAACCGCCCTATGTCGTGGTGGCCAATCACGCCTCTTTTGCCGACGTGGGCGGCCTCATCATGTCCATGTATCCCCACTGCGCCAGCTTTGTGATATCCGTCACGCAATTGGTGCAATGGCCCTCTGCGATCAAGCACATGGGCGTGCTGCCCAAAAAGCAGTTTACGGTGGATACGTCCCTCATCAGGGATATCAAATATGTGCTCAGTCAAAATCGCCCCGTGGTCATCTATCCCGAGGCCAAGCTGTCGGTGGTGGGGCGTCCCAACCCGATCAAGCCCGCCATAGCCAAGCTCATCAAGCTGCTCAAAGTGCCCCTTGTCACCGTGCGATTTAACGGCAACTACCTGTACAGCCCCCGCTGGACCAAATCCACCCGCAAGCTGCCCGTGCGCATGGACGTCAAGCTGGCCGTCTCGCAGGACGAGGTGGAAAGTATCTCCGTGCAGCAAATTTACAAGCGCATTGTGGCCGATCTGGATTGCGACGACTACGCCTATCAGCTGCAAAACAACATTCACATACGGGACGACCACCTGGTGGAGGGGCTGGAAAACATCTTGTACAAGTGCCCACATTGCGGCGAGGAGTTTGTCATGACCGCACGGGGCAATCGCCTCACCTGCGGCAAATGCGGCGCCGAGTTCACCCAAAACAGCCTTGGGCAATTGGAGGGCGGCCGCTTTGACAAGGTTACCGATTGGTACGATTGGCAGGCGCAGTGCGTCCGAGAGCAATTGCAGCAGCCCGACTACCGCTACGAGGAGCACTTCCGTGCGGAAAAACTTGTCGGCAAAAAATACGTGGATATGGGCGACGCCGTTATCGTGCACGACGCCGACGGTCTCACGGCCGATTTCGGCGCCAAGCTGCATTTCGACGTGGGCGCCATGTACACGCTGTCCTTCAACAACGATTACGTCTATCTGCCCACGGCCGAGGCGGTGTACCGATTCCGCAAGCAGGCCAATGTGGGCTGCACAACCAAGCTCAATCTCGCAGTGGAGCAGCAATATCTGCTTTGGGAACAGCAACGGGACAAGTAACCACCCTTCGCCGCCCCTCGCCGGTGAGGCCACCTCGTCGGTGGAGCAAGCAGGAAAAGATAAGGGGCTGTCGCATTAAGCGGCGGCCCTTCTGCATATTTGCAAGTCTTTATTCAAAACACTCAAGCCGTTTGACTT
>CANPXV010000031.1 GCA_947586855.1 uncultured Clostridia bacterium
TTGTTAAAATTGTGTTTATTGTACCACACCAAAACCGAAAACGCAATAGATATTGCAACAGAAATTTGGATTTTGACTGCTTTTTATTAAAATTTGACTTTTCAATTGAAACGATAGCCTTTTTAAGTGCGTTTTTTAGAACAACGGCGTTTATCTTGAATGAAAGCCTTGCAGTCACTTGAACGACGATTAGGGGGTAAGGCAGAAGGAGAAAGTGCAAAAAAAGAGCACCGGCGGGAAAGCGGGCGGTGCTCTTGGTGGTTGAATGGAAGGGCGGCGTTGCCCGTGGGCAAGGGCCGTGTTCCGTTGTGCGGTCTTTTACAATTTTGCGTCTTGTGTGATGGTAATGACGAACTCCGTGCCGTCTGTAAGAGTGTAAGTTATTTCCACTTTTACATGTGCGTAAGTGTATTTGGATTGAAGAAAATTTCTGCTTTCCGTGTCTTTTTCGTTAACTTGTTTTGGATCCCTGTACTTTGTCGCTTCGGAACTCACGGCCTCAGTGTCAAACGCAAAGGAACATGTGGCAGATTTGTCCCGCACTTCACTTGCCCAAGCGCCCACAAGATTTGTGAATTCTACTCCGGCTTTGGCCGTGTAAGTTTCTGTTCCCCAGGAAGAGCTTTTTGTCGTTTCCAGCGTCACAAATCCATCTTGCGCCCACAATGCCTCGGCAACAGTCTTGGTTGTGGATTCGCCCAGCTCCAATGTGTCGGGCAGCCTTGTCCAGCTGTCGCCCTCCTTGACAAACCAGCCCAGGAAGGTGTAGCCCTCGGCAGTGGGTTGGGGCACGATGTAGGTGGTGCCGTAGTCCACCGAGAGCACAAATTTGCCGTCGACGTCCTGCGCATCCTGCCCGTCCAAGCTAAACGCAACCACGCTGGTAAACCCGATGGTGTCGGGGTCGTATTCCGCCGTAAAGACGGCCGTCGTGGTGGTGATTGCGGGGTCTTGCTGCCAATGGCCCGCACGCTGACCGCCTTCCAGCGGGGGCACGTCCTTGGTCAGCACGTCAAAGCTCAGCAATTGGTCGGTGACGGTGTAATCCGTGTTGCCGATAGTCACCGTTGCGCCGTACTCCATCTCGCAGGTGTAAACGTACAGCTCGCTTGCCTCGTCCCATTGCCAATCTTCGCCCAGCTTTTTGTCGGAGCGGAACGTGACGTTGTACATCGTTACCTGTTGATGTGCGCACACGGGTTGGCCGTCCCACGCATCGCCCGCCGCCTTGGGGGCGCCTTCGACCCAGCTTGTAGAGCACTTGGTTGTGTCGGCGTAGTCCTCCAACGAGGGGTAGACGAGGTTTGTGTACAGCGTGTTTGCGGGGTTGCCGTCGTTGCCTGTGGACACTATGACGGTCTGCGTGCCCAACGTGGTCACGGTGCCGTCCAGCGCATGCAATACGTAGCGCAGCTCCACCTGACGTCCCTCCAAAAATCTTGTCCCTGTGGTGGTGCCGTCGGGCAGGGTCGTCAGCCAGCCGTGCTCTTCGTTGAGCTTGTTCAGCATGTCTCCAAAGCCGCTTGTCACTTCGTCGGCGATGTCGTTTGTTTGGTCGGTCACTGTTTCTTCCATCACGCCGCCGGGGTTGCGCCAATTGAGGTCGAGGTCGGCAGTTATCACAGATACCACTGTTGTATGTGCGGTGATGCCCCGTATAAACCCGTTTTCGTCGGCGGAGATGGTGATGACTATATCGCCCAGGACACCCTTTACCAACGCATCGCCGTTCAGCGTCAGGTTCCAGGTGGCGGGGGTGGAGTTGCCCTCTTCGTCGGTGACGGCGTCGGTGAACGTATAGTCAATCAACACATCGTCGAGGCGTCTGCCAAAGTCCACTTCCTCGGTGGGGGTGGTTTCTCCGCCGCCTGCATTTTGGTTGATAAGGTTCATTATGGTGGAGTCGAAGTTGAGGATAAACCCAACCTGGTTCAGTATGTCTCCGGTAAAGGAGTCCAACGGCATCACACGGTATAGGGTTATGGGAGTGTCGAGAGCCCTCTCAACAATTCTAAATTCTGTTGTCTGTACACGTTTCATGTACACCATGCCGCTCTTTATTGTGATGTCCACCGTGCTGTCGCCGTTTATTGCGGCCGCCATACCGTCATATTCCAAGCGGACGTTGACGCCCAGATCGCCGTTTTCGTCTATTGTCAGCGAAAGAGCTATCAGTCTGATTTCAATCGGGTTCGGGACAAGGATAATTTTGGCCGTGATGGACCCATCAATATAGAAGTAGTTATTCGGCGCATAGTGGTGGGGTGTTTGCTCGCCTGTAATCACGCTGTCGTCCTCGGCAACGCCGTGTGTGGCGCTGTTGGCAAGGGCAAGCAGCAGCCTGTCCGCTTCGAGGAAGCTGCGATACGTCCCCTCCGGCATGGAGGTGGACACGGGCGAATAGTCCACAGTGCCGCGCAGCGATGTGTTTTCGGTGCCGTCTGCGCCGTAGATGTTGAGCAGGTCAAGCGACGTCAGCCGTCCGTAGGCGGTGCCGTTGTCGCCGTGAGCGTCGGGCAGCTTGGTAAGGGTGGCTTGCACGTCTTGCAGGCCCGTTTTGCCAAACAGCGTTTGAGAGTTGAGCGATACGGTCAGCTCTTCGCCGTTGATGGTGAGCTGCGTCAGGTACTTGCCCAGGTCAAAGCCATCGCTGCCGATAGCCGCAGGCACAGCCGCCGTTGCGTCGTCGCCATTGCTGTCGCCGTTGCCGGAGGGCAGCAGCGAGCTAAGCACACCGCCAAAGGCTTTCAGCTGCGACACTTGCGTCATGGTGAGCCATTTGTTTATCATGTAGTTGTTGAGGATTTCGGCGTCCACGCCCATCATGGGCAGCGCCGAGGACAGCAGCCGCAAAATCTCCTGCGAGGGTGCGTACAGGCGCACGGGTTCGTAGTTGGGGTTGTCGCTGCCCACGGGGCCAAATTGAGACAGCACCACGTAGAAATCCAGCATGCCGTCTTTGAGCGTGTAGACGGTTTTGTTCTCTTCGTCAACTTGCGGGGCGCCGTCCAAAATGAACAAATCGATGTACAGGCTCTTGTCCGCCTCGTTTGCGGCCGTCACGTTGATGGTGGCATGTGCAAACACGTCGGCGTCCACCCACAGGTTGTTGCCGTCCACATCTATGTGCAGCAGACTGCTTGCGCCCCTGTGTGTGGCCATTTCGGCGTGGATATCGTACTTTTTGGCAGATTCTCCGTTCTCGTCGGTAACGGTGGTGGTGCCGTCCATTGCCAGGCTGAGGTCGGTGGCGTGCATCAGGTCGATGGCGGAGCCTATGTAGCTAAGCAGGCTAAGCGCCTCGTCGTTGCTGAGGTGCAGGTTTTGCCTGGGCACGTCGGGCAACGCCTTGTCGCTGTTGCTTGTGCTGAGGTCGGCGGATACCTGCACGCTGTTGGTGGTGTAGTCCACCGTCAGGTCGGCCAAGCCGTCGGTGCGGGTGGCCACAGTGACCGCCAGATTGTCCAGCGACAGGCGGATGAGGCCCTCGCCGTCGGGGGTGGATAGCTCTATCTGCTGCACCAGCTGCTGCCAATCGAAGGACGTGTTGCCCGCCTCGCCCGCAACTTTGGTAAACAGACCAAGGTCTTCCAGCAGTTGCAGCAGGTCGTCCACCGAGTGCAACTCCGGCATGGGGTTGATTGTGGGGTCGGTCAGCAGCTCGTTGACGGTGGTGCGCAGACGGTCATATACGTCGAACAGCGCCGTGCTCAGCTCATCCAACTCGCCCAATCGGGCCTCTACGCTTACGCCTGCGGCGGAGATGGTTGCCACGTTGTTTTGCAGTTTGAACAGCACTTGCTGCTGCACATCTCCCACCAACAGCGTTGCGTCAAGGTAGAGGCCGAGGCCGTTCTTCCAGGACACTCGGCCATCGTTTATGGCGATGTCGGCGGATTTTTTGTTTGCGGAAACATTTACTTGGCCATTGAAGGCAATGCCTTGCTTGGCAAGCAGGTCGGGCAGTTGCACCAACAGCGGCGCCACATCCCGATAGTCGGCGGTATCCACCGTCACGGTTTTGCCTACTGTCACGCACACGCTTGCGCCCAATGCGGAGGCCTCGATTTGGGTGTTTTGCCCGACGGCCAATTTCACGTCGCCCAGGTCAAACTCGACGCCGAACGCTTGCAGCAACTCGGTGCCGTGTATCGCCACGGTCAGCTTGTTTTCCTCCTCAGATAGGTCTATCTGCTTGGTGACAAGGTCGTTGAACAGCACGCCCAACAGGTTGGCGATGTCAAGTTGCGGCATAGCGGGCAGTTCGGATACGGGCAGATAGTTGGAGATCATCGTGATGGCGTCGTCCACGGTCAAGCGCACACGTGCGCCGTCCAGATCGGCGTAGACAACGTCGTCCTTGTAGCCGAATTTTACGGTTTTGCTTATCTTTTGGTAGGCCACATCAAGCGCACCTACCACCTGCTTTGTTGCGGGGTCGATGTCGAAACTGCCGTCCACATCGATGTCGGCCGTTTTGTATGCCAAGTCGGCGTGCAGCACTTGGGCCGTTGCCAGTTGGTAGATGCTGTCCACGTAGTTGTCCAGCTGCACAAATGCAGTCTTGTCTGCGTCCGACAGCGCTTTGGGGGCGGCGTCGGTTTTTGCAAAGGACAGCTCTGCGTCCACGGGCATGCCGTCCAGCTGCAACGACGTCGTAACCTTGCGCAGACTTACGTTGTTGTTTTCGTCCACGTTGAAGGTAAAGTGGAGGGGTATCGTCAGCGATTCGAGGGAGATCTCGGCTTCAAGCGTGGCTTTGCCGTTGTCCTCGTCCACCACAAACGTGCCGCCGGCAAGTTGGGCAAGAATGTCCGTATCCTCGCCGATAGAGGCCGCCGCCGTCTCGGTTTGGGGCGCCACAAGGCCCAGCAGCTCTTCGGTGGTCATGGATACCTTGTATTTGTCCGCCAGCAGGTAGGCCGTGCCGTTGTCCAGCCACAGCGAAAAGTCGCCAATGGATGCCCGCACTTCCACCTTGGACAGGTCGATTTGTTCGCCAGAGTGCAGGTCAAGGTACACAACGCCTTGCAGCGGCCGGCTGTCAATCGTCAGGTTGACGTTGAGCGCATTGGCAGACGTCATCAGGGGCGCAAAGGCCTGCGCCAGACAGTCTGCCGAGGTCAGTTCCTTTTGGATGGGGCCGCTGTCGGCGTCCATGGCCACATATTGCTTGAAGTAGCTTTCGTATGCGTCCGAAAGCGCCTTGGGCGTGTCGTATTCGTAGGTGGTTTGCGAGGTGGACGTGCATGCCACGGTAAAGCCCATCGTGGCGTTGTAGCTTTCTTCCACGCTGCTGCGCACGGTGTTGAAGTCGCTGTCGAAGGTGTAGGTGACGTTGATGCTTTCAAAGGTGGGCATATCCGTCAGGCCGCCCGTAAAGCGCATCTGCTTGCAGTAGTAGGTGGTGGCACCTCGGGTGCTGCCGTCCTCCTGCGTGTACAGGTTGGGGTCCAGCGACAGGCGCAGGGTAAACGTGCCGTCGCCGTTGTCGTCCACTTGCGAGGATAGTATCGTTTGAGAGTCTATAACGTACACCGACAACTCCGTTGCGGGCAATCCGCAGGTGGCCTTGAAGCCTACTTCCAGCTTGCCGTTGCCGTTCAGGTCCTCGCCGTCGTCCAGCTTGCCGTTGTTGTTGAGGTCCTCGTGGTAGTTGATGTTGATGTTGCCAAGGGGCGCACCGTCATCCCACGGGGTGTTGATGCCGTTGTAGGTGCTTGCGCCGCCTGCCGCCTCTCTCCACACAACACGGTCCTGCTGCGGCACATAGCAAAATTGCCTTGCAACGTTGACCATCGAGCTGGTGGTTATATCGGCGCTTATCAGCACGCCGTCGGCAAACTGCTTGTAGGTGTGCACTTCCTGCTTGACAAGCGTATCCACCTGGCCGGTGTACTCCGAGTACCAATTTGTGTGCTGGGCAAACTTCCAATTGAGGCGCCCAAACAGCTCGTCGGCGGTGTAGTTGCTTTGGGCGGTGTACTTTTCGCCCTCCTGCAACGGATATACAGACGATCCGTAGCCCGGATCTATCACGATTGTATCGCCTTTGTCGCGGAAAATCGCCCAAATGCCCACTCCCGAGGCAGCCAGAACGGCCACCACAACCGAGACGATAATCGTCACTTTCCAGGCGCGGCTCAGACCAATCATATGTTTACCTTCCTTCGACGTTTTGCTGCACAAAACGCCTTTTTATTGTAGATATAACAATAATATCAATTAAAAATAAATAAAAAGTAAACAAATAACGCACAAAAATGCAACAAAATAGCAAAAAAATAAAACATCAATTGGGCAAAAACAGAACAAACCACATAGTTAATGAAAAACGAAACCGTGGCGGAGGAGATGGGATTCGTCCCGGCGCAGCCGAGCCGACTTGTTTCAAGACAAGCGCACGCAAGTATCTCAAAATGGAAATTATATAATCAATCTATAAAGTGGAGGGGGATTCCTTTTGTTTGCTTTGATTAGTCAAAAACACTCTCTTAATAATTTCCACTCTTTCGACCGAATGTCATCGTTATAAGAATCGGTGCAGATACACAACTCTTCACTTTGCTTGTCATAACGGACGAAACCACCTTTCAGACCGTACTTTGTCAGATATGCTTTCAGCACGTCAAACTTTTTGGGAGAAAATATATCTATATCCTCGCTTACACCGGATTTGTCGAAACCGCCCTTTGTTTCAACTATCCAAATCTCGCCCCGAACGGAAACAATATAATCAGGATAAAAAAGTTTTTGGCGGTTTGAGTTGTCCAGATAGACGATTGAAAAATATTC
>CANPXV010000032.1 GCA_947586855.1 uncultured Clostridia bacterium
TTCTTTTTAATGGTTGATTGCAATATATGGTCCAATGGGACTCGGCGTCCACTTCGTGTCCGCAGTGCTTCGCACTCATCCCCACGAAGAGGGGTAAGCGAAGCGGAGCGGAGCGCTACATCATTTCGACTTCCCGTTGGAGAGAGGGACAAGTGCGGTAAGCCCAAGGAAGCAATGGAAAAAGACGTGCAATCATGTGCACGTCTTTCCGTTGCGACTCAAAGCGCAGCCGCACGAGTGCGATTTCAAGGGAGAATGAACCCATGTTATTGGGTTCTCGCCCCATTGTCGTCACCAACTTGCGACAAGTCGCAAGACGCAAAAAACGCAGTTTCTTTTTAATGGTTGATTGCAATATATGGTCCAATGGGACTCGGCGTCCACTTCGTGTCCGCAGTGCTTCGCACTCGAACCCATGTTATTGGGTTCTCGCCCCATTGTCGTCACCAACTTGCGACAAGTCGCAAGACGCAAAAAACGCACTTCTTGCGAAGTGCGTTTTTTGCTTTGGTGACTCCAATGGGACTCGAACCCATGTTATCGGCGTGAGAGGCCAACGTCCTAGGCCGCTAGACTATGGAGCCATATCCAGCTTTGATAGTATATCACAAGTTTTGCGATTGCGCAAGTGTTTTGTCGCACAAAGTTGAAAGGTTGCAAAAATGCTATATTTTGGGCGGCGGAGGTGCAAATCCTGCCCAAAAAACGCAATGTTTGAGCCAATTTTGCGCTCAACGGTTGATAAATGCGCATTGCTATGCTAAAATCGATACATAGTCGTTTTGCACGCAGCGCCGGCAAATCTCACCTGTTGGGCGGCGGTGCAACAAGCAAACGCATAGTGCAAAGGCAAAAAGCACAAAAGAGAAAATTCGCATTGATTTTTTCTCCGATATGTGCTACACTAAGTTATACCCTGCCAGGTTCGACAAGTTTTACATTATGCGTCAACTACAGTTCGTAAAAGGGGATTGCGTCCGGGCAAAGATGTCAGGTTACTACGGCTTCCGAGTGGAGTCAAAGAGCGTGCTCCGGTAAAAGGCTGATATTGTTTGGCAAATCACCCACCCTATTTTTTAGGTTGAACGTCAGTAAAACACGGCTATGGCGGGGCTTTTTGATGCAATGAGAGGGTGGCACATCGTAGCGATATTGTTGATAGCGGCAAGCCTTGTTTTGGCGGGATGTGGTGGGGATTTTCCGCCATATGCGCCCCAAACGGTGACCTCGGCCGCCCCTGCGCCCACCTGCACGCTGTATATCTGCGGCGCCGTCCGGCACGAGGGCTACATTTCGGTGCAGATCGGTTGCTCCTACGAGGAGGCCGTCCGCTTGGCGGGGTTGCTGCCCCAGAGCATGCCGCCGCAGGGCTACAATGGCACGGTGGATGGTTCGGTTCGGCAGATCACCGTCAACTATTCGCTCGATGGCCGCCTGTGCTATTGCGTCAACGCCAACAGCCCAAGGCTGCTTTCCGACGCCCCGATCGAGGGTCTTTTGCCGCAGGAGCAGGCGCTTGTCGCCCAATATCTGCGCCAACACGGCGCCATTCACAACAAAGTTCAGCTTGCCGATGCGCTCGGAGAGCTGTACGACAGCTGTTTTTACAAGTTTTTTGTAGCGGAGGCGGACTATGAAGAGGCTGATTAACCTTCGGATAGCCCTCGTCGCCGCCCTTTGCTTTATTTTGGGCATTGTTTCCTTCCGAGAAATTCTTTTCGGCGATTACTACCTGTTGACAGGTATTGTTTTGGCACTTTTGATAGCGCTTGTGATTGCCCTCTGTCGCAAATCTGCCCTTTGGCGCAAGGCGGTGGTGGCGTTGGCGTTTGTATTGCTGGGCGTGGGTCGATGCGCCATATATTATAATGTAAATATAGGCACCGCCGTACAACAAACTGTCACCATCAGCGGCCGAGTGACCGACTACGCCCAAAACGACGACCAACCCGCCTACACTTGCCTGCTGGAAGATTGCACCGACGCCGACGGCCATCGCTACATCGGGCGCATATTGTTTGTCAGCGGTGCGGTCGACCTCTCCACGGGCGACATCGTCACCGTTTCGGGGCAGCTGGACCCCACCTATCCCATCAAAGCCGACGTCAACTCCTTTGGCGTGCGCAACAGGGTGTTCTATCAGCTGACGGGCAGCGTGCAAAGCGTCCAAAAGGGCAGTTTGCGCTTGGACGAACGTGTGCGCAAGTACATCTACGACACCGTCACCGCCTACATGCCCGACAACAGCGGCGTGATGTACGCCCTGCTCACGGGCGACCGCAATGCCGTGGACGAAACCGCCCAATGGGCCTTCGACAGGGCGGGCATAGTGCACCTTTTGGCGGTCAGCGGCCTGCATGTCGGGTTTATCTCCGGCGTGCTGGTGTTTTGTCTGCGCCGACTGCGCCTCAGGCCGTGGGCAGAGTGCCTCATCGTCACCCTTCCGCTGCTGTTTTACGGGTACATATGCGCATTTTCGCCCTCGGTGATGCGCGCGATAACCATGCTTTTGTGCGCCTACGTGGCCAAAATGCTGCTTGCCCGCTACGATATGCTCAGCTCGCTGTCGGTGGCGGCGCTGGTCACGCTGTGCGTGTGTCCATTCTATCTGTACGACGTCGGTTTTCAGCTGTCCTTTTTGTCCGTGCTGGGTATCACAACGCTGCACGCACCCATAAGCCGATGGCTTGTGCGCAAGGACGCAGGCAAGGTGGTGCGCTATGCGGCAGATTCGCTGCTTGTTTCGCTCAGCTGCATATTGTCCACTGCGCTGGTGCTGTTGGCGCAGGGCGACGATGTGGCCCTTTTCGGCGTGTTTGTCAACGTGTTGGCCGTCCCGCTGGTGTCCGTGGCGTTTGTGACGGGCTTTTTGGGGCTGCTGCCCTGGATATTCCACTACATTCTGTTTGTATCCGACGCACTGTTGCAGGCGGTGCTGTGGTTTGCTCGGGTTATTGCGGGCGTCAACTATGCCACGGTGTCCTTTCCGTCCGCCTATGTTGCGGTGATTTTCGCCGTGGTGCTGATGTTTGCGCTGGGCGGTTTTGTGCGTTTGGGCAAGTGGCGCAAAATTTTCTATCCCGTTTGCTGCATTGCGATGGTTGCAAGCGTCGTGGTAAGCTACATTCCTTGCCGTCCCAAGGTGCAGGCCTATGTGGTGCACACCGAGGCCGACCCCGTGGTGGCGGTGCTGTCCGATAGCGGTCAGGCGGCGATAGTGGCAGATTTTGCCGACCCCTCCGCCGTCAGTGAGGCTGTGTCCTTCTTGCGCCGATATCGTGTGGGCAACGTCACGCTGTATTTTTCTCACTTAGAAAACGGCAACGTCTACGCCGTGCAGTACGTTCTGTCCCAATTGCCGATAGACGCCGCCTACACGCTGGACCTGTCCGCCAACGACAACGTGTTGCACTTGCTGGCACAGCAGGGCATATCCGCCGTTACCCAACGCCCCAACAGCCAGACGGGGCAGGATATCGCCGTGCGCAGCGTGTTCGATCAACAGCACAGGGGCACCCTCATCACCACGGGCGGCCTGCGGCTGTGCGTGGCCTACGACTCTGCGGCAGATTTGCACCAGCTGGGCATATCGGCGGACGTGTACATTGCGCCCCGGGCAGAGCAGCAGCTATCCGACGACGGACAATGCACTCTCACGCCGCAGCAAAGCGCTTTGGCGCACAACTTCGGCGCAAATAAGTACGGAAACTTTACAATCGGGCAAAAAGGTGCTACAATACAACTGAGTTTCAGGTGAGGTGCTTCGGTGATAAAATTTCTCGAACTAAAACGATCGCTTGCCGCCCGTCGCTACAATGCGCTGTGTCTGTACGGCAACGATGAGTGGGTCAAGCGCAGGGCGTTGTCCAACGTGTGCGAGGCCTACGGTGTGCAGGACGACGGTTTCGGCGTGGATTGGTTGGAACAGCCCACCGCCGAGAGCCTTTCGCTTGCCTGCATGACGCCCTCTATGTTTTGCCCGATAAAGTTGGTGGTGTGTCAAGGCCCCTTTTTCCCCGAGGCGAAAGAAACTCCTTCGGGCGGCCGTGCCGACAACAAAAAAATCGCCGAAAAGACAGCCGAACTGCGCAAAAGCCTGTGCAACCTGCTGGATAACGCCGACGGCAGTTTTTGTGTGGTGTTTCTGGCGGATAGCGACAAAAATTTCCTCAACATCAACGGGCTGGAAACGGTCAATTGCAACCGTCTGGACAAAACCGACGTGGTGCGTTGGATAGTCAGCTATGCCAAGCGTCAGGGCGTTGCGGTGGACAACCTTTGCGCCCAGCTGATTGCCGACTACTGCTTGCTGGATATGTCCCGCATCTCGGTAGAGACGCAAAAACTTATCGATTTCGGCGAGGTAACACCGCAGTCGGTGGAGCAGCTTGTGCACAAGGACGCCGAGTTTGCCGTCTACGACCTGTCGGAGGCCATCGCCGCCAAAAACGCCCGCCGTGCAACGGAAATTTACCGAGGGCTGGTCTCTCGTGGAGAGGAACCCCGTGCGCTGTTTGCCCTCATCTACAACTTTTATCGCAGGGTCTACTATGTCAAGACGTCCGCCTTTTCCAACGACGAGTTGGCTCGGTATCTTGGAGTAAAGCCCGCCTCTGTCGGCTATGCCAAGGAGACTGCCTCTCGCTACAAGGCCATACAGCTTTCTTGCGCATTACAGTATCTTGCCGCCGCCGACGCCCGTATCAAGGCCTTTGCCGACGAAAACGAGGTCATGAATTTGCTAATTATGCAGCTTATTTCGCTGTAAGTCTATTGTGAGGTAACATTGGTGCTTAACAAACTACGACAAAACTATCGTCTCGGCAACACGCTCATCCGATTGGCGTTTGTGCTGCTGTATGTGTTCTATTCCTGGCAGGACAGCCTTGCCTCGGCGCAACTTGCGGCGCAGCAAATTGTGACCTACGCCGTCAGCGACGCATTTATCGTGGCAATGGGCTTGCTCTCATCGCTGGTGCTGGGCATTGTGCTGATGTTTGCCGTGCCCTACCTGATGTCCTGGTTTTTGCACGTTTGCCGATTCTACAACATCCCCCGCAGCGAGTTTGGGCTGTTGGCGCAGCTGTTTTGCTGTATCTACTATCTGGCGTGCGGCTTGCTGAGGTTGCTCAATCTGGCCACGCCGTTGCTGCTCAATTGGGGTGGAGTGCTGTTTCCCTTTGTGGTGTCGCTGTGCTGCGTCATCGGATTTTACCACGTCACTTCGCAGCTCTATTTCAACGACGTCACCCGTCCCTACTATTTCCGCAGTGTGGCGATAGTCTACTTTGTATGCGCCGTCGTGTTCGAGGTGCTGCTATGAAAAAACTTCTTGTTGCATTTCTCATACTTACGGTGGCCATTGTTGCGGCGTTGGGATGCACGGCCTTTGCCGAGGACGGTGTGCAAACTGCCTCCGATTGGGACGCTTCGGCCTTTGTTCAACAGCTTTGCCAACTCAACGGAGAGCTGAGCTTAGCGCACGGCGACGCCCTTTCCGACGCAAAAAAGGCTGTGACGGATTATGTCACAACGCAAATGCAGTTGGCCCTCGGTGACAACTACCCCAATGCCGTCAAGCAGCGCTATTTCGGTGCGGACGCCGTCCCCGGCCACAACGTCGAGGCCTATCTGGATAACCCCGACAGCGACAAGTTGGTGGTGATAGGCGCTCACTACGACGCCGTGGGTCAGGGCGCCAACGACAACGCTTGCGGTGTGGCCGCTTTGTTGCAGATAGCCTACGCCCTTGCGGACAAATCTCTGCCCTTCGACGTTGCGCTGGTGGCCTTCGATTGCGAGGAGGACGGCCTTGTGGGCTCCTCCGTCTATGTAGCGGAGCAAATGGCGGTCGATCCGCAAAATGTGCTGCTGATGTTCAACATCGACAGCATCGCTTTGGGGCAAAATCTCTATCTTATGTGCGAAAACAAGCCCACCGATATGGCCGACCTCATTTTGTCCAAGTGCGATTCCCTCGTCGAAAAGCCCCACGCTTTGGGCGTCAACAACTACACCGACAACTTCGGCTACAACTACTACGAGTTTGTTCAGGGCAGCGATCACACCCCCTTCCGCCTGCAAAACATACCCATTGCGGCGTTTTTTGCAGGCAGCTACAACTATCTGGGGT
>CANPXV010000033.1 GCA_947586855.1 uncultured Clostridia bacterium
GAGAGTGAGAATTGGGGAATAATCGAGTTGGCGTTAGGAAATACGCTTGAAATGGATGCTGATTTCGCAAGGCCGACAAAACGCCGAAAGGAGAAGAAAATGACTAAACCAAACATAAAAATCCATTTACAAGAAGAATTGTTGAAACGAAAAACCTTTTCTATCCCATCCGTTCAGAGGGAGCTGCGCATCAAATATGGGGACCTGCGCGAATGCGTCAGCGAGATGGAAAAAATCGGACAGGTAACATTAGCAGACGACGGGTTGAACTATATTGTCCACAACGATCCCCCTGCGCCAAAACAGACGGATAACAAAAGCAACTCTGCGACCAAACGGCGCTCCTCAACGGACGACATGTACGCATTGGTGGAAGGTGTATGCGAAGAACGCTTTGACGGGAAATTGCCGTTTAGTGAAATTGATGCGCACAATCGCCGAGGAATGTTGGAAACTCTTGCAAGGCTGAAAACATACTGCAAGGACAACGATGACGACGATGACGACAACGACGACGAATTGGATGACGAAATTGACGACGAAGAAGACAACGAATTTGACGACGAAGACTATGACGAGTTGTCATCGTTCCTCGACGAGGACGAGGGCGAGGAAGATGAGGAACCCCAGACGCAAATTGACGATTGCGAACGGATAAAACAATATGTCGAAGAAGCGAGCCGCTGTGCAATGGTGGGCGACACAACCCACTATACCAAAGAGCTGCTCAATTCGCAAGGTCTGGTAAACATTCTTGGTCGGGAGGGATACAAGCTCCAACTCAAAGCCATCCAGTACGGGCCCTCGTCCACAGGATATGTTTTCGATTATCTTTCCCCCAAGAAAGACGCAAGGGACCTCAACAATTTTGCCGATCAAATCAAATCGGTCCTCAACGCAGATGATGTGACGATTGTTGCGCCTTGGAGCGACACCACAATATATATCCTGGCAAAGCACAACAACGTGTTGGATCAGCTATGCAAAATGGCCCTCAAATTTTGGGTCGTATATGCCGACGGGCGTGCATCCATTGCTACGGCGCAACTCGGTTTGGGCATTGGATTTTATCGAGCAGGCAAAATTATGGATCAACTTCAACTGCTTGGCTGCGTGGAGCAATCGCCTCTGGACGAAGACGTTTCCAAATCTGTGCAAGTCAAGCTGACCCGGTCAGAAATCGACATACTTTTTCCGGAATATTTGGGTTGGGACTAAACTCCCAAACCGCAAAGGGAAGGTCGGCATGTCCCCATCGATTGCCTTGATTCGCCGCTATTGGCAAGCGCTCATTTTGTTGCACTGCAATCGGTGTGCCTTTCTATGGATCGGCGACCACTTTGGAGCAATGTGCATAATTTATAGCTTAAAGCCCTCTACTTGTACGGTAGAGGGCTTGTTGTGTGCATTTTGTTGTTGATTTGGTGCCGTGGTGTGTGAGGGTGCGTCACAGCCCGAAAAGGGTGCCGAGTGCGTCCAGCGCAACAGCGTGCCCCGTCGGAGAATATCGGGCGACCTCTTCCGCCCACTTGCGCAGCCGTTCCCTTGCAACGCTGCCGTCCACAAAATGCGCAGCAACCAGCTCGATGGGTTCGGCCTGCGAAAAACGCCGCACAATCAGATCGGCGTATTGCTTTACCCGCCTAAAAATCGCCGGCAACTTTGCCACCGCACCCGACGACAGCCGCATATTCTCTTGCCCTCCGGCAGAAAATTGGTCCCTGATGTGGGGGTCGGCAACGCCTTGGGCGGTCAGCCACAACGCATACCTGCCGTAGTCTCCACCAAAAATCTCGGGGAAGTTGACACATGCGTACACCTTGAAGGTCCGCTTTTGCTCCGCCGATAGGTTCTTCCACAGTTTTATCGTGGCGGATACGGCCTCGTCCATCGGGTTGCCCACCCACCACAAACTTTCGCCGGGCTTCAATTGGCTCTTGTAGTACTGCGCAACAGGCGATATGGGGTCGTCCATTTTTCGCAAAACGTCGTAGGCGATGCCCATTTTGTCAAAAATCGTCTCGCCCGCCTTCAGGCGCATGTCAATCAGATAGCGGGGCATGTGCGTCACGGCGATGCCGCCAAGGCACTGCTCGTACGGCCGAGACAAAAATCGGGGCGTACCGCCCAGCTTGCCAAAGGTCATATAGATACGCTCGACGTCGCCAATACGTGTGGTTTCCAAAATGCTGCTGCCCGTCGACGTCCAATGGTCGTCCTTGGTGCTTTTTACCTCCACGCCGTAAAACTTTGCGGCAACGATATCGGGGAAGCGTTGCCCCGATATTTTTTCTATTGTGCCGTCAAAGGGCGTCCCCTTGGCGCACTCCATCAGTGCGGACGTAACGTCGTCCTCCAACAGATTGCCCGACCGTCCTGCATAGTAGGCGGGCCTTTGGGCGGCGTCGTCGTTAAGCAGGATGTCCGTTTTGCGCATCAAATCGGCAAATTCGGTCAAACTTGGTTTTGGATTTACGGAAAATATCATTGTCAACTACTCCTCAAAATAAAGCGGCCACTTGCTTTCCAGATTTTTTGCAATGTTATATGCCAAAACGCAGGGCACGGCATTGCCGATGATTTTGTAGGCGTCGCTGGACGACACGGCCACGTTGTTTGCCGTTTTGCCCTGCACAAATTGATAGTCGTCGGGGAAGGTCTGTATCCTGGCGCACTCGCGTACGGTCAGACGCCTCTCGATCTTGCCTTCGGCCAACTCCTGCGCATAGCGTCCGCCGTGGGCCAAGCTCAAACGGCGATACTCGATGTTGCCGTGGTGCTCGGATCGGATGGTCGGCCCGACAGAGTTGAGCCGCACCTCGGATTGCCCCTGGCAATGCGTCCCCATATATTTTGCGCAGGAATACGCCTTTTGCGACGGATCGGACGAAACTTCCGGCTCGTCCAGGCCAACAAAGGCCTCGGCGCATGTCACAAAGGGCGGTTGGTCTATCCCGCCGTGAGTTTTGCTTGGGTAGGGGTCGTATTGGGGGGCAATGTTTTGCCTGCTCAGCTCTTGCAACGCCGCATCTTTGAGGGCGTTTTTTCTAAAACCAAAAAATATCACCCGTTCGCGGGATTGCGGCACACCGTAGTTGGGCGCATACATGATTTTTGCGGGTACCACCAGATATCCGCCGTGGGCGGCCTCGGCAAAGTCGCGCTCGATCACCTCTTTTACGTCGTCCAGGTTGGTCAGCCCCTTGACGTTTTCTGCCACAAACATTTTTGGCGTGGTGAGGGTGATCACCTCTTTCATCCATATGTACAGCTGGCCGCGGTTTTCGACAGAGGGCTCGTCGGCGGATAAATCCGACCCCAGGTGGCTTTTTTGAGAGTTGAAGCCCTGACGTTTGCCCGCCACCGAAAAGTCCTGGCAGGGAAATCCGCCCGTGACAATGTCGATATCGTCGGGAAAAACGCTCTCTCCGCACTCTGCCCGCTTTACCAGATCCACGATGCTGCCCAGATGGTAAATTTCGTCTGCCCGATTGTTGCGGCGCCCAAAATAGGACACCCACGCCGCCTTGGCGTCGGGGCGGATGTCGTTGGCAAAAACCGTTTGAAAGTCCGTTGGCGCAACCGTCACCCAGGTTTCGTCGCCCTCCGCAATCCAATCGGGGTGCAGTTGGTCGTTTATGCACCTCCTCAGGCAGCGGAAATTGCCCTCAAACCCGATATCCATCCCGCCGCAGCCGGAAAACAAAGACAATAATCTCATTTTTTTACTCCGCAAATTGTACAACTCAGATAATTATACCACACAACTTGGTTTGTTGCAATACAATAGCGTGCGGCGATGTTTGGTGGCGAAGTCGGACTGAAAAGCAGAGGCCGGCGAGACAGCGGCAAGGTGGCAGCGTGGGCTGGCGAAGCTGAGATGTTGAGTGGGCGGGCCGGCTTTGGAAGTGCGGTTACAGCGTTGTTTTGCGAGAGTGATGTGGTTCTGCCGGCCGGGAAGGTGAAGATGAGGGTCAGATCTTGGGAGATGGGCAGGGACAGCTCGCCAAACAGGTCGGAAGAGGTAGAGAGGGGAGCACCGTTGGCCGTCAGGGA
>CANPXV010000034.1 GCA_947586855.1 uncultured Clostridia bacterium
TTGTTAAAATTGTGTTTATTGTACCACACCAAAACCGAAAACGCAATAGATATTGCAACAGAAATTTGGATTTTGACAAATTTTTATTAAAATGGCAAGGAAAGTGGGCGTTTTAGTGCCGGCTGAAAGCCAATATAGCAGTTCTAAAATAGAACCCCTTGTTTTTTCTCTCACCTTTCGACAGGGGAAAGGTAGCACAGGACGATTTGTTTCGTGAGTAATAGTGTAGTGAAGTAAAGGTCAATGGAAAAAAAAGAAAAATTTTTACGGCAACACAATGTAAAATTAGTAAAAATATGTGGCACATTCTATGTCAGACATAATTGTCACGGTGCTACCCTTCGGGTTATAAGCCCTTGCGGTCGTGGCGTTCGCTTCGCTCGGCTGAGGAGCCCGATGAGCTACCGGACTGCTCTACCCCCGCAAAAAAGAACACCTGCGTTTTTGCAGGTGTTCTTAATGGTTGCGGGGGCGGGATTTGTAAGGAGCGGTGGAACTGCGACGGAATAGAGATTGTTACGCGAAAGCGTCAATCTCGTCACCACACGACCTTCGGGTTATACTCCCTTGCGGTCGTGGCGTTCGCTTCGCTCGGCTGAGGAGCCCGATGAGCTACCGGACTGCTCTACCCCGCAAAAAGAGCACCTGCTTTATTGCAAGTGCTCCTATTGGTTGCGGGGGCGGGATTTGTCCCATGCGAAGCGCAGGGTGAGCGAAACGAAGTGGAGCGCTACATTATTTCAAACTGTCCCTGCCTCAGAAACACGGGGCAGCACGCCCAAGCGGAAACAACAGAAAAGCGAGTGCCTCGTGCGCTCGCTTTCTGTTGCGACGAATACGGCGTCGCTGCCTATTGGTTGCGGGGGCGGGATTTGAACCACACGACCTTCGGGTTATGAGCCCGATGAGCTACCGGACTGCTCTACCCCGCGATATAACTATTTATTTGATTTTACCTACCCCACTTATACTGTCGGGCTCGGCGTTCGCTTCGCTCGGCTGAGGAGCCCGATGAGCTACCGGACTGCTCTACCCCGCGATATAACTATTTACTTGATTTCGCCTGCCTCGCTTGTCCCGTCGGGCGCATTTGTTTCTTCGCCCGCATCAACAAGCCAAGCGTTGCTCAATGCTTGATTATAATACCGCACTTTTGCCGATTTGTCAAGAGTTTTTTGCCTGTTTGCAAAATTCGCCGTCCTCGGCGCACTCCGTCACACCAGATAGTTGGCCCGTAGGGCGGCGACGTCCTCGTCAGTCACGCCGCAATCCCGCAAAAAGCCCTCGACGCTGCCAAAATCGGCCGTCATTTTGTCCCAAAAACTTTGCAGATAACTGCGCTCCACCAGCAACATCGATTGCACCAACGCAAGCCTGTCCGCTGCCACATGCGGCCGCACCTTTGCCAAAATGCTTTGGGCGTGCTCTCCCACCTGCGCATTGGTCAGCAGATAGTCCTGCATGATGGCCTCTTTGTCGGCGCCCAGACAGTACAGCAGCAGCGCCGCACAGGTGCCGCAGCGGTCTTTTCCGCCGGTGCAATGCCACAAAGTTGCGCCATCCACGGGCTGATGCGCCAACAGTTTGATAAACCGCCCGTAACCCAAGCGGCTGTGCTTGTCGTCCACAAATTGTCGATACAGTATGCGCATGTGCTCTATCGGGGTCTCGTTGCGGGCCAGCATACGGTCGATGCCCGCCTGCAATTTTGCGGCGATTTGGGCGCCGTCCAGCGTCTCGTAGCTTATGCCAAAGGTGGTGGCGCTCATGATGGAAATGTTTACAAATTGCACCCCATCTATACATTTGTCGGGGTGATTGGCGATTTCTGCGGGCGTGCGCAGGTCCACAATGCGTTGCAGACCCAGCTCTCTCAACACAGCCACATCGCTGTCGCTTGCAATGCTGAGGTGTCCCGACCGCACCAGACGTCGTGGCGCAACCGTGCCATAGGGAGTTGCAATGCCGCCCAGATCCCGTGCGTTGGCGACGTTTTCAAGATTTATTGTCATGGCGCACCTTAGTTAAGTTTCTTTTTGATGCCATCGATAATCATATTGATGGCAATCTCGTTGTAGCCGCCCTGCGGTATGATGAGGTCGGCCTTGGCCTTGCTTGGCTCCACAAACAGCTCGTGCATGGGGCGCACGGTGGTCAGATATTGGTCCACCACCGATTGCATTGTGCGGCCGCGCTCGTTTACGTCCCTTTCCAGACGGCGGATAAACCTCACGTCGGCGGGAGCGTCCACAAACAGCTTGATGTCGCACAGACGGCACAATTTGCTGTCGGTAAAGATCAAAATGCCCTCCACAATGATGAGCTTGGCGCTTTCGGTGCGCTCCCACTTGTCGCAGCGGCAGTGGCTTACAAAGTCGTAGGTGGGGTGCAAAATGGCGTTGCCCCTTTTCAGCTCTCGCACGTGCTCCACAAGCATGGCAGTATCCACGCTGTCGGGGTGGTCGTAGTTGAGCTTGTTGCGCTCTTCGAGGGTGAGCGTCTCGTGCGGCTTGTAGTAGAAGTCCTGGCTCAGCATCACGGCGTCGTTGCCGAATGCCTCAAAGAGCTTTTCTGCCACGGTGGTTTTGCCCGAGGCCGTACCGCCGGCAATGCCTATCACAATTTTGTTCATAGATGCACCTCGCTGCAATCATTTTACCAAACAACCGCCGCCGTTGTCAACGCTACGCAGCGCAATTTGACAAACGGTGCGCTTTTTTACCGACATCGCCGTTCGATGCGGCGACAATCGCAACAATTTTTGCATTTTAGTTGCAAATTTGCACACACTGTTGTACAATAGCACTGACAAAAAAATTTCAACAAGGAGATTTGCCATGATAACCAAGGATATGAAGATCGTAGAAGTTTTGCAAGTCAAGCCGGAGGCCGCCCGTGTGTTTGGCAGATACGGCATGGGTTGCATCCACTGCCTTATGGCCCACACCGAGACCGTCGAGGAGGCTGCGGCCGCCCACGGCGTAGAGTTGGAGGACATGCTGGCGCAACTGAATGCGTAACGGCGCACATCAAACAGGGCTGTCGCAAGTGGACAAAATTCACTTACGACAGTCCTTGTTTTTGCGAGTTTTTGAGTGTTTTAGATAATTCGCAATGTTTGAAGGGATTTGTTGGTCAATAAAATTATACCTCAAAGTGGCAAAACACTCAAGTCAAACGGCTTGAGTGTTTTGACTAAATACTTGCAAATATGCAGAAGGACCGCCGCTTAATGCGACAGCCCCTTTAAGCTACGATTTATGCCATTTCTGTCGATGTTAGCAGGTGGTAACCGTCTCTGTTTATCTGGACGGAGAGTAAACAATGCCTTTGTTAACTATGCCAGCGGGTCAAAACTTCCGGAATTCATTGTTTTTATTTTTTGAATACTTTCGTTTGCAAA
>CANPXV010000035.1 GCA_947586855.1 uncultured Clostridia bacterium
GCCTTGGCCGCCCCGGTATGCCGTAGGCTTTCAATGCGGGCGAAACGGCCAGGCAAATGGTTTTTTCCGTGCGGGCAGCGTCCGCCACCACCAGATGGGTGGAAAGCGGGTCCAGATTGCGCTCTCGGCATTCCACCGAGGCATAGAAGGATTTGAGGTCTATTGCGATGTACTGCCTTTGCGTCATTTTGCCTTGCCTTACGATTTTTGGAACATATTTTCTAAAAGTATTGTAACACTTTTGCGCCGCCTTGTCAATGGGCGACAACACATTTTTTATTGTGCACGATTTGCAACTACTCCAACCGTACCCGACTTGCAATTTGTCAAAATAAAATACAATTGGGCGGAGAATAAAAAAAGTCGGCCGCTATTGGGTCGACTTCTTGCAAAGCTGTTGATTGGTAGCCCGATTTGCCGCCAAATCGGGGCAAAAAAGGCACCCGGGGTGGCAAAAAACTTAGTCTACAAGCTCGGCAAAGTACTTGATGGTGCGCACCATTTGCGTGGTGTAGCTGTTTTCGTTGTCGTACCAAGCAACCACCTGCACCTGATAGGTGTCGTCGTCCAGCTTGGAGACCATTGTCTGGGTGGCGTCGAAGATGGAGCCGTGGGTTTCGCCGATGACGTCGCTGCTGACGATGGGATCCTCGTTGTAGCCGTAGCTATCCGATTGCACGCTCTTCATGTAGGCGTTGATAGCCTCCTTGGTGATGTCGTGACCCTTGACAACTGCCACCAGAATTGTGGAGCTGCCCGTGCACACAGGCACACGCTGAGCCGAACCGATAAGCTTCTTGTCCAACTCGGGTATCACCAGGCCGATAGCCTTGGCTGCGCCTGTGGAGTTGGGGACGATGTTGCAGGCCGCTGCACGGGCACGACGAAGGTCGCCCTTGCGGTGAGGGCCGTCCAATACCATCTGGTCGCCCGTGTAGGCGTGGACGGTTGTCATTATGCCGGACACAATGGGGGCAAAGTCGTTGAGGGCTTTTGCCATGGGGGCAAGGCAGTTGGTTGTGCAGCTGGCTGCGGAAATGATTGTATCGCTGGCTTTGAGGATACCTTCGTTTACGCCGTACACAACGGTGGGCAGGTCGTTACCGGCGGGTGCGGAAATGATGACCTTTTTGGCGCCGGCGTCGATGTGAGCCTGAGCCTTGGCCTTAGAGGTGTAGAAACCTGTGCACTCCAACACCACGTCTACACGCAGCCTTCTCCAAGGAAGTTTTTCTGCCTTGGGTTCTGCATAGATGTTGATTGTTTTGCCGTTGACGGTCAGTGTGCCGGGCGTGAGGACCTTTTTGCCATCCTCGGACAGTACCGGCTCGGTGCTGGAAACGGTGCCGGCCAGCTCGTAGCGCTTTTGAGCGGTGTCGTACTTCAACAGATGGGCAAGCATCTTGGGGCTGGTGAGGTCGTTGATGGCAACGATTTCATATCCCTTTGCGCCAAACATCTGACGGAATGCAAGACGTCCGATACGTCCAAAGCCGTTGATTGCAACTCTTACCTTTTTTTGTGCCATTGTGAGTTTACCTCCAAAAAATTTTTAGTTGGTTTTGCAATACTTCTTTACTAAAAATCCGTATTGTGGTACAATATCCACGGAGTGAAAAATCTCCTTGGTGTCCAAATCCACCAAATCAAATTATAGCACAAGGCAATCCGTTTGACAACACATAAAAATAAATTTTGTATATAAAATTCCGTTTTACCTTGCATAAAATCTATCTATAAAAGGCCAAACGGGGCGGGTTGCGGTGCAACTGACAAAATTTTTGGAGGAATAGCAAATGCCACTGGTTACAACAAAGGAAATGTTCAGCAAAGCCTACAAGGGCGGTTACGCCGTGGGCGCATTTAACGTGAACGATATGGAAATGGTACAGGCCATTGTGGAGGCCGCAAACGAGTGTCGCTCTCCCGTGATATTGCAGGTATCGGCAGGCGCCCGCAAGTACGCCAACCCCGTCTACCTGAGACATCTGGTGGAGGCCGCTGTGGAAACGACGGATATCCCCATTGCAATGCACCTCGATCACGGTGCGGATTTTGAGATCTGCAAGGCCTCGATAGACGGCGGGTTCACCTCGGTGATGATAGACGCCAGCTCCAAGCCGTGGGAGGAGAATATCGCCCTCACCCGTAAGGTTGTGGAGTATGCCCACGCCCATGGCGTGGTTGTGGAGGCCGAGCTGGGCAAGCTTGCCGGCGTGGAGGACGATGTGAAGGTGGACGCCAAGGACGCCTTGTTTACCAGCCCCGACGAGGTGGAGGAGTTTACCGCACGCACAGGCATAGACAGCCTTGCTATCGCTATCGGCACCAGCCACGGCGCTTACAAATTCAAGCCCGGGCAAGACCCCAAACTGCGCTTGGACATTCTGGAAGAAATCGGCAGACGCCTGCCCGGTTTCCCCATTGTGCTGCACGGCGCAAGCAGTGTGCCGCAGGACAAGGTGGCCATCGTCAATCAATACGGCGGCAGCATGCCCAATGCTATCGGTATCCCCGAGAGCGAGCTGCGCAAGGCGGCGCAAATGGCTGTGTGCAAGATCAACATCGACAGCGACCTGCGTGTGGCCTTTACCGCCGCAGTGAGAAAACACTTTGCCGAAAATCCGTCCCACTTTGACCCCCGTCAATATCTGGGCGACGCCCGCGCCATGATGAAGGATATGGTAAAACACAAAATCGTGGACGTGCTTGGCTCCGCCAACAAGGCGTAGGCAGCCGACCGAGCGTAAAACGGCGGACGGCCGCAGTTGACGGCGCAAGTTTTGCGTTTTGATGGCTTGCGCACCGTCAGATTTACCACAGAAACAAAATTACGCTCCCGACTTTGCAAAGAAGTCGGGAGCTTTTTTGTGCAAATTTACTTTGTTTTACTGCAAAAATCGGGCAAAAGGGCCGTCGAAGTCGGGTTGAAAGGTGCAGATTGCGAAAAATCGGCGCATTATTGCGGCAGGGGTTGATTTTTTGGGTGAATTTTGGTATAATAAAAATCGACGCCGTTTTACAAGCAAATTACACATATCAAACAATTGCAAACAACGTCAAATGGCGCCGAATAATATCTGACAGAACTCCGAACGGCTTCGGACAAATGCCGAACGGTTTCGGTCAAAATGCACCACTGCCGATAAATGTGCGCCGCAACAAAAAAGTGAGCGCAAAAATCTGAAAAAATAACGAAAAAAATTACGCTATGAATATCACTATTGTTACCGATATATTGGGTCTGGAAAACAACGGCACCGTCAAGACCATACGACGGCTGATAGACGGGCTGGCCGCAAAGGGACATCAGGTGAGGGTCGTATCGCCCTTGCACCACGACGACAGCGCAAACCC
>CANPXV010000036.1 GCA_947586855.1 uncultured Clostridia bacterium
GTGGTACAATAAACACAATTTTAACAACTGAATAGATACGAGGCGCAGATGATACACAAAAGATGGCTGATCGCATTGCCCGTTATGCTTTTGGTGCTGTGCGTTTCGGTGTGTGTTTTGGCGGCGTTAGAGGAGGATCCCCGGCCACAGCACGTCCACAGCTTTGACAGCAGGGTTACCATGCAGCCTACCTGCACGGGGATGGGACAAGTCACATACGCCTGCTCTTGCGGATATGAATATACAGAGAATACAAACGCTCTCGGTCATGACCTGTATTGGTCTTGCGAGGGCGCTTTTCATTTGCAAAAATGCAGTCTTTGCGGATTTACTACTCAGCAAACAGAACATATCTTTGAAGTTGTTTCTACTACCCCATCTACTTGTATCCAAACAGGCAAACAAACCCTCAGATGTATCTGCGGAGAGGAGACAATTACAGATCTACCCCTTGCACAGCATACATATATTTATGTAAGCAACTCAACCGAGCATTGGCAGGAGTGTGAGATATGCCATGTAACAGAAGATAGTTCTGTCAATACTCACTATGCAGATACCCAACTATCTTGTACGCCTGCCACTTGCACTCAATCGGGCAGCAGAGTGGTATCCTGCATATGCGGATATATCTATACCGAAACATTACCCTCCACAGGGCATAACTACAATATACAAAAAGATAATTCTTTCCATTGGAACATATGCTCTTCTTGCGGAGAGGAACAACCGGATAGCAGACAACAGCATAACTATGAACACACAGACACTGTCCCCTCTACCTGTACGGAAGAGGGGCATGTCACTATGTCCTGTATCTGTGGAGCAACACAGACTACTTCTACACCAATATTGGGTCATAGCTATACTGCATATGACAACAATGCAGATACCCATTGGAAGATATGCGAAAGGTGCTCTCTGCCATTGGAGGATAGTGAAGAGCATCACAATATGCAGCAGGTAAGTGTCTCTGAACCTACCTGTACATCGGGCGGATCTGCCACTTGGCAATGCGTATGCGGTATGCAAAGCGTACAGACAATATCTCCATTGGGGCACAACTGTAATGAAGAGGTCGTCTCTTCTACACAAGAAGGTCACTATTACAAATGCAATCGCTGCCAACAGTTGGTGTTGCAGCAGCATACTCTTATCCCTTGCGATTGCCCCAATAATATGCAATGCTCTCCTACTTGCGGAAAGACAGGGCACTCGGATAGCAAATGCACCATATGCGGTTATCTGCAAGAGATAACTGTCCCTGCCACACAACAACATACGGATTCTCATATCTACAACAGTAACGAACTATACCATTGGACATATTGTACTGTATGCAATGCTCCATTGAACCAATCTCCTCACGGAGAAAAGATAGAGCAGATAACCCCATCTACCTGTACACAAGCAGGGACAAGCAAAACACTATGCAAAGACTGTGGATATATCCTGGAAACAAAAGAGTTGCAGCTTGCACCTCACACAATGGAAGAAGTGCCGTTATCTCGGATAGAACCAACTTGCTCCGCAACAGGCAAAGTTACCAAACGTTGTATTAACTGCCCCTACGAAGAAACGGTCATCTTAGATACTATACCTCACTCCTTTGATGGCGAATATCTCTTTGACGATACCCATCATTGGCAGCAATGTACTATGTGCTCTGCAATAGAGCAAAGCGGACATGTTATTACAGAGAAACGTCAAGATCCTACTTGCACAGATAATGGATATATACATAGCCATTGTTCTGTCTGTAACTATACCCACAACGAGATATTGCCCGCTGCCCACAATTGGATACCCGATGGAGGATATGTACCTGCTACTTGTATTGAATACGGAAAACATCGAGAAAAGTGCACAGTATGTTTGCAAACCAGAGAAGTGGTAGATACGGATCTGGGCTATGGCAATCATGAGCCGATACGCATAGAAGAAAAGAAACCCACAGATAAAGAAACAGGCTGGAAAGAACATTGGCAGTGCACGGTGTGCAATAGGTATTTCTCCGACCAAAGCTGCAATACCGAGTGGACGGAACGAGACTTTGTGTGGGATATACCCGAGGTAATATACGTAGAGACATTATCTGAGTTGCAAGATATTGCCAAGCGCAACTATACAGATACTCCCAGCACTGTGCTGTTTTGCATATCTCTGTCTCTGAGGGCGTGTAACGTCAACAGCCGCACTTTGACTTTGGGTAGTGACGACAACTATATAGATGTATCCGTAGACGACAGGTGCGCCATTGACACACTAAACGTTGGCAATACAATACTTGTGCAAGGCAAAGTTGTGGCGTATGGGCAAGACGTAACGCTACTGGACGCAGAGATATTATCCGCAGACGATGGCAAATCCGAAACTTACAGTTTGACTATTATTATCTTGAACGCACCCGAACGGTTTACTGTGACGGCGCAAAACGGATCATTCAACAGAACTTGGAGCGCAGGCACACTTACCCCGAGCACCTACTTCAATGTGCTGACGGAAAGCACCTTGAAACTGAGCTGGTTTGGCGCCGACGACTTCTCCCTGACGGCCAACGGTGCTCCCCTCTCTACCTCTTCCGACCTGTTTGGCGAGCTGTCCCTGCCCATCTCCCAAGA